>JBJELY010000228.1:0-12544 GCA_051879395.1 Roseburia sp. | reverse complement strand
CTTATCACACCAGAACTTGAGAAAATGTTAGGATGTAAAGGTGTACTTACTAAGGCTCCAATATATGCGGTAGAAAGAATTAAAGCAATTCAGAAAGTAGGTTTCACTAAATCGGAGCATTTATTGATTGGAAAAACGGGATATGCCTATGATGGATATTGGACAATTAAATAACATCATCAAATCCTAAGTTATCGGGCTCAAGAAATGTAGGAATACTATATTATGTAAATCGACAGGGTATATACAGAAAAAACACGGAAAAATACTCCTGTTTTGTAAGAAAATTTGGAAAAACAGGCCCTAGATGATGATTCAGTATGGAAATTAAAAAATTAGAATTTGTAGAGGTAAAAAGGTGATTTTAGTAACAATTCTTGCTCAAGTAATATTGTTTTGTTGGTTTTTTGGGTGTATTTGCACATACAAATTTGGAAAATATATTTTAGTAGAGGGTGTAGGGATAAAGAGCGCAGAGTTTGTTATGTTATGCCTATTTAGCACTGGAGCGATTTTCTTTTGGGTGCCACTTTTTTGGGGAAAGTGGTTCCTGCTAGGAGTATTGGTTTTGTGGTTTGTGGTTCAATTTTTTTGCCATTGGTATTATACTATTTTGGGCGTTTCAGACAAGAAGTTAAAAGGATATAATGAAAGCTTTAGAAATACAGTCCGCATTATTCCTGCCAGTGAAACAAAGCTAATTCCAGATTTGTATCATATTATTTTACATTTACTTATTTTATTGAATATTGGTTTAGTTATATACAATATTGTTATATAAAAACATAAATTCAAATTTACGTAGATGTAAATTTGAATTTATTTGAATACTAGAATTGGGAGGATATTATGGAATATAGAATAGCAACAAAAGAGGATATAGATATGCTCATGAGTATTCAATTGGAAATGCTTCGGAAAGTAAATGAACTATCGGATAATTATGTTTTTTCAGATGAACTTGTTGCAAATAGTAAATAAATTTGATTGAGGGAAATTATGAAAGAGGAAGAATACATATTTCATGGAAGTCCAATAAAAGTAAAAAAATTAGTGCCTAATCAAGCCTGTGATGTAGCATTTGAAGAGGGGTGCCAGTTGGCTGTATATGGCACTACTAATAAAAAAATGGCTATCCTATTCGCATTAGGTTGCATAACAGAAAGTAATGAAGCCGAACGTATTATGATGCCTGAATATGGAGATAAAATGTTATTCAGAAAATGTCATCCTAACTATGGCGGTAAAGGGTATTTATATCATCTTGATAAGAGTAAATTTATTCATGCAATGGGAACGCAATGGGTATGTTATGATGAAATCGTACCGGAGCGTATTGAAGAAATATGTGTTAATGAATATTTAGCTGATTGTATAATAGAAAAATAAAAATGATTTTATTTCTTCTTAAAGAACTCGACAACCCCCAAATTATCGAGTTAGAAAAATTTGAATTTGTAAGGATATGAGTTTGTTTAATAACCACTTAGAGGAAAAAACTATGAAAATTGGAGTAATTCAAGCAACATCACAAAAAGAGAAAAACAAATTGATTTTTGAGAGTGTAGGAAAAGCAGTTGAGTCTTATGGATATGAAGTAATTAATTTTGGCGTGTTTGAAGATACAACAAAAGATTTCTCATATATTGAAATTGCAATCTGTGTAAGTTTTTTGCTTTCCAGTAAAGCTGTTGATTTTGTAGTGACCGGATGTTCCTCTGGGCAAGGGATGATGTTAGCATGTAATAGTTTACCGGGCGTAATATGTGGGTATACTCCTACACCACAAGATGCGTTTCTGTTTGGAAGAATCAATGGCGGCAATGCAGTATCTTTTCCATTTGGACTTAACTTTGGATGGAGTGGAGAAATTAATCTTCAATGTACAATTAATAAATTATTTGATGGAGATTTCGGTACAGGATATCCTATTCACGATGCGGAAAGAAAAAGGTATGATACACATTTTTTCAACCAAATAAATAAGACGGTAAAACGGGACTGGATAGATATCATTGATAAAATAGATCAGAACTTGTTAAAAAAAGCACTGAGCAATCAAGTTGTATTTGATTACATTATGCAAAACAGTGACATGGAAGAATTGAAGGCATTAATGAATGCTCACCGACAAATCCCAAGTTGTTGAGTTAGAAAAAATTCGAAATTTGTGAAGTGCTAAATTCTTATTTTTCACTCTACGGAGCGTAGAAACCGCACAAATTCACCATATTCTACGTTGCGTGGGTTTGATCTGAAGACTTTTTTGAGGATAATCAAACCAGAAAGGAGGAAAACAAATGGACCAAATAAAAATTGGAAAGTTCATCGCTGATGAGAGAAAGAGAAAAGGATATACTCAGAAACAGCTCTCTGAAAAGTTAGAAATCAGCGATAAGACAATTTCTAAATGGGAGCGAGGGAATGGTTTTCCAGAAGTGTCGTTGCTGTTACCGTTGTGCAATGAATTAGAAATAACAGTGAATGAACTATTATCTGGTGAAAGAGTATCAGAAGAAGATTATCGTAAGAAAGCGGAGGAAAATATGGTGAATTTAGTTAGAGAAGCACAGGAAAGCAAAAAGAAGATTATTTTATCAGGAATGGTTGTAGGACTTACAATTATTGCAGCAGTTCCATTAGTTATGATGTCAGGATTGCTTGTGATGGAGACATGGATGAGAATTCTGTTAATTGTTATAGGACTGGTAGTAATAGCTGGTGGAGTTGCTATTGCTTGCATAATCGATAGAGAAGCTGGAGCGTTTGAGTGTCCTAAGTGCAATAATAGATTTGTTCCTGATATGAAGTCTTATGTTATGGGGCCTCATACTATTACAAAGCGTAAATTAGTATGTCCTCATTGTGGAGTACATAAGTATTGCAAAAAGGTGCTTACAAAGTAAAATTGAAAATTGTGATATAGTTTTTCCGTGTAAATCCATAGTACATAATTAGGGAATAATACGGTAAGAAAGGAAATTGTTATGGCAATACAAGAGATTGAACAACCTGCGGCGATTCAGATCGACGAATCTTTGCGGTTGCGGAAATATGATGGGGTGTATGACTTCGCCCTTGCGTGGTACCAGGATGAAGAAACGGTCTATCTGGTGGATGGCAAAAAAGATCTCTATACCATGGAACGGCTCAAAGGGATGTATGAATATCTGAATGATGCTGGAGAGCTGTACTTCATTGAAGTGCTGGAGAATGGCACGTATAAGCCTATCGGAGATGTAACTTTCTGGCAGGAGGATATGCCCATCGTCATCGGAGATAAAAACTACCGGGGCAAAAAGATTGGCCGGAAGGTTGTTTCTGCTCTGGTACAGCGTGGAAAAGGGTTGGGATATGACTATCTTGAGGTCGATGAAATTTACGATTGGAACGAAGGCTCAAGGCGGTGCTTTGAAAGTGTGGGCTTCCAAGCCTATGAAAAGACAGAAAAGGGTGCCAAGTATAAAATGATTCTTTGAATAGGAAAGCCACAATTATCACAGAATCAGAACGGACAGCTGGTCTACTATGATAATCGTGATAGAACTCTTTTCTTTATCTTTATGCAGATACATACGCAGTATTGCAACTCCCAATTTAATAAATTAGAGTGATTTTATTAATTGTGGACATTCACATACTAGACATACAAAAATACAAGGAACATACGCATGACTTTAGGAGAAGAAAATGATTCATATACGCACGGCAAAAGAAGGAGATGAAAATACTCTGGCATATATTCAGACAAAGAGTTGGAAGGCTGCATTTAAGAATATTATTCCAATGGATTTGCTAGAAAAGTGTACTGACATAAATAGGGCGACTAATATGTACAAAAGACTGCTTGCGAAAGACAAGGGCTATGGTAGCAAAATGATGGATAGGATCCTTGAGGATGTAAAATGTGCTGGATTCTCTAAAATCATGTTATGGGTTTTCACTGAAAATCATAGGGCGATTAGCTTTTATGAGGCACATGGTTTTGTGTCAAGTGGCAGAACTCAGCCTGCTTTTGAGGCAGAAGAGAAAATGTATATTAGGGATAATCTTTAATTTGTCTGCTTAAGGAAATTGTTATTTTATTTTTCAAAACAAATCGGCAAATTTATAGGTATTGAGTTAGAAAAAAGAATTATATATTTAAGAAAAACGAGGCAATGAGGACATTATGAAGAAAAGAGCAGGTATACTAGTAGCTACTATATTGGTTTTAATTTTAGGCGGTTGTGGACAAATAAAATATCCAGAATTGCCAGATGATGCAATAGCATTTGAAATGGGGGAATACATTGATAAAGAAGATGATGATGCAGCTTATGCAACAATTGAGTATGAAGGCAGAACATATATGCCTTATGGAACAATAGGAAAAATATTGCATGAAAGGGACATAGATGCTTGTGTTGGTTACCTTGTTCAAGATGGAGAAAAGGATACTGATCAAAGAGTATATACACTTGTTGATGATACAGAACACAATTATTTGATGGATTACTATGTGGAGAGTGATTTAATGAATCAACCTATGTTTTGGAGAGCAATTGATACAAAAGGAAAAGAAGTTGCTACACCAGAATTTATTAATAGTTTGGAATACACATATTGGAAGTAAAATTAGATGAAATGAAAGGACAATAAAAATATGAAATCAATTACGACAGATAGATTAATACTAAGAAATTTTGAAGAGAGTGATTACGAAGACGTATACGAATTTTTGTCACAAAGAAAAGAGGATGATTTTGAAGCATATCCGGATATTACATATGAAAATGGGAGAGAGCATTTAAAATATAGGGTTCACAATGATGAATTTGTGGCGATTCAACTAAAGACTACAGGGAAAATCATAGGAAATGTATACTTTGGGAATCGTGATTTTGAAGCAAAAGAACTAGGCTATATTATAAACAAAGATTATCAGCGCCAGGGATATGCAACAGAAGCAATACGTGAAGTTCTAAAGGCTGGATTTAAAGCTGGAGTTCATCGCGTGTTTGCGGAATGTGATCCTAGAAATGAATGTTCATGGAAACTTCTTGAAAGTCTAAACTTTTCAAGAGAAGCATTTTTCAAGAAAAATGTTTATTTCAAGAAGGATGAGAATGGAAATCCAATTTGGCAGGATACTTATGTATACAGTCTGGTAAATGAAACATAGTGCATAAATGGCATTTTAATGCATCGATGAAGCTTAATTTTTACAAAACACATTGACAATTATCTATGTATGTGCTAATGTATAATACATAGATAAAAATCAATGTGAGGTAATAAAGATGGATATACTTGAGGTGGCTGCAATCTGTAAAGCATTGGGAGATTCTAACAGATTGCAAATTGTACAAATGTTATCGGATGGGGAAAAGTGTGGTTGTAAGTTGCTAGAAGCCTTTGAAATTACACAGCCAACACTATCCCACCACATGAAGATTTTGTGTGATTGCAGACTTGTAAACGACAGAAAAGAGGGAAAGTGGCATCATTACTCATTGAACTGTGAAACACTGGTAGGATTTAAGAAATTCATTGAAAACCTATCTTGTGTAAAGGAAGGTAGTGAATGTCTATGATATGGGATTTTATTCAAAACCAAATACTTGGGATGAAATGGTTGAACAAGTTAATTGGCAATGGGTTGGAAGCAGCGGGGCTAGACACAAGTGGCAGGCTAGGAGGCAGCATTCAGTTTTTTATTTATGATGTGATTAAAATTACAATTTTGTTATGTGTACTAATTTATCTGATTTCCTATATTCAGAGCTATTTCCCGCCAGAGAGAAGTAAAAAAATTTTGGGAAAATTTCATGGAGTTGGTGCAAATTGTATGGCGGCACTTTTGGGAACTGTAACACCATTTTGTTCCTGTTCCTCGATTCCTCTTTTTATCGGATTTACAAGTGCAGGACTTCCATTAGGGGTGACGTTTTCTTTTTTGATTTCGTCGCCAATGGTTGACTTGGGAAGTTTGGTACTTTTGATGAGTATTTTCGGAACAAAAGTTGCCGTAATTTACGTGATAATAGGTCTGGTCATAGCGGTGGTAGGTGGCACTTTCATTGAAAAAATGCACATGGAAAAGTATGTGGAGGATTTTATTTTAAAAGCAAATGCGGTTGAAATAGACAGTCCGACACTTTCGCAAAAGGACCGTTTATCACATGCAAAAGACCAGGTGGTATCTACATTCAAAAAAGTATTTCCGTATATTCTGTTAGGTGTTGCAATTGGTGCGCTGATTCATAATTGGATACCTGAAAAATGGGTTGAAACAATACTTGGAAGTCACAATCCGTTCGGAGTTGTTCTTGCTACGTTGGTAGGTGTTCCTATGTATGCGGATATTTTTGGTACAATACCTGTTGCAGAAGCGCTGTTGGCAAAAGGAGCACAATTAGGGACAATCCTTAGTTTTATGATGGCAGTTACAACGCTTAGCCTTCCATCAATGATTATGCTGAAAAAGGCAGTAAAACCAAAGCTTCTTGGTACTTTTATAGCAATATGTACGATAGGCATTATCGTTGTTGGATATTTATTTAATGTATTTCAAACATTTATACTTTAGGAGGATAAAGAAATGGAAGAAAAACAGCAAGATGTAAAAATATTGGGTGGTGGCTGTGATAAATGCAACCAGCTTGAGAAAGCCACAATTAGTGCACTTTCTGAGTTGGGAATGGATACCACGATTGAGCATGTTAGAGATTTTGAAAAGATAGCAGCTTATGGGGTTATGACTACTCCGGCATTGGTAGTAGATGACAAGGTTGTGTCTTATGGAAAAGTGCTTAAAAAAGACGAAGTGATCGAAATTTTGAAAAAGGTAAGAGGATAGTATTTTCATTATGAGAAAAGTAGCATTTATTTGTGTTCATAATTCCTGCCGAAGTCAGATTGCCGAGGCATTAGGAAAACATTTAGCTTCCGATGTGTTTGAAAGTTACTCGGCAGGAACAGAAACAAAGCCGAGAATTAACCAAGATGCAGTCCGCATCATGAAACAATTATATGGCATTGACATGGAACAGACACAACATTCGAAGCTGATTTCCGATATTCCAGAGCCGGATATTGCCATTTCAATGGGATGTAATGTGGAATGTCCTTTTATTGGCAGACCGTTTGACGACAATTGGGGGCTAGATGACCCAACTGGAAAAACAGATGAGGCATTTATACAAATCATAAAAGAAATTGAAAAAAAGATTATAGAATTAAAAGAGAGACTACTTATTATGTAGCCTCATGTTGAACAAAAATGATTAATGGTGCTGTCATAGACTGGCGTCTTTCAGATGGCGATTATGATATTGTGAAAGCAAATGAATTGTTTTTTCACGATGTGATTTATAAAAATTTTGGTAATGAAAAATGAAATGGTAGTTCACCAGTAATGTCATAACAAAATTGAATACGCAGAAGGATTTTTTATTTGCGTCATTGCATAATTTTGAAGAGTTTCATTTTGTAAACCAGCATGTTACATAAAGTAATGAAATAGTACGCCAAATGTGGTAGAAACAGATACGAATTATTGTCATAATAAAAGTAATCCTTAGGCCGATGGAGAAGTTGAAGATTGCAAGATGATGGAAAGGATTTACGATGGACAATATTGGATTTAGAAAATTTACGAGTGATGATATTGAAAATATGACAGCGATTATGAAAGCTGCGTTTGAAGAGGATTCTACTCTTTTTCGAGAAATTCAGGATGGACCTCCTGGATATGATGACGGTAGTTTTTTAAGAAAATACGCACTTGACCCAAAGTCGGATAGTTATTGTATTCATTTTAAAGGGAAGGATATTGGAGCAGTGATTGTATGGACGAATCAAAAATTATTAGAAAACTTTTTGGGTTGCATATTCATAGATCCATCTCTGCGAAAAATGGGACTTGGAAAAAGGGTATGGGACGAGATAGAAAAAATGTATCCGGATGTCAAGGTATGGAGAACGGAAACACCGCTTTGTTCTGTCAGAAATCTGAATTATTATATTAATAAATGCGGATTTATGGCACATGCTATTACTGATTCGGAATCATATGAAGAGGCGCAGGTACAGTTTGTGAAATATATGAAATAGAAGGGAGGGGTGAAGGAACTTGGAAAATTGATATTTCATCTTACAAAAATAACATGACAACTTCCGATTTTTCTCTACTCTACGTAGATTGTGCAATTGTTTCAGTGTAACTATGATAGAGGGAAAGGAGGAAAAATAGAAATGTGTACAAGTATTATTTCAAACAGAAAAAAGACAATTGTTGGCTGGAATTTGGATATTTTGAATTTGGAACATAGAATTTCAACTTCAGATGAAGGTGTATTTATTGAAATCAATGATGCAAAGGAAGGCTGGCTTCCACTATTTGGTGCTAATTCACGAGGGGATTTTGTTGGAATGCCAACCTGCTGGCCATTTGATGAAAGAAGCAATCCGGCTGGTGAAGGTAAAAATGTGATTATGCTGGATATTGATCTGTTGCTTCAAAAGAAATCTTTACAGGAAATCAAAGAGATAGTGGAAAAAGAGAAGGTATATAGTGTTCCGGGAGTGACTTTTATGTCCTCGCTTTCTGATAAGGATGGAAATGTGCTACAGATTATTCCGGGGCAGGGAAACAGGTACTTTGCAAAGCCAAAGTATCAGATACTGACCAATTTTTCTCCATTTAAGATGGAATCAGAACAGCATCCATGGATGGGGTGGGAAAGATACCAGATTGCAAAAAGGATGTTGGAGGAAGCATCAGAAAACTTCGGTGTTAATGATTGTTTTCATATTTTGAAGGCTGTTTCGCAGAAAGTGTGTCCAACGGTTGTTTCTATGGTTTTTGATGTGACGGAAAGAACGGTATATTGGTGTGAACATAGACAATGGCATCAGATTCAAAATAAAAAATTATAGTTGACTGAATCATAAAAATGGGTGTGACAGAAAAATCTGCCACACCCATAAATATTTATAAATACAGTATTTTTAATTAACCAAAGTATCTATCTAATAATCCCTTCAAAGCTTTTCCATGTCTAGCCTCATCACGAGCCATTTCATGAACAGTATCATGGATGGCATCCAGATTATTCTTCTTAGCGCATTTTGCAAGGTCAACTTTTCCTGCGGTTGCACCGAACTCGCAGTCTACTCTCCATTTTAAATTGTCTTTTGTAGTAGCTTTCATGTTAGGCTCTAAATCTTCTCCTAATAATTCAGCAAATTTTGCTGCATGTTCTGCTTCTTCATAAGCAGCTTTTTCCCAGTAAAGACCGATTTCCGGATATCCTTCACGATGAGCGATACGAGCCATGCAAAGATACATACCAACTTCAGAACATTCACCTTCGAAGTTTGCTTTTAACTGTTCAAAGATGTATTTTTTATCTTCATCACTGATTTCAGGATTGTCTTTTACTGTTTTTGCATAAATACCATATTCGTGCTCTGCAGCGAGAGTAAGGTCACCTTCTACCAGTTTGAATTTATCTGCTCCTACGTGACATACTGGACATTCAGCTGGAGCAGCATCTCCTTCATAAACATAACCACATACTGTACAAACATATTTTGCCATAATTAGATCTCCTTCTCTTAAATTGTGAATCATTAATATTAGTAACTATTACTGATATTAGCCTAAAAAAATAATTTTGTCAAGTCTTTTTTGTTTTCTTTTGTAGGAAAAATTCTCCTAAAATCACTCGTTTTTACAATCTGGACATTGTCCGTAAAAATAAGTAACATGACCTTCGATTTTTCCATCGAAGTTTTGAGCTGCTAAGACATCGATATGATCAAGTCCGTCTAATTCCAGATCAATGACACTGCCGCATTTTTTACATAGAAAATGGTAATGGGGATCAGTGTTAGCATCGAAACGGTCAGGACCGACACCACTGGAAATCTTTTGAATCTCGCCTATTTCAGAAAGAAGATTCAGATTTCGGTATACCGTACCAAGGCTGATATTTGGAAAATCCTCCTTAATATTTAAGTATACGGTTTCTGCGGTAGGGTGGTCATATCGCGTAGCAAGAAAACTTAGGATAGCATCCCTTTGCTTACTGCGTTTTAACATATGCAACCTCCGTTCATAACCAGAGAGCAAAACTATTTACTCAAACTATAATAATAACGATAATTGTTACTGATTTTATAATACAATAATTTTTTTATGCTGTCAAATCTTTTTTGGAGAATCTGCCGGAAATGGTCTAGAAAAAAAGAAAATGCATATATATAGCAATAAGGAAGACAGGGAGCAATAAAAATGCCAGGCATGCAGAGATTTATATCATATCTTTATTTATATGAAAATGAGGAGAAGGCAGGAAATGTTGGCTTCGCAAAAATTGAACTGCGGGGGGAGGATTGCCGCATAGAAGTTCATTTGCGAGGTACATTCACCAACAATCTTTCCTGCAAGATATATTTATTTACCAATCAGCAGAATTTTATACATGGAACTTACATTGGAAACATGAAAATTTTGAATGGTGCAGGTAATTTTAGAAACATAGTATCATCTGAGCGAATCGGACCATCTGAAAAAAGATTTGCAGATATGGATGGGTTGCTCATTCTCAGCGAAGATGAGAGAATTTTTGCGACCAGATGGAAAGAAGGGGTAGAGATACCGATAGGACTTCGGACATTCCGGGAGGAGGTGGAGCCTCCTAAGCCAAGTAGCGAGCCGGAGAAAGAAGAGCCAGAAGCACCAATTAGTGAGCCAGTGGAAGAAAAAATAGAAGAGCCAGAAGCGCCGGTAATCGAGGCGGAGGAAAAAGAGCCAGAAGCCCCGGTAAGTGAGGCGGAGAAAGAAGAGCCAGAAGCCTCGGTAAGTGAGCCGGTGAAAGAAGAAAATCAGTCGATACATGTAGCAGAAGTTCCGATGCGCAATCTTTTCCCGGAATTGGAATGGAAAGAGCAGTGGGAAAAGATGTTGGAGGAATATCCGGTCAGTCATCCTTTTGAAAAAGAAGAGATTACCTGCATTCGAATCGAACTGAAAGATTTGCGTGAGTTGCCAAAACGATACTGGTATCTGGGAAACAACAGTTTTTTATTGCACGGATTTTTTAATTATCACTACCTTGTAGTTGGAAAACGGGTAGAGGATGGTGTGGAAAAATGGTTTTTGGGTGTACCTGGGGTATACCAGCATCAGGAGCGGGTCATGGCAGCCATTTTTGGATTTCAGGAATTTCTGCCGGAAGCAGGACATCAGGAAGGAAGGGGAGAACCCATTAATCGGTTCGGGTACTGGTGCCGCCAGATGGATGATTGACCAGTCCGAAGCGCAGGTGGTCTTCCCAGACACCATGCAGAAGAATCGATTCTCGTTCCAGCCCCTCCTGCTGAAAACCAAGTCGCTCTAACAAGCGGATGGACGGTGTATTTTCCGGGAGGACTCGTGCATTAATACGGTGGAGATGAAGTTCTTCGAACATAATTTGGATTCCTTTTTCCAGAGCCTCTGTAGCATAACCTTGGTGCTGAGAATCAGCGGCAAATTTATAACCTATTTCTGTACAGGAATAGGCAGTTCGCATAATATCATGGAAACAGACCGTACCAATAATTTTGGACGGATTATTTTTGCAAAAAACATAGAAGCGGATAGTAGAATGCTTCATGGCAAGTTTTAATTCAAATCGGAGCAGTGACTCCTGGTGAGACAGTGTATAAAAATTTTCCGGACGCTCCGGTTCGTATTTTTCAAAAAGTTCTCGGTTTTCTATTTGAAACTGAAGAACTTTTTTGACGTCACGTGGATTTAGTACTTTTAAAATGAGTCGTTCTGTTTCATATTGAAAATTCAAAAATAATCATCCCCCTACACTGTTTTATAAATAGACAAATAACGCGTTATCCGATACAATCTATAAAGCAGAAAAATTTGATGAGGTTTCGGAGAAGCATCCGAAACACTACTATCTATATTATAATAAACGAAGGAGACTGTCTATGACACAGGAAGAAAAATATATGAAAGCAGCTATCCGAGAAGCGAAGAAAGCGTATGCTTTGGAAGAGGTTCCGATTGGATGTGTCATTGTTCAAAATGATAAAATTATTGCAAGAGGTTATAATCGCAGAAATACGGAAGGAAATACGCTGGCGCATGCAGAATTGTCTGCGATTCGGAAAGCAAGTAAAAAAACAGGTGACTGGAGATTAGAGGATTGTACCATGTATGTGACACTAGAACCATGTCAGATGTGTGCTGGAGCGATTGTGCAGTCACGACTAAAAAAAGTGGTAATTGCCAGCATGAATCCAAAAGCAGGATGTGCCGGATCGGTATTAAATTTACTACAGATGTCAGAGTTTAATCATCAGGTGGAAATCGAGCGTGGTGTGTTAGAGGAAGAGTGTTCTGCGATGCTATCCTCTTTTTTCAGAGAGCTTCGGGAAAAGAAAAAGAAAGCATCCGCGAAGCCTTGACAACAGGGTTCTTTTTACGATATACTAAAGTCTCCGAGCAGCCGGGGTGGTAGCGGTACCTTGAACCAACAATCCGCTATAGTTG
>JBJELY010000227.1:0-3118 GCA_051879395.1 Roseburia sp. | reverse complement strand
CGTTCTGATTTTTTTATATTCCACTTGGGTGAAAAATAGGGATATATAGCAATTCCCGTCTCTTCAAAATTTTTATTCAATGGATATATTCGATATATCAATTCGCGAGTTTTCCAATCAGAATATATATCTATTTTATTTTCCACTTCTCTTGCCAAAAGATAAATCTCGTCTTTATGCTCTTCGTCAAAAGATTCCATCTTGTCCAGAATATGATTAATCATATTCCGTTCATCTTTATTAAAAATATATTCTCGCATCGAAGAATTCAGAACTGCCAATACAATTTTTTTATATTTTTTAATAACCTTCTGTATATCCAATAAAGTGGCTGTCTGCCATTTTATATCACATTCACGCTCTTGTTCTTTTGACAGTAAAGAGCATAATATGGCTAATAAATCAAATGCTGTCCCTTCTTCTTTAATACTTATTTTCAAACTCATTCCTCCTTTTTGTAACTATAGTATACTTCTTTTTTTTCACTTTTTCAACAATATTGTTCATTTATTGTTCACTTCCATATCCATCTCATTTTTTGTTAACTTCCGCTGATTTTTCTATCTCAAAATAATTATCGCCCCAATTCATCTGAATTGGGGCGATTTCTTCGTCAAAATCACCAATGGATTTTTAGACTGTCTCCTGACTGTCTTCTTCTAAAAAACGCAGTATTTCTTCATAGCTCTTTTTACTTTTCACAACAGCTGACATAATCTCGTCTCGTCGGATAGCATCTCGTTTATCCAGAAGCTTCTTCAATTCTTCAGTTGCCATATCATATGCTTTCTTTGTCCGGATTACATTTTGCTCTGCTTTTTCAATTTTGGCTTTAAGTGATTCCATACTGATCTGTCTTGCCATTTTCTTTTCTCCCATCTTATCTTTTTAATTCTTCACTGATACAAGCTGCTCTGTATTTTACTTGGTCCGCACCTATTCCGAATGCTTCCAATATTGTCTTCTGTTTAGCCGTCACTGCATGATCCAGTCGGTAAACTCCATCCAGTTGACGCACCATTTCTATTTTTTCCAGTTCCCTGATCACTGCCGGAACGGTCATATAATTCGGTTTCTGATCTATCTTTTTCACCGCATCCTTAAGATGGGTATACATGCTGCATCTTATGATCAATGCTATAAATTCTATAAAAATCTTTGCAGCTGCTGATTCATCCGAATAAACCCGGAGACTCTTATTCCCAAGATATGATTTATCCCCACGGAAAAGTTTTTCAGATGTATCCCTGCTCTTATAGAGACTAATTGCTTCTTTTGCGCTCATTTTTTCTGACGTAACAATGGCAAAATAACCGCAAAGCTTTAGCTCATCGCTGACTACCTGCGTTTTGTCTTCCGGAAACAGGAAAGTTTCGCCATCTGCATCATAATGCAGAATAAAATATTTCTCATATGCAGGCCCAAAGGTGCGCTTCTCATTTTTATGATTCATCAGAAACCGTTTCATCTCTGTGATTTTTGCTTCTATTTCCCGTTTTTCATTGCTGGCACGTGCGCTGTTGTAATACAGATGGAAGTATCGGTCATTCTTATCAGAGACATACATTTTTCTCTTAATGGTTTTCCCGTAGACACCATATTCGCTGATACTGTTAACCCATTCCTCTTCAAAAGTTCCCTTGTTCTCGGTAATAAGACGATGAACAAAGGATGCCATTCCTTTCACCATGATCACAAAGCTGTAGCCATACTGATCCATATATTCGATGTTCTTTTTGCTGAAATATCCCCGGTCAAGTATAAAACCTACTTTTTTATATCCATACGCCTTTGCTTTATCCAGCATGAACTGGAACTGCGAAACATCGTTAATGCTTCCAGGATATTTCTCATAAAATAATGGTTCCCGATTGTTTGTATCATAAGCAATAGAATAGTTAAAAATCGGAAGGCTTTTATCATCCTTTGCGTTACCAAATTCAACCATCTCTATATCACCAGCCTGGCAGTTTTTATTCGTTGAATCATAAGAAATATATATTTTCTGTCTATGGTCACGGGCAGAATTCCACTCATTCAGAAAACCCGCACTTTGTTCTGCCGTAAGTGAATTCAGAAATTCAGAAACTTTTGAATCACTATATATCTTCATTTCTTCCGTAAACAGCGGATGGTTATAAGCATAGTCCGGATAATACTGTGCTGCATTATTTTCAGCAATAATAGAATACGATGCAAGATCCAGAAAGAGTCCCTGATCCTTTGGCTTGAGATACATGTTCAGAATATCTGAGATACCGTTTTCTTTCATTAATTGACGAATGACAATAAACGTACCTATCCTAAGACAGCTACTTCTGACAGATCTGTCCTTTTCTTCTGGGAGTGCTTCTTCTGGAAAGAAACGAACAAAGTTTTCATTTGGCTGGATCATATCCGGATTATCTTTGGAGCGTTTTCCAATAGTAACCCGTTTAGGAGCAGTATATCTTTTATCTGGATCATATGTACGATCCGTTTCGTAATAAACATATGTCGTTTCCCCTTTCTTCTGGCATACGATTTTTCCAGGGGCATTGGGCATTTTGACGAGACAATCTAAGTACATTTTTCACCTCTCCATTTAGATATAATTATATCTAAATATATTGTATCATAAAACCCGTATCTCTGCAATAAAAAACGCAGAAATACGGGCTATTTTCAGTACTTTTTTACTTGTATATGAACGAGGTAGAAATTTCACTGGAAGTTAACAAATAATGGTATTCCTTATCTCCGCCTGGTGCGCAGTGATCGAGTTACAAATAAAAAAGGGATTAAAACTGCAACGAAAACAGTGGTGCTTAACATCGGACCTCTTGCACGCTTTGATGATGGTCTTCCTGATTACGTTAACAGACTTAAAAAGTCTTTTAAAGCAGGGCAGCCACTTATTCCAGCGCTTTTACCTTATTGTGGAACTGAGGCACCGACTGAAACTTATCAGTTTTCTATAAAAGAAGGCAGCCCTGACTGCTTCGGGCATCCCAGGCTCTTTTCCCATTTATTATTAGAAAAGATTCTCGAAGAACTTGGGCTGAATACTTTTTTCTCTTCCTATAAGGGATTTACAAAACTGGAGTATGATGTCTACGGTTTTTTCAAGCTCCTGATC
>JBJELY010000226.1:0-3167 GCA_051879395.1 Roseburia sp. | reverse complement strand
CCACTGGGTGTGACCGTGTATGACTGTATACTCTGTATCGTATATAAGCACGGATACTACGCAGAGATTCCCTTGGATAAGCTATCAAAAATGATTACGAAGATGATTGGGAACAAGTGGGTGAAGAATCAAAAGGCTGTCGTGCAAGTGGTGCACTTATGCTTTGAGATAGGCCTCTAAGACGAATGACCTCATGATGAAAATTTTCTTCGGAAGAAAATGTAATTAGTCCGGAAGAGAATACTTTAAATTCCGAAGAAAGTACACAGTGTGATTGCCAATAAGAAAAGGCACCCAAAGGTGCCAATTCTCTCAATGCTTTTCCGTAAGTTGCTCGATAAGATCCTGAATATCGTATATACAAGCACCGCAGATAGTTCCGGCACCGGTTTTATCCTGTATTTCTTTCACAGTGGTAGCGCCGGAAGCAATGGCAGCCTTAACCGCGCCGACAGTGATATTCATGCAGGGACATGCTAATTCATTAACATCCATAAGACACCATCCTTTCGGTGATAGGGTGTGTAGGATAAGAAAAAATTATTCAATCAGAGATTTTTAAAAAGAAGTAGAATGCAAGGAGTTATGTAAAGACGGCAGAAGATTTGTTTATTCTTCTGCCTCTGCAACAATTTGCTCCAGTACAGCAATTAAGTCATGAATACTGTTAAGCTGTACATTTCGTTCAAGAATCATATTTTTCAAATCAATGGAAAGTGATTCGAACTTATCCCGGACAGCCGGGGATACATAAGAAGCCATACTATTTCACCTCACAGATAGTGTGCGCAGAAGAAAGAAAAATATGCGAGGAGTAACAGTGGATTTCAAAACGACGAATAGAAGGCGATAGAGATTGAGAAAGCAACGTAGAGACCGCAAACAGCAGAAGAATGACAGTGAATTGCATTATGGCGGTATGGCAGAAAACAAGCTGGATGTGATTTTCCGTGGGTAAAATCTAGATTTGAAGAAAGAGATATCGAAGTAAAAATTATATTTGATTATGGAAAAGAAAATATTTCTTTGCTTCAGCATTATCACAGTCAACTGGTTAAGAATATAGGAAAGGAGAGAATGGATTATGTTACAACGTACATATCTGAAGTTAGAAACGCTATTGAAGAACTCTCCGACGATGGAAAAGGAGCAAATTAAATTTCTAAATGTTTTTATGCATTATAAAGCTGGTCAATGGATTTATCCTGGAGCTATACATCGTGTTACGCATATTGCAATTGAAAAAGTTTATTGGATTTTGAATGAGGCAGAAAAAGAAGAGATTGTTGAGTCATATTTTGAAATTATATGTTCGGAATGTAATAAAAGTGTTGGGAAAGTATATAAAAAGATTGATGATATTCCGAATGAATATGTGTGTGACAATTGTGGCGATGTAAAGGGAGCTATAGAAAATGCTGTTTTAATTTATAGGATGTTGAATGATGAGTAAGTTTGAAGAAGGGCTTAGTATAGTAGAACTATTAAAATATTTTAATAGTCTCCCCCCAGACCTGGAATGTTTTAAGCAAATAGGATATTTGACCGAAGAGCATTATTCTGAGTATAAAAATGCATATGAATTATTTGTAGAAATGAATGAAGGAGATTTTACAAAAAAAGAGAAAGGGAAGTCATTAGAACAACTTGTTCAAATAATGTTTCAGGCTACAGGCGGATTTTATGAAATATATGCAAATGTATGGAACGGTTCAAATGAAATTGATATAATATTAAAACTTTCTGATAAAGGCATTATAGTGCGAAATATTATTGATAGTAAATACCAAAAATTTATTGGAGAATGCAAAAACTACGGTGGAAAAGTCTCTGTTACATATGTTGGAAAGTTTTATAGCCTAATGCAAACTACACATTGTAATTTGGGTATAGTTTTCTCATATCACGGAATTTCAGGGGAAAGCTGGGGAGTAGGCAAAGGATTAACAAAAAAGTTATTTTGTTGAGTGAAGGTGGAGTGAAAAACACTTATATTTTGGATTTCTGTAGAACAGATTTTCAATCTATATTGAATGGTTAAAGAATATTTGCTATTCTAGATAGAAAGTGTTTTGAATTAGAAACAGGGGTTGATTGTATGAGCTATGTAACTACGCATCCAAACGAAGAAAAGATCAAACCATATGTAAAATAAAAGTATCTTTTTAATGCTTTTATTGCATAAAAACTTCTGGAGTGTTTACACTACCTCATGAGGTGATTTCATGAAAGACAAGCAGGAGAAGAAAGACCGGGAGAAGTTCAACAGTGTGACCCAGAAGGTGACACCGGAGAATCAGAACCAGAAACACAATGTAAGAAAAGAAGCGGTAGATGCGAAGCGAAGACAAGTTTAAGACATCCGAAAGGGTGTCTTTTCTAATGGAATAAAACAGGAGGAGAGAGGTGGTGACGTGGCTGATGTAAAAGAGCAGATTAAGAATGATTATCTATCTGGTGTCATGCCAAAGGAACTGGCAGAGAAATATGACACCAGCTTGAATACAATTAAGTCGTGGATCAAGAGATACGGCTGGTCGAAATTAAAAAACGGGGGTGCACCTTCTAATGCTAAGGGTGCACCCTCTTATAATGTGCAGAGTGCACCCCAGAAGCGAAAGCGCGGCGGTCAGCCAGGCAACCACAACGCCACAGGTCCTCCAGGAAATAAGCATGCAGAGAAGTTTGGATTCTTCTCAAAGCACCTTCCGGAAGAGACGTTGTCCATCATCAAAGAGATGCCGGAAGATCCTTTGGATGTTCTGTGGGATCAGATACGGATTGCTTATGCTGCCATTATCCGGGCGCAGAAGATTATGTATGTAAATGACCGTGACGATAAGACCATTGAAAAGGTTGGAGAAAGTTCCGGAGAGGGTGGTGTGGAAATTGTCAACGACGCGCCGACAGGTGAAGATATCGGAGATTGTGATTCCGAAGTATCTTCCGATATTCAACAACAAGACATATAAACACATTATTCTGACGTCCGGACGTGCCGGGACAAAATCCAGCTATGCTGCTATCCGGTTTGATTATCAGATTGAATATTGGTAGGAGGAGTGATATGATAATACTATAATACTCTTAGAGGGGTGCGCCAGTTCGGTGTCAAATATATAACTGGTGGGAATCCAGTCTGGTAAGACCTAGCAAGTCGCCAGTAC
>JBJELY010000225.1:0-3183 GCA_051879395.1 Roseburia sp. | reverse complement strand
AGCTTGATTATCATGTGAACAGTTATGCCCAGGGATTAAAAGCAAGCAAAACATACACTGTCGCTTTATTGATTCCTAATACCTATCATCCTTATTTTGGCAAACTTGCCTATCAGATCAATCTTTCACTTCTAAAAAGAAAATATCGTATGCTTCTCTGTACCACAGAATTTGATCCCAAGCTGGAACAGGAATATGTCAAGATGGCACAGCAGAATAAAGTAGATGGAATCATTGGGCTGACCTACAATCCAAATCTGCAGGTGGATGACAGTATTCCTTTTGTTTCCATAGATCGTACTCTTAATCCGCATATCCCATGCATTGCATGTGATAATTTTGCCGGAGGCCAGATGGCCGCTGAAAAACTGGCTGACCTGGGCTGTAAGAACGTTGCATTCTTGCGCATTGGTTCCTCCTTAACCAACGAACCCAACAAGAGAAAAGCCGGTTTTGAAAACGGTTGTTTAGCAAGAAACCTTCCCTACAGTATGAAAATATTGGAGGATGGTGCTTCTTTAGGTAAATTTGAACAATTTCTTAAGGAACATATGCATAACGGCAAACTGGATTTTGATGGGATTTTCTGTGTCACGGACCGAACCGTTTATGATGTACGGAAAATTCTGTCAAAAATGGGGGTTCGGGTCCCTGATGATGTCCAAATGATCGGATTCGATGGAATCAAAGATTTTGGCGATGGTGACTATGTATGCTCCACAATCGTACAACCTGTTGCGGAAATTGCAGAAATGTGCGTTGAACTTTTGCTTCAGGAAAGTATGACCACCAAACCGCCTCTGGTTTGCCTTCCAGTTACTTATGCATACGGAGGCACAACAAAAGAGCAGGAATGCGGAAAGAGTGAAAACAAATGAAAAACTGGTGGTATTACCATAAATGGTACGTAATCTGTGGCATTTTTCTTTGCCTGATTTTTCTCCACTTAATCGGCAATGCTTTGGGATGGTTCAAAAAAGAGCCGGACATTCAGATTGCTTATATTGGCGAAGCTCCTTTGCCGGAAGATACAACATCCGCTATAGAGAAGACTTTTTCTTCCCTTGCCGAAGACTACAATCACGATGGAGAAGTACTCATTCAAATAAATCAATATACCAGTGGCAGCCTGACTGATAACAGCGCAGAGGCTGCAGAATACAGACAGGCTGCAGAGCTCCGGTTGGTTGCAGATATCAATGACTGTGAAAGTTACTTCTTTCTTTTGGAAAATCCGGAAGAATTTCAAAAACAATATCAGATATTAGCAATGGCCGACGGAACCTGCCCTGAAATTACTGATTTTTCCGTATCCAACAAGGTATTTAGCTGGGGGACATCCAAAGCACTGTCTGAAGCTGATCTCGGCAATTACCAGACGACACTCCTCGGCCAGGAAACCACCGGCAATAATCAAAAACTCTTATCTTCTCTATATCTTGGAAGACGGTGTTTTTATGATTCCCGGGAAACCGAAAATGCCGAGCAATGCGCCTCCCTTTGGAACAAGTTGAAAGGAGATGACTAACATGAAAAAGCTGAAGTTTTTTCCTATTTTATGTATCATGATTCTTCTTTGTGGATGCACCCCGTCCGTTACTGATAATATGCAGCAACAAGACGGTCCGATTCACATCGGAAGAAACATCCATATCGACCCTCCAGAACAGCTTACCCTTTCTGAAAGTAGTGATGCTCTCGCAGCCGATGGTTTGTATTACGCCACGTGGACCGACGGTAATTCCGTTCCTTATGAAAACAGTGATGGAGACACTGTGGATCTTTACGATGCTCAACTATACTTTCTGGCAAGTGAAAGCCCTGATGTAAAAAAAGCAGAAGAAAACTGTAACTCCTGGCTGCTTGCAGCAAAAGAAAACTACAATGTATATTCTGAAAAAACAATCACCTGTAACGATCAGTCTTATACCGTAATCTCCTATACTTGTACTGGTGATACCACCCCTTATGATCACGGCGTTTCAGCATTTGCTACATGCAGTGAAACTGCCGTTTGCATAGAGTTGACATGCATTGAAAGTTACACAGAAGATCTGGAACCAATATTAACCGATTTCTTAAATGGTTGTCATTTTGAAACCAATTAGAACAGGAGGTACTTATGTCTTTCTTTTATCCCAATTATAATTGTCCTTCCAACGGGAAACGCCTTACCGGATTTTCCCGGTATATGGAAATTTTAGAACGAAACATCAAAAAATTTCTTCTTGTAAACTTAATAACACTGGCCGGTTTTCTCCCATTTATTATTGGGGTTGCTCTGTCTATTCTTTCATCCAGTGTGCTTATTTTAATTCCTTCCTGTCTGATAGGTGGTATTTTTGCCGGTCCTGCTCTGTCATGCATGTATGATGCTGTCATGCGCTGTCTTCGGGATGCATCAAAAAACTGGTGGACAGATTATAAACACGCCTGGAAGCAGAACTGGCGTCAGTCCATACTTCCCGGAATCGTATTTTGCCTGATGCTAGGTTTTTATATTTTTATGACTATGCTTTTCTGGTGGTCCGTCCGTTTTCCCGGATGGGGAACTATTGCAATTTACATATGTAGTTTGTTTCTTTTTACTATGTTTTTTTCCATTTGCTGGCCACAGATTGCTTTATTTGAGCAGCCTTTTCGCCAATGTTTCAAAAACAGCCTGCTGTTTATGCTTCGTTTCTTCCCCAAAACAGCAGGAATAACCTTGCTCCAGCTCGCATACTGGATTGTCATCGCCCTTTTTCTTCCATGGTCAGTGATATTATTACCATTAACTGGTGTCTGGTTTATTCTATACACTGCTAACTTTTTAATATACGATACCTTCAACAATATTTTTCAAATCGAAGCCAAAATTGCCGATTCGTTCCCGGAACAAGTTCCTTTTTACGAAGACGACGAAGCATGGTTAAAGAGAAAACAGGAGGAAGCAAATGAAGCCCATTACACAGATTGCTGAAAACCATATCACCATAACCAGGAAACTTTTTAACGAAGGTATGCGCGCCGTAGAAAACAAAAGCTACAACAAAGAAATCCGACTGCTTGCACTCATTCTTACCGTATTGTATCTGATTGTTGCAATCTGGTTGATATATACTGGCGGTTCTTTGTTTTTTCTTCTTGGAGAATCCATATTTCTGGCAGCACTCCTGTTCTGGCTGTTCATTATGCTTCCAG
>JBJELY010000224.1:0-12911 GCA_051879395.1 Roseburia sp. | reverse complement strand
TAATCACAGATCCGTTAATTGTTCCATCTGAGAAGTCAATATTATAGGTTTGATTTCCGCTTGGATTTTGCGATTGCTGGAACAATTGGAAATTATATTCACTTTCAAGTGCAGTGATTGAAATATATTTTCCTTCTGACCAGCCTTCGTTTGTCACATCAGCTCCGTTTAATCGAATTCCCAAGCCTCCTGACTGAACCTGAATTTTCACACTATAGCTATCGTCAATATTTGTAAAGTCAATATTGGTGTAATCACCCGAAGTTACTTGTCCGCTTGGAGCACCGGCAACCACAGTATGCGCGTCGTCATTTTGCACCACTGCGTAATCCACTCCGTAATTCTGTGGTACGGTTGTACCATCTGCAACTGTAATTTTTACTTGCGTTGACTTCGTTACATTTTCTGCTCTTGCTGACAGCTTGTCCCCATACAATCCTGCAATCATGAGCACCATGGCAAGCAGAACCGCCATAACCTTTTTTATTCTTTTCATTCGTCTACCTCCTCCATATGTATATAGTAGGATTTTACTATTATCCCCTCGATTTTTATAGGTGACATATGTCTCAAAATGCATATCTTTCCCAATTTTCATTCGTTTTCTTGAGATTAAAAAAGGAAAGCAGGCAACGCCCGCTTTCCTTTAATTTCTCAACTCTGATTTTATTCCGCAGCTATTCCACCCAATCCCTCGATTCAATCATAATCAAGATTCCCTTCCGGAATCTAATCTCCGCTTCTTCGTCCTCTATCTCATTACTGATTCCAAGAGAACAGAATCCTCTTAAGGTAAAATCCTCTAGCGGATATTTCATTCCAGTCAGGGTTAATCCTTCCACTGCCTCTGTGTATGGGATGAGAGAGACATATTTTCCAAACTGTTCTTCCTTTCGAATCCGAATTCCTGTGTCAAGCATACGAATTCGATTGTTTTTATCTACGATTGTAATTCTGACTTTTTTCTGAAGTCCGATTCCAAGCAATTCGATATTTCCAAGAACATGGTCTAACCTGCTTCCCGTTGCACCAAGCAACATGATTTCTTCAGCTCCCATCTCAATGGCAAGCCGGAGTGCAGATTCCGTATCGGTATCATCTTTCATGGGATTTAATTCCCGAAACAGAATTCCTTCCTGCTTTTTAAAAAAGGAAAGAGCCTCTCCTGTTACCGAATCAAAATCACCTACGATTACATCCGGTTTCAGATCATTGCGGTAATAAAATTCCATTCCTGAATCTGCCGCCATAAAAACATCAAATCGTTCCTTGCTTATATATTCCTTTGCAAAATCATCTTCTGTTTTTCCACCGGAAACCAATAAAAAACGTTTCATTTTCTTGTCCATGCCTTTCTGTAATCTGCGAACAAAGCCAAGTTCATCCACGCAACCTTTATGCATTCATAATATCCAGAAAATGTGCTACATTTTTTTCCATATCACCATTAAAAACCGCACTTCCAGCTACAATTACATTTGCTCCGGCATCTAACAATTCTCCGACGTTATCTAAATTAACACCACCATCTACCTCAATATCTGCTTTACTTCCTACTTCTTTCAACAGCTTTTTGGTGTCTTTTACTTTTTCAATTGTATATGGAATGAGCTTTTGTCCACCAAATCCCGGATTGACGGTCATAATTAAGACCATGTCCACCTTTGGCAGAATATAGCGAATACTCTCTAAAGAAGTAGCTGGATTTAAAGCTACACCTGCTAAAAGTCCTTTTTCTTTAATCGCATCAATCGTACGGTCTAAATGCTTACATGCCTCTGCATGTACCGTAATAATATCAGCGCCTGCCTCTGCAAATTCATCAATATAGCGAACCGGTTCTTCTATCATCAAATGAACATCAAAAATTCGTTCCGTACATGGACGAAGTGTCTTTATGACCGGAAGCCCAATTGATATACTTGGCACAAACATCCCGTCCATGACATCAATATGGACATACTGTGCTCCTGCCTCATCTAAACACTGTACCTGTTCTCCTAATCTTGAAAAATCTGCTGATAAAATGGATGGTGACAAACAATTCATTTTTCTATACCTTTCTTCTTAACACGCGTATTTCTTTTTGTAGTTCTTCTTTGCTCGCTCTTTTTCTAATATTTCTTTACGTTTTTTAATTCTTCATAGAGCAGCTTGTAATTCTCATAGCGAATCCGACTGATACTGCCTTCTTCTAATGCTTCTTTTACACCGCAGTCCGGTTCACTGATATGACTGCATCCTTGGAATCTGCAATATGGTTCATATTCTGCAAACTCCGGATAAAACTGCTGTAAATCTTCTTTTTCAAATCCCGGAATATCCAAAGTGGAAAATCCCGGTGTATCCATAATATAAGTTTTTCCCTCTATCGGAATAATCTCAGAATGTCGTGTTGTATGTTTTCCACGCTCAATTTTTCTACTGATATTTCCTGTTTCCATATTGGCATTCGGTTGCAGTTTATTTACCAGAGAAGATTTTCCTACCCCGGAAGGTCCTGCCACTGCCGCTGTCTTTCCATCTAAAATGCGATGAAGTTCCTCTAATCCCTTTTCTTCTTTTGCACTGACAAACAGAATCGGATAGCCACACTTTTCATAGATTGCTGCCAATTTTTTCTGTTCTTCTTCCTCTACCAAATCCACCTTATTAAAACATATCGTAACCGGAACTTTCTGATATTCCATCATCACCAGAAAACGATCCAACAAGTTCAGATTCGGCTGCGGTTTTGCAGCTGCAAATATGATTAATGCAAAATCGATATTAGCGACTGCCGGACGAATCAATGCATTTCTTCGCGGAAGAATTTCCTCGATATTTCCCTTTTTCTCTTTTTCATCTAAAACTGCAATCGTAACATCATCCCCTACCAGAGGCTTAATTTTTTGATTGCGAAAGGCTCCTTTTGCCTTACATTCATAAATTCCGGATCCCACTACGTGAACGTAGTAGAATCCGGAAATTCCTTTGACTATTTTTCCCTGCATGCTATTTTTCCATTTTTACATGATTATTGTGCTTCAAATGTAACACTTTCTGTCTGTGGAGAACCAATTTGATTTCCTTCGGCATCTAGCCAGGTAATCACTAAGGTTCCTGAAGTTGTGTCTTCAATGTCCGTTTTATTAACTGAATAAGGGAAACTAGCGGCAGAAACATTTGACCAAGTGCAATTAGGAATTACATTTCCTGCTGAATCCTTTAATACAATATTCGCCCCAGCAACATTCTCATTTACGGTTCCGTCATCATTTTTCGGAAGATTAATCGTTGCACTGAATTTATAGAGTTTTACTTTTGGTCCACGACTGATAACCAACGTAACAGAGGTTCCCTTATCTACCATTTTACCAGCTGTAACACTCTGAGAAATAACATTTCCCTCTGCAATCGTATCACTATACTCTAACGATACGCTCGATACTACAAGTCCTACACTTGTCAATTCGGATGTTGCTACATCTTGTGACTTGTTATAAACATCCGGTACAGTAACAACTTCTGCTCCTTGGCTAATTACAATTGTAATAGTATCTCCCTCTTTTGCCGCACTTCCGGCTTCCGGTGTCTGGCGAATTACTTTTCCCTGTGCAACCGTGTCATTATACTCATATTCTGGCGTTCCCACTTTAAATCCACTTGTTTTCAAGGTAGAGATAGCAGAACTTTCTTCACTTCCTACTACATTTGGTACGGAGATTTCACCTTTTCCACTACTGATTTTTACATTAATGGTAGAATTTACTTCAACTTTCTTTCCTTCTGCCACATCCTGCTCTGCAATGTTGCCTTCTGCAATCGTATCGGAAGATACTGTACCATTTTTCTTAATACCAAGCCCTAATTCTTTTAATTCTTTCTGAGCTTCTTCAAATGTCATATCGGTAACATCAATCATCGTTACCATTTCGCCATCTTCTGTTTCTGTCTCTGTTTCTGTCTGCGTTTCTGTTTCTGGCTTCTTACTTCCGCCAAATTTTGCCAAACCAAAAAAGCTTACAATTAAATAAATAATTAAAGCAACGATTACGACACCTGCCACAATTCCCATGATTGTAATTGCTTTTTCCATCTTTGGATTAATAGCACCATCTTCGTCCTCTTCATCCTCTTCATCGGTATCTTCGTTTTCTGTATCCGCATCTTCATCTTCTTCATCCTGATAAAAGATTTTGCTAGCTTCTTTTTTGATTTCATCTAATTCTTCTTTTTCAATCACACGTGTTTTATCCTGATTGCTTGCCGGTACCATCACAACAAAATCTTCGTTTGGACTAATCAATGCTTTCTTTAAATCTACCAGTAAGTCTCCCATCGATTCATAACGACGGTCCGGATTCTTCTGTGTACATTTTAAGATAATTTTTTCCATACTAATTGGAAGGTCCGGTGCATACGCACTTGGTACTACCATTTCTTCCTGTAAATGCTGAATTGCAACTGCAACCGTAGTATCTCCATCAAACGGCACTCTTCCTGTCACCATTTCATACATGACAATACCAAGAGAGTAAATATCGCTCTTTCCATCTACAAAACCATTTCTTGCCTGTTCCGGAGATGAGTAATGAACAGACCCCATCACATCTGAATTAATGGTATTCGATGTTGCTGCACGCGCAATACCAAAGTCCATGACTTTCACTTTTCCCTCTGTGGAAATCATAATATTCTGTGGCTTAATATCACGGTGTACAATATGTTTATTATGCGCAGCTTCGATTCCGCGTCCCACCTGGATAGCAATACTAACAGCCTCTTTAAAAGAAAGCTGTCCCTTTTTCTCAATATATGTTTTTAACGTAATGCCTTCTACATATTCCATCACAATGTAGTGCATTCCGTTCTCGCTTCCTACATCATAAATATTTACAATATTCGGATGTTCCAATCCTGCTGCAGACTGTGCTTCTGTCCTAAATTTTGTAACAAAATTCACATCATCTGAAAACTCTGATTTTAATACTTTTATTGCAACAAAACGACCAAGTGTATGGTCTTTTGCCTTATAGACATCAGACATTCCACCTGCCCCTATTTTACCTACTATTTCATAACGATCTGCTAAATACATTCCTTCCGTTAACATTGCTTCACTTTCCCTTTCCTTTCATTTTCAGAAAACGGCTCTATCACAACAACTGTTATGTTGTCCTTTCCACCATTCGCATTTGCAGTCTCTACTAATTTTTCTGCCTTCTCAGCGATATCCCGCTGACCAACTACAATCTTTCGTATTTCTTCATCTTCAATCATGTTGGTGAGTCCATCGGAACACATCAAAATTGTATCCTCTGGTTCCACTTCCAACTCAAAAAAGTCTATTACCAGTTCATTTCCCGCACCAATTGCCCGTGTAATAATATTTTTATCCGGATGAACTTTTGCTTCTTCCTTATTCATCTCACCTAATCGGACCATTTCTTCTACTAAAGAATGGTCTCTCGTAATCTGTGAAATTTCATGGTTCACCACATAAAGTCTACTGTCTCCTACGTTTGCAATGTAGAGTTTCTTTTCCAAAAGAGTCGCTGCTACAATCGTAGTTCCCATTCCCATTTTGTTTTCATCCGCACAGGCTTCTTCTATCAGTAACTGATTTGCTCTTGTTACTGCCTCTTTTATAATCGGAACCGGTTCCATTTCTTTCGAATTTCTCACAGTCTCTACAATTGTATCTACTGTAAATCTGGAAGCATATTCCCCTGCTTTATGACCTCCCATTCCGTCAGCCACAAGAAAAAGGTTAGGCAGATTTCCTACGGCTGTTTCAGACGTAAACATATAATCCTGATTTATTTCACGTCTTTTTCCAATATCCGTCATGGAAAACGTCTTCATTCCTACATCCTACCTTTCGTCGTACTCTATCGGATGCGAAGTTTCCTTCGCCTCCCGATTCCCCATATATCTCTTACGGAGCTGTCCACAGGCACCATCAATATCTCTGCCCATTTCCCTTCTAATAGTAACATTAATTCCGTTTTTTTCAAGTTTATTTTTAAAATTAGCAATAACCTGTGGGTTCGACTGCACATAATTACGCTCTTTAATCGGGTTAACCGGAATCAGATTGATATGACAATTCATGCCTTTTATTAAGTGTACCAATTCCGCAACATCCTCATCGGTATCATTGACACCACCCACCAAACTATATTCAAACGTAACCCTTCTTCCGGTCTGTTCAAAATAATATTTGCAGGCATCTACAACTTCCTGAATATCGTAACGGTTTGCCACAGGCATTAACTCTAAACGTTTTTTCTGCGTAGAAGCATGAAGGGAAAGTGCCAGAGTAATTTGTAATTTCTTTTCTGCCAGTTCCCGTATCCGTGGTACGATTCCACAAGTAGAAACCGTCAGATTCCGCTGGCTGATATTGATTCCATTCTCATCCGTTAAAAGTTCGATAAAACGCAGTAACGAATCAAAATTATCCATAGGCTCTCCTGTTCCCATTACAACTACATTCGAGATTCTTTCACCAATATCTTTTCCAATCTGATAAATCTGATCCATCATCTCAGAAGGTCTTAAGCCGCGCACCAGACCATCTAACGTAGAAGCGCAAAAACGGCATCCCATCCGGCATCCTACCTGTGAGGAAATGCAGACAGAGTTTCCATGTTTATATCGCATTAATACGCTTTCAATTACATTTCCGTCCTCCAACAAAAATAAATACTTTCTGGTTCCATCTATTTTTGAAATCTGCACCTGTTCTTTTTTTAGACAGGTAAGACTACACGTTTCTTTTAATTTTTCCCGAAAGACATTGGATAGATTCGTCATTTCATCAAAAGAATCTACCTGCTTCACATGAAGCCACTGATATATCTGTTTTGCACGAAATGCTTTCTCCCCCAACGACTGAATGTATTCGGTCAGTTCTTTTAAATCCATGGACTTGATATCCACTTTTCCTTCCTGATTGTATAACTGTTCCATCTTTAACCTCCTTCCGGTCTTACGGTAACAGCTCCCGCTGCAATCCTACTCCTTTTCTTTGCGAACCAGCCTGCTTAAAAAGAAGCCATCGCCATAAGCTTTTCCTGGAAACATCTGTTCTATCTTTTCTACTACAAATTCCGGATGGTTATCCACAAACCACGCTACATTTTCTTCGTTTTCTCCACAATGTATCGTACAGGTAGAGTAGATTAAAGTTCCTCCCGGCTTCACATATTGACATATGACTTCTAACATTTGTCGTTGCAATGCCACAAGTTCTTTTTCTTTTTCCGGTGTCATCTTATACTTGATATCTGTCTTTTTCCTTAAAATTCCGAGCCCGGAACAAGGTAAATCTGCAATCACGATATCTGCTTTTTCAATGGATTCCTGATCTAATACCGTAGCATCCATCTGAACTGCAGTCATATTTTTTACCTGATGGCGAAGCATGTTCTCCTGTATCAGTCCCACCTTATATTCCGTTAAATCTCTCGCTTCCACATGACCGCTTCCCTTTAGTTTTTCAGCAATATGTAAGCTTTTTCCTCCCGGTGCTGCACAGACATCAATCACAAAGTCGCCTTCTTTTGGAGCTGCAAGCTCTGCCACCATCATGGAGCTGATATCCTGCACATAAAATAGTCCTTCCTGAAAACTTTTTAACGCATTCAGATAATCATAATCCTCTATCGTAAATGCATAATTTAATTCCGGATGTCCTTCCACTTTTACAGGTGTTACGATAACTCCTTCTTCTCGTAATCTGTAAGAAAGTTCATCTGGTGTTATTTTCAACAGATTGGTTCGGATTGTGACAGGAGCTTCCTGTAAAAATGCTTCTAAAATCTGTTTTGTCTTTTCCATTCCATAAGCTTCATTCCATTGTTTAACCAGCCATTCCGGTGCCGAATAACGGACACTTACCGCCTTGATTGGCTCTACCGATTCATCCGGGTAAACTATTTCCGCAAGATTTCTGCTGATATTACGAAGCACACCATTTACAAAACCGCCAAGGCTCGCAAATCCTCTCTTTTTTGCTAATTTTACCGCCTCATTACAGGCTGCTGAAGCCGGCACAGAATCCATATATTTTAACTGATACACCGACATTCGCATGATATTGCGAATCACCGGTTTCATCTTATTTACTTTCACTTTTGAAAACTGGTTAATGATGTAATCCAGTTCTATCATGTGTTCCAAGGTTCCTTCCGAAACTCGGGTTAAAAATGCACGTTCCTGTTTTTCCAGATACTGATACTTCTCCAATACAGAACGGATGACCAGGTGGCTGTAAGCTTCCCCCCTGGTCACTTCCATCAAAATATCCAATATCAGTTCCCGGATATTCACGTTATTCGTCACGATTTCTTCCTCCAAATAAAAGCACCAATCGTAATAATTGTAAAATAGCTGCTGCCGCACTTGCTACATAAGTCAATGCTGCCGCACGTAATACTTTTCCTGTATATTTCAATTCTTCCTGTCCTAAAATTCCCTGTGTTTCAAGCAAATTCATCGCTCTTCTGGATGCATTAAATTCCACTGGAAGTGTTACTAACTGGAAAATAACTGCAAAAGAGAAACAAAGGATTCCAAGATTAATCAAGACACTTCCTGTAGAACGAGTAAAGAAAAGTCCGATTAAAATCAGAGGCCATGCCAACGTAGAACCAATATTCGCTACTGGAACAATCGCACTTCGGATTGACAGTGGCACATATTTTTTCTGATGCTGAATTGCGTGACCACACTCATGTGCAGCAACTCCTACTGCTGCTACAGAAGTGGAATTATATACTGGATCTGATAAATTCAATGTTTTATTTCCTGGATTGTAATGATCAGTTAAGCTTCCTGAAACATGACGAATCTCTACGTCATAAATTCCGGCCGCATTTAAAATTCGTTCTGCTGCCTGAGCTCCTGTCATTCCCGACATACTACGGTAACTGGAATATTTATTAAAAGTTGATTTTACTCTTGCAGAAGCAATCATGCAAATAACTGCTCCGATTACAACTAAAATATACGTACTATCCCAATAAAAATATGGCATATTTCATCCTTCCTTTCTATATCCATAAGAAAATACGATTAGGAGACTCTATTCTCAAAGTATTGTAATACACGCTATCCTCGTTTTAAATAAGTTCCTTCTTCTACCTGATAGCCTCTTAAAAAAGCATCTGTTGTCATTCGTTTTTTTCCTTCTAACTGTACTTCCTTCAGTGCCAAAATTCCTGTTCCTGTCTGTATCTCCATGGCGTCTTTTGTAACCGCAACGATACATCCCGGTTCTGCCTTCTGCTCATCCGATACAATTTCTGCTTTCCAAATTTTTAAAGTTTTATCTCCAATTCGGGTATAAGCACTTGGCCATGGATTTAATCCTCGAATCAGCCGTTCAATCTCTTCTGCTGATTTTGTCCAGTCGATGCTTCCCATCTCTTTGCTGATTTTACCAACATGAGTCGCTTTTTCACTATCCTGTGGAATATCTTTGGCAGTTCCGTTTTCCAATGCTGCCATTGCTTCTACGCAAAGTTCTGCTCCTACAACTGCAAGACGGTCAAATAAGCTTCCTCCTGTCTCTTCCTTGTCTAACACAATTTCTTTCTGCAAAATCATGTCACCGGTATCAATGCCTTCATCCATATGCATAATGGTTACACCACTTACTTTGTCTCCATTTAAAACAGCCCACTGAATTGGTGCTGCTCCACGATATTTTGGAAGTAAAGATGCATGCACATTGATACATCCATATTTTGGCATATCTAAAATTTCTCTTGAAACAATCTGTCCGAAAGCAACCACTACGATAATATCCGGCTGATAGCTTCTTAAATATTCCACACATTCATTTTCTCTGACACGTTTCGGCTGATAGACTTCAATTCCATGTGCTAATGCACATTCTTTTACCGGAGTAGGCTGCACTGTTTTCCCTCTGCCTTTCTGCTTATCCGGCTGAGATACGACAAGCACAACTTCGTGTCCTGCTTTTATGATTTCTTCTAAGGTTCCCACCGCAAAATCCGGTGTTCCCATAAAAATAACTCTCATGTTTCGTTCGTCCCTTTCTTTTCAAAAGTACCCGCTTTTATTCCTCTTCTTCCTCATCATAAGTTACATCCTGTAAAGGACCTTCTACGATTTCGGTATACAGATGTCCATCTAAATGATCTGTCTCATGACAAATAGCACGAGCTAATAATTCTGTTCCCTCAATCTCGTATTCTTCCATGTTTTCATCAAAAGCGCGAGCCTTTACATAATTTGGTCTTGTAACCGTTCCTGCTTTTCCCGGTACACTTAAACAGCCTTCGCTTCCGGTCTGCTCGCCTGATGTTTCGATGATTTCAGGATTAATCATAACAATAGGACCTTCTCCCACATCAATGACTACAATTCTCTTTAAAATACCAACCTGTGGTGCTGCAAGGCCAACGCCATTTGCCTCATACATCGTCTCAATCATATCATCAATTAATTCCTGAATACGTTCTGTTACCTCTGTCACCTCACGACACTTTTTGTTTAATACAGGGTCTCCCTCTGTTCTAATTTGTCTTAATGCCATTTTTTCTCCTCCTTAGAAACCGCTCATTGGATTAAAGTCGAATTGTACCATCGTATCTTTAAACTTACGGTTATCTTTTATTTCTTTTTCCAATTGGTCCTTAATGCGTACCAGATTGTCATATTCCCTTGTCTTTAAGTATATGACTTTTTTATAAATATCATTAATTTTTGCTATGGATGCGTCTGCCGGTCCAATCACCTGCAAACGTTCTGACTCTTTTTCCCAGAATGCATCGATTCGCGCTGCCAGTTCCTTTGCACAAGCTTCTGCCGCCTCTTCTTTTGCCGAAGTGCATAAAATCACAAGCATATTCCAGACTGGCGGATAAAAAAGCATCTGCCGATATTCAATCTCCTGCTCGTAAAAGCTTTCATAATCCTGTCGCTTTGCTGTCTCAATACTGTAATGCTCCGGCTTGTAGGTCTGAATGACTACATTCCCCTCTTCTGTCCCTCTTCCAGCTCTTCCCGCTGCTTGCGTTAAAAGCTGAAAGGTTCGTTCTGCCGCATGATAATCATTCACATTTAATGACATATCTGCTGCCAGAACTCCCACTAATGTTACATTTGGAAAATCATGTCCTTTCACAATCATCTGGGTTCCAATCAGAATATCTGCCTCCTGATTTGCAAAAGCAGATAAAATCTGTTCATGTCCGTCCTTATTTCTAGTCGTATCAAAATCCATGCGAAGCACTTTTGCCTGCGGGAACCGTTCCTTTATTATCATTTCAATTTTCTGGGTTCCTGCTTTAAAGCCTCCGATATATTTTGATCCACAGCTTGGACACACCTTTGCCTGCGGTTCTTCATACCCACAATAATGACAAACCATTTTTCCATTATTATGCTGACTTAAAGAAACATCGCAATGCGGACATTTTATCACATGACCGCAAGACCTGCAAGAGACAAAACCTGCAACCCCTCTTCTGTTAATAAAAAGAATAATCTGCTGTTTTTTTGCTAAACGGTCTTCTATCAGCTCCTGAAGCCTAATACTTAAGATGGAGCGGTTTCCACTTTTTAATTCTTCCCTTAAATCAATGACTTCACATTCTGGAAGTTTTTTCTTGGAAACACGGTGTTTTAATTCCAACAACTGATATTCTCCATTTAACGCTTTATAATAACTTTCCATAGATGGTGTCGCTGAGCCTAATACCACACTGGCATTTGACATTCTTGCCCGCTCAATTGCTGTTTCTCTTGCATGATATCTTGGCAATGTTTCACTTTTATAAGTTGTCTCATGTTCTTCATCTATAATAATTAAACCTAGATTTAAAAAAGGAGTAAACAGTGCAGAACGAGGGCCTATCATAATATCAATCTCACCATTCTTTGCACGTAAAAACTGGTCATAACGCTCGCCTGCCGACAGACGTGAATTCATAATCGATACCCTGTCACCAAAACGATTATAAAATCTCATTACCGTCTGATAGGTTAGTGCAATTTCCGGAATCAAAACAATTGCCTGTCGTCCGGTTTCAATGACATTTGCAATTAATTCCATATAGACTTCCGTTTTTCCACTTCCCGTTACACCTTTTAAAAGGTAAGTCTTTTGTATCCCTTTTTGTTGGTTTTCGATGACTGCCTGTACTGCTTCCTGCTGTTCTTCGTTTAGTATTTTATCATATCCGGCACTCGTTAAATTTTTTACCGGATTCCGGTATGCCGTTTCACTCTTGATCCCGATTATTTTTTTCTCTTCTAAAGCTTTTATCACGGCTCCTGTCACATTTAATTTCTGCGTGACAATTTCCTTCGGAAGTTCTTTTTGTTCGATTAATGCATCTAACAGTCTTGCTCTCGCTGTACTGTGCTTTCGTACAAACTCTGCCAGAACCCTTTTTGCCTCTTCTTCCTCTAACAAAAGCTGCAACGTCTGATGCTGTTTTACTGTTGTTTTCTGTTTAATGGGAATTACCGTTTTTAATGCCTGATTCATGGTTGCCCCATAATTTTTCCGCATCCACGCTGCCAAAGCAATTAGCTGGGATTCAATCGCCACACTCCCCTGTGCCACCGCTAAAACGTCTTTTAGCTTTGTCACGTCGTATTCCGGTATGTCCGTCAATTCAATGACATAACCTTTCATCTTCCTGTTTCCAAATGGAATCTCCACCTGTACTCCCGGCACAATTTCCGCCTCTAAATGCTCCGGTATTCTATATTGAAATGTCTTATCTAACTTTTCATGCGATATATCAACAATCACATTGGCATATTTCGCCATATTTCACCTCATTTGCGTCTTTACAAATTTTTCTTCCGCTGAAAATTATATGTCATAATCTCTTTTTTTACAAGTTGCACTACTTTGAATTTATTATATTTTATAGTCTTTT
>JBJELY010000223.1:0-13106 GCA_051879395.1 Roseburia sp. | reverse complement strand
GCGACCTCCTGGTCCCAAACCAGGCGCTCTAGCCAAGCTGAGCCACACCCCGAAGGTTGTTTGTTTTTGTCGTCGTTGCCGTGACACAAGAGATATTATACAACAACCAAAAATAAATGTCAACACTTTTTTTTGCTTTTTTCAATTTTTTTTACAAATAGCGAATTTCAAAATGAGCTGTTCCCTTTTTATCAATCTCCATCACAATATAAGACGGCTGTCTTCCCTCTTGCCGTGGATGTGATAAACTTCCCGGATTCAGGGCAATCACATCATCTCCGTATTCAATAATCGGGCGGTGTGTATGACCAAACATAGCAATGTCGCATTTTCTGGCAATTGCCTCTTTTTTTATATCTTCGATTCCGCTTCCCACATCATAATAATGCCCATGCGTCAGAAAAATATGATAATTCCCTATGAAAATTTCTTTTTCTCGTGGCAACGCAGAGAAAAAATCATTATTTCCAGCCACAACCTCAAGCGGGCATCCTGCCATTTCTTGAATCTGATCTTCGCAGCCCTCTGCATCTCCCAGATGAATCATCTGCGCAAAGGGTGCCTCTCTTTCTATGGCTATTTCCAAATTGGTATGCTTCCGGTGGGTATCACTCACAATTAATATCTTCATATGTTTGCTTCCCTTTGACTTAAATTTTCTAATCCCCATTAGAAATTAATTCAAAAGCATTTTTTTCATTTCACGTAAAGCCTTTCCCCTATGACTGATTTCATTTTTCTGTTCCTCTGAAAGTTCAGCCGTGGAACAGCCATATTCATCTACGTAGAAAATCGGATCATAACCAAATCCATTTTTTCCTGCTGGAGCTTCTCCAATATAACCTTCAATCGTAGCTTGCGTTGTCAGCACTTTTCCATCCGGAAGTGCTGCTGCAATTGCGCAAACAAAACGTGCTGTTCTTTTTTCCTTTGGTACACCCTTTAAACGATCCAACAGTGCCTGATTTTTAATCTCATAGGAAGTATCTTCTCCTAAATATCTGGCAGAATAAACACCCGGCTCTTTATTCAAATAATCAATTTCCAAACCGGAATCATCTGCCAAAACAATATCCTTTGTCTGCTTTGCAATCTCTGTTGCCTTGATAACTGCGTTTTCTACAAAAGTAGTTCCATCTTCCACAATATCCGCTGTAATACCTGCTTCCTTCATGGAAAGAATTTCTACTCCCATATCTCCCATGATTTCTTTAATCTCTCTCATTTTACCGGCATTTCCGGTTGCAAATATAATACGTTCCACTTTCTTACTTCCTTTCCATAACCTACAATTTTCAAACTTGCTTCACTTTATATCCAAGCCCTGTTTTCAGATTAATATCCTTCGTCAAATGCTCTGATAATTGCATTATAGATTCCCTGTGCTGTTTTTTCCTGATACTCTTCCGAATTTAAGTTATCCAACTCCTCCTGGTTCGTCATAAATCCAACTTCAATCAACGCAACCGGAACTTCACTGGTACGGATGATATAAATACTATCTCCCTCTACAAATCCTTTGTCAATACTTCCCGTCATAGCTGTTACTTCTTCCATACAAATTTCTGCCAGATAACGGCTTCCTAGATTTTCCTCATCGGATTCACTAAACATGACCTGTGTTCCTTTTATACTAGACATTCGTCCACTTCTGGTCGCATTATTATGTATGCTGATAAAAAGATTGGCATTCAGTTTATTGGCAAGCTGAACTCTCTGATCAAAAGTCGGATTGCTATCATCCGTACGGGTATAATAAACACCAATATTTTCACCCGACTGTTCAAAAATCTCTTTTAAATCCAAAACAATCGCAAGATCGATATCTTTCTCATTAATTCCTTTGATTGTCGCACCCGGTGCTCTACCACCGTGTCCTGCATCAATTACTACAATTTTATCATAAATCTCATGAGGGTCTATAAAATCCAGATAAAAGTATCCTTCATCATAACTGGTTTCTAATTCATATACACAGTCCATTGCAATTTCAATCAACCCTTCCCCATTTTCTACCATATAAGAAAGATTATCAATATGATTACTTTTTCCTGTCATCGGATAACTGTCAAAATATGTCACATCTACGGAAGGAATCTCTATTGTCACGACCTGCGTCACATAATTGTCCTCCACCATAATCTGTTCTCCCTTTACACCCTCTGGAAGTTTTAACTGAAGCTGCCCTGTGTTTTCCGGAGATGAACTTTCTACTGTTTCTTCTGCTTTTCCAAGCATTAATTCTTTCATCTCTTCCTGTTCCTGTGCCGCAAATTCTGCGATTGCCTGCTTTTCTTCTGCTCGCTCCACTGCTTTTGCATGCACATCCGGGAAAAAATAAAGAGAAACACATACTATTACTGTCAGTACCATAAAGCTGACTGCTGTAAATCTTATGATTTTTTCTTCCACTTAGTTCCTCCAAAAATCCCCTGTCTTTATCTATCGTTTTTTACTAAATGCTTTAATGCATAAATTACACTCCTCTATCGTATTGGCATCAACCCACTTTGAACCGCTTGAGCTGATATATCCTTCTCCATCCGATAAATCAATTTCCGTATCGGAATCCTCCGGCACATATTCAATCGCCATTGGATAAATTGCATCCGGTGTTGTAATATGAAGAACAATCGCATACCGTTCTCCCTTTTCTACTGGAACTTCCTCATCGAAATCTATTGTATAATAACCGGCATTTTTCAAACTTCCGGAAGCAACCTTTTGTTTGTTCTCAAAAGAATCTTCATCTTCAAAGTCCTTTACCACATACAGTTCATACTGCGTATCTTTTCCTGTTGCATAAAAACTGGCTGCTACAAGATTTTCCTCACCCTCTGCCGTAAATACATTGGCTCCATAAATGCTGTCTTTTTTATAACCTAACTGACCAACCCAGCCACATAAATCGCTCTGGTAAATATGATCATAATTATTCACTTCTTCTATTCCAGTATAAACTACATTATGCGTTCCAATATTGGTATCATAATAAGAAACATAGAAAACTCCATTGTCTCCAAATTCACTTCCCCAACTGTTCTGACAAATAAAAGCTCCATCGCCCTCTAGGCTGACAGAAAAATTCTCTTTGGAATAATTGTCATCCCATCCAATAATTAACACATCATGATTTGGTTTTTCTGTACCAATATAACAATAGGAGTTGGTTTGCTTGTTATAAAAAGTAGAAACGCTTTGGGAACTACGGATAGAGCTGTAAATCGACGTCTGCACGCCACCATATTTAAAAACCGCTTCCTTTATCTTCTCATAATCTTTTCCATCAATCACCTGCATCTCCTGCACATGTGCAACTGGCTCTAATGAGGGATTTGTTTCCCCATCTCCATAAGGATCATCTTTTTCATAAACCGGTCCCTGCCATGCCGCTAAATATGCCATTCCCATTGTATACTCACCGCCATCATCCTGCGTTAAGTGGAAAGAATTACACATGGTCATATGGTCAACAGAAAACTGCCACTCCTCTTCTGGAAGCAATGCAGACTCCATTGCACTCAATGCTGCAAATGCCCAGCATGTCCCATAACTGCCCTGATTTTTCACCAATGGTACTCTTCCCTTTTTCCGTAAATCATAAGAAACCGGTATTACAGATGTACTCTCTGAAGTATCTGCCGTAGACGCCACATTTTCGCTGATATTCCATGCATAAGAATAATCCAGATACTCTGCCAAATCAGAAAGACTGACATAATATTCACCATCTTTCTGCGTAAACGGAGAAGAAAGTTTCTTCTCCTTCCCATTAACATTTGCCAGCTCATCATCAAGCGTAAATGAAATCTCACTGGTATGTTTTTCAACTAGTAAAGTCGTTCCATCATAGACATGCGCACTACAATTTAACGCATCTCTTAATATAGAAACCGGAACCATAATATTTAAGTTGTCATCCATAAAAAAACTGGTTTCCTGATTGCTGTATTCCTTATTATCAATCACAACAGAAAGTATTTTTTCATTTACACTTTCCGCAATTAACGGATTCCAGTCTTTCGCTTCGAGACTTGCTCCCCGGAACACTTCGACTTCCTCATAATTCTCATCCACTGTATTAAATTTTATTAGAAAGGCAATCGCTAAAATCACAGTAAAAACAATATAACGTTTTGCACGTCTCATCCCACATTCTCCTCCATTTGTAAGGAACCCTTATTCCTCCCTCGGGCGTTTCGGTGGTTTTGGTCCTAAAAACTGGTAGAAATAAGTTTTTATCATTCCATTATAAATCTTTCGGTTCTTATCTGCTTTTCTTCCAATATATTTTTCTGTATCTTCATAGCTTGTAATCAAAAACATAGACCAGGAATCCAATCCACGATAAGCTTCTCCAATCTGACTGTATAATGCCGGGAGATCCGCTTTTTCCTCCAAACGTTCTCCATATGGTGGATTTGAAATAACAAATCCATATTTTTTTGGATGATGGAGTTCTGCCACCGGACGCTGCTGGAAATGAATCATCTGATCCACACCTGCTCTTTTCGCGTTCTCTCTTGCAGCCTTTACAACCTCCCCATCGATATCATATCCCTGAATATCGACTTCAATATCCGTATCTATCATCTCTTGCGCTTCCTGCACACATTCATACCATAATTTTTTATCAATAAAGTTTGTCCAATTTTCAGCCGTAAAGGAGCGATTCATTCCAGGAGCTATATTGGCCGCAATCATCGCTGCTTCTATCGGAAATGTTCCGCTTCCGCAAAATGGATCCACTAAAATACGGTTTGCCCGCCAAGGTGTCAGCAAAATCAATGCTGCTGCCAATGTTTCTGTAATTGGCGCTTTACTTGTCATCGTTCGATATCCTCGCTTATGTAAAGATTCCCCAGATGTATCGAGTGCAATCGTTACTTCATCCTTATTTAGAAAAACTCTGACCGGATATGCTGCCCCATCCTCTTCAAACCACTCCACATGATATTCTCGTTTTAAACGCTCTACCATCGCTTTTTTTACAATCGACTGAATATCAGAAGGACTGAACAATTTGCTCTTAATGGAAGATGCCTTTGTGACCCAAAACTTTCCATCCTTTGGAATATACTCTTCCCAAGGAAGAGCTTTCACTGCTTCGAATAATTCGTCAAACGTAGTTGCTTTGAATCTTCCAACCTGCAGTAAAACTCGTTCTGCCGTGCGCAAAAAAATATTAGCACGGCAGATTGCCTCTTCGTCTCCAATGAAAGTTACTCTTCCATCTTCTACTTTACTAATCTCATATCCTAAATCATATATTTCTCTTTTTAAAACTGCCTCTAATCCAAAATGGCAAGGAACGACTAAATCAAAATTCTTCATGTATACTCCAATCTTTCTTTCGTTACTTTTCCATAAGATATCAGTTGTAATACCTGATTCCTTATAAAAAAGTAGAATTATCTAGTATTATATTATCTTTTCCAAATGGGCATGTCAATTGTAAAAATATGTTCGAAGTGCTTCTACCCCTCCTACTACAGTATACACTTCAAATCCATGTCTACCCAATTTTCTGGCTGCCATCACACTGGTGCTTCCGTACTGACAGTACAGAATATAAACACGCCGCCGATTTAATCCGGCTACCCAGCATTCAGAATCATCATACGGATAATTTTTTGCTATCGGCAAATGATACTCTGCATATTCTTCCGGCGGTCTGATATCTAACATAATTGCTCTTTTCTGGTACAGAATCTGTTTGACATCCCTTGGGTGAATTGTGTAAAAAGCCATGTCTGTCTCCTTTCTCCCTTAAGGAAAAAACAGATTACAAAGACGTGCCTTGTAATCTGCTTTCTTTTTACATCTTATGCAGTTTTTTTCATTTTGTTACTGCTGCTGACCGTAACTGTTTGATCCTGACTGTGTGGATGTTTTGTTAGAAGTTTTATTCTGGGACTTGTTTTTTGTTGTGTCCTGTTCGCTTCTATTCTGTTCATTCTTGTTTTCATAACTATTTTCATAGTTATCTCTGCAGCTTGTAGTTTTGTTCTTAGAATCCATGTTCTTTGCCATTTCTAATCCTCCTTGTTTTCCGAAGGAAAATGCGTCTGTCTTTGCAGGAGCAGAGGATTTTCCTCCTTGTTTTTACTGCAGTACTATTATTTGAAAATCAGAAAAAAATATACATGAATTCTATTTGCATTTTGTTTTTGAATAGGATATACTAAATGTGTGGTATATCTTTTTATGCCACATAGTTATACCCCTTATTAATTATTTATACTCCCCTCAAAAACGCCCGGTGCATTGTATATCCTACATTGCATCAGGCGTTTTTCCATTTCTGTCAATTCTGTTATAAACGATAAAACTCTAAGTTGTCTTCCAACTCTGGTGTCATTTCTCCACCATTCTGAATATATTTGTCATTGAAATTTTCAACTTTATGAAGAGCTCTTTCATTCAATATCTCATATCTTGCAAACATATCGTGATACATTGGATTTGCTACCAATTCCTCACGGATTGCCTTTGAGAATGGGCAATAACGGAAGATAATATCTCGTGCTACTTTATTTAAGCGGAAACTTCCCACTGCCTCATACTTAATCCAGCTTTGATAATCTTTCGTAAATACTTCGCGGTAATTATTCTTTGCACGAACTAATGCATTCTTCACTTTCTCTTTTGCTTCCGTAGAAAGCTCACGATTCTTACGATAAAACTGTATGTAATCGCAATATTCTGCTGTCAAAGATTTTTCACGAATATCATTCCAACGCATACCCTGTATCTTACGACAGATTTCCCAACGGAAACGTCCCGCTGTTTCAATCATCATATCTCCGATATCTGCAACCGTCAAAATTGGGAAAATAAAACGTCCTGGTGTGTCTCTCTTAATTCCTGCTGTTTCCTGCCACATCATTGCCTTACTTCCGGCATTTGGCATTAAAATAATATCAGGCAGAACTTCTTTCTGGATTCCCGCATTATTAATACCATGCTCTGGATCTGAAAACATAACTTCACGATAAAATAGTGAGAAATCAATCTCTCTTACTGCATCTAAAGCATCTTCCACTTTTTTCGCTGTTACTAACATATTATCCAGGGAATTAATAATATCATGCTCACAAAGTACCGGACAGAAAGTAGATACCTTACCATATGTCGCACGGTTCGTTGACTTAAACATGTTATCCAGTTCATACTTCACTTTCTTATCCCGGTCAGCCAGTAATACCTTTTCCTGTTCTTTTGTAATCTTATGCGCTTTTCTCATTTCTAACAGATTCGCTGCATAATCCAAATCGAACTCATTCTTAGATGGCTCTTTCTCGCCATTATAGATTGCCTTTAACCAGTCATAAATCGTATACACATGAGCAGAACGGCACTGATACAAACGTTCTGTTAAGTCATAAAGCATGCTGGCATTATCTTCACCCAATACAGTTACATCCATAAATCCAAAATTAAAGAACATCTGCATAATTGGCGAAATTGCCTCTTTTTCCTCCATGGAACGGAAAAATGCTCTTGCATACACATCATAAAAGACATTTCCAACCTGTCTTCTTAATTTACGTACATCATCATCAGTAGAAAGCATATCCGGGAGAGACCGGAATTCCTTCAAAGTATTCTTTGCATTTTCTTTTTCCGTATCGTCATATTTTGCATAAGTCAAAATATGTTCTAAACAATCTTCCTCTAACAGATTGCGACTGCTTTCGAATCCCTCTACCTGTAAATTTTCTTTTGGTGAGACCTCTTGCTCTTCCTCTGAAGTATCTAATGCATAATTTTCAAAATCAAATCCCTTGTATTCCTGGAAACGTGCTGCAATCAAATTGGAAGGATAAAGTCCTGATTTTTCAATAAAGCTCTGCAACTCTTGAACTTTCTGATGTACCGGAAGAATATCTCTTCCTCTTCCCGCACCTTGTTTTGCCAGATCAAAAAACAATTCCAGCAAATCATTTCTACTTTCATTCAATAGAATATCCTTATTATTCTGAAGATATTCCAACATCGTTTCCATATTATTGACTGCGATACACATTAATTTCGATGCATGCATAATCTCGCCAATACAAAGTTCCGGCTTTGCTTCATAAAAATTCCGAAGTGCTTCCGGCTGACGCTGTGCGATACTTAAATTATACTCCAGCTCCCACTTTTCAACTCGTTCCTTTAGCGTCAATGGATTGAAGAATTCTATTCTCGAAAAATTCTTCTGTTCCATCTCAAGCTCCTGACAGATATTCTGATAATCCTGATATTTTTCCATACTAAAAAGGTAGAATCCTCTTGTATTCTGATTCACCTTAATATACCGGTTCAACAGATTCTGACACTGGATAATCGCCGCATGGACAAATGCATATGCATATTGTGGTTGCATCTGAAAGATTGCTTTGTAATCTTCCGGCTTACGATACGGATAAGATACTAACACCGTATCCTCTTTTGCAACATAGTCGCAAAGGAAAGCTCCTATCCCACTCTCCATCATTCCAATAATACATCCGTTTTCCAAAACAAATTCATCGTTTCTGGTTATCTGACGAACTGCACCTTTTACAATAATATAAACTTCTTTTACTTTGTCTCCACGCCTGATAAATTGTTGGGTGGATTTTAATTCAATCACTGCCATATTTTTCACCTGACTATTTTGAAAATTATCCGCTACAATTAATTTCATCTTAGCATAATTTTACAATTGTCGCAATTATTATTGAGATTTCACACAATTTATGGGAAAAAAAAGTCAAAATTGGCAATTTTCAAACTATTTTTTATAGAAACATACAGACAATTGGAATCGTCAAAACAGAAAATAATGTACTCAGTACAATTCCATGCGTACAGCAATTATCTTCTGCTCCATATTCTTTTGTCATCATCGTAATAATACTTCCTACCGGCATTGCTAATTCTAAGACACAAACTCCCACTAAAACAGAATCAATTCCTGTCTGTTTTAACAGAACTGCTGCCAAAATCGGTAACAACAAAATGCGAATTCCGGCAAAAAGATACATTTTTACATTTCCAAAAATAACTCTTAAATCGGATTGTGCCACGGATACCCCAATCAGCAACATAGAAATCGGAATGGTGGCATTTCCCATATAATCACAGAATGTAAGAACCGGTGCCGGGAACTCAATTCCAACTACATAGATGACAATCGCTGCTACAGATGCAATCACACCAGGATTAAACATTTTCTTCCATTCAAATCCCTGCTTCTCCTCGGAAACATTTCCATTATCTGCCGCAGCTTTCTTTGCAAGATAAATTCCATAAGTATACAATACAAAATTGTAAGCGAGTAGATAAAATACCAGATAAAAAACAGCTTCTGCCCCCAAGACACTCTTGATAACGGGAATTCCCATAAATCCCACATTAGCAAAAATCGTCATTAGCCGATAGACATTTCTTACTCTTTTTTCTGGACGGAAGATTAATACAATTACATTGCTAAATATAATTAAAAATGCAAAGTATAGGACAACTAAGCCAAGATTTATAAGAATCTTGTTTCCCCCACCCTCTGCATTTTTTTCTAATACACTATTTAATACCAAAATAGGATTTAAAATATTGACAACCAACCCCGACAATTTCTTCGAGGTTGGCTCGTCCAAATAATTTTTACGATAACAAAAATATCCGATCATCATCATGCCAAACAACACAAGCATCTGGCCTAAAATAATAACTATGTTCATTTTTTTCTACTTTCTTTGTTTCATAATGGCTGTCAATACCTGATTTGCTGCCGCCTCTTTACTCATTAAGGAAAGTTCTTCTTCTGTATCCTTCGTGATAATGGTCAGCACATTCGTATCGGTTCCAAAGCCGGCCCCTTCTACTTTCAGGTTATTTGCTACAATCATGTCAACATTTTTCTTTTCCAGCTTTGCTCTGGAATTCTGCAGCATATTTTCTGTTTCCATGGAAAATCCACATAAAAATGTCTTTCCTTTTTCTTTTCCTAAGGTTGCAAGGATATCATCTGTCCGTTCTAAAAGAATGGAAGATTCTCCTTCTTTCTTTTTTATTTTCTGATCACTGACTTCTGCCGGACGATAATCAGCTACTGCCGCCGCCTTAATAATAATATCCTGTTCTTTCGCAACAGAAGTAACCGCTTCATACATGTCTTTTGCAGAAACAACTGGCACTACATTTACAAACATCGGTGGTTCTAAAGAGGTAACTCCTGATACCAGCGTTACATCTGCACCACGCAACATTGCCATTTTTGCAAGTGCGTATCCCATTTTCCCGGTTGAATGATTAGTAATATAACGAACCGGATCAATTGCTTCCTGTGTTGGTCCTGCTGTCACTAAAACTTTCATTCCTGCCATATCCTTTTCCATCGCAAGTTCCCGAATGACATATTCTACCAGCGTTTCTTCTGATGGCAACTTTCCAGTTCCAATATCACCATTGGCAAGCATTCCAACAACTGGGGGAATAATCTCATATCCAAATTTTTTCAATTTTTCCATGTTGTCCTGCACAATAGGATTCAGATACATATTATGATTCATCGCAGGTGCCACTAGGACTTTACAAGGACACGCCATTACAGTTGTGGTTAACATATCATCCGCGATTCCATTTGCTATTTTGCCAATTACATTTGCAGTTGCAGGAGCAATTAATACTAAATCTGCCTGCTTTGCCAAGGCAACATGCTCTACTGAAAACTCAAAATTACGATCAAAGGTATCGATTAAACATTTGTTTCCTGTCAATGTTTCAAATGTCGTTGCTGTAATAAAATTTGTTGCATTCTGTGTCATCAAAACATGTACGTTGCAATGGAGTTTCTTTAACATTCTTGCCACATTTGGCATTTTATATGCTGCAATTCCTCCTGTCACACCTAATAAAACCGTTTTTCCCTGTAACATTTCTTCCTGTCCTTTCCTATCTCTTCCATTCTTATTTTCTAAGCTGGAACAAAGCCTTACAAATAGCTGTTGTCAATACTGCCGCAACAATTGCTTCTGGAATTCCATTGGTTGCTATAATTGTTAATATTACACCATATACTGCATCTACTGCAATCTCTTTTGCAGTTGCAAATTCCTGGCTAAAGCAAACATAAATTAAATTCATAACTAATAATGTATTAGTAAATGCTCCTACAATTCCGGCAACAGGAAGTGCAAGCCAGTCTCCTGCTTTCTTCTCTTTACATAAATGTTTGATTCCTTTATACACAAAATATGGAACAACACCTACCAAAATTCTTGGTACAAAACAAATTACAATACTCCAGAAATTACCGCCTACTTCTCCAATGGAATAAAATGGAGAAAATGCAAACGACAACAAGCTTGGATTGAATGTATTATTGATTAAACTTGTACATCCAAAAACAAAGCCTAAAAATCCACCCTTTTTTGGTCCTAACACAATGGAACCAATAATAACCGGTACATGGATTAAAGTTGCCTTTATCACCACAAGATTAATATATCCCAACATTGGAATAAATGCCATCATAATAATAATTGCTGTAAATAATGCTGTAAGCACCATATCTCTCGTATTTGTATTCTTTTTCATTTTAATAACCGTATCCTTTCATAACCTTTGTTCTTTTATGCAAAATTATGTTGCAATTTTTTCTTTACCTGCTTCATTTCACCAATAAAGCGATTATCCAATTTATAAAACAGCAACCCAACCGGAACGCAGATCAAAATATTAAATGGTACTGCAATCCAAGGTGATGCTTCCATTATCTTTCCTCCCAGTTCAAAATGATAATATACCATCTGCACCAGGAAAATATGATAAGATGCTTTTCCTATCCCAATCAACAATTCCCCTGTTTTTCCCGGAATCTGGCTGTGATAAAATTTTCGGAATAATAAAATCACTATTGGGAAAATATATAATGCAACTGGCATTGCTGTCGTAGACCAGTAATCAAATAGGACCAATTCTTTTTCCATTTGCAATGCATAAATAATATATCCTAGCCCTGCAAAAAACATAATAATCATCTGATATCGCTGTACTCGCTTTTCCGGATGAAGGTACAAATAGCAACCGAACGCAATCAAAAGAAGATATCTTCCAATGCATAGACGATAATAATAAACGTCCATATCTGTCAATACAACCATTATCTCAAACAATAAATTTGCCGTAGCTGCAATCCCAATTCCTAATGTTGCATTACGTTCCACCAAGAAATAAATAATTGGAAAAATAACCAATAGCTGTATCATAACCGGCACATAATAGCTCCCTGGTCCATACGCTCCCAATAAAAAAATTCTGGCGGGATGAATATCTTTTCCCTCCATCGCAAGCAGTATGATTTCAATCAGACAAACCGAAAAAAATGGGATTAGAAAACGCGCTAATTTGGGCTTTATCATTTTCCAGCCATACATCTGGCGTAGCTTTCCATCCGTCTTTTTTCTATTTGACATGGCAAAATTGTAACCACTTAAAATCATGAAAACCGGAACTGCCATATTAATCAGCATAGTAAAAAACGGAGTTGTTTTATCACTCCATTCATAATGTGTGATAATTACCATTAAAACACAAACTGCTTTTAAATAATCAATTAATTCAATTCTTTTTTGCTTTTCCATTTTAATAACACTATCCTTTTCACACTTTATAAACTTTCCATTTCATTTTCTTTTCGTTTAAAAGTTTCCACACATTGTGCTATTATACGCTATACAAATTCCTGTTTCAATTTGCAATTTCTCATAATTTCCAGCTTTTTTTCTTCTTTTTTTGTGAATTTCATCAGTTTTTTATTAGGAAATTCCTATTTGATAACAAAAAAACTTGAAGCATACACTTCAAGTTTTTCAAACGTGCGTGAGAGGATTCGAACCCCCGACACCTTGGTCCGTAGCCAAGTGCTCTATCCAGCTGAGCTACACACACATATATAATTTAGTAAAATATTTTTTACAATGCCGGCGACCGGAATCGAACCGGTACGATGTCGCCACCACAGGATTTTAAGTCCTGCGCGTCTGCCAGTTCCGCCACGCCGGCATAAGTGATTTCTCACTAATGGGACCTACAGGGCTCGAACCTGTGACCCTCTGCTTGTAAGGCAGATGCTC
>JBJELY010000222.1:0-51511 GCA_051879395.1 Roseburia sp. | reverse complement strand
CCTATAGAGCAAAAGCTCTTTTTTTGTTATAGGAATCTCCTATAGCCAGCAAAAGGAAATATATACATATAAACATATTGACAAAGTATGTTAATAGAAGTATGATTAATCCAGATTTTGGAAAGGAAAGGGCTGAGGAGATGGCAGAATACGGGTTTAATACAACGCTTTTACATGCAGGGGTAGAGGAATATCCGCAGGGAGCCACGATGGTTCCAATTTATCAATCGAGCGCGTTTCGTCATGAAAGTGCAGAGAAGTTAGAGCAGATATTCGAGAATAAAGCCATGGGATTTTCCTATACAAGAATCAATAATCCAACAGTGGAAGCCTTTGAGAGAAGGATGACCCAGTTAGAAGGAGGAATTGCAAGTGTTGCATGTGCTTCCGGAATGGCAGCATTGACGAATGCACTTTTGAATATTTTGCAGACAGGAGATCACATTGTAGCTGCGGCAGGACTTTATGGAGGAACGGTCGAGTTACTTTCGGAATTAGAAGCATATGGCATTACAACGAGTTATGTGACAGAGAATGAACCAAAGGCATATGAAAGTCTGATTACAGAACATACAAAAGTAATTTTTGCAGAAACAATTGGCAATCCCAAGTTAGACATTACAGATATTGCAGGAGTAGCAGAAGTTGCACATCAACATGGTCTGCCGCTTTTTATTGACAATACAGTAGCGACACCTTATCTGGTGCAACCGCTAAAACTTGGAGCGGATGTGGTTATTCATTCCTCTTCTAAGTATATCAACGGAAGCAGTGATGCAATCAGCGGTATCCTGACGTTGGGAGGCAATTTTAAATGGGATACGAATCGTTATCCTGGTTTAAAGCCATATCAGAAGTATGGAAAGATGGCATATGTCGCAAAGCTTCGAAATGGACTGTTTCGAAATTTTGGAGCCTGTCTTTCCCCACAGAATGCATTTTTAAATCAGATAGGGCTTGAAACACTTGGACTTCGAATGGAACGGCAATGTCAGAATGCATCGGAACTTGCAAAATACTTATCAACTTTAAGCGATGAGATTACAGTGGGTTATCCCGGATTGGAAAGCAGTCCTTACTATGAACTTGCAACAAAACAGTTATCCGGGAAATATGGTGCAATCTTGACATTCCGGGCAGGTAGCAAGGAACGTGCTTATCAGATTATCAACGCATTAAAGATTCCTTACATCTTGTCAAATATTGGAGATACAAAGACACTTGTCATTCATGTTGCTTCTACGATTGCAGCACATTTAAGCGAAGAAGAACGGCAATTGTCTGGAGTATATGACGATTTAGTACGAGTCAGCGTTGGAATTGAAAATGTAGAGGATTTAAAAGAGGATTTCAGGCAGGCAATACAGCAAACAAACTAGACGTATAGTTAAAAAATTGCAGGGCAAAGAAAAAATAAAAATGTGGAAAAGGAATGGTACAAAAAGATGGCAAATGTAGATTATGCAACCTTAAAAAAAGGTGGATTCATGAGACAGAAACAGAAGGACAATTTTTCCCTTCGTTTACAGGTAGTAGGTGGCACATTAACAGCAGAAAATCTCGCAAAAATTGCTGAAATAGCAGAAAAATACGGAGATGGTCATGTTCATCTGACTTCCAGACAGGGAGTAGAGATTCCATTCATCAAATTACAAGATATTGATGAAGTAAAAGAAGAACTAGCAAAGGGCGGCTGTAAACCTGGTGTCTGCGGACCAAGAGTTCGTACCGTGACAGCATGTCAGGGAAACCAGATTTGTCCAAGTGGTAATATCGATACTTATAAAATTGCGCAGGAACTTGATCAGCGTTACTTTGGAAGAGAATTGCCTCATAAGTTCAAATTTGGAGTAACCGGATGTCAGAACAACTGCTTGAAAGCAGAAGAAAATGATGTCGGAGTAAAAGGTGCTTTAAATATTTCCTGGGTAGAAGATAAATGTATCGGATGTGGTGTCTGCGAAAAGGCTTGCCGCACAAATGCAATTAAAATCGAAGATGGAAAAGTGAAAATTCAGGAAGACTTATGTAATTACTGCGGAAGATGTGCAAAATCCTGCCCGACAGATGCATGGGATACAGAATCCGCTTATATCGTATCTTTTGGTGGACTTTTTGGAAATACAATTCATAAAGGAGAATCTCCATTACCATTAATTACATCAGAAGAACAGCTTTATCGTGTGACAGATGCAGCAATTCAGTTTTTTGAAGATCATGCAAAAGCCGGGGAACGTTTCCAGTTTACGATTGAGCGTGTTGGAGAAGAAAAATTTTATGAAAAAATAAAGGAGGCATACAATGGCTGATTTTACAATTGATGAAACTGTAGATATTACAGATGTAGTTTGCCCTGTTACGTTTGTAAAAGCAAAAGTAGCATTAGAGGAACTTGATGACGGACAGATTTTAGCAATTCGAATGAACGATGGAGAGCCGGTACAGAACGTGCCGCGCAGCATTAAAGAAGAAGGACATCAGATTTTAAAATTAGAGGACAATCAGGATGACACTTATACGTTAATTGTCCGTAAAGTAGAAGAATAGGAAGGAAAAAAGATGGCAGCAAGAATTACAGAGCAGGATTTTGAAGAACTTGTTTTAAAGGCAGAGAAACCAGTATTGGTTGATTTTTATTCAGATACTTGTGTCCCTTGTAAAATGATGTCAGGCGTGTTGGGTGACATCGAGGATGAATATGAAGAAACTGCAAAAATCTATAAAGTCAATGTGAATTACGAAGAAGGACTTGCAGAAAAATACAATGTTTTATCGGTACCAACTTTTTTGGTATTTCACGGTGGCTCAGAAACAGCCCGGTTGAATGGTGTTGTGCCGAAAGAAACACTTGTAGAGGCAATTCAAAAATAGTTATGGCCTGATGAATTTAAAAATTACATAACTACATATATAAAGAAGAAAGAGGAAAAAGAGATGACAATTACTGTAGCAGGAAAGAAAAAAGAATATGAAGACGGTTTAACATTATCGACATTAATCGAAAAAGAAAACGTAGATAATCCGGATTATGTGACGGTAACAATTAATGATGAGTTTGTAGAAAGAGATAATTTCCCAAACACTGTCTTAAAAGATGGTGATGAAGTTGAATTCTTATATTTCATGGGCGGTGGAAGCTATTAAGAGAGATAAAATCTCAGGATGAAAAGAATGTTAGTAGAGAGAGAGGAAAAGATATGGCTTTTACAAATGAGCAATTAGAGCGCTATTCCCGCCATATTATCTTAAAAGAAATTGGCGTGAAAGGGCAGAAAAAATTATTAAATGCAAAGGTGCTGATTATTGGTGCCGGAGGACTTGGTGCACCAGCAGCAATGTATTTGGCAGCGGCCGGAGTTGGAACGATTGGTATCGTAGATGCAGATGAGGTCGACTTATCAAATTTACAGAGACAGATTATTCATACGACTGCTGATATCGGAAAAGCAAAAGTAAAATCTGCCGCAGAGACAATGCAGGCAATTAACCCAGATGTAACGGTCAATACATATCGTACCTTTGTGACATCCCAGAATATTATGGAGCTTATCGCAGACTATGACTTTATCATAGACGGAACTGATAATTTCCCGGCAAAATTTTTAATTAATGATGCCTGCGTTATGGCAAAGAAACCATTTTCTCATGCCGGAATTATTCGTTTTCAGGGACAGCTAATGACCTATGTACCGGGAGAAGGTCCATGTTACCGTTGTGTTTTCAAAGATCCACCACCAAAGGATGCCGTTCCAACCTGTAAGCAGGCAGGTGTTATCGGTGCAATGGGAGGTGTCATCGGAAGTCTTCAGGCAATGGAAGCAGTAAAATACATCACAGGTCAGGGAGAATTGCTGACAGGAAGACTGCTGACTTATGATGCACTTAAGATGCAGTTCCGTACGGTAAAATTGCCATTAGACCACAATTGTGCTGTGTGCAGTGACCATCCGCATATTACAGAACTCATTGATTATGAACAGGCAGAATGTGACTTGAAACACTAAGAATACAGGAATCAGTTCTTCTGCAAAATTGGAGGCAGATATGTTAAAGCTAAAAAAAGAGCATTATGAAAAAATACTAAAGCATTGCGTCGACGGGCTTCCAAATGAGGCCTGCGGACTGCTTGCCGGAACGATTGACGGAGAAGAAAAGGTGATTGAAAAAGTTTATTTGCTGACCAATATTGACGCCAGCAGAGAACATTTTTCCATGGACCCAAGAGAACAACTAGCAGCCGTAAAAGATGCCAGAGCAAATGGTTTGACACTGATTGGAAATTTCCATTCCCATCCGGAATCACCATCGAGACCATCGGAAGAGGATAAACGTCTTGCTTATGACCCGAGCTTGGAGTATTTGATTTTATCCTTGCAGGATATGGAACAACCAGTTTTAAAAGCATTTGAAATTGACAAGGAAAAACAGGTAACCGTGCATGAGATTACATATGTCTAGAAAGAAAGGATATCCACTTTAAATAGTGGGTATTCTTTTTTTATTATGGGTTTTAGCCTGTTGAGGGCTAATGAAGAATAAAAAATAAATGTGGAAAATGATGAAAAACCGCAAAAGTTATTGAAATTAATTAGTTTTGCGGTTATAAACCGCAAAATACATTAATTTTATTCAAAAAACAAAGATATATTGATTTTTATATAGTCTTAGTAGCTATAATCAAAAAGTAAAGAGGAGAGTATATAAAAAATCACATTTACAACATAATAGATTTGTTATAAATTACAATTAAATGCAGGGGCAGATGCAGTTGATTATAAAATAAAGGAAGGAATATTAAGCAGATGAATATACTGATTTTTGGAACTAAGAAATGTAATGATACTAAGAAAGCAGAGCGTTTTTTCAAGGAGCGTGGCATTAAGTACCAGTTTATCGATATGAAAGAAAAGGGTATGAGCAAAGGCGAGTTTAATTCGGTGGCACAGGCTAATGGTGGTCTTGAGAATATGATTAACTGGGAAGGTAAAGACCAAGATACGCTTGCTCTTATTAAGTATATTGCAGATGAAGACAAACTGGAAAAGGTGCTTGAGAATCCCCAGGTAATCAAAACACCGGTAGTTAGAAATGGAAAGCAATCTACACTTGGATATCAGCCTGATGTATGGAAGGGATGGGCGTAATGGAATTGTAATATAAGAAGCAGGTAGGTGATGAGATGCATTTAATAAAAACAGTAAAAGGTGATATCACTAAAATTACAGATGTTCAGGTAATCGTTAATGCTGCCAATAATTCTCTCTTAGGAGGTGGCGGTGTTGATGGTGCTATTCACAGAGCTGCCGGTCCGGAGTTATTGGAGGAGTGTCGAACTCTTCATGGATGTAAAACAGGACAGGCAAAAATTACAAAGGCATACAACTTGCCATGTGATTATGTGATACATACCGTTGGACCGATTTGGAATGGTGGTAGAAGTAAGGAAGAGGAACTTCTTGCAAGCTGTTATTTCAGCTCTATGCAGTTGGCACTTGAACATGGGATAAGAAGCATCGCTTTTCCGTCCATATCAACCGGAGTGTATAGTTTTCCAGTAGAGCTTGCAGCAAAGATTGCAGTAAAGACAGTAAACAGATTTTTAGAGGATAACGAGAATAGCTTTGACCTTGTTGAATGGGTGCTATTTGACACCTTAACAGAAAGTGCTTATAAAGCAGAAGTGGATAAGCTGTAAGAAAACGTGAATACAAAATATAGAACGCAGGTATATTTCGGCTAATATGGAATCATAATACATATTAGCCGAAAACACTCTTGCGTTTTTTGTTCCTTTCGGCTAAAATGTAATTGCAATCCAAATTAGCCGAAGGAGGTTATATATGAACTATATATCAAGAAATTTGGAAAAAGTTGTATCAGAAGTGACAAAAGAATATCCAGTTGTATTAGTTACTGGTCCTAGACAGGTAGGAAAAACTACAATGCTCCAGAAACTGATGGAAGGTACAGATAGAAGCTATGTATCGCTAGACGATTTGAACGAAAGAAATCTGGCAAAGACGGATCCTGAGTTATTTTTACAGTTGCATAAGCCACCGGTATTAATTGATGAAGTTCAGTATGCGCCGGAATTATTTACTTATATAAAAATACATGTAGACAAAAATCATGATCCAGGAGCATTTTGGCTTACTGGATCGCAAGTATTTAAATTGATGCGTGGTGTACAAGAATCATTGGCAGGAAGAGTTGCGGTTCTTTCCTTAACTTCATTATCACAGGCAGAAATATGTGAGGGAAAAATGGAGCCATTTGCGATAGATATGGATGCACTCGCAGCAAGAAGTAAAGAAAGAAAACAGGCTGATACGAGAGACATTTTTGATCGGATTTTCAGAGGCTCCATGCCTGCTATTGTAAGTGGTCAAAATAGTAACAGTCAGATTTTTTATAGTAGTTATTTGACTACGTATATAGAGAGAGATGTAAAGGAATTATCTGATGCAATTGATTCTTTGAAGTTTCTTCATTTTATAACTGCGGTGGCTGCAAGATGTGGTCAGATGCTGAATGTTGCAGATATTGCAAGAGACGCAGATATTAATCAAAAACAGGCGAAGGACTGGTTAGGAATACTGGAAACATTGGGCATTATATTCTATTTGCATCCATATTCAAATAACCTATTGAAGCGCCTTGTGAAAACGCCAAAGTTGTATTTTTATGATACAGGATTGGTTTGTTATTTGACAAAGTGGAGCAGTGCAGAGACTTTGGAAAGTGGAGCAATGAACGGTGCAATACTTGAAAATTATGTTGTTGCAGAGATAATGAAAACTTATTTGAACTGTGGCAAGGAACCATTCATGTATTATTATCGTGATAAGGATGCAAAAGAAATCGACATTGTATTAGAACATGATGGAGTTCTTAATCCAATTGAGATTAAGAAGTCTTCTAATCCGGGACCAGAACTTATTAAAGTGTTCCGTCTGTTGGATAAAGCATCGACACCACGTTCCAAAGGGGCGGTTATATGCATGAAGCCGGAGTTATCGGCAATTGATAGAGAAAATTATATTGTACCGATTTGGATGATTTAGGAGGCACTATGCAGATATATGTAGATGCGGACGCCTGCCCGGTAGTAGGGATTGTGGAGAAAATTGCGGAAAAATACAAAGTTCCGGTGACCTTATTATGTGATACGAATCATGTTTTGAGTTCAGATTACAGTGAGGTAATCATAGTTGGAGCCGGTGCGGATGCAGTGGATTATAAGTTAATAAGTATATGCCAGAAAGGTGATATTGTTGTATCTCAGGATTACGGAGTAGCGGCGATGGCACTTGGAAAAGGGGCATATGCAATTCATCAGTCAGGGAAATGGTACACGGATGATAATATAGACCAGATGTTGATGGAGAGACATCTGAATAAGAAGGCACGACGTGCATCGGGAAAAAATCATATAAAGGGACCACGAAAAAGGACAGAAGAAGATAATTATAGATTTATGGAGAGCTTTGAAAAGCTGGTTCATAAAACTATGAATTTATAGGAAGTGATGAAACCATTGAAATTTTTAACATCCTACACCAAAGAGCAGTAAATGTCGGGATAATATAAGGATTGGACTGTACAATGTAATTACAGCGAAACAAGGAAGGAGAATACTACGCATGAAAGGATGGAATGACGGTATAAGTAGTGCAATTTCGTACATTGAAGAACACTTGACGGAAGATATTGATATAAATGAAATTGCCAGTAAAGCATTTGTATCAAGTTTCTACTTTCAAAAAATATTTCATGTACTATGCGGATTTACGGTTGGAGAGTATATAAGAAATCGTCGCCTGACACTAGCAGCACAGGAACTTTGCGGGTCAGATATTAGGGTGATTGACGTAGCATTAAAGTACGGATACGATTCGCCTGACAGCTTTGCAAGAGCGTTCACTAAGTTTCATGGAATAACCCCGTCAGCAGCAAGAGAAAAAGACTGTATTCTGAATTCTGTTGCTCCGCTGAAAATAAAACTTACACTGGAGGGTGGTACTATGTTAGAGTACAAAATTATGGAAAAAGAGCAGTTTACAGTTATGGGAGTTTCACGTAAATTCAATACAGAAACTTCTTATCAGGAAATTCCTAAGTTCTGGCAGGAACACATGAATAGTGAGGACGGAAAAATCGTATATGGAATGTATGGAATTTGCATCGATAGTGATGGTCAGAACTTTGATTATCTGATAGCCGATAACTATAGCCCCGAAAGCGAAATTCCAGAGGGATTCGAAACAAGAGTAATTCCAGCCGGAACATGGGTAGTATTTCCCTGTTATGGTGCATTACCGGAGTCTTTACAGAACGTAAATACGAAGATATGGAGTGAATGGCTGCCAGCATGCAAGACATATAAGCTAGCAGGTAATTATAATATCGAGTTTTATACGGAAGATACTAATTACAGCGAAATCTGGATACCTGTAGAAAAAATGATATGATTTATTACAATTATGATGAAAGCGTCAGTATTTGATACTGGCGTTTTTTTATCGAATAGGAAATTCCTATTCGATAAAAAGCCCTCCGGGCAGGATGCGACTGATGCGCAGACGTAAATTGCAAGCTGGCGCTTGCGCGCATCAGCGCGCAAAGAGTGCGAAGCACTCTTTGCTATAGGAGAAACCTATAACTAGCAAAAGGAATATTTTAACATAAACATACTTTACAAATAGGTTAATGGGGAATATAATAATACCTATCAAGCAGATAGGTTGTAAGAAGGAGAGGGATTTGATATGACTAAGAAATTATTTGCAACAGTTACAACAGTACTTCTAATGGCAGGTATGGCAGGCGTCATGTCCGGTTGTGGAACACAGGCAGAAGCTTCCCAGTTAGCAGAGGATACGATTGTGCTGACAAATGTATCTTACGATCCAACAAGAGAACTTTATACTGAATACAATGAATTATTTGAAAATTATTATAGAGAAACCTACGGACAGGAGGTAAAAGTAGTACAGTCGCATGGCGGCTCCGGAAGCCAGGCACGTTCCGTCATTGAAGGTGCAGATGCCGATGTCGTAACACTGGCACTTGAAAATGATATTTCATTATTAGAGCGAGCCGGAATGTTGGATGAAGGCTGGCAGGAAGAATTTGAAAAAGATTCTGCACCATACACCTCAACCATTGTTTTTCTGGTAAGAAGCGGAAATGAAAAAAAGATTTCTGACTGGGATGATTTAACAAAAAAAGGGGTTGAAGTGATTACACCGGATCCAAAGAGCAGTGGTGGTGCATGCTGGAATTTCTTGGCTGCATGGGATTATGCACAAAGACATGACAACGGAAACGAAGAAAAGAGCAAACAATTTGTAAAGAAGTTATATGAAAATGTAATTGTCATGGATTCCGGTGCAAGAGGCGCAACAACTACTTTTGTAGAGAACGGACAGGGAGATGTCCTGATTGCATGGGAAAATGAAGCATTAACAGTATTAGAGGAATATCCTGGAGAATACGAATTGGTTACACCGTCGAGCAGTATTTTAGCACAACCAACCGTAGCGATTGTGGATGAAAATGCTGATAAAGACGGAACACAGGAAATAAGCAGTGAATATTTGAATTACCTTTATTCAGAAGAAGCACAGCACATTATCGCAGACAACGGATATCGTCCTTCAGATGAAACAGTTTTAAAAGAATATGCAGACAAATTTGATTTGGAAGTAGAATTATGCACCATTGAAGAATTTGGCGGATGGGAAGCGGCTTATGAGAAATTCTTTTTAGATGGAGGCATTTTCGATGAAATCTACGAAAACTAAAAGAGTAATACCGGGATTCGGGCTGACAATGGGAATCACGCTTACACTTTTATCCCTTTTAGTTTTGATTCCACTGGCATCCGTTTTATGTGCCTCTTTATCCTTAGGATGGAATGAATTCTGGGAATTAATCAGTGCAAAAGTTGTAAGAAATGCATTTTTTACAAGCATTGGCTGTTCCTTTGTAGCGGCAGGGATTAACACTGTTTTTGGAGTCATTTTAGCATGGGTACTGGTACGTTATGAGTTTCCAGGAAAACGCCTGATGGACGGATTGATTGAGCTTCCATTCGCGTTACCAACTGCAGTTGCAGGTATCACATTATCCAAAATGTATTCCGAGACAGGAATGGTTGGAAAACCATTAGCTACATTAGGAATGAAGGTATCTTATACGAAAGTGGGAATTGTGATAGCGCTTATTTTTGTAGGAATACCATTTGTAGTTAGAACTGTACAGCCGGTTTTGGAAAAATTAGACGGACAGTACGAAGAAGCAGCATATATGCTCGGAGCAAGCAGAAGGAGAACCTTTTTAAAAGTAATTCTTCCGGAATTAAGACCAGCGTTGTTGACTGGATTTGGGCTTGCTTTTGCAAGAGGAATCGGAGAATACGGAAGCGTAATTTACATCTCAGGAAACAGTGCAAAACATCACACACAGGTAATTTCCTATGTCATTATGCAAAAGTTAAATTATATTGACTATGAATCTGCAACGGCAATTGCGCTTGTCATGCTTTTGATTTCTTTTTTGCTTTTGCTGATTATTAACATCATTCAGATGCAGCAATCAAAGAGAACAAATCTATAAAAGAAAGGGAAGGAAAAACAGCGTGAGAGAAGAAAGTAAAACAACACGACGAATTTTAATTGGAATCAGCGTACTTTTTTTAGGGCTGATGTTAGTACTTCCACTGGTATCGGTTATTGCGAATTCCTTAAAAGAAGGAATTGGATTTTATATACAGTCATTAACATCGGAATATGTATTATCTGCTTTAAAAGTAACTTTTATTGCAACAGGGATTGCTCTAGTAGTGAACACCGTATTCGGAGTAGCGGCTTCCTGGTTATTAACCAAATTTTCCTTCCGGGGAAAACAGTTATTGGCAACTTTAATTGATATTCCGTTTTCTATTTCACCGGTTATTGCAGGTCTTGCGTTTTTGATGACATTTGGAAGACTAGGCTGGGCATATCCTTATATCGAAGCCCTGAATGAATGGCTGGGAACGGATATTAAAATTGTTTTTGCCATTCCGGGTGTGGTACTTGCAACGATTTTTGTAACATTTCCATTTGTATCACGGGAAATTATTCCAGTATTAAATGCACAGGGTAAAGAGGAAGAAGAAGCTGCCGCATTAATGGGAGCTAGTGGTTTTAAAATTTTTTGGAAAATTACATTTCCACAGATGAAATGGGCATTGCTCTACGGCATTATTCTTTGTACCGCAAGGGCATTAGGAGAATTTGGAGCAGTTAATGCATTGTCAAAGACAAGGGGTGTTACATTTACCCTTCCATTGGAAATTGATGCATTATATCTGGATGGCTCAGCAGATTCCATTACAGCGGCATTTGCAGCTTCATCTCTGCTGGTTATCATTGCAATCATTGTTTTGATTATTCGAAATCTGGTGGAGCATAAAGCCAAAAAAATTTAATGGAAGCAAAAAGAGAGGGAAAAGAAAGGGATCTACAATGTATGTTGAATTAAAAAACATCAATAAAACTTATGGTAATTATCAAGCATCCCACGATATCAATCTTGGAGTAGAGCAAGGGAAATTAGTAGCACTCCTCGGGCCAAGTGGAAGCGGAAAAACAACCATTTTACGAATGCTTGCGGGACTTGAAACACCGGATTCCGGGGATATCATCATAGATGGAACAAGAGTAAATGACATTCCTGCGTCGAAAAGAGGAATTGGGTTTGTTTTTCAGAATTATGCATTGTTTCGATATATGACTGTTTTTGACAATATTGCGTTTGGGTTAGAAATTCAAAAAATGCCAAAAGCACAGATTAAAGAGCGTGTCATGGAACTTGTGGAATTAACCGGATTAAAGGGAATGGAGAAACGTTATCCAAATCAGTTATCCGGCGGACAAAGACAGCGTGTTGCTTTTGCAAGAGCATTAGCGCCAAATCCACAGCTTCTGTTATTAGATGAACCTTTTGCTGCGATTGATGCAAAAGTAAGAACGGAACTTCGTTCCTGGCTGAAAGAAATGATTCATAAAGTTGGAATTACAAGTATTTTTGTAACACATGATCAGGATGAAGCGGTAGAAGTCGCGGATGAAATTATTGTAACGAATAAAGGGCGGATTGAGCAGATGGGAACACCATTAGAGATTTATAAAAATCCTAAAACGCCATTTGTAGCCTCTTTTATCGGAGAAGCAGAACGCATTACGGATTATCACAAACTTCGCGGCTTTGCAGAAAAGAAGTTTGAAGGAGCTATTTTAAGACCGGAGTTTGTGGAAGCTTTTAAAAGTGATAATGATAAATTTAAAAACATCATTGATTATTCAGAAGAGGGAACGATTACAGGAATTGCATTTCGGGGAAATTGTTTACAGCTTACACTTGATGTCAATGGTATTCAGCTGATTACCCACCGTTCATTGGAACGTCGACCGGTTGAAATTGGAGAAAAAATGCGTGTAGTTGTATATCGCATGTACGCTTATGACAAAGAGCAGGCATATTTGTTGGAAAACTCAGAGTTAGAAGGAAAAAATCTTGTAACTTTGTAGTAACAAAAAAGAGTGAGGTTAAGAAAGTGAAAGGGAAATTGGAAATAGAAAAGAAAGAAACGGACGTGCTGATTATTGGCGGTGGAACAGCCGGATGTTATGCAGCATTGACCATCAGCCGTAATTCGAATCTTTCTGTCTTAGTAGCAGAAAAAGCAAATATCAAACGAAGTGGCTGTCTGGCAGCGGGTGTTAATGCGATTAATGCCTATATCGTCAAGGGACGTACCCCGCAGGATTACGTGGATTATGCCACAAAAGATGCAAATGGAATTGTCCGAAAAGACTTACTTTTAAGTGCAGCAAACCGCTTTAATGATGTAACTGCAGAAGTAGAGAAATTAGGACTTGTCATTTTAAAAGATGAAAACGGAGAGTATGTTGCAAGAGGAAATCGAAACATCAAAATCAACGGAGAAAACTTTAAACCGATTTTAGCAAATGCAGTTCAGGAATCAGAGCAGATAGAAGTATTGAATCATGTGAATATCACAGACCTTTTGGTCGAAGAGAATCAGGTCTATGGGGCAGTTGGTTTTTCCATCCGAGAAGAAAAAGCTTATGAAATTCATGCAAAAGCAGTCCTGATTGCAACGGGAGGTGCATCCGGACTCTACAAACCAAACAATCCGGGCTTTTCCAGACATAAGATGTGGTACCCACCTTTTAACACGGGAGCAGGTTATGCGATGGGAATTCGGGCAGGAGCAGAGATGACCACATTTGAAATGCGCTTTATTGCACTGCGTTGTAAAGATACGATTGCACCAACCGGCACAATTGCCCAGGGAGTCGGTGCGAAACAGGTGAATGCCCGTGGTGATATTTATGAAGAGAAATACGGAATTACGACAAGCGAACGTGTTTATGGAACAGTTAAAGAAAATCAGCTTGGAAACGGACCATGTTATTTACATACGAGTGTAATTACAAAAGAACAAGATGACGATTTAAGAAAAGCATACCTGAATATGGCACCAAGCCAGACCTTAAAATGGATTGAAAGTGGAAAGAACCCAAGTGAACAGGATGTGGAGATTGAAGGAACCGAACCTTATATTGTAGGAGGCCATACGGCAAGCGGTTTCTGGGTTAATACAAAGCGTGAAACAACGATTAGCAATCTTTATGCGGCAGGAGATGTTGCCGGGGGCTGTCCTCAAAAGTATGTAACAGGAGCGTTAGCAGAAGGTGAAATTGCAGCTCTTGATATTGTAGAAAAATTATCAAATCAGCCAAAGACGAAAGAATACCAGAAATTCGATGCACAGCCGGGAAGCAAAGCACTTCAGGAAGCCTTAAGCCGTCAAGCAGCACAGATCATTGAAAATTATGAAACAATTCGTGCAGAAGAAAATCCAGTATTTTCCACGGAAGAGCTAGAAGAAGCCATGCAGAAAGTAATGGATGAATATGCAGGTGGAATCAGTTGTAATTACCAATTCAATGAAAAACAGCTGAAATTGGCAGATGAAAAAATAGAACAAATTACGGAATTAGCAGAACACATCGGAGCAGGAAATATGCATGAATTACTCTTTGCATATGAATTAAGAGAAAGACTTTTGGTATGTAAAGCATTGATTGCACATCTTAGAAGTAGAAAAGAAACACGTTGGCATTCCTTTAATGAGAATCTGGACTATCCGGATGCAGACGCAGCATTCGAGAAATATGTCAATTCGAGATATGCGAATGGAACATTTGAAATCATCCTGCGTGATTTAGTAGAGGGGGCAGAATATGAGCATACGAATTAATAGTCAGAAATGTGTCGGCTGTCAGAAATGTATCGAAGTATGTCCGGGAAGCCTGATTACATTTGCAGAAAATAAGGCATTTATGGAATATCCGAAGGACTGTTGGGGATGCGCTTCCTGTGTAAAAGAATGTCCAAGGGAAGCAATTGAATTTTTCCTTGGAGCCGATATCGGAGGAAACGGAAGTACAATGACGGTTGTAAATAAAGATGATATTTTACAATGGAAAATTCAAAAATACGATGGCACAACAGAGGTAATTGAAATCAACCGAAAAAATGCAAATAAGTATTAGAAAGAAGAGGAGAATGGAAAAATGAGTGAATTAACACATTTAGATGAATTAGAAGCAGAAGCAATCTATATTATCCGGGAGGTTGCTGCGGAATGTGAAAATCCGGTTATGCTTTATTCGATAGGAAAGGACAGTTCGGTTATGCTTCATCTTGCGATGAAAGCATTTTATCCGGAGAAGCCACCATTTCCATTTTTACATGTTAATACGACCTGGAAATTTAAAGAAATGATTGAATTCCGTGACAAAACAGCAAAAGAATTAGGGATTGAAATGATTGAATATATCAATCCGGAAGGCGTAGAAAAGGGTATTAATCCATTTGACCATGGTGCTTCTTATACCGATATCATGAAAACACAGGCATTAAAGCAGGCATTAAATAAATACGGTTTTACAGCTGCATTTGGTGGTGGAAGACGTGATGAAGAAAAGAGCCGTGCAAAAGAAAGAATCTTTTCTTTCCGCAATGAATCCCATGCATGGGACCCTAAAAACCAGCGTCCGGAAATGTGGAAGTTATATAACACGGAAATTAATAAGGGAGAAAGCATTCGTGTGTTCCCAATCTCAAACTGGACAGAAAAAGATATCTGGCAGTACATCAAGAGAGAAAATATTCCAATTGTACCGCTTTACTTTGCGGCAGAACGTCCGGTTGTCTATCGTGACGGCAATATTATCATGGTAGATGATGACCGTATGAGATTAGAGCCGGGAGAAGTACCGGAAATGAAAAAAGTACGTTTCCGTACACTCGGATGTTATCCATTATCCGGTGGTATTCTTTCGGAAGCAGACACCTTAGATGAAATTATCGAAGAAACATTAAGCTCCGTGGAGTCAGAAAGAACGAGCCGTGTCATTGACAAAGATGGTGGAGCAGCAAGTATGGAAAAGAGAAAGAGAGAGGGATATTTCTAATGAGTGGATTACTGAAATTTATTACATGCGGTAGTGTAGATGATGGAAAATCAACACTAATCGGACATATTTTATACGATTCGAAATTGCTCTATGCAGATCAGGAAAAAGCGCTGATATTAGACAGCAAAGTAGGTTCCAGAGGGGGAGAAATTGATTATTCTTTATTACTTGACGGTTTAATGGCAGAGCGTGAACAGGGAATTACAATTGACGTTGCATATCGGTATTTTACAACAGAAAAAAGAAGTTTTATTGTAGCAGATACCCCGGGACATGAGGAATACACCAGAAACATGGCAGTAGGTGCTTCCTTTGCCCAGCTTGCGATTATCTTAGTAGATGCAAAACAGGGCGTTTTAGTACAAACAAGACGTCATGCGAGAATCTGCTCCTTAATGGGAATTAAGCATTTTGTATTTGCAATTAATAAAATGGACCTCGTGGAATACAGCGAAAGCCGATTCCTTGAAATCCAGAAAGATATTGAAGAACTCTCCAATTCCCTTGGATTAGAGGATGTTGTTTTAATTCCGGTCAGTGCAACAGAGGGCGACAACGTTACTGTAAAATCAGAAAATATGGACTGGTACAAAGGAGAAACCCTGTTACATCATCTTGAAACCGTTGATGTATCGGAAACTGAGACCAAGAAGGAATTCTACCTTCCGGTACAGCGTGTCTGCCGTCCGTCTCATGAATTCCGCGGTTTCCAGGGACAGATTGAAAGTGGAAAAATCAAAGTAGGGGACAGCATCATCACCTTACCAAGTAACGAAACAGCAACTGTAAAGTCTATTCTAAATGGCGATAAAACAGTGACAGAAGCCGTAGCTGGTCAGGCAGTAACTATTCAGCTTGATAAAGAAGTGGACGTAAGCCGCGGTTGTGTTTTAACCAACAGTGAAAGCCTTTCCGTTGCCAAAAATGTAACAGCAACCCTGCTTTGGATGGATGACGATAAACTTAGACTTGGAAAAGAATATCTTGTAAAGCTCGGAACAAAGCGTATTCCTGGTGTTGTAAAAGAGATTGTCTACAAAGTAGATGTGAATACCGGAGAACATTTACCGGCAGAATACATTGAAAAAAATGAAATTGCAGTCTGCAAGCTCGAATTTGCAGAAAAAATCGTCGTAGACGAATTTAAGAAAAACAAAACACTTGGTGAACTGATTCTCATTGACAGAATAAGCCATATGACCTCTTCCTGCGGTGTTGTGGAAACCATAGATATCGAAGAAGAAAAGCCTTATTTTGAAAAAGATGAGCTTAAGGTTGGCGGATATATTTTTGAAGAATTTTACTTCAATTTAGAAAATGCATCCCTTTCTAAGAAAAACACACCGGATAAAACATATCACGTAGGTGATTCTGTTCCGGTAGAAGGAGATAGTTTCAAATATCCGGATTACTTTGATATTCTTTCAGTTACAGATCAGGCCGTTGTACAAATTCGAAATCGTGAAGTCTTTGATATTTTACCACTTTCAGAATATCAATATATGGGACTTCCGGTGTTAGATGAAAGAGGATTTGCTCTGCAAATTTCCATCAAAGCAGAATTAGAGCAGTTCTTAAAAGAAGCCGAAGCATTAACATCTGAAACCCGCCTTGATTTCCATAATAAGTGGTCTAAATTTGAGACATACCGCAAGATTGTCTGCACAGATAATTTCTGGATGATTTAAGAGAAAATATAAAAATGGTAAATAAAACCAATCAGAAGAAAAGAAGATATGCTTTTCCGATAGATTGGTTTTATTTTTTGTAAAAGCAGTCTTGCATCTTAAACCAAAATATGTAAAGCTATAGAGAGAAAAAAAGTAAAAAGAAATAAGAGGAAGAAAAGTGACAGAATTAGAAGAGTACTACAATAAATTTAACGAAGAAAAACGTTTAAACAGTAGGCATGGTCAGGTGGAATTTGTAACCTCCATGCGCTATATTCATCAATATATAGAGGAACTTTTGACACAAAAAGGTTGCGAAAAGAGCGACTTAAAAATCTTAGACATCGGGGCTGGAACCGGACGTTACAGCGTCCCGTTGGCTGAGGAAGGCTATGATGTTACTGCAGTAGAACTGGTAAAACACAATTTAGGCAGATTAAAACAAAAATGTGCACTTGTGAAAGCGCATCAGGGAAATGCCATGAAACTTTCCAAATTCGCAGATGATACGTTTGATCTGACGTTGCTGTTTGGACCAATGTATCATTTACATCAGAAGGAAGAAAAGCAAAAAGCTTTAGAAGAAGCTAAACGTGTCACGAAAAAAGGTGGCATCATTTTAGTAGCTTACATTATGAATGAGTACAGTGTTATTACTTACGCCTTTAAAGAAAAAAATATTAAGCAGGCATTAGAAAGCGGTATGTTGGATGAAAATTACCATTGTACAGAAAAAGCTAACCCGCTTTACAGCTTTGTGCGATTAGAGGATATAGCTGAATTAAATGAGGTAGTTGGATTAGAGCGGGTAAAAGTCATTGCGGCAGACGGCGCAGCAAACTATATCCGTCCTTATTTGAACCAGTTAGAGGAAGACGAATTCCAGGCTTTTATCGAGTATCATCTTGCAACTTGTGAGCGAATGGATTTGATGGGGTGTAGTGCTCATACAGTGGATATTTTACGAAAATAGAGTATGATTTATAAATGAAATTGGCGTCTCTGTTATGGCAAAGAGATTTACCAGCTTTTTAGTCGGATAATTGGGGAGAAGTTGCAAATCTGGCAAAGCAGTAGAACAAAGTAAATAATATCCAGATATTCAGTAGAACTGTCGCTTTAACGAGTGCGAAAATGAGAATAGGCAGAGAAAAAAAGTGAAAATATAGTATTTTTGTCTAAAAAGTGTTATAATTTTATTGTATAAATAGCTTTTGTCAGACTATTATCAAAAGCTAGTACGGACATAGTAGAAAGGAGAACAAAAGAAGATGAAAAAAAGTATAGGGTTCAAAATTATATCTATGCTTATAGTGTTATTGGTTGTATTCGGAATAAATGCACTCGTAAGTGGCTATTCGGGGCGACAAGCTTTGGGAGCTTTAGAGAATGTTGCAGAAAGTTATCTGAAACTTGAGGAACAGAATACCTCACTGGTGAAGGCAGTCGGGGAATGCAAACTCTGTGGAAACCTAATTCTTCTGGTGGACTCAGAGACAGGAGTGCCGATTGCGCAGGCAATACCGGGATATACGGAACAAATAGATACGCTTTTTCTAAGCATGGAGGAGTTGGCAAAAGAAACTGGCAGTACTAAGATAATGGATTCATTGCAGGATTATCGCGCAGAGGTACAATTACTGGAGGATAAGGTGACGAGTATTTCTGATTGCTATCTTTCTGGAGATATTGCAGGGGCAGCCGGGAATATGACAGGTATGACAGCGCTTGTAGAGAGTGTAGATAGCAAGGGCGAAGAATTCAATGTGTTGTTGGAAAGTGAGGCTGACGCATTGGTTCAGGAAAGAATTACCAATTCGTCAGGAGCAAGCAATCTTTCAGGAATATTGTTTTTTATTTATTTTGGAATTGTAGCAGTGATTATTTGTATTGTAACTCGTTCTATTGCAGGACCGGCAAAGAATGCCAGCAGACATTTAAATTCTATTATTGAACGGATTGAGAATAATGAAGGAGATTTGACGGAACGTATTGATATCAAAACACAGGATGAGGTTGGACAGCTCGTTCGAGGTGTTAACAGCTTTATCGGACAGTTACAAGGCATCATGCAGAAGATTCAGAAGGAATCCATCCACATGAATGAACTGGTAGAAAATATTACGGATGGTATCAAGGATTCCAATGAGAATGCAAGTAATGTATCTGCAACGATGGAGGAGTTGTCTGCAAGTATGGAAGAGGTTGCAGCAACTTTGGACCAGATTACCATAGGGGCACAGGAAATATTAAATTCGTCTAAGAGTATGAGCGGAAAAGCACAGAATGGTGCAGAATTTGTTAAAGGAGTGAAAAACCGTGCCCAGGATGTCAAATCAATGGCAATTGAAAGTAAGGAAAGTACAATCCATATGATGGAAGATATCCGGACATTGCTACAGCAGGCGATTGACAATTGTAGGAGCGTAGAGAAAATCAAAGAACTTACCGGAGAGATTCTTAGTATTTCCAGTCAAACAAATCTTTTGGCACTCAATGCTTCTATCGAAGCAGCAAGAGCTGGAGAAGCAGGAAAAGGGTTTGCAGTTGTGGCAGACGAGATTCGTGTACTTGCAGATAACAGCCGAAATACCGCAAATAATATTCAGGAAATCAGTATAGTTGTAATAGAAGCAGTTACAGAGCTGGCAAATAATTCCAATAACATGATTCGTTTTATTGATGATACTGTATTAACCGATTATGATAAGTTTGTAGATATTGCAAATCAGTACCATACCGATGCAGATAATATGGATGGTATTTTACATGATTTCTACGATAATGCACAGGAACTTGCAAGCACGATGACACAAATGACGGAAGGAATCGATGGTATTAATATTGCGGTGGATGAGAGTGCACAGGGTGTAACGGTAGCAGCGCAAAGTACCAGCCAGCTTGTAGAGGCTCTTGGAGCAATTAAGTCAGAAGCAGATACGAATCAAGAGATTTCCAGACAGCTTCAGGAAGAAGTCAAGAGATTTAAAAATATCTAAACTGATTTTACCAGGTTTATTGCCTGATATTTTAAGTAATGGAATTTTAACCCCAAAGATACTCCGTTTTCCAATTCACCTGAACCGGAAAACGGGGTATCTGTTGCAGATTATCCTGCAAATAAGATTTATGATGTTACGGCACCTTATAAGAAAAAGTTTTGCTGATAATTAAACAGAAAAAGATTCTTTTCTTGACTTTGAACACTAAAAGCGTCACAATTTAATTAGGGGAACTTTCCCCTGACAAATACAATAGATTGACTTGTACTAGCAGCATCTATTGTCATGAATAAATAGGAAAGAAGGACGCTTATGAAGAAAATCTACGTATTAGACACAAACATTCTTCTCGATTCTCCGAATGCTATCTGGGGTTTTGATGACAATGATGTCGTAATTACTGGAACAACGCTTCAGGAATTAGACAGCAAGAAGACACTCGGCGGTGACATTGGTTATAATGCAAGAGAAGCCTGTCGAATCTTGGAATCTATGAGACAGAAGGGAAATCTGCTCCTTGGCGTACCGACACAGAATTCCGGACAATTCTGGATTACTGCAGAAACAGAAGAGAATCTTCCAGCCGGATATTCTCTGGAACGACCGGACAATCGTATTATCAGTGCGGTTAAGCTTTTGCAGAGTAAATATCCTCACAGCAGAGTCATCTTAGTAACCAATGATGTCTCTATGCGAATCAACGCTTCCGTCTGTGGCTGTGAGTATGTGGAATTTTATAAAAACACGCATCTTTCCAGTGAAAAAGCCTATACCGGCAGGGAGGACATCTATGTTTCCGATGACGTTGTCGGTTCTATTTATGAAAATAATTTCCTTACAGATTCAGATCTTGATCTATCACATCTCTATGAAAATCAATTTGTAACTTTAAAGGGAGCAGGAAGTTCTGCCCTTTGTATCTATCAGAAAAATCGTTTGAAACTCATTGATACCAAAAGAATATCAGCATTTAGTGTTACACCGAAAAATGCAGCCCAAACGTTTGCACTATATGCGCTTTTAGCTCCCGTTGAGGAAATCCCATTTGTAATCTTAAAGGGACCGGCAGGAACAGCAAAGACTTTTTTATCTTTGGCTGCAGGACTTGAAATGGTATATGATTCAGAAGAAAATCGTTCTTATGATAAAGTACTGATTTCTAGAAATAATGTAACCGCTGATGCAGATTTTGGTTATCTGCCGGGAGATTTAGATGATAAAATGACACCTCTGTTAGCTCCGTTTTTTGACAATTTAGAATCTTTACTTCGTGGAAAAAGTAAAAAAGAAGATAGCAAGCAAATTCAGATACAGGTGGAGGATATGCTGTATACAAAGGTTATCGATATTTGCCCGCTTTCTTATATGAGAGGACGCTCCATTACAAACAGTTATCTAATTGTTGATGAAACACAGAATGCGACCCGTTCTCAGATTCGGGATATTATCACCAGAGCAGGTGCTAATACCAAAGTCGTTATCTGCGGAGACCCGGAACAGATAGACACCCATGCACTTGATAAATGGAATAATGGACTGGTGTTTGCTTCTGATAAAATGAAGGGAAGCCGTTACTGTGCACAGGTCACATTCTATGATAACGAAAGTGTACGTTCCGAACTGGCAAAAGAAGCGATTGCAAGATTGAATTTATAACATATTAATCCGATAGGAAAATATTGACAATCAAAGAGAAAGTATTATAATAAAAACCAAGTGATTTAGTAGGAATTTGCAAGAAAATCACTTGGTTTTTGACGTTAGAGGAAAATGAAAAGAAATGGAGCAATTAGTACAAAAATATGGTAGAGCAGATTAAAAAATTACAAAAGGAAAAGGATGTGGTCATCCTTGCACATTATTATGTAGATGGAGCAGTTCAGGAAATCGCCGATTACGTCGGGGATTCCTATTATTTAAGCAAAGTGGCGACACAGGTATCACAGAAAAATATTCTGTTTTGCGGAGTCAGCTTTATGGGAGAAAGTGCCAAAATTTTAAATCCAGAAAAGACAGTAATTATGGCAGATGAGACGGCCGACTGCCCAATGGCACATATGGTGACAGTAGAGCAGATTGCCAAAGTAAGAGAAGAGTATTCCGACTTAGCGGTAGTTTGCTATGTAAATTCTACCGCTGAAATTAAGGCAGTGTCTGATGTTTGTGTAACATCTTCGAATGCATTAAAAGTCGTAAAGAATCTTCCGGAAAAGAATATTTTCTTTGTACCGGATGAAAACCTTGGCAGATACGTTGCAGAAAAACTTCCGGAAAAGAACTTTATTTTCCATGATGGATTCTGTCATGTGCATAAAAGTATTACTGCAGAAAATGTTGCTGCAGCCAAAAAAGTTTACCCGGAAGCATTGGTATTAACGCATCCGGAATGTACGACAGGTGTAATTGAACTGTCTGATTTTGTTGGAAGTACCTCTGAAATTATTGATTTTGCAACAAAAAATGAGGCTGATAAATTTATTATCTGTACAGAAATGGGTGTTTTCTTTGAATTACAGCAAAAGAATCCGAATAAGAAGTTTTATTCGGTAGGACACCGCCAGTTTTGCCCGAATATGAAAAAAGTGACCTTGGAAAAGGTATTATCTGCATTAGAAACAATGGAACCTGTGATAGAGCTTTCGGAAGAAATCCGTGTGAATGCAGAAAAACCACTTGCACGTATGTTAGAGCTTGCAAAATAGTGAGATTCCCGAAACAAGGAATTTCACTAGAAATCTTCTATAATTTCAAACTGGAATTCTACAACACAATGATGATTTACCGGATTAATTGGGAGCAGATAACGTTCCAGCGGATTTGCTTCTATCCGGTATCCCCATTGGTTACTTTTTTTTCTCATATTAAGAAATAATATTTCCAAAATTCTCAATACAACCATTATAATAAGCAGATATAATTTTCTTTTTAGGATAATATACGATAAGTTCATCTTTACATGAATTGACTGGTAAAATTAAGGACAGTTTTCCTGTTGAAAAATCATGCCGGGCCATATAGCTTATATGTGGCTGAAGTGGGATACGTTTCTTTTTTGCATAATCTATAATTTCATTAAAATGATTTGTAATTTCGGCAGGTTCTCCAATGTCTAGCGTTCTTGTAATCCCATAGAAATCATATCGTTCCCGGACAACAATCTCCGGTAATTCACTGGTATCTAAAACACCTCGAATCAGTGCAATCTGCATGTTACATACGTCAATAATATTCTTGAGACTATGTATTTTTTCCTCTTTTGTAAATGTGTTATGAATATATTTTTTGATTTCTGAAATGCCAAATCCCAGGGAACGAAGCTGAACAATATTTAACAGTCTGTTGATATCTTCTTCATCGTAAATGCGGTAGTCTGAAGAAGGTTCCCGTTTTGGAGTCGGCATAAGTCCTTCTTTTTCATAATATCTTATATTAAACCTAAATTATATCAATATGTGAAACGAGATCAGGTTGACTATGTTTTGCAATGCTGCGAAGACTTTTTGAATTTTACGTATGGATTTGGATTTGAAGATGGCGAAGTGGCAAATTTTGTGGCAGACACAACGATTCCGGTTCTTATCTTTACAAGTAAAGTTGATACGATTGTTCCAATGGAACAGCCACAACTTCTGTATGATACCATTAAAAGTGACAATAAAAAAATCGTAATCTCAGACTTTGCAAGTCACTGTGAAATGAAAAATATGGACCATGATTTATATGAAAAGGAGGTACGGGATTTTTTGGGATTATAACTTGTAAAGAAAATGCTTTTTTAGTACACTAATCATAAGTTTATTTCAGGAAAGCCATTTGAGGGTCGAAACGAATAAAATAAGGGGGAAACGACATATGAACAGACTTCTTTTAGTCGAAGACGATTTAAGTTTGGTGAATGGACTATCCTTTGCGATAAAAAAACAGGGGTATGAACTAGAGATTGCCCGTACATGTGGCGAAGCAGACGCAGTATGGTCAGACGAAAAATATGATTTAGTTATTTTGGATGTCTCTCTTCCTGACGGTTCCGGATTGGATCTCTGCAAAAAAATACGTCAGACTTCCAAGGTACCGATTATTTTTCTTACTGCAGCGGATGAAGAAACAGATATTATAATGGGCCTGGATCTTGGCGGTGATGATTATATTACAAAACCGTTTAAATTGGCAGTTTTTATGTCAAGAGTAAATGCCTTATTACGCAGAAGCAATAATTTCAGCCAACCCGCCACAGAGTTGAATTCCAATCACATAAAAGTTCAACTTCTGAAAGGAGAAGTATACAAGGACGATGAACAGCTTGAATTAACAGCAAGCGAATACAAATTGTTGTGTCTGTTTATGGAAAATCCCAACATGGTACTTTCATCGGAGCAGATTTTGAGTAAATTATGGGATTGCAATGAAAATTATGTGGATAGTAATACGCTCACGGTGTATATACGTAGATTGCGTACAAAAATTGAGGATGACTCAAGTAATCCGAAAAGAATCTTAACCGTTCGACGTATGGGCTATAAATGGAATCCAGCTGATTGAGGTGCAAAATGAAACTATTGGCAAATCAAAAAATTAAAACTCTTTTTTATAGAATAATTATGTGTCTATTGGTATTTCTTTTTGTGTCTGTGGCGCTTATCGGCTTTAAAATTCCAAATGCAGCAATTTATATTGTCATCTGTTCTTTGTGCATGGTTCTTATAATACTAATCATTTGTTACAAATATTTTGTAGAGCAGAACGAGATTCTTGAAAATGCGGCAGCACAGATTACAGAATATATTTCAGGAAATCAAAATGCTCGTATCGAATGTAATGAGGAAGGCGAATTATACCGGCTATTTCACGAAGTGAATACCTTAGTGTCTATTTTAAATGCCCGCGCGGAAAATGAACTGAGAGCGAAAGAATTTTTGAAGGATACGATATCGGATATTTCCCATCAGCTAAAGACTCCGCTTGCTGCACTTAATATTTACAATGGAATCTTGCAGGGAGAAGCGGAAAACTTACCAACAATTCAGGAATTTACAGATCTTTCCGAGCAGGAATTAGATAGAATCGAAACATTAGTACAGAATCTTTTGAAAATCACAAAATTGGATGCAGGTACCATCGTTTTGGAGAAAAAGTCAGAAAGTGTATCGGAACTATTAGAAAATGTAAAAAAGCATTTTTCGTTTCGTGCAGAACAGGAAAAAAAGGAGTTATGTTTGCAAGGTGTAGACAACATAGAGCTTTCCTGTGACCGTGTTTGGTTGACAGAAGCGATTGATAATATTGTAAAAAATGCTCTTGATCATACAAAAGGCGGGGATACGATTCAGATTTCATGGAAGCAGTTTGCATCTGTTGTCCAGATTATCATAAAAGACAACGGAAGTGGCATTCATCCCGAGGATTTACACCATATTTTTAAGCGGTTTTACCGTAGCAGATTTTCCAAGGATATTCAGGGGCTTGGGTTAGGGCTCCCGCTTGCAAAAGCAATTATAGAGGCACATAATGGTACGATAGAAGTGGATAGTGAACTGGATGCTGGTACTACCTTTGTAATTAATTTTTTGATTCCTACAAAATTGTAGGAAAAAATTCATTCTCCTGTAAGGTAAATACGATATGCTTTCCATACAGTTCAAAAGAAAGAGGTGTAAATACAATGAACTTATTAGAAGTAAAATCTATTTGTAAAACTTACGGCAGTGGTGAAACGGCTGTGCAGGCGTTAAAAAATGTCAGCTTTTCTGTCCCGAAGGGAGAATTTGTTGCAGTAGTCGGAGAGTCTGGTTCCGGTAAAAGTACGCTCCTTAATATGTTAGGTGCACTTGATACCCCGACTTCTGGAAAAGTGTTCCTTGATGGTAAGGATACTTTTACGATGAAAGAAAGAGAGCTTACCATCTTTCGTCGCAGAAATATCGGATTTATTTTTCAGGCATTTAATTTAATCCCGGAACTGACTGTTGAGCAGAATATGATTTTTCCGGTATTACTCGACTATCAGAAACCGGATCAAAAGTATTTGGAAGAATTATTAACGGTACTTAATTTAAAAGAGCGTAGGAATCATTTGCCAAGTCAGTTGTCGGGCGGACAACAGCAGAGAGTAGCAATCGGACGCGCACTGATGACACGTCCTTCACTAATTCTTGCAGATGAGCCGACAGGTAATCTGGATTCGCAAAATAGCAGCGAAGTCATTGCTTTATTGAAAGAAACTTCCCAAAAATATGAGCAGACCATTATTATGATTACACATAACCGCAGTATCGCTCAGACTGCAGACCGTGTATTGCAGGTGTCAGATGGCATTTTAACTGATTTTGGGAGGTGCTAAGCATGAAAAGTTATCTTAGTCTTATCCCAATCTCTGCAAAAGTGCATAAACGTCAAAATCGCATGACACTTTTGTGCATTATTATTTCGGTGTTTCTTGTAACAACCGTTTTTAGTATGGCGGATATGGCAATCAGAGCAGAAAGAACAAGCCTGCAAAAAAAACATGGGAATTGGCATATTCAGCTTGAAAATATCTCTGAAAGTGATGCAGAAAATATCAGTTCGCAACCTGATGTTAGCACCTTCTCGTGGTATGAGGTCATAAACTATGAGGTGGATGAAGAATATTATATAGAAAATAGAAAAGCCGTTATCTACGGTGCGGATGAAACGTATATGACGGATATTATGAATGGCATAATAGAAGGCTCCTATCCAAAAAATGATGAAGAAATTATGTTAAGCTCTAATGCAAAAGAGGTACTTGGCATTCAAGTAGGTGATAGTATCACCATAAATACCCCTTCTGGAAGCGCTGAATATAGGGTATCAGGTTTTGGGGAAGATGATGATATGTTCCAAAATCAGAATTATCTGATTGGCGCATATATGAACAAAATAGCATTTCAAAAAATTTGTGCTAATAATCAGAGAGAAGATTTGAAACCTGTCTATTATGTACAGTTTAAGGAACATGTAAATATAGGGAAAGCCATTACAGATATCAAAGAACAATTTGGTTGGACGGATGAAAATGTCTCCGAGAATACGGCTGTTTTGGGATTGACAGGATTTAGCAGTAATTCCGCCATGCGCAATCTTTATTCTATTGCAGTCGTGTTGTTTGTATTGATATTGATGGCCGGTGTACTGATGATCTCAGGTAGTATGAATAGTAACATTGCTCAAAGAACAAAGTTTTTTGGGATGATGCGCTGTATCGGCGCAAGTAGACAGCAAGTAATTCATTTTGTGAGACTGGAAGCCTTGAATTGGTGTAAAATTGCGGTACCAATTGGAGTTGCATTGGGAATTGTAGTTGCGTGGAGCATATGTGCAGTATTGCGATTTGGCATCGGTGGTGAGTTTGCAGATATGCCTCTTTTGGGATTGAGCGGAGCTGGAATTATAAGCGGAATTCTTGTTGGTATCATAACGGTTTTGCTTGCTGCACAAGCTCCGGCAAAACGCGCAGCAAAAGTGTCACCTGCGGCGGCGGTATCAGGCAATATAGAAAGTACACCGGTATCTCATGCGGCAAGTACACGTCATACAAAAATTGAGACAGTACTTGGAATCCATCATGCAATATCTGCAAAGAAAAACATGATTCTTATGACGAGTTCCTTTGCACTCAGTATCGTTTTGATTCTTGGATTTTCAGCAGGTCTTGATTTTGCACATGCACTTTTACCTTCCTTAAGAACATGGCAGCCGGATTGCAACATCATAGGTTATGGTAATGCTTGTACGGTGGACAGGGAATTAGTGACCGAAATAAATCAGATGCCCGGCGTAAAGCGTGTTTACGGCAATATATATGCCGGCAATGTACCGGCATCATCTGATAAAAATAACATTGATTCCATCAATTTAGTTTCGTATGACGAATATATGTTAGATTGTGCAAAAAAGGATATTGTAAGTGGAGATTTGTCAAAAGTCTATGGAAACAGTAATTGTGTGATTACAACCTATAATAAAAACAATTCTTTAAAAGTTGGAGATCAATTGCAGCTTGAAGGAACAGAAATTGAAATTACAGGTGCGATATCAGATGGTTTATATGCGGATGGGAATACGATTATTTGCTCTGAAGAAACTTTTACCCAGTTGATGGGAGAACAGGATTATTCCATGATTAGTATACAGCTTACAGATGAAGCGACAGATGAAACTGTGAATGCTATTCGTGGTTTAACGACAGAAAATAATATATTTTCTGATTTGCGCGAGAGTAATCGGGAGTCAAATGCGACCTTTTGGGCAACCAGATTGCTCGGATATAGTTTTTTAGCGATTATCGGAATGATTACGGTATTTTATATTATTAACAGTACTTCTATGAGTGTGTCAGCAAGAATCCGGCAATATGGTGCTATGCGGGCCGTTGGCATGGACGGGTGGCAGCTTACAAAGATGATAACCGCCGAAGTGTTCACTTACGCTTTGTCTGGATGTATAGTGGGCTGTGTACTGGGAGTACCATTAAACCGGTTGTTATTTAAAAAGCTGATAACGGCATATTTTGGTGAAGCATGGAGTTTTCCTATTGCAGAGCTTGGAATAATTCTGTTGATTGTGTTGATTTCAGCTGGTATTGCCGTATATGTTCCGGCAAAACGAATTCGAAATATAGCGGTAACGGATACGATAAACGAATTATAAGCTTCTTTTGGTCCGTTTTCGAGGTTCCTGTTGAAAAAAAATATTTCATATTGTATAATAAAATGCTTGCAGAAATTAAGGTCAAGAATTTTTTCGATGAAAAAAGAAGGCATTTTATTGCAAAATGCCAGGAAAGGATTGGTTATAAAATATGAAATATGATGTGATTATTATCGGTGCAGGACCTGGAGGAATTTTTTCTGCATATGAATTAGTACAGCGTCAAACTGATTTAAAGATTGCTGTATTTGAGTCCGGACATGCGTTGGAAAATCGTCATTGTCCAATTGATGGGGATAAAATTAAAAGTTGCGTAAACTGCAAAAGCTGTTCTATTATGAGTGGTTTTGGTGGTGCAGGTGCTTTTTCAGATGGTAAATATAATATTACCAATGATTTCGGTGGTACGTTATATGAATATGTTGGAAAAAAACAGGCTATCGAATTAATGAAGTATGTTGATGATATTAACATGAAATATGGCGGAGAGGGCACAAAGCTTTATTCTACAGCAGGAACAAGCTTTAAAAAGATTTGTTTACAAAATAAGTTAAATCTTCTAGATGCATCCGTTCGCCATTTAGGAACAGATATTAATTATATTGTATTAGAGAATCTCTATGCAGACTTAAAAGATAAGGTGGACATCTTCTTTGATACTCCTGTAAAAACAGTGGAAATCATAGATGGTGGTTACCGAATCTGCTGTGAAAATGAATCTTACGATTGTGAAAAATGTATTATCTCTGTAGGACGAAGCGGAAGTAAATGGATGGAACAGATTTGTAAGGATTTAGAGATTCAGACAAAGTCAAATCGTGTAGACATTGGTGTCCGTGTGGAACTTCCAGCTGTTATTTTTTCACATTTAACAGATGAACTCTATGAAAGTAAAATCGTATATCGTACTGAGAAATTTGAAGATGCGGTACGTACTTTCTGTATGAATCCTCATGGTATTGTTGTAAATGAGAATACAAATGGAATTGTTACGGTAAACGGCCATAGTTATGAGGGTGCAGAGAAGCAGACCGATAATACAAACTTTGCACTATTAGTTGCAAAACATTTTTCCGAGCCATTTAAGGATAGTAATGGTTATGGAGAGAGTATCGCAAAACTTTCGAACATGCTTGGTGGAGGTGTTATCGTACAGCGTTTTGGTGATTTGGTACGTGGACGTCGAAGCAATGCAAAACGAATTGCAGAGGGACTGGTTGAACCAACATTGTCTGCAACACCTGGTGATCTGAGCCTTGTGCTTCCAAAGCGTATTTTAGATGGTATTATCGAGATGATTTATGCGTTGGATAAGATTGCACCTGGTACAGCCAATGATGATACTTTACTTTATGGAGTAGAGGTAAAATTCTATAACATGGAAGTAGAGTTAGATGAACATTTAGAGAGCTGTCATAAAGGGCTATATATTATAGGAGATGGAAGTGGTGTAACACATTCCTTATCCCATGCATCAGCCAGTGGCGTATACGTTGCAAGACAGATCTGTTCGTAGAGAACAACTATAACATAGAAAATGGAGACATTATTAACAATAATGTCTCCATTTTTTTTAAGAAATATCTTTAGCAATTTTTCTTGCAAGATACACAAATGGTGTATCAGTAAGACTTGTTACGATAAAAATCACATAACTTGAAATCACGATAGAAATCAAAGTCGAAATACTGTATACACCTAAAAATGCTCCAAATGTATACAAAAGCGTGTTCAAAAACTGGGAAACAACTGTAGAACCATTATTTCGCAGCCATAAAAAGCGTTCGCTGTCTCCAAATTTTTTCTTTGTAAAAGACCACCATTTATGATAAAGCCATACATCAAATAACTGAACAATAACATAGACAATAATACTTGCTAGCATTAGACGTGGAGTATTCGAAAAAATGGCACAGATGCTTGGAAAAGCAAAATCGCTGTCATTTGGTGTATAAAGCAACCATGACTGACTAATCAGAATAAAAATCACAGATGTGGCAATTCCAAGATAAACAGCGTGTTGTGCTTTCTTTTTTCCATAAATTTCACTAGCAATATCCGTTACTAAAAAGGTAGATGCAAATAAAATATTTCCAAGTGTCATTTCCATTCCAAAAGCATCTACTACAATCAACACTTCTATGTTAGCTGCAATTGTAGCTACAATCGTCCATAAATATAATCCTTGTTCTCCGAAAATGCGGAATAAGATAAGAACCGCAGAATAAGTACAAATTAAAGATAAAATCAACAGTAATTCGTTTGGCATTATTTTTCTCCTCCTACACCAAAATCAGTATTTTCCATTAAAATATCTACCCGGTCGTTCTGCTCATAAAGCGGATAGACTTCGTTACGAAATGTTTCAATGACACGTGGGTCTGGTTGGATTGGCATGGTATTTTGAGTCATAATATTGACACAGACTCTTTCAAAGTAAGAAAGTCCTGTTTCAATGTCAGACTTCATGCTTTCTACCGTTTGTCCCGGAATTCCCTGAAGCAGACACACTTCATCAAAATCTGCTGAAATAACAGCAGGATCTGACACATCAATTCCTTTTACGAGATAACTTTCCCGGAAAAGTGCATCAAAAGTTTCGACACCGATTTTAACTTTTACAGCAACACCGATTTTGGAAAAACGTTCACGGAGTGCAGGAATTGCCTCACGATGTAACCAGTGACATTCAAAATGAAGTTCCTGAATGGACTTTTCCTGACAGACTTGTTCAATTAATTTCAATGTCTGTTCGTCTAAGTCAATAAAACTTCCAGAATTAATCACTTCCAATTTGTGATAAAGACCTGTGATTTGTAACAATTGTTCGCGGTTTAAGGCGAAATTAGCTGCTTCATCTTTTGAAAAATCAAGATGATAATCACAGAAACGGCAGCGTCTCCAGACACAGCCAGAACCACGGAGCATCACAATTTCCCGTGGATTTTTCTCCGTAATAACCGCATAGCGGTTCGGATTAAAGTTTTGTGACATAAAATTACTTCCTTCCCAGATTCTATCACTATTTTAGATGTAACCTGAATGTGAATTTTACAATAAAAAAAGGACCATCTTAGATAAGTAGTCCCATCCTCGCATTCGTAAAGAATGATTTCAAAAAAAGAAAATCATAATAAATTTATGATAGAATCCCTAGTTTTGTTTAAAGACAGGATGGTTACGAACTGTCTGTATAAATTTTTTGTTGCCATCGCAACTTTGTAATTCTATCATGAGAAAAGCACATATGCAAGCCTTATTTTTAGAGCTTATAAATAATTTACTTTATAGGAGTATTGTTGTTAAAACATAGCAGAAAAGGCTTGAAAAAGGCGAATATAAGCGGTTTTTTAAACCTAAAATATGGTATTTTATAATAGTAAAGTAATTAGGCAGTTTAGGCGGGGAGGAAGTATATTATGGCAAATATAGAACGGATTTGGAATGAAAAGTATAAAGACTTTATTGATTTAAAAGATTTTTGTAATTTAGTATCTTGCGCAAATGAAAATGTGGAAGAAGAGATTATTAACAGAATGGATTCTCTGTTAGCAGGACATGTGCTTACATTAAAAAGTGCATAAAATGATGAAGGTGCAAAATGCATCGTGAGCGGCAGATGAGGCTCTGCTGTTTACGATGCATTTTTATATGTAGAGAATTTTAACAAATGAGAAAATTGCACATTTCCGTTTGGGATGCATTGATATATAATAGTGTTAACAGATGAGATAGGAGGACTAGATATGATTACAGCATTGGGATTATTGATTCCTTTTCTTGGTACAACGCTTGGCGCTGCCTGCGTTTTTTTTGTGAAAAAGGATCTAAATATTTTATTGCAGAAAACTTTATTGGGATTTGCTTCCGGCGTCATGGTGGCAGCAAGTGTTTGGTCCCTTTTAATTCCAGCAATGGAAATGTGTGAGGAAAAGGGACGTCTTGCATTTTTACCGGCCGCGATAGGATTTGCGTTAGGAATCGCATTTCTTTTAATTTTAGATCAGATTATTCCACATTTGCATATGGATGCAGAAGAACCGGAAGGCTTACCGAGCCATCTAAAAAAAAGCACAATGCTTGTCCTTGCTGTGACCTTACATAACATTCCGGAAGGAATGGCTGTTGGAGTAACATTTGCAGGCTTTTTGGCAGAAAGTCATAACATTACATTGGCGGGGGCAATTGCATTATCACTTGGAATTGCCATTCAGAATTTTCCAGAGGGAGCAGTCATATCGCTTCCTCTAAAAAGTGAGACAAAAAGTAACGGAAAAGCATTTTTCTATGGGATGGCATCTGGAGTTGTAGAACCAATTGGCGCGGTTATTACAATCTTATTGACAGGAATTGTACTTCCGTTATTACCATACCTTCTGGCATTTGCGGCCGGCTCTATGATTTATGTTGTAGTAGAAGAATTGTTACCGGAAGCTTCAGAAGGAGAACATTCTAACCTCAGTACAATAGGATTTGCAGTAGGATTCTTATTGATGATGGTTTTGGATGTAGCATTAGGATAAGGAGAAAGAAAAGCAATGTCAAAAGATTATAATAAAACACTCTATGCCTGCTTTATTGGCTATGTTGTGCAGGCGGTTGTCAACAGTTTTGTGCCATTACTGTTTTTAACATTTCAAAAAAGTTACCATATTCCGTTGTCACAAATTACGTTGCTGGTAACCATTAATTTTGGACTACAGTTGTTGGTGGATTTCCTTTCAGTAGGATTTATTGACCGGATTGGATATCGGGCATCTGCTATTTTAGCACATGTTTTTGCAGCGGCAGGGTTTATTTTGCTGACGGTTTTACCGGAAATAATGAATAATTCTTTTCTTGGAATTCTGATTTCTGTCATGGTTTATGCAATTGGCGGAGGATTGCTGGAAGTCCTGATTAGTCCGATTGTGGAAGCTTGTCCTACAGAACATAAGGAGCAGACGATGAGTTTACTGCATTCTTTTTATTGCTGGGGATGTGTAGGAGTTGTTTTAATTTCTACAGCATTTTTTGCAGCATTTGGGACGGAAAACTGGAAAATACTCACCTTGCTTTGGGCGTTTCTTCCGATTGTAAATGGAATCTTTTTTTCACAAGTACCTATTGTACCCCTGGTAGCAGAAGGGGAAAAAGGTCTTGGAATGAAGGAACTTTTCCGGGAAAAAATGTTTTGGATTCTGATGCTGTTGATGGTATGTGCCGGGGCAAGTGAACAGGCGGTAAGCCAATGGGCATCTACGTTCGCGGAACAGGCACTTGGCATCAGTAAAACGATTGGAGATTTGGCAGGACCAATGTCTTTTTCCATTTTTATGGGTTTATCCCGATTACTTTATGGAAAATATGGTAAAAAAATTGATTTGCATACAGCGATGGTTTCAAGTGGAATCCTTTGTATCTTTTCATATCTTTTGATTGCACTTGTTCCAATACCGGCAGTGGGGCTGATTGGTTGTGGTATCTGTGGATTTTCGGTTGGTATTCTATGGCCGGGAACATTCAGTATGGCAGCGGCTTCTCTTCGAAATGGTGGAACAGCACTTTTCGCCTTGCTTGCGTTGGCAGGCGATTTGGGATGCTCGAGCGGTCCGACTGTGGTAGGAGAAATTTCAAGTCTTTGTGGAGATAATCTTCATAGGGGAATTTTAGCTGGAATTATTTTTCCGGTATTATTATTGATTGGAATTCATTGGAATAAGAAGTTAAGAGAACAGGATGAAAGAGCAAATTAAATTTCTTATCTAATTTAATAAGTATTATATCTATAATAAGTACAATACTTATTATAAAGAAAAAACCTTCGCATTTATCTGAACTTTCTAAAATAAGATAAATACGAAGGTTTTTTATAAGCTGGAATTTACATGTTTTTTAATCGCGTCAAAGCTTTCCTTACTGATAACATGTTCCATTTTACATGCATCTTCTGATGCAATTTCTTCTGGTACCCCAAGTTTAACCAACCAGGAAGAAAGCAATTCATGACGCTCGAAAATCATCTCGGCAATTTCTTTTCCCGAATCGGTTAAATAAATAAAACCGGCATCCGTTACTGTAATATGTCCTTTTTCACGTAGATTTTTCATTGCAATACTAACACTTGATTTTTTATAACCGAGTTCTGCACAAATATCAACAGAACGTACTACTGGAAGTTTCTTACTTAATCTTAAAATTGTCTCTAAATAATTTTCAGCAGATTCATTCACGTTCATTCTGGATACACCTCATTGTTTTCTTCATAATAATGTCTCGTAAAATAAGATTTTACGTCCATGACATACTAATTGCTGTATATTATACCATAAATTGAAAGGTGATTCAAATATTCTATTGAAAATTTATGTGAGAAAAATTTTTTAAATTGTTATTGACATCTAATAACAGTTAGCATATACTAACTTTCGGAAGTGATGAAAAACTTTATCAATAGTATATTGAAACATGTTTTTTAAGAAAGATGAGGGTGATAATGATGCCTTTGACAATGGTAAAAGAAGGAGAACCTAACGTAATAAAAAAAGTTGGGGGAAAAGAAGAAGTAAAAAGATTCTTGGAAAATTTAGGATTTGTAGTTGGCGGAACAGTGACAGTGGTATCTGAAATGGGTGGAAATATGATTGTCAATGTCAAAGATTCCAGAGTCGCTATTGGAAAAGATATGGCAAATAAAATTATGGTATAAAATAATATTTTTATATAGAAAGAAGGAGTATTTTTTATGAAGACTTTAAAAGAAGCTACTGTCGGTCAGACAGTCAAAGTCAAAAAGCTGACGGGTGAAGGTCCGGTTAAAAGAAGAATTATGGATATGGGCATTACAAAAGGAGTTGACATTTTTGTAAGAAAAGTGGCACCGCTTGGTGATCCTGTAGAAGTAACAGTAAGAGGTTATGAACTTTCACTTCGAAAAGCGGATGCTGAAATGATCGAAGTAGAATAATTTTTTGTTCAATGGTTAGTCAGAACTAACATATGATAGAAAAAGCAAATTGACGATAGAGAAAGAAAACTTCTCTATAAGAGAGAAAAGGAGTAAGGAAAATGGCATTAAAAATTGCATTAGCAGGAAATCCAAACTGTGGTAAGACAACATTGTTTAATGCGCTTACAGGTTCCAACCAATTTGTTGGTAACTGGCCAGGTGTCACAGTTGAGAAAAAAGAAGGAAAATTGAAAGGAAACAAAGAGGTAACAATTATGGATTTACCGGGTATCTATTCTTTGTCTCCTTATACATTAGAAGAAGTAGTTGCAAGAAATTACTTGATTGGCGACAAACCAGACGCTATTTTAAATATTGTAGATGGTACTAATATTGAAAGAAATCTGTATCTTTCCACCCAGTTAATGGAACTTGGGATTCCAGTTGTAATGGCTGTTAACATGATGGACGTTTTAGCTAAAACAGGTGATACCATTAACATCAAAAAATTAAGCGAAAAACTTGGTTGTGAAGTAGTTGAAATTTCTGCATTAAAGGGAACAGGAATTACAGAAGCTGCCAATAAAGCAGTTGCTGTTGCAAAACAGAAAAAAACGAATACACGCGTACATGAATTTGCTGCTGAAGTGGAAAGTATTATTCAGACAGTATGCGATAAATTAGGTTCTGATATCCCGGAAGAACAGAAACGCTTTTTTGCAATTAAGTTACTAGAAAAAGATGACAAGATTGTAACTCAGATGAAAAATGTTCCGGATATATCGGCTGAAATTAAATCTTTAGAAGATGAATTTGATGATGATACTGAAAGTATCATTACAAATGAAAGATATGTATACATATCCTCTATTATTGGAGAATGTGTTAATAAGGCAAATAAAAAAGAAAAATTAACCGTCTCCGATAAGATTGATAAAATCGTAACAAATAGATGGCTTGCATTACCAATTTTTGCAGTTGTCATGTTCTTAGTTTACTATGTATCGGTAACAACGGTCGGAGCATTTGTGACAGATTGGACAAATGATGCATTATTCGGTGAAATTATTCCTCCGGCTATTGAGAGTGGATTAAATGCAATCGGTTGTGCTGATTGGTTACAGGGCTTAATTTTAGACGGTATCGTAGCTGGTGTTGGTGCTGTACTTGGTTTTGTGCCACAGATGTTGGTATTGTTTATCTTCCTTGCTTTCTTAGAAAGCTGTGGATATATGGCACGTGTTGCATTTATCATGGATAGAATTTTCCGTAAATTCGGTCTTTCCGGAAAGTCTTTCATCCCAATGTTAATTGGTTCCGGATGTGGTGTGCCAGGTGTTATGGCATCTCGTACCATCGAAAGTGATAGAGACCGTAAAATGACAATCATGACAACAACTTTTGTTCCTTGTGGAGCAAAACTTCCAATCATTGCTTTAATCGCAGGAGCATTTTTCGATAACGCTGGTTGGGTATCATGGAGCGCATATTTTGTAGGTATCGCAGCAATCATTTGTTCCGGTATCATTTTAAAGAAAACAAAAATGTTTGCGGGTGATCCTGCACCATTCGTTATGGAGTTGCCAGCTTATCATTGGCCAACCGTTGGTAATGTATTAAGAAGTATGTGGGAACGTGGATGGTCCTTCATTAAAAAAGCAGGAACTATCATTTTATTATCTACCATTGTATTATGGTTCTTAATGACATTCGGATGGGTAGATGGAAGCTTTGGAATGTTAGAAGCAGAACAGTTAGACAGCAGTATTTTAGCTAAGATTGGTAGTGCTATTGCGTGGATCTTCGGACCACTTGGATGGACACAGGCTGGTGAAGGCTGGAAGATGGCAGTCGCTGCAGTAACAGGATTGATTGCAAAAGAAAATGTAGTTGCAACTTTCGGTATGTTATTTGGTTTTGCAGAGGTAGCAGAAGACGGTGCAGAAATTTGGGGCAATCTTGCAACTGTTATGACACCGATTGCTGCATACGGATTCTTAGTATTTAACTTATTGTGTGCACCATGTTTTGCGGCTATGGGTGCTATTAAGCGAGAAATGAATAATGCAAAATGGTTCTGGTTTGCAATTGGATATCAGTGTGGATTAGCTTATTTAGTCTCTCTTTGCATCTACCAGATTGGAACCTTAATTACAACAGGAACTTTTGGTATTGGAACAGTAGTTGCATTTGTTATTATCATTGGATTCTTATATTTGCTGTTTAGACCATATAAGGAAAGTACTACTTTAAAAATGGGAAGCAAAACAGTAGCAAGTGCGAAATAAGAAATTATAAATAGCCTTAAAATGGAGAGGCAAAATGTCTCTCCATTTCTAAAAAGGAGTAAGAATATGGGAACATTATTCGTAGGAGCAGGATTAATTGTGATTGTGGCTTTTATTATTAGAAGCATGATTCATGATAAGAAAAATGGAAAGTCTATACAATGTGGCGGTGACTGCAGTAAATGTGGTGGGGGCTGTCATTAGGTATAGAATGACAATTTCGCAATAAATAGGAAGAAATCTCTTAGTCAGCAGACTAAGGGGTTTTTTTTGTAGAAAAACACAGGTAGAAATGGTAAAATATTCTAAAATATTTTGAGGATTTGAATTATTTTTAATAGCTATAAACAGGAAAGTGACTTAATAGATGGGTGAGGTGTAGATGTGAGATACTGGTATATCTTTATCATGGTAATTTCGACAATAATATTACTTTATTGCATTATAAAAGCATCAAAAGATAAAAAAATTTTAGCAAAAAAACTGAGAAACCTTTTAATAGCAGCGGTTTTTTCCATGATAGCGAACATAGGGCTCCTTTTATCCCAGACAGAAGGAGTAAGCAATGTTGTCTATACCTTTTTCTTTATCAGTTTTGACTGGCTGATTTATAATTTGCTGGCATTTACAGTGGAATATACAAATTATAAGGAAAAGAATATTAACTATCAAAAAATATTATGCATTCTTCTAGGGATAGATACGCTTTCCTTTTTATTACATTTAAAATTTGGTCATGCATTTGGAATAGAACGTTTTGAGTTTTCGAATGGAGTTCCTTATTTCCACGTTATAAATAAAATGCCATATGACATACATTTGCTGATTTCTTATGTAATGTTATTAATTGTATTTGGATTATTTGCTCATAAAATTATTGTATCGCCTAATATTTATAAAAGAAAATATTATGTTATACTTTTTATTCTTGTAATGGTAATGCTGCTAAATGCATTATTTGTTTTTACCAAGCAGCCATACGATATTTCTATGCTTCTATTCGCAATTGGTGGAACTTTGATCTATTATTATGCACTTATTTATATGCCAAACGATTTGTTAGATGATACCTTATCTATGGTAGTCCAGGGGATGGATGATGCTGTTGTACTTCTGGATGTAGACGGAAACTGTATCTATCATAATATGAAAGCAGACACTTTTTTAAAATTAGGATTGATGACAGAAGAGGAAAAAAAGATAGCGTTACGGAAATGGACGGGAAATCAGATTTTATCGATGTGTGGTGATTTCGTGCACGATTGTACAGAAACTGTTGGAAATGAAACCGTTTATTTACGTATTATTTTCCATCATTTAAGTGATAATAAAAATCAATATCTCGGAAGTTTCTTAACAATACGTGATAGAACGATAGATGCAGGTCTGATTCAAAAGGAACATTATCGTGCGACGCATGATCAACTAACCGGTTTATATAACAGAGAATATTTTTTTGAGATGGTACAAAAATGTTTAGATGAGCATCCGAACGAAAGATTTTTAATGATATGTTCTGATGTCAGACATTTTAAATTGATAAATGACATTTTTGGTGCGGAATCTGGAGATGAATTGCTGCTTAAAATAGCGCAGGCCATTCAAAAAGGTGTATCAGCTGGTGAAGTCTATGGAAGGCTGGAAAATGATCGTTTTGGAATATTAATACGAAAAAGGGACTATCACGAACAAACACTTATAAAAGGTCCACGTGAAGTTGCCCATATAGAAAGTGATTATTCCTATCCGGTATATTTCCATATTGGAGTTTATGAAATTACAAATCCGAAGATGCCGGTTTCAATTATGTGTGACAGAGCCCTTTTAGCAATTGCTACAATTAAGGATGATTATCAGAAAAAAATTGCTTATTATAATGATACCATTCGCAACAATGTATTAGCTGAACAAAAATTAACAGGACAGGCAATTGAAGCAATGCATACGGGGCAGATTCAGATATATTTGCAGCCTCAGGTAAATGAAAAGGGAGAAATGAAAGGCGCGGAAGCACTTGTACGCTGGATACATCCAGAACGAGGAATGATTCCACCAGAAAAATTTATTCGTGTCTTTGAAAAAAACAGCCTGATTGTATCTTTAGACCAGTTTGTTTGGGAACTTGCCTGCATTCAGCTCCAAAAATGGAAAAAGCTTGGTCGGGAAGACTTATATATATCCGTTAATATTTCACCGAAGGATTTTTATTATATGGATGTTACGCAGGTTCTGACAGATTTGGTAAAACGCTATGGTATTTCTGCAGAAAATTTAAGGCTTGAAATAAAAGAAACGACTATTCTATCGCATTTGGGTAAACAGATGGAACTGGTTTCTAGCTTACAAAAGGCAGGTTTTATCATTGCGTTGGATGATTTTGGCGGTGGTTATTCTTCGCTCAATATGTTAAAAGAGACAGATGTGGATATTTTAAAAATTGACATGGAATTTTGGTTTGGAGCAAATTTAGAAGAAAAGGCAAAAAGGATTTTGAAAATGGTAGTAGATTTATCAAAAGATTTGAACCTGACTGTAATTACCGAAGGCGTAGAAACAGAAGAGCAGGTTCAGTTTTTAAAGGAAATCGGATGTCATCTATTCCAGGGTTACTATTTTGAGAGTCCAATGCCTGTTCAGGAATTTGAAGAAAAATATATCAGGATATTTTCATATTAGAAAAAAATTCTCAACATTATTTGTTGAGAATTTTTTGTTATTAGGATAGTTGACGTGGCAATACAAACAGAATATAGTAAAAGAGGTTAGTCAAGACTAACTATTGTGAAAAGATAATACGAATTATCAGCTTTCATATTGTATCTTTAGGAGGAAGAAAAAATGAGTAAGATTCAAGTTGTTTATTGGTCACAATCCGGAAACACTCAGGCTATGGCAGAAGCGGTAGGAAAAGGAATTGAAGCTGCAGGAAAAGAAGTAAACGTTGTCGACGTTAGTGGTGCATCTTTGGATGAATTAAGAAGTGCCGACGTATTTGCGATGGGATGTCCGGCAATGGGAGCAGAAGTGTTAGAAGAAGGAGAAATGGAGCCGTTTGTATGTGAAGTAGAAGCTTTTGCAAGCGGAAAGAAAATTGCTCTCTTTGGTTCTTATGGCTGGGGCGATGGCCAATGGATGCGAGACTGGGTAGAGCGCATGAGTGCTGCCGGAGCAACTGTCTTAAATGGGGAAGGCGTTATTTGCCAGGAGGTTCCGGATGATACTGCTCTTGCAGAATGTGAAAATCTTGGCAAGCAGTTAGCAGCCATTTAAAAAGCAATTAGTTATATAAAATATACCACAACAAATCAAAACCACAACAGATGATATGGTATGCCATTGCCATAGAGAAAAAGACAGTTTTGCTGAAATGCAGAATTGTCTTTTTCTTTTTATATGGACTTTTTTTTTAAAAGAGACATAAACTGGAATAATAGACAAAATAATGGGTGAAAAAGTTTCATATTGTATTATCTTGATATGGTATAATAAAAAGAAAGAATGCTTTTTTAGGGGTAGATATTGTATGTTGAGGATTATAAAAAGAAGTGGGCAGGAAGTGGCCTTTGACGGAGAAAAAATCATATTAGCAGTTACTAAAGCAAATGAATCCGTAGACGAAGTCTGCCAGCTAAGCCAAGCTAAAATCCAGGTAATTGAACAGATGGTAGAAGATGCATGTAAAAAGTCATCACATTTGATGCAGGTAGAAGAAATTCAGGATTTAGTTATTCAGGCAATTATGCAGTTACACGGTTATGAAGTGGCACAGAATTATATCATTCATCGTTATAAGCGGGAATTACTGCGTAAGAGCAATACAACCGATGAAAAAATATTATCCCTGCTAAATCGTAATAACGAAGAATTAAAGCAGGAGAATTCTAATAAAAATCCGATTATTAATAGTGTTCAGCGAGATTATATGGCAGGAGAAGTAAGCAAAGATATTACAAGACGCTATCTTTTGCCTCAGGATATTGTGGAAGCACATGAAAAAGGTATTATTCATTTTCATGATGCAGATTATTTTGTACAGCCAATGCATAATTGTTGCCTGGTAAATCTCGAAGATATGCTTTTAAATGGAACCGTTATCAGTGAAACCAAAATAGATTGTCCCAACCGTTTTATGACGGCATGTAATATAAGTATGCAGATCGTAGCACAGGTTGCAAGTGCACAATATGGTGGTCAGACTTTAACATTATCCCATTTAGTCCCTTTCGTTGGAATCAGCAGAGAAAATCTGCAAAAATCCGTACGCGAAGAATTCGAAGAACAGGGAATTCCATATACAGAAGATATGGTTGCTGCTATTGCAGAAAAGCGCCTGAAAAAGGATATTAAAAACGGGGTACAGCTCATTCAGTATCAGCTGATTACTTTGATGACCACAAATGGTCAGGCTCCATTTGTTACCATTTTTATGTATATTGATGAAGTGCCGGAAGAACAAAGAGATGATTTGGTACTCATTATCAATGAGATGCTTGAACAAAGAATTCAAGGTGTAAAAAATGAAAAAGGAGTTTATATTACACCTGCTTTCCCTAAATTAATTTATGTACTTGAAGAGGATAATATCCGGGAAGGATCTAAATATTGGGAAACCACGGTATTAGCTGCAAAATGTACAGCAAAACGGATGGTTCCGGATTACATATCTGAGAAGGTGATGAAAGAATTAAAAGATGGAAATTGTTTTCCTATGATGGGATGCCGTTCTGCATTGACACCGGATCGAACGAAAGAAAATATCAGCCGCTGTGGAAATTATATACCCGGTAAAAAGTTTTACGGAAGATTTAATCAGGGGGTAGTAACGATTAATCTGGTAGATGTGGCATGTTCCTCTGAAAAGAACATGGACAAATTCTGGGGTTTGCTAGAGGAAAGGTTAGAACTTTGTCACAGGGCACTTCGTATCCGACACGAACACTTGTTAGGAACACCTTCTGATGTGGCCCCAATACTTTGGCAGCATGGAGCATTAGCAAGGCTAAAAAAAGGTGAAACGATAGATAAGCTTTTGTATGATGGGTACTCTACGATTTCATTAGGATATGCCGGACTTTATGAATGTACCCGCTATATGATAGGTAAAAGCCATACTGGCGAGGGAAAAGAATTTGCACTGTCTGTTATGCAAAAGTTAAATGATGCCTGTCAGAAATGGAAAACAGAAGAAAATATTGATTATTCTGTCTATGGAACACCTTTGGAATCAACCACTTATAAGTTTGCAAAGACTTTACGACAGCGGTTTGGCACAATTGAAGGTGTAACAGATAAAAATTACATCACAAACAGCTATCACGTTCATGTAACCGAAAAAATCAATGCATTTGATAAATTAAGTTTTGAGGCTGATTTCCAACGTCTTTCGCCGGGAGGGGCTATCAGTTACGTAGAAGTCCCTAATATGCAAAAGAATCTGGATGCGGTTCTGGCAATTATTCAATATATTTATGATCATATTATGTATGCAGAATTAAATACGAAAAGTGATTATTGTCAAAAATGCGGTTATGATGGAGAAATCCAGATTATCGCGGACGATGCCGGAAAATTGATTTGGGAGTGTCCGAATTGTGGAAATCGGGATCAATCCACAATGAATGTTGCTAGAAGAACTTGTGGATATATTGGCAGCCAGTATTGGAACCAAGGCAGAACACAAGAAATTAAAGATCGTGTATTACATATTTAAAAAATAGTTTTTATTAAGAGGAAAAACGGAGGAAAAATTTATGGCGTTCGAGGTAGTACAAAATGATATTGTTAAAATGACAACAGATGCGATTGTGAATACAATTAAGGCTAATGTGGAGGTCGGAGAAGTTACTTACACCAAATGGGACAGTGCATCTACCAGATATGTAATTCATACAACGATCCCTACCTGGCAAGGTGGAGAAGCAAATGAAGAAGAGGATCTCCGCTCCTGCTTTCGTAATTCATTAGAGCTTGCCCATAAATTAAATTGCCACTCTATTGCGTTTCCATTGATGTGTATTGGAAAAAAAAGTATGCCACATAAACTTGTTTTAGAAATTGCTGTATCCGAGGTAAAAGCATTTCTAGAACAAAATGATATGATGATTTATCTTGCTATACAGGATGATGAAGACTTTCAGGTGGCAAAAGACTATGTGGCAAAAAATTTTTAATTTTTGTATTTAAATACTAAAAAACGAATGATTTTTCTCATGTTTTTGTGTTTGTTCTAGATGTATTCGCACAACATATATTATACGAACACTTGCATTTATTAAAACCTCCCCCACATGGCATATCAACTCCACACAATTTATCCCCAAACGTCATATGTGTTTTCACATATGACATCTTTTATATATAAATACGCCCTTACGGGCGCTAATATGATATAATATCCAATATATTACTTTAAAATTTTATACACGAGGTAATTATGTCTCAACAATACAAAGAACAAACAAAATATCTTGATACCATCAAAACCAAGGAATTATTATCTCAACTTCCTTCTTTTTGTACCGATTATTACATTGCTCGGAAAATACGACTTACACCCAAAACGCAATATGACTATGTTTGTAAAATGAAGATTTTTTTAGAATACTTACAACAAAATCATCCTATTTTTTTACATCGGGAAATGACCAGTTATACCTATCAGGATTTATCCATTCTAACTGCAGAAGATATTCGGAAATTTGTGGCGTGGATTTTAGAGCAACCGGCAAAACCTAACTCTTCCCGCCTGAACTCCACTTCTACTGCAGAAAACTATTTAGCATGTTTAAGCTCTTACTGGAAATTCTTTTGTAAAAACGAATATCTAGACCGCAATCCTTTTCTTGCAATTGATCGTGAAAAAAGACGAAAAAAAGAAATTATTTATCTACAGCAAGATCAAAAAGACGATTTTAAAGCTGCTGTTACTTATGGGGAAGGACTTTCTGAGAAACAACGTGCTTTTCATGAAAAAAATATGCTTCGTGAACTTTGTATCTGTCAAATCCTTCTTGATACAGGAATACGTGTTTCAGAATTAGTTGGTCTCAACGTATCAGACATTGATTTTAAACACTGCTGTCTTTTCATCCAGCGAAAGGGAGATAAAGAAGATACCGTTTACTTTTCTGATGAAACCAAAGAAATTTTAAAAGATTATCTGGAAACCCGGCCTATTTACCAACCTGCTGATGAAGAAGATGCACTCTTCCTTGTTTCCATTGGAACCTATAAAGGTCAAAGATTAAGCGTTAGAAGTGTCCAAAAACTGGTAAAAAAGTATGCTCTGGCTGCGCATTTGCCTCAAGGACGGCAAATTACACCCCATAAGCTAAGAAGTACCTATGCCATGGATATGTTGCGTAAAACAGGCAATTTCAGCCTCGTATCCGAACAGCTCGGACACGAAAGTATTCTAACTACGCAAGTCTATGCAAAAGCAGAAGAATCTACAAAAGAGCAAAACCGTAACCAATTGCAGGAATAGTCTTCTATTCCTGCTCTTCTTTTGATTTCCTGATTGCATCTAAAATAAATTGGTATTGCTCTCTGACTCCTTCCATCATCTTCTCCGCCTGCTCAAAATCTGCCTTTCCACGTAATTTTTCTACCACTGGCTTTATTGCTTCGAATAACGGATTCAGACTAAGATTTCCGGCCACCCCTTTTAAAGCATGAGCTGCCTGAAACGCTTCCTCTCCATTCCTCTCTCTAATAGCATCTTCTAATTTATCATAATACTCGTTCTCTAAAAAATCATAAAGATATTTTTCATACACCTCTTTCTTCCCTGCAAATCGATGAATTCCTTCCTGCACATTTATGCCCACTTTTGTCAATAAATAACGGTTCATTCTGCTCTCTCCCTTCCTATTCCTTGAAAAATGCCTTTCGAAGTGTCTGATATAGAACTTCTACTTCAACCGGTTTTGCAATATGTCCGTTCATTCCAGCATCTAATGCTGCTTTAATATCTTCCGTAAAAGCATTTGCTGTCATTGCATAAATTGGTATAGTTTTTGCCTCCTCTTTCTTACTGGAGCGTATGGTTCTAGCTGCTTCATATCCATCCATTTTAGGCATATTAATATCCAAAAGAATTGCGTCATATTCTCCTGTTTTTCCTCTTTCAAAGAGTTCAACTGCCTCTTCTCCGTCTTTTGCACAAACAGAATCAACCCCCACCATCTGTAGCAACGTAACGGCTACTTCCATATTGAGTTCCACATCTTCCGCAATCAAAACCTTATGTCCGCTCAAATCACGCCTGTCTTTTGCATCATTTTCCTGCTCAATATATTTTATTCCATTCTGTTTCTGCATTACTTCCATCAAAATGTCACAAAGTGTCGACTGAAACAACGGTTTTGGTATAAAGTATGTTATATCGGAATTCTCCTTTTCCTTTCCCACTTCATTCAAATCATAGGCAGACACAATCACTACCATATCATCTGTTCCAAACATATTTTTTATCTCATGTGCCAGCGCAATCCCATCCGTTCCTTTCATTTTCCAATCAACAAGGCATACTTGATATTCTTTTCCTTTGTTTTCAGCTTCTCCAAGCTTTTCTAATGCACTTTCTTCGTTTGTAACACTCTCATGTTCTACTCCAAGTCTCTCTAATAGCATCTCTGCATATTCACATGCTTCTGGCTCTTCATCTGCCACCAAAACGCGAAGACCTTCAAAATATCCTGTTTGTTCCGCCTTTTTCTCCTCCAGGTCTCGTTTAAAAGGCAAGTCAACCAAAAAGGTAGTTCCTTTCCCTTTTTCACTTTCCACTTGAATACTTCCGCGCATTAGTTCAACCAAATTTTTACTAATTGCCAGCCCTAACCCACTTCCGCCATGCTTCTTTGCCGTTAATGCATCTTCCTGTTCAAACGGCTGGAATAAACGTTTTTTTAAATCTTCGCTCATTCCACATCCTGTATCTGAAACAATCATTCTAATATGAACGGTATCAAAAGAAACAGAACTCTGTATCACTTCAAGTTTAATTTGATCTCCACTCTCTGTAAATTTTACTGCATTTGACAATAAATTCATTAAAATCTGATTTACTCTTAAAGAATCCCCTATCAGCTTTTCTTCTGTAAATCCATTCATTTTTACTTCGAACTTAATGTTTTTCTGCTTACACTGCTGGTAATAAAGGTTTGTTATATTATAAATTAATTGCCTAAAATCAAATTCTGCTTCCGCAACCTTTATCTTATGACTTTCGATTGCTGACATGTCCAAAACATCGTTTATAATCCCAAGTAAAAGCTTTGAGGACGTTTCAATCTTTCGTAGATAATCTTTGATTTTTATTGGATTTTCTACCTCTGCTCCTGCAATTTCTGTTAATCCAATAATCGCATTCATAGGTGTCCTTATTTCATGGCTCATCTGTGCTAAAAATTGACTCTTTGCCTTATTGGCACTATCAGCAAGTTCAATAGCTTTTGCCAACTGTTCATTCTTTTCCATGATTACAGCCAGGGTACGTTTTCTTGCCTCCATGCTTCGCATAATCAAGATAGCAATCACGAATAACAACGCTGCCATCATAAATAAAAGATAGCGATATTGATATGCAACATCAGCTAATCCCAAACGATAAATATTATTCGAAGTATGACTTAAAACAATAGTATTGACGTCATCTTCCGAAAGCTGATTAATGGCTTTATCAAAAATGGAAATCAAAATATCTTCATCCTCTTCAAAATTTACCACCGCAACACAACATTTACTGTCAATATTTCTTGCTTGAGCCATTCGCAGATTTTCATTTTGAGGTTTTGTCAGATATGGTTCTACCCTATAACGATTTCCTAATACAATGTCTGCTTCTCCCTTTCTTACCGCCTGGAAGCACTCATCGAGTGTGTCATATGTCAAAAGCTCCATATTAGGATAATTTTCTTTCATATTTTCTGCCGAAAAAACAGTACGCTTCTCTGCTGCTACCCTAAGAATACTTTCGTTTGTTATTACCATATCTTTTTGAACAACAAAGACTTGATTCATATCCAGATAGGGCTGACTATATTTTACAGATTCCAGCGTCAGTACCGAATTCTCTTCTTTATATTCATAATTTGCAATCACATGAATATCTTGTTCTTTCAAATACTCTTCTGTCTGGTTTTCTTGTGTTAATGGTATATATTCCACAGAAATTCCGATATTTTCTACTAATAAATCGAAAATCTCTCTGGTCATCCCCTGATATTCTCCATTTTCATCCGTTCCCGCTATTGGTTTTTCATCAGTCAAATATCCAACTTTTAATGTTGGCATCTTCTTTATATATTCTAATTCCTTATATGAAAACTGTGTACTATCATAAATTGGAAAATATTTGCTTAAAAGTTCTGTCTGAAATCCTGGGTTTTCTATCTCAATTTGTAGCATTGCAGCATCCAGTTCATCCAACAGATTCCGATTTCCTTTCTGGCTGATATAATAAACGGATAAAGGTGAAAACCATCCTAACAACTTTAAATTTTCGGAATTGAACATAATATTCGTTACAACAGCATCTACTTCTCCTTCTTCTAATGCCTGCATTAATTCTGTTGTATTCGCATAATACTTGATGTCCGGATTAATATTATAATCTGGCGCATACTCTTCTATAAATTTCTTTGTAAATGTAGATTCTTTCACACAGCCAAATGTTATTTGCTCGAACAGTTCGAAGTCCTCATATAAATAGTCCTTATTTTCTGCCCTGGTATAAATTGCTGCTGATTCTGTTCCCATTGTCTGTGTGCAATAATCAAATCTTTCTTCCAATGTATCTATTCGTTGTGCTGGTGCCAGTAAATCAATCTCCTCGTTCTCCAGCTTTTCTGTTGCATCTACCCAGTTTTCACAAGCAACATATTCAAATTTCCAATGCGTCCGTTCCGCTATTTCTTCCAAATAATCAATATTATACCCACATGGTTCTCCCTGTTCGTCCCATCCTTGAAATTTTCCTAAAGAAAAAATACCTACACGAACTGTCGTTATTTTACCTTCTGTCGTCTGAAATTCAGCTGCTTTTACTATTTCCGGAATTATAATAAGTATTATCATTATAATACTTATTATATGTATTTTTCTTCTTTTATTATTTTTTTTCTGCAAAATTCCACCCCCACTAAAAAATATATCTTTTTTCAATATTGAATGTAAAGATTTCTTACTAACATTTCTCCTAAAACCTTTCACTTCTCGACAAAAAAATACAAAAAGTCCTCAGAATTTCTTCTGAGGACTTTTGAACTTTTATTCCGTTTTAAATACTGATATTTCTGTCTTTAACTCATTCATATTATCTCCTAATGCATCTGCAGTACGGTTCAAATCCTCAACATTTTTCTGCATACGTAACGTTGTCTGCTGAACAACCTCCGCACTATTAGCAGTTTCCTCTATAATTTCAGAAATGTTCTTAACGGCTGCAAGTGTTTCACTCCGTTCCTTGTCTGCCTGCTCTGTACTGACAATAATCTCATGTAATCCTTCCACAAGCAATTTCATACTGTCATTCATTTCCTGGAAAACAGCAATTACTTCTTCCACAGCTCCTGCCTGTAATTCTACCATAGCTTCTGCCTGATTTGCACATTCCACACTATTTACCGTCTGTGCTGTAATCTGTTCTACATTTACTTGTATTTCTGAGGCAGCTTTCGCCGAATCATCAGCAAGCTTACGAATTTCTTCTGCCACAACTGCAAATCCTTTACCTGCCTCCCCTGCTCTCGCAGCCTCAATGGATGCATTTAAGGATAAAAGATTCGTCTGATCCGAAATATCCGTAATGGTTTTTACAAAATCATGGATAATCTCAGATTCTTTTCTCAACTCCGTAATACTTTCTGCTACTTTTGTTGTCATATCTGTTGTCTGCTCTGCACGCTGCCCCAGATTATGGATAATTTCCATTCCACGGCTAATCATTTCTTCCGTCTCTACTACCAATTTTTCTACATTCTCTACTACTCTGCTTACTTCTTCCATCTCATTCGACAGCATGTCTGTACGTTCCACACACTGCTGTGCATGTTCTGACTGCCGCGCCATTCCCTCATTGATGCCCTGAATGGCCTCTGTAATATCTGTAGAATATTCACTCATAATGTCGGAAACTTCCTTCACTTCGCCTGCCGAAACTTCCAACTGGTTTGTTGCATTGCTTACTTTATGTACTAAATTCTTATTATTCTGTATCATGTTTGTAGCTGATGCTGCCAACCCCTGGAACTCATCGCGTCCCTTCACTTTTACTTCTACCGTAAGGTCTCCCTGTGCTACTTCACCGAGTTTTCCAACAATTCGTTTCATATTCTGTTGGATTCCCTGTGAAATCAGCAAACCAATAACAAGTACGACAATCGATGCCAATACAACCAAACCGATAGCAAGTGTTTTTATTTCATTTGCCTGTCCTGTTACAATATGAAGTGGAACCAATGCGCATACCGTTGCTCCATCTCTTGTACTTCTACTGTAGATAAAAAGATAATTTTCATCCTGATAGGTAACCTTCTGAACACCATTCAAATTATCTTCCGTATTAATCGCTTGATAAAAATCCTGTCCATAAAATATATTTCCCTCTGTTTCCAAAGGTACTACGCCATTATCTCCTGTGTTCTCACAAACAATTTCTCTTCCTCCGGAAGTGACAAATCCGACCAAACTTCCCTCCCCAAGATTAATATCACTAATAAAATCTTCAATGGCAGATTCTTTTATATCAATTACAATGATAGCGTTATTAAGCTGTGTCTGTTGCTGATACGACAAAATATAATCTTGATTTGATAATCCAACATATTCATCTAATACCTCATGATGGTCAATCCATTTTTGTAAATTACCATCTTGTGCAACAGATTCCATATAAGAATCGTATATTCCTTTCTGGCCTGTACCGCTTTTTGTTGAAATCATATACTGCTCTTCTGGAGTTATAATATGTATATTACTGATAAAAAGATTTGCTGTCTGTGAAGATAGTATACTGGTTTTCACTGTACTTTGCGTTTCTGACTTTTTATTTAAATCACTATCATACAATCCCATACAATATTTACTTAAGTCTGAATCATATGCATATTTTAGCCCTTCTGCCTCAATAAAAGTCTCACTCACATCAATATATTCGGTAGCCATTATAATTGTCTGCAGAGTAGACTCCTGATATTTACTATTCATTCCCGCCGCTGCCTTTTGATATGCTGCCACTCCAATAACAATCATGAATATAATTGGAACAATAAACCCAACTAAAAGCTTATTGCGTATACTAAAAAAGGTTATGCTTGTTTTCCCATAACTTTTTTCCTTTATTCTTCCCTCTTTACCCTTTTTTTTCATAAAAAAACATGAATCCTTTCACAAT
>JBJELY010000221.1:0-3235 GCA_051879395.1 Roseburia sp. | reverse complement strand
GAAAGGGTGCAAAAAACGGAGGTTGTGTTTCTTGCATATTCGATACTATTGATATTAATTCTAAGATTATTTACAATATAATCATCAGTTAAGTTTTAACCGCTCATAGGTTAACTGATGCTGCGTGGGAAAACTATAAAAAGTGCTTTATAATTATTGTAAGGAGCGATGATACGATGCAACAACTAAAGACAGGTGAGATTATCCGTGAACTCAGAAAAAGTAAAAATATAACGCAAGAAAAGTTGGCGGAGATCCTTGGAATATCATCTGCTGCTGTCAGTAAATGGGAAAGTGGAAGCACATATCCTGACATTCAAACATTACCGATTTTGGCGCGGTACTTTCACGTCTCAATTGATTTCCTCATGGGATTTTCAAACACAATAAGCCAAGAAGAGCGGGAACAGATATGTCAAGAGGTAACTGATCTAATCAAGGTGAGTTCTTATGATAAGGCTCTCGCATTATGGGATTATTATGTTCGGCAGTACATCAACGATCTGAAATTAAAATATGATCTTGCAAATCTTTTATCCACTAACCTTTTGGTAATGGTCAAAGACCCAAAATTGCTAAACGAGCTACTTCATAAACTCATCCGTGTTTATGAACAATGCCTGGAGAGTGATGATTTGGAAATCAAGCAAGGGGCATATTTTCAAATTGGGAATCTATACATTGCTCTCCAAGATTATGATTCGGCGTATAAGGCTCTTTCGCAAATACCAACGCAAAAAGTAAATCCTCGGCTTTTGCTGAACATGATTAGCGTAAGTAAAGGTGATTACCTGACCGCCAAAACAAATATTCAAACTGATATTTTGAAAGCAATAAATGAAATTCTTATGGAATTAAGCCATTTGGTTACAGTTAATCAATCTGCTCAAAATTGGGACGAGGTAGTGCGCCTTTTCAGATTGCAGCTTGATTTGCTAAAAGTATTTGAACTTACTCCGTTTATAGGGATCGGGACTGTATTACAGTTAGCAAACGCTCTGTGTAATATGGGGAAAATAAATGACGCGGCAAACGAATTGGATCATTTCTTGAATAATGTAACGGAGAATAAAGATTACGGGAAAATCAGCGATATCCCATTGTTTGCTGATACTGACGCAAGCAAAACAGATGTTGTGCCATGTGGAATATCGGCGGCTTGCATGATGCTATTTACTGATATTTCTGCAAAACTTATCGATGCTGGACAAACAGGAACTGTTCAACGATTTAGGGAGTACTTCGGTATCGAGTAGAAAGGATACAGAATGTTTTTTGAGTTCGACAATATTTCTTATGCTTATGATGGCATCCCAGCTTTGACCAATCTTTCTTTCTCCGGAGAAAAAGGGCAAATCGTTGGCCTGATTGGTGAAAATGGAGCAGGAAAATCGACAGCAATCAAAAATATTGTTCGCTTTCTCCGACCAGACAGCGGAACAATCCGCCTTGGTGGGACAGACATTGTTAAGCTGAAAATGGAGAATTACCCCATTTCCTATATTCCTGATACGCCGGTTTTCTATGAAGAATTGTCTTTGATGGAGCATCTGCAATTTATAAAGACAATCTACCCTAATGCCCATATCAGCATTGACAGCATCCTTGACCAGTTCGAGCTACGGGAACATAGCAACAAAATCCCTGTGGCACTTTCCAAGGGAACAAAGCAGAAACTCATGATCGCTATGGCGCTACTGCGGGAATATGAGCTTTTGGTTGCGGACGAGCCATTTTCAGGGCTTGACCCAAAACAAATAGCCATACTGAAACAGTTGCTTATTCAGCAAAGGGATGCCGGGAAGCTGATTCTGCTGTTCAGCCATTTGCTGGATGTTGTAGAAAATATTTGTAACACCTTCGTGATAATACAGCACGGGAAATTACTCGCATCTGGAACAAAAGCCGAGCTGTTGGAAGTCGCTGATCTTTCTCCTAACGACTCGATGGAGAGTTTGTATCTCAAATTGGTGAATGGTAATGAGCAAAATATTGAATAGGTTGATATGGAAAAACAGGATGTATTTGCTTACCGGAACTATACGTCACTGGTGGCAGGGGTTATTGGCCTTAATCATCATTGCGATAGCTATATTATATCGGGTATTCTTTGCAATCTTAGGAGCTGGAATTGGCGTAGCCATTACTGAACGGAATTCCATCTATATTTTGATTGGAATTGCCATAATTCAATTTATACGGATTTTCTTATCTCAAAATCCTGTGTTCAAATTGAACGCTGCAACTGTTCTATATACGTACAATACTGCTTATTTTCAAAAAGCCCTTTATCAAAAACAATTATTATCCGTGGTAGCGTGGGCTGGCCTTTCTTTTCTTCTCGCACTTCTCATGGGTGGATTTGTGATAACATGTAATATGTTGCAGCAATTCATTCTTTTACTGCTATACAACTGTTGTAGCAGCTTGATTTCTTGGACTTTCTACCACGAAAAAAAGAAGCTATTTATGATTACTCTGCTTTTCATTGGCATCACAGTATTGCTTATACTCCATAGCATCGTAACTATAATAATACTTGCGTTGGTGTTATCACTGCTTGAAATCTATGTGTGTCGCTTTTTGAAATTGAATGTCCCACGGTACTATGAGAGAATGCAGTTCATTGACACAACAACCGCAGCGCAAAGCCAAAACAACTTCGCGAAAATGCAACAACTGGCAGATGAAAACAGGCCTACAACCGTTCACTCTTATGCTTTAAAGTTTCTGCCAGTATCAAAACGCGCCGCGCTACCTATGAAATGTATTATCGAAATTATGCGGATGCAAAAGCAAGCATTGGTATTGCTCTTTCTGTTCTTCCTCGCGGGCTGGATCATTAGCAACACAACGCTGTTCGATTTTCTGCCGATGTTAGAGGTGTCGTCGATAAAAAATATCCTTGGTGCATTTTGTACGACGCTATCGCTCAATGCTCTGTATGGATTACTTTCCAAACAAGTAAAAAACGTGTGTGATAAGCGGCTGTTGGGGCTTTTACTTCCGTTCTCTACCAAAAGAATACTTATGAGCTATGCACTGGTAACGATAGCTCTAAATTTGTTAATTACTATTTCTATTGGTATTCTATATGGTCAGCTTTCACCAGCGTTGCTCATATTTTGGATCATATCAGATATAGCGTACTTAGTGCACAGTTACCTAACTGTTTACAAAGTAAAAGCAAGGGCCTTATTCGTGTCTCTAACGTTTTTTCTTTTATGGGTAGGTA
>JBJELY010000220.1:0-3266 GCA_051879395.1 Roseburia sp. | reverse complement strand
TACAAATATATATCAAAGGTCAGTAACCTTTTGACACCCTAATCTCTATAGGAAATAGCTGTTGTGTAAATCCTTTCGAGGGAAAACGCGGAGCGTTTTTGCAAGTGTCGTGCGGCGACACTTTTTTGCGTCACGGTAAAGAAGAATAGATTTTGAAATGAAAAATGAAAGAACAATTCTATATATAGAATAATTTTGAATGAAAAAACAAGATATGGTTTAAACTAAAAAATGTCAGTAAAATAAAGGAAAACAACGGAAAAAATTGCTTGACAACTGGCACAGACGCTTATATAATGACTTAGTGTGCGAAATAATATATTTGGCATACAGGATAAGATTATAGGAGGTGAAAATAATGCCAACATTTAATCAGTTAGTAAGAAAAGGACGTCAGACATCTGTTAAGAAGTCTACAGCACCAGCACTTCAGAAAGGTTACAACTCTTTACAGAAGAGACCTATCGATGCTTCTTCTCCACAGAAGAGAGGTGTATGTACAGCTGTTAAAACAGCTACTCCTAAAAAACCTAACTCAGCTCTTAGAAAGATCGCCAGAGTACGTCTTTCCAACGGAATCGAAGTAACATCTTACATCCCAGGAGAAGGACACAACTTACAGGAACATAGTGTTGTTCTTATCAGAGGTGGTCGTGTTAAGGACTTACCAGGTACAAGATATCATATTATTCGTGGTACTCTTGATACAGCTGGAGTTGCTAACAGAAAGCAGGCTCGTTCTAAATACGGCGCTAAGAGACCAAAAGCAGCTAAATAAGATATCTTGATTTAGCAAACCAATAGTATCACAAAACAGAACTAGAGGTTTAGTGTTGGGATTATTGTCACTTATGATATATTTCCGCACGAACACATTTTAGAAAGACACATTGTGAGTACCGTTGAATTAATCGAAGAAACAAAAAATGATTAAGGAGGGAAGAACCGTGCCACGTAAAGGACATACTCAAAAAAGAGACGTATTAGCAGATCCATTATACAATAATAAAGTTGTAACTAAGCTTGTTAATAACATCATGTTAGATGGTAAGAAAGGCGTAGCTCAGAAAATTGTATACGGAGCTTTCGCAAGAGTAGAGGAGAAAACAGAAAGACCTGCTCTTGAAGTATTTGAAGAAGCCATGAATAACGTTATGCCTGTTCTTGAAGTAAAGGCTAGACGTATTGGTGGTGCAACATACCAGGTACCAATCGAAGTTAGACCAGACCGTCGTCAGGCTTTAGCTCTTCGTTGGTTAACATTGTATTCTCGTAACAGAGGAGAAAAAACAATGGAAGAAAGACTGGCAAATGAAATTATGGATGCAGCAAACAACACTGGTGCATCTGTAAAGAAAAAAGAAGATATGCACAAAATGGCAGAAGCAAACAAAGCTTTCGCACATTACAGATTCTAGGCATAAAAAATCTGAGCGGCGAAAGATTTTGCTTTCGCACATTACAGATTCTAATTACAGAAGGTGCATATTGGAAAGAATTTTGCAAAATAAGATCTGTAAAGTGATACTGTTACAACAGTTTTCGCTTGCAGATTTTTGCATAGTAAATTAAGGAGGAAAATCCGTTGGCTGGAAGAGAATATCCATTAGAGAGAACTAGAAATATCGGTATTATGGCTCATATCGATGCTGGTAAAACAACATTAACAGAGCGTATTCTTTACTATACCGGTGTTAACTATAAAATTGGTGATACTCATGAAGGTACTGCTACCATGGACTGGATGGAACAGGAGCAGGAAAGAGGTATCACAATTACATCAGCCGCTACAACATGTCATTGGACTTTGGAAGAATTTGCAAAACCAAAGAAAGGTGCTTTAGAGCATCGTATCAATATCATTGATACTCCAGGACACGTAGACTTTACTGTAGAGGTAGAACGTTCACTTCGTGTACTTGACGGCGCCGTTGGTGTCTTCTGTGCAAAAGGTGGTGTAGAACCTCAGTCAGAAAACGTTTGGCGTCAGGCTGACACTTATAACGTACCACGTATGGCATTCATCAATAAGATGGACATTTTAGGTGCGAACTTCTACGGAGCTGTTGATCAGATTCGTACAAGATTAGGAAAGAACGCTATCGTTCTTCAGTTACCAATCGGTAAAGAAGATGATTTCAAAGGAATCATCGACTTATTTGAAATGAAAGCTTATATCTACAATGATGATAAGGGTGATGATATCACTGTTACAGATGATTTAGGCGACATGAAAGATGATGCTGAATTATATCATGCTGAATTAGTAGAAAAAGTTTGTGAGTTAGATGATGACTTAATGATGATGTACCTTGAAGGTGAAGAACCATCTATCGAAGAGATGAAAAAAGCATTAAGAAAAGCTACATGTGAATGTACAGCTGTTCCAGTATGTTGTGGTTCTGCATACCGTAACAAGGGTGTTCAGAAGCTGATTGATGCTGTTATCGAATACATGCCAGCTCCTACAGACATCCCTGCTATTAAAGGTGTTGACTTAGAAGGTAATGAAGTTGAGAAACATTCATCTGATGATGAACCATTCGCAGCTTTAGCATTCAAAATTATGGCTGACCCATTCGTTGGTAAGCTTGCATTCTTCAGAGTTTACTCTGGTACAATGAACTCCGGTTCTTATGTATTAAATGCAACAAAAGATAAAAAAGAACGTGTTGGTCGTATCTTACAGATGCACGCTAACAAACGTCAGGAATTAGATAAAGTTTACTCTGGTGATATCGCAGCTGCTGTAGGTTTCAAATTTACAACAACTGGTGATACAATCTGTGATGAACAGCACCCAGTAATCTTAGAGTCCATGGAATTCCCAGAACCAGTTATCGAACTCGCTATCGAGCCTAAGACAAAAGCTGGACAGGGTAAAATGGGTGAAGCTCTTGCAAAACTTGCAGAAGAAGATCCTACATTCCGTGCTCATACAAATCAGGAAACTGGTCAGACAATCATCGCTGGTATGGGTGAGCTTCACCTTGAAATTATCGTAGATCGTCTTCTTCGTGAGTTCAAAGTAGAAGCTAACGTTGGTGCTCCTCAGGTAGCATACAAAGAAGCTATTACCAAAGCAGTTGATGTTGACAGTAAATATGCAAAACAGTCTGGTGGACGTGGACAGTACGGACACTGTAAAGTTAAATTCGAGCCTATGGATGCCAATGGAGAAGAATTATTCAAATTCGAATCCACTGTTGTCGGTGGTGCTATTCCTAAGGAATACATCCCAGCAGTTGGTGAAGGTATCGAAGAAG
>JBJELY010000219.1:0-3297 GCA_051879395.1 Roseburia sp. | reverse complement strand
ATATTGATAGAAAAGAGTTTCGCAAACGCCGAATATACATTAAATGAAAAGGAGAAAAAAATGGTTCATTTTGTAGGAGCAGGACCGGGGGCACCGGATTTAATTACAGTGCGTGGCATGCGGTTATTGGAAAGAGCAGACATTATTATTTATGCAGGTTCTTTGGTTAATCCGGAACTTTTGCATTACGCCAAAGAGGATTGTGAAATTTATAACAGCGCCAAAATGACCTTAGAAGAGGTCATAGCAGTGATGGAGGAAGGCGAAAAGAAAAAATTCGAAATCGTAAGACTTCACACGGGGGACCAAAGCATTTACGGAGCTGTGCGGGAGCAGATGGATGTATTGGAAAAAAAGAAGATTCCATACGACAGTTGTCCGGGGGTCAGTGCCTGCTTTGGAGCAGCGGCTTCCTTAAATTTGGAATATACACTTCCGGAAGTATCTCAAAGTCTGATTATTACCAGAATGGAGGGAAAAACAAAAGTTCCGGAAAAAGAAACCATCGAAAGCTTTGCAGCGCATCAGTCTACGATGGCAATCTATTTAAGTACCGGAATGTTAGAGGAACTTTCGAGGCGTCTGATTACAGGCGGCTATAAGCATGAAACTCCTGCCGTGTTGATTTATAAAGCAACCTGGCCGGAAGAAGAAGCATATTTTTGTACGGTTGGAACGTTAGCGGAAACAGCAAAAGTGCATGGCATTACAAAAACGGCACTTACAATTGTAGGTGAAGTGGTAAAACAAAGTGAGTATCAGCGTTCTAAATTGTATGATCCATATTTTACGACAGAATTTCGGACTGGAAAGTTAAGAGAAGAAGCAGTGGGAGAAGATGGGGAAAAATGAAGATAGCAATCATTAGTTTTACCGGAAGAGGATTGGAGCTTTCCCTTAAGATAAAGGAACTTTGGAAAGAGTTGCACGAGATAACACTTTTTTCAAAATGGAGTGCAGCTCGTGAAAAAAGCGATTTTTGTGAAAAGAGTACTTCTGGCGAAAAGAATTGGAAAGAGATTTCTTATGTCGAAGAGGGATTGGAACAGTGGACGAAGGACCAGTGGAAAGAAAAGGATGCACTGCTTTTTGTAGGAGCCTGTGGAATTGCAGTTCGCGCAATTGCTCCCTTTGTAGAAGATAAATTAAAAGATCCAGCGGTTTTGGTGGCAGATGAATTAGGGCAGTTTGTAATTCCAATTTTGTCGGGGCACATAGGAGGCGGAAATGAGCTGGCAGAAGAACTGGCAGGAACAATCGAAGCCATACCGGTTATTACGACGGCAACAGACTTGCACGGACTTTTTGCGGTAGATGTTTTTGCAAAGAAACATAACCTTGGTATTGCAAACAGGGAAGGAATTGCAAAGGTATCAGGTGCTTTGTTGAAGGGAGAAAATGTTTCTGTTTTGGTTTCCCCATTGGAAGGCGAGCGTGCTATTTTACAGCTTTGTCCCAAACAATATATAGTTGGAATTGGATGCAAGAGGGGAAAATCGCAACAGGAAATCGAAGAACTGGTATTAGAAGAGTTGAAGGCAGCGGGGGTTCGAAAAGAAGCGGTAGCTGCGCTCGCTTCAATCAAAAAGAAAGCAGAGGAACCGGGAATTCTTGCTTTTGCAGAGAAATATAGCTTTCCGTTTCTGACCTTTTCGGCAGAAGAGTTAGAGCAGGTAGAAGGAGAATTCACGTCATCGGAATTTGTGAAAAAACAGGTAGGCGTTGATAATGTATGCGAACGGGCGGCATTGTTTGCAGCAGGTAAACTGGGAAGCGGAGAAGTAGCTCTGGTGAGAAAGAAAAGAGCAGAAAATGGAGTTACGGTAGCACTTGCAAAATTTCATCTTTCATGATTGAGCAGATAGTGAAACAAAGGGTTGGAAAACCGGACACAGGAAAGGAAGGTTAATATGAAACAGAAAAAGATATACGTAGTTGGAATGGGACCGGGAGTGGAATCAATGATGACAGGTCAGGCGATTGCTGCTTTAGAGGAATGTGATGTAATTGTAGGATATCCGGTTTATTTAAAACTTTTAGACGAACGTTTTTCGCAGAAAGAGTTTTTGTCTACACCGATGAAACAGGAAGTCGAGCGCTGTCATATGGCATTTAAAGAAGCACAAAAAGGAAAAAAGACAGCCCTTATTTGCAGCGGAGATGCAGGAGTTTATGGAATGGCATCGTTGATGTACGAAGTTGGAAAGGAATATCCGGATTGCAGTTTAGAAATTATTCCGGGAATTACAGCGGCAAATAGCGGTGCAGCTTGTTTAGGAGCACCTCTAAATCATGATTATTGTGTCATCAGCCTAAGTGATTTACTGACTCCTTGGGAAAAAATCGAGACCAGACTTCGCATGGCAGCACGAGGAGATTTTTGCATGGCAATCTATAATCCATCCAGCAAAAAAAGAGCGGATTATCTGCAAAGAGCCTGCGATATTTTACTAGAAGAAATCGAGGAAACAAGACCTTGCGGCTATGTAGAAAATATCGGAAGAGAGGGAACGCAGGTGACGACCTGTACCTTAAAAGAACTAAGGGAGCGTCAGGTAAATATGTTTACAACAGTATTTGTGGGAAATTCTCAAAGTGAATTTTTAGATGGAAAGCTGATTACGAAAAGAGGATATCGTCTATGAAACACGTACTGATTTTTTCAGGGACAACCGAGGGAAGAGACTTTGCAGAGCAGCTTGCAAAAGCAGGTATCTCAAGTGTTGTCTGTGTGGCAACCGAATATGGAGAGTTAGTGATGCAGGAGGCAGACCACGAAAGAATCACCATCCATCAGGGCAGGATGGAAGAGAAGGAAATGGTTTCATTTTTAGAAGACAATGCATTTGAGGCTGTTGTGGATGCAACACATCCATATGCTGTAGTTGTATCTGAAAATATTCAAAATGCAGTAAAAGCTTTTGAAAAAAAGAAAGAAATAACATTACCGTATTACCGCCTAAACCGCGAAGAAGATATTTCTTTACAAAAAAGTGGGAAAGTGATCACTTTTTCGGACATGGAAAGCTGTGCCTGCTATTTAGAAAAAAAAGCCGGAAATATTTTACTTACGACCGGAAGTAAGGAATTAAGAAAATTTGTTTCTGGTATTTCGGCACCAGGCCGTATTTTTGCCCGCGTGCTTCCCGGAAGAGAAAGTATAGAACTTTGTGAGGACGCTGGAATTAGCGGAAAACAGATTATCGCTATGCAGGGACCGTTTTCCACAGAATTAAATACAGCGCTGATTCGTCAGTTTCAGATTCGCTATCTGGTGACAAAGGAAAGCGGAAAAAC
>JBJELY010000218.1:0-52262 GCA_051879395.1 Roseburia sp. | reverse complement strand
CAGTTGAAAAGGATGGAAAGGAGGAGACGAAATAATGTTTTTGTTGATTAAGTTTACCTTACTTTATGCAGTAGTATTAATGTTAGTAGCACTTGGCGGTATGTTTTCAGAGCGAAGCGGAGTAATTAATATTGCGTTGGAAGGTATTATGTCTATTGGCGGATTAGCAGGTGTTTTTGTCCTTTCTTTGTGTGGAGAATCAATGCCAGCAGCTGCAGTGGTAGCACTTTCTATCCTTGCAAGTGCAGTAGCAGGATTAATATATTCTCTCTTGTTGGGATTTTCTGCGATTACGTTAAAAGCAGATCAGACAATCGGTGGTACGGCTCTCAATATGATGGCAACAGCCATTGCTATTATTGTTGTAAAGGCATTTAACAATGCATCTGAGTCTGGAAATGGTGCAGCATCAGCAAAGCTTACTTATGATAATTCAGCTTTCATATATAAAATTGGACCTGTAACGATTAATATCTTTTTAATCATTGGTATCATTATTTTGGTTTGCAGTTATGTGTTTTTGTTTAAAACAAAATGGGGCTTAAGACTTCGTTCTTGCGGAGAACATCCTCAGGCAGCGGATTCAGTTGGTATCAATGTATACCAGTGGAGATATACAGGCGTTATGATTTCAGGTGTTCTTGGTGGAATTGGAGGATTTGCTTATATCGTTCCTTCTGTTACTACATGGAATTTTGAAGTTGGTGTAGCAGGAGCAGGTTTCCTTGCACTCGCGGTTATGATTTTTGGACAGTGGAAACCATATCGTATTGCAGCTGCAGCTGTTTTCTTTGCCGTATTCCGTTCCTTAGCGAATATTGCAGATTCGACAGCACTTGCAAACTTAGGTTTATCTAAGAACATCTATAGTATGATGCCGTTCATTGCTTCTATGATTATTCTTGCATTTACATCTAAGAATTCTCAGGCACCGAAAGCAGAAGGTATCCCATACGATAAAGGAATGAGATAATCATTAAGAAAAATAGATAGGGAGATAAATAAGAGATATGATTCATACAAAATATTTTGATCACACAATTTTAAAAGCAGAAGCAACAGAAGCACAGGTTGCAAAAATCTGTGAAGAAGCAATCGAAAATGATTTTGCATCTGTGTGCGTGAATCAGTATTATACAAAATTTGTAGCAGAAAAATTAAAAGGTTCTAACGTTGATGTATGTACGGTAGTTGGATTTCCTCTTGGTATGTCCGATACCAGAGTAAAGGCTTTTGAAACAAAGGCAGCGATTGAGGATGGAGCAACAGAAGTTGATATGGTCATCAACGTTGGAGCTTTGAAAGATAAGAAATATGATTATGTATTAAATGACATCAGAACTTTAAAAGAAGTATGTGGAAAAGATGTTGTTTTAAAAGTTATCATTGAAACTTGTCTCTTAACAGAGGAAGAAAAAGTAAAAGCTTGTGAATTGTCAAAAGAAGCAGGTGCTGATTTTGTAAAAACATCTACTGGATTTTCTACTGGTGGAGCAAAAGCAGAAGATGTTGCATTGATGAGAGAAACAGTTGGAACTGAGATGGGAGTGAAAGCTTCCGGTGGTATTCATACGGAAGAGGAAGCACAGGCTATGATCGATGCGGGTGCAAGCCGCTTAGGAACAAGTGCAACACTTGCAATCATTGGCAAATAAACGAAGCAGAAAGGCAATAGGGAGTCATATGAACACAATCTTAATCGGAATTGCAGGTGGAACCGGAAGTGGAAAGACAACACTTGCAGATAAGTTAGTGGACAGTTTTGGAAGAGATGAGGTCAGTATTTTACGTCATGACAATTATTATAAGCGTCATGATGAAATGTGTTACGAAGAACGATCAAAATTAAATTATGACCATCCGGATGCATTTGATACCGATTTGCTCTATGAACACTTACGCCTTTTAAAAGAAGGCAAATCCATTGAAATGCCAGTTTATGATTATTCCATACATAACCGTTCGGATGAGACAATTTTAGTAGAGCCTGCACCGGTAATTGTATTGGAAGGAATTCTCATTTTTGCAGAAGAATGTCTTTGTGACTTGATGGATATCAAGGTATTTGTTGATACAGATGCAGATGTAAGAATCCTACGAAGAATTGTACGCGACGTAAAAGAGCGGGAACGTTCTTTGGACAGCGTCATTAATCAGTATTTGACTACAGTAAAACCGATGCATGAACAATTTGTGGAACCGAGCAAGCGTCGTGCTGATATTATTATCCCGGAAGGTGGAGAAAATGTTGTAGCACTTGAAATGTTGACACAGCGGGTTCGGAAACATTTGATGGAAGAATAAATATCTGGTAGAAAAATAAGTATAGTAGCAAAAGAAAATACTGAAATAAAAAAATCCGAGGCAAGAGCCCCGGATTTTTTGTTAGATAGAAATTTCTGATACAATCAATATATTTTTCAGGAAAACTATTCTGACAAGAATGGTAATGCAGTCCGAGCCATTTCCTGATAGGCAGTGGCACTTGGATGCAGATGGTCACCACTGTCATAACCGTCTCGAAAGGCAGTTGGAAAAGCGGGATTTCGTAATGCTAAATCAAAATCGACACATCCATCAGCCTCATTTGTGGTGCGAATCCATTCATTAAATTCCAGACGCATTTCTTCGCGGAATGGAGCATAAGTGCGCCATCCATGAATTGGAAGCAGTGTACCGAGCAGAATGCGGTAGCCATAACCTCTTGCTTTTTCGATGTACCAGCGGATTCCATCAATCATTTCATTTACCGTAGGAAGGTCACTCATAGGACGGAACTGATTAATTTCAACTCCGACAGGGTGAATGATGTCATTAATTCCCTGTTGGATGATAATGGTGTCAGCACCGGAAGTTGGAACCTCGTGTTCAAAACGGTTTGTACCTTTTAAACCATAGGAGTCATAGGTGATGCAATCGTATTGTCTTAAAATACGAGAACCACTGGTAGCACGTCTAATAATGGCGGTATTTGTATTGCCAGATTCTTTTAAGAAAAGAGAAAGGTAATCCGGCCAATCTTGTGCTGTGATGGAATCTCCATAGCAGATAATCGCATGATTTTCGGCAGAAGTCAGAATATCAATATTGCTTAAGAAATAAAACCAGTTTGTTGTTTTACTTTCATTAACAGGCAGTTCTGCAGATAGAGTCTGATTACCAAGTGAATAACAAGCATGTGATAGTGGACCGCTAATAAGAACAGCTGATTGCATTTGCGTGAAATTTGCAAGATAGAAACTGACTGCTATCTGGCTTCCTGCAGTGACGGAGAATGGAATTTCATCGCTACAGATTGATTTGCCAGGGGCGATGGTTACTTCTTTTTCCCCAGAAAATGTAATGAAAACAGAAGATTCTGCCTGAATAGGACAGGATAACGCTGTTTTGGTCAAAGTATCGGAAGCGGATGTTGCAACAGTGGCGCAGGAAATCGTGATTGGTTCTGTTCCACAATAATTATCAAAGGTAAAACGGAGTGTATTTCCGGAAAAAGGTGCATAGATTGGATAACGCAGAGTAATGTTTTTGGAATAACTTTCCGGTTTGTGTGTGGCAATGGAAACTGCATTTCCCCACATAGATACCCATTTATTTTGAATCATAGATATGTCCCTCACTTAATAAAAATAATGTTTTGGTTACGTATAAAGCAACGTTATCATCATAACCTAGAATGAAAGGGAAAACAAGAGAAAACATATCAAATTACGGTTGTCCTTTTGCAAGGAAATTGGTATAATGTCGTCATACGCGAAATGTAATGAAGATGAGGAGAGAGGAAAAGAATGAACAATAAGAAACAACAGTCAGCGCAGTTTGATGTGAAAAAATTATTAGAGAATAGACAGTATGTTGCAATTGGCGCAACTGTCATTGCTGCTCTTATCGTAATTCTGGTTAGTGTATTGGCTTTAAAAGTGCCGGTTGTTCCGGTTTGTATTATTGTATTATTGGAAGTTGGGATTGCAGCATGTCTTGACAATGAACAGATATGGCTTCATGGTGCCGTTCTTCTAATTGAAATAATTGCCGGAATACTGACAAAGAAAATTATTTTTATGATTTTAGTCGGGGTTGTTTACGTAGTTGCACTTTTTGCATTAAAATATTGGAAAGAATCATAAAAGCCAAGAGGGACTTTGGGCAAAAATTTTTTGCTACGGGTCCTTTTTCCTTTTAAAAAGTAAAACAAAAATTATCAAATTAATTGAAAAGAATTAATCTGTTTAATAAGTATTAAATTGATTAAATAAAGGTTTACGAAGAAAAAGAAAGAAAGAGATGTTTGACCTATGAGAATGTTGATTTTTAGTTCCAGGGAAATCTGTTATTTTTCTAGTAACTTTTTTGCAAATCAGATAGGAGAAGCTTTTGAATCCTTCGGGTGTACAGTGGATGTATGTGAGTTGGCAAAAGAAGATGATTTAGATGAAAAACTAGAACGTTATTTACATAAGAGTTATGATTTGATTTTGGATTTTAATTCTTTATTGCCGCGCATGGCATTAGAGGATGGAAGTCTATTTTTGAATCATTTAGAAGGACCATTCTATAATTGGATTTTGGATCATCCGCTTTTTCATCATGTGGCATTAGAAGCGCCGATTGTAGATTCCCATGCCATTTTCTTAGATGAATCTCAACAACATTATGTGAAAGAGTATTACCCGGAAGTAAAAGAGCAGATGTTCTTGTCACTGGCAGCGACAGAAAGTTTTATTCCGGTAGAAAAAGAAAAAGAGCCGGCAATTTTTTTCTCAGGAACTTATGGGAGTTTAGAGGATGTAGAACAGACGATGCGAACGGTTCCATCTTTTTTACAGGAAGCGGTGCGTGATGTATTAGAACAACGAATTGCTGAACCGAATCTCCCTATGGAGGAAGCGTATCGAAGGTTCCTATGGGAACACGGAGAGGAAAAGGATAAGATTACATTTCGGAATGATATGAATGCGATGTATCCAGTGGATGCTTATGTTCGGAATTATTTCAGAAAAAAAACATTAGACACGCTGCTTCGTGCAGGAATTCCGGTGAAAGTTATGGGACATGATTGGGAAAAATATCCGGTCCCGGAGCATGGAAAGTTGATGATAGAAAAACCAGTAGTATTCCATTTGACATTCGAGAAGATTGCCAGAGAACATATATTGTTAGATGTAGCGCCGATTTTTCATCATGGAGTTCATGACCGTGTGTTTGCAGGAATGGCAAACCGGGCAGTCGTTTTAACAGAAGAAAATGAATATAAAAGAAAAAAGTTTGCGGACGGAAAAGAATTGGTGTATTATTCTTTGGAAAATCCCAAAGATCTGGTGGCAAAAGCGGAAGAATTAGTGACCAACCGAGCATTTCGGGAGACTGTGCAGGAAAATGCATATGCTTCTTATCGCAGAGAACATACATGGGAACATCGAGCGCAGTCAATTTTGAATCATTTAATTGATAATAAAAATACAAAATATTCTAATAAAAATGAATAATTATGCATTATATCTATTGAAATATTCATAGATATCTTGTAAAATAGGTGAAGTATGAATTTGAACTATCAAAAAATTTTAGAAAAAACAATTGAAGAAAATCAAAAAGAAGGAAAAATACCAACACTTTTGCTACATAGTTGTTGCGCACCATGCAGTTCCTATTGCATTGAATATTTATCCAATTATTTTCAAATTACAATTTTTTATTATAATCCGAATATTTATCCGGAGGAAGAGTACTGGAAACGAGTAAAAGAACAGAAGGAATTTATTCAAAAATTTCCAGCCAGATATGAAGTATCTTTTCTGGAAGGTGCATATGAAAAAGAAAAATTCTATGAAATGGCAAAAGGGTTAGAAGAGGTAGAAGAAGGTGGAGAACGCTGTTTCCGCTGTTATGAGATGCGCCTGCGCGAAGCTGCAGAAATAGCGAAGAAATACAAAATGGATTATTTTACTACAACACTCTCCATCAGCCCATTGAAGAATGCTGCAAAACTAAATGAAATCGGAGCTACATTAGAGCAGGAATATGGTATACGTTATTTGTATTCTGATTTTAAGAAAAAGGGTGGATATCAGCGTTCGGTCGCATTGTCAAAAGAATATGACATGTATCGTCAGTATTATTGTGGCTGTGTTTTTTCAAAAAATCAACGGGATAGGGAAATTGCAAGACAAAAAATAGAAGGAAAGTGAGGAAATCATATGGCACAATTATGGGGAGGAAGGTTCACGAAAGAAACCGACCAGTTAGTATATAATTTTAATGCGTCTATTACATTTGATCAGAAATTTTATAAGCAGGACATTGAGGGGAGTAAAGCTCATGTACGCATGCTTGGAAAGCAGGGAATTCTGACAGAAGAGGAAATGCAGCAAATTGTAGCTTGTTTAGATGAGATTCAAAAAGACGTAGAAGACGGCAAATTAGAGATTACAAATGAATATGAAGATATTCATAGTTTTGTGGAAGCAAATTTAATTGATCGCCTAGGGGATACCGGAAAAAAACTGCATACCGGAAGAAGCCGAAATGACCAGGTGGCATTGGATATGCGTCTTTATACCAGACAGGAAGTGCTTCATACGGATGCTTTGTTAAAAGAGCTGTTAGAAACCATTTTAAAAATTATGGAAGAAAACACAGAAACAATTATGCCTGGATTTACTCATTTACAGAAAGCACAACCGATTACATTGGCACATCATATGGGCGCTTATTTTGAAATGTTTAAAAGGGACAGACAGCGTCTTCATGATATATATGAGAGAATGAATTATTGTCCGCTCGGTTCTGGTGCATTGGCGGGTACTACTTATCCTTTAGACCGAGAATATACGGCAGAATTGTTAGGATTTTATGGACCAACTTTAAATAGTATGGATGGAGTATCAGACAGGGACTATTTAATTGAGTACTTATCGGCTTGTGCGACAATCATGATGCATTTAAGTCGTTTTTCAGAGGAAGTAATTATCTGGAATTCTAACGAGTATCAATTTGTGGAAATTGATGACGCGTACAGTACTGGAAGTAGTATTATGCCACAGAAAAAAAATCCTGATATTGCAGAACTTGTTCGGGGGAAGACGGGACGTGTTTATGGAGCTTTGATGTCTTTGCTTACAACGATGAAGGGAATCCCGCTTGCTTATAATAAAGATATGCAGGAGGATAAAGAACTTTCTTTTGATGCGATGGATACAGTAAAAGGCTGTATTTCATTGTTCAATGGAATGCTTGCAACGATGAAATTCAATAAAGATGTGATGCGTAAGTCTGCAAATCATGGATTCACCAATGCAACCGATGCTGCAGATTATCTTGTAAATCATGGAGTACCATTCCGTGATGCACATGGAATGGTAGGACAGATTGTACTTTATTGTATTGAAAAAGGAATTGCAATTGATGATATGTCTTTGGAGGAGTTACAGAAAATCAGTCCTGTATTTCAGGAGGATATTTATGAAGCAATTTCTATGGAAACTTGCGTGAATAAACGTTTGACGATTGGTGCACCGGGAAAAGAAGCAATGGAAAAAGTGATTGCAATGGAAAAAGCATATTTAGAGGGAGAAGGAAACTGGTAGGGACAGTAGAGATAACTCTAAAAAATGATTTTAACTTTTGCAAGGTAAAGCGTTGTTGTGAAAATGCACAAGAAAGTAACTGTTTTTTTGAAAAATTGTATAAATTCGTGCTTGCTTTTTTGTGGGAAATCACGTAATATATTTAACAGAGCGACAAATGTTCGTATGGTGCGGACACACAATGGTAATTCGTATGTGACGCACAAAAGTATAAGGGATCGCGTAAGGATAAAAGTAAGAGGAGATTAGAAAGAATGAGCGAGAAATTAAGAGTTGGTATTTTAGGTGGAACCGGTATGGTAGGACAGAGATTTATTTCTTTGTTAGAGAATCATCCTTGGTTTGAGGTAACTACAATTGCAGCAAGCCCAAGAAGTGCTGGAAAAACCTATGAAGAGGCAGTTGGTGACAGATGGAAAATGGATACTCCAATGCCGGAAGCTGTTAAGAAAATCGTAGTTATGAATGTAAACGAAGTAGAGAAAGTAGCTGCTGACGTTGACTTTGTATTTTCTGCTGTTGATATGACAAAAGAAGAAATCAAAAAAATCGAGGAAGATTATGCAAAAGCAGAGATTCCAGTTGTATCAAATAACAGTGCTCACAGATGGACACCAGATGTACCAATGGTAGTGCCGGAAATCAATCCAGAGCATATGGAAGTAATCAAATACCAGAAAGAAAGACTTGGTACAACACGTGGTTTTGTTGCAGTAAAACCAAACTGCTCTATCCAGAGTTATGCACCTGTTTTAACAGCTTGGAAAGAATTTGAGCCATATGAAGTAGTTGCAACAACTTATCAGGCAATCTCAGGAGCAGGAAAAACATTTAAAGACTGGCCGGAAATGGTTGGAAATATTATTCCATATATTGGTGGAGAAGAAGAAAAATCTGAGAAAGAGCCACTTCGTATCTGGGGACATATTGATGATGAGAAAAAGGAAATTGTTCCTGCAACATCACCGGTTATCACATGTCAGTGTATCCGTGTTCCGGTTTTAAATGGACATACTGCAGCTGTTTTTGTAAAATTCAAAAAGAAACCAACAAAAGAGCAGTTAATCAAAGCATTGGAAGATTATAGTGGTGTTCCACAGGAATTACAGCTTCCAAGTGCACCAAAGCAGTTTATTCGTTATTTAGAAGAAGATAACCGTCCACAGGTATCATTGGATGTTAATTATGAAAATGGTATGGGAATCAATGTAGGACGTTTGAGAGAAGATACTGTATATGACTGGAAATTCGTAGGATTATCTCACAATACAGTTCGTGGAGCTGCTGGTGGAGCAGTACTTTGTGCAGAGTTATTAAAAGCACAGGGATATATTACAAAAAAATAATAAGAGTTTTTTATACAAAGGCTTGTCGCAAAGTGTATTTGTGGCAGGTCTTTTTTTAGTTGCCCATGAAGTTAAAAAATGATATAATTTCTTCATATGTTTAAAAGGGATTAGGGGAAAGAAAATAGAAAAAGAGAGCGGATTTACGGAGGAAAATATGGTTGTAAAGACAGCGGTATTAAAGCAGTTGGAAGAGTTTTTTGGGCGGAAAGAGAATAATCTGATTGCATTATACGGACGGGAAGACTGTGAAAAAGAACAGATGCTAAAAGCCTTTTTTAAGGATAAAAAGGTGTTTTATTATCGTGCCAGAGAGGCATCTGACGTGGCACAAAGGGAAATGATGGCGGAAGAATTAATGCAAAAGCAGGGGATTACGCTACAGAAAAAAACATATGAGGAATATTTTAAACGGGTGAAAAGTGGTGGACCAATGAAATTGGTTCTGGTGATAGATGAGTTTCAGTATATTTTGAAAAAAGATTCGACTTTTTGGGAAGCCTTAATTCAATTAAAAGAGAAGAAACTTTATCCGGGTCCGGTTTTAATTCTTTTATGCAGTTCTGCTTATGGCTGGATGGAAAAAGAGATGCCACAGTTGTTAGGAGAGAATCATAGAAAACTGGATGCCGTTATTAAAATAGAAAATCTGAACTTTCTAGAGGTTGTGCGGGCATTGCCGGATTATCCGGTCAGTGAATGCATTAAGGTATATGGAATTGTGGGAGGCGTTCCGGGATATATCAATCGCTTTAATTCCAAAAAGGATTTGAGAGAAAATATCTGTCGAAATATTTTATCGAGAAATGGTTATCTTTATAAAGCGGCAGAACATTTGATTAGCGGTCAATTACGGGAACTTTCTGTCTATAATACCATCTTATCTTGCATTGCAAGTGGAACAAACAAATTAAATGATATTTATCTGGCAACGGGATTTTCCAGAGCCAAGATCAGCGTTTATATGAAAAATCTGGCTGCTTTTGACATCATTGAGAAGGTAGTTTCCTTTGAAACAGGAGGATGGGAGAATTCAAAAAAGGGAATTTATCGAATTAAAGATAATTTTATTCATTTTTGGTATCATTTTATCTATCCGCATCTATCGGATCTCTATTTGATGTCGCCGGAAGAATTTTATGAAGCTTATATAGAAAGGGGATTAGATGACTATCTGGAACATTATTTTTCGGAGGTGTGTAAAGAATATCTATTCCTTTTAAATCAGATTGGGAAATTGCCGTTACATGCAGTAAAAATGGGAACCTGGGTAGGAAAAGAAGGAACTATTGATATTATAGCCCAGAACGAGATACGACAGAATATGGTTGGAAGTTGTAATTGGAATCAGGAAGAATATTCGGAAGAAATGTGTGAAAAGCTTTTTTACAACATGAAACAAGCAAAGATTTCAGCAGAATATTATTTTCTTTTTTCAGCAAAGGGATTTGCACCAGCGATTGTAAAGAAAGCAGAGGAAGATTCCCGATTTATTTTGGTAGATATGAATGAACTGTAAAACTAGTTGCAAAAACGTAGGAGGAAGAAAAGTTGGCAAAATCATTGATTATCACGGAGAAACCGAGTGTTGCACAGGAATTTGCAAGAATTCTTGGTGTTTCCGGAAGAAATGATGGATATATAGAAAATAATGATTACGTCATTACCTGGTGTGTAGGTCATCTTGTAGAGATGGTTTATCCGGAAGAGTATGATGAAAAATATAAAAAATGGCGTGTGGAAGATCTTCCTTTTTTACCAAAGGAATATAAATACAATGTCATACCAGCGGTCAGTAAGCAGTATGATATTGTGCATAGAATGTTACATAGAGAAGATATTGCAAGAGTCTACTGGGCAGGTGATGCCGGAAAAGAAGGACAGACCATTGAGGAAAACATTCGTCGTTTTGGCGGTGTCCGGGAAGGAATGGAAGAACTTCGTGTCTGGATTGATTCCCAGACAGAAGAGGAAATCAAGCGTGGAATAGCAGAAGCAAGACCAATGTCAGAGTATGATAATCTCGGCAATTCGGGAATTATGCGAACGATTGAAGACTATGCAATGGGAATTAATTTTTCTCGTGTGATGTCTGTTAAGTATGGAAAAATTTTAAATGATGCGGCAGGAACAGATTCCTATACAGCAATTGCAGTTGGACGTGTGATGACATGTGTACTTGGAATGGTTGTAATCCGGGAACGGGAAATTCGTAACTTTATAGAAACACCATTTTATCGTGTAGTAGGTAATTTTACCGAAGCAAATGTCGAAGGGGAATGGAAAGCCGTAGAAGGGTCGAAGTATTTTGAATCCCCGGTATTGTATAAAGAAAATGGTTTTAAAAAGGAAGAGAGTGCCAATCAGCTGATCGAAGAATTGTCTGGGAAAAAGGCAGTGGTAGAGTCGATAGAACGTGGCACATCTAAGAAAAAAGCTCCATTATTATTCAATTTAGCAGAATTACAGGCAGAATGTGCAAAGCGTTTTAAAATCAGTCCGGATGAAACTTTACAGGTGGCGCAGGATTTGTATGAAAAGAAGTTGACTACATATCCAAGAACGGATGCCCGTGTGTTATCATCTGCAGTAGCAAAAGAGATTGGAAAGAACGTCAGTCGTCTGAAAAATTATCAGCCAGTTTCTTCTTATGTAGAAAAAATTATGAAGGAAGGACTTTATCGTTCAATTGCAAACACTTCCTATACAGATGATTCCAAAGTGACGGATCACTATGCTATTATTCCAACAGGACAGTTGACGGAATTAGAAAAGCTGACAGATTTACAGAAACAGGTATTTGATTTGATTGTTCGACGTTTCCTTAGTATTTTTTATCCGGCTGCAGTATATCAGAATGTAAAATTGACAGTAGAAATCGAAGGAGAAAAACTTTTTGCTTCAGCAAAAGCTTTAAAAGATCCGGGATTTTTGGAAATTGCAGGAAAAAAACAACAGGATGAGGAAAACGAAGAAGAAGAGAAGGAAAGCCCGGGGCTTCTTTCTATTGCAGAACAGTTAAAGCAGGGAGATGAACTTACGGTAAATGGATTTGAAATCAAAGAGGGAAAGACGTCTCCACCAAAACGCTATACATCCGGTTCTATGGTACTTGCCATGGAAAATGCAGGACAGTTGATTGAGGATGAAGAATTACGTGCCCAGATTAAGGGATCTGGTATCGGAACTTCTGCAACTCGTGCTGAAATCATCAAAAAACTGGTACGGATTGGCTACTTAGGACTGAATAAGAAAACTCAGATTCTGACACCGGAACGTATGGGAGAGATGGTATATGAGGTTGTTAATATGACAGTTCCGGCACTTTTAAATCCGAAAATGACGGCATCCTGGGAAAAGGGACTTGATGGAATTACAAAGGGAACCGTAGATATGCAGGATTACCGTTCCAAATTAGAGGATTTCATTCGAAAAGAAACAGTATCCATGATTGAACAGAATCTGACGATGCAGATTGCACAGCAGATTCAGCCTTTGGTCGGAAAAGGCGGAAGAGGAATTGCTGCAAAGAAAAAACTGGGTGTGCCTTGTCCTGTCTGTGGAGGTGAGGTGGAAACAACACCGTTTGGCTATGGATGCAGTAATTACAAAAAAGATGGAACCGGTTGTCGATTTTCAGTAGGAACAATTGCTGGAAGAGATTTGGAAGAAGAAGAGTTAAAACAACTTTTAACAAATGGAAAAACTGGTGTACTAAATGGTTTTGTATCAAAAACCAAGAAAAAGTTTAGTGCTTGCCTTGTGATGAAGAAAGACGAGGAGGGACATCCATCTATCCAATTTGATTTTTCAGAGAATCAGCCGGAGATTTTAGAGGATGTGAAATGTCCGGTTTGTGGAAGCGAGATTGAAGTGGCACCGTTTGGGTACACTTGTGTAAAACATAGAAAGAATCCGGAGGAGTGCTATTTCTCGATTGGCAAAATTGCCGGAAGAGATTTGAAAAAAGAAGAATTAAAACAACTTTTAATAAATGGAAAGACGGACGTTTTAAAAGGATTTACTTCCAAGAATAAAAAGAAGTTTCAGGCATGTTTGGTACTGGAAACTGGAGAAGATGGAAAGAAAAATATTAATTTTGATTTTTCAGAAAACCAAGCAGAGATTGTGGAAGGCGTACAGTGTCCGCTCTGCGGAGGAGCAATTGAGGTAAAATCTTTTGGGTATGGATGTTCGAATTATGAAGCTGGAAATGATGCCAGTTGTAAATTTTCAATTGGGCAGATTGCGGGCAAGGATTTGAATGTAGCTCAGGTAAAAGAACTTCTAGCAACAGGACGAACTTCAACGATTCGTGGGTTTAAGTCAAAGACCGGCAAGAAATTTGATGCTTGCATTATGCTTGCAACGGATGAAAATGGAGTGAAGAGTCTGAAATTTGATTTCGATAATGTGGAAGCAAAGAAAGTAAAGGATGTAAAATGTCCACTTTGCGGAGGGGATATAGTGCAGACACCATTTGGATTTGGCTGTGCAAATTATTCGAAAGAGGATGAGAATTCCTGTCGTTTTTCGATTGGAAAGATGGCAGAAAAGAGCCTGACGGAAGCACAGGTAAAGGAATTATTAACTAATGGAAGAACCGGAACGATTCGTGGATTTAAGTCAAAGGCAGGGAAAAAATTTGATGCCCGTGTCGCATTAAATAAAAATGAAGAAGGAAAAGTGACGGGATTAAAATTTGACTTTACAGATTTGGAGGCTCCATCCATTAAAGATGTAAGCTGTCCGCTTTGTGGAGGAAAAATTGTGCAGACACCATTTGGTTATGGTTGTGCAAATTATTCGAAAGAAGATGAAAATTCCTGTCGTTTTTCCATTGGTAAAATTGCAGGTGTGAAATTGAAGGAGGCTCAGGTTAAGGAACTACTTCTTCGGAAAAAGACAGATGTTATTAAAGGATTTGTTGCAAAGACAGGTATGATGTTTGATGCACCGTTAAAGTTGACGGAAGATGGCAGGGTGACATTTGATTTTCCGGAAAAACCAAAGCCGGTAGAAACAACATTGGAATGCCCAAAATGCCAGAAGAAGATGATGAAGAGCCAGTGGTATTACGAATGCGAATGTGGCTTTAAAGTGTCGCATACCATAGCAAAGGTTGAACTTTCGGAAGAAATCATGCGAGAACTTTTTACAACAGGAAAGACAAAGAAGAAAGTGCTTGGATTTACATCAAAGGCAGGAAATATCTTTGATTCCTGTCTGAAATTTGAAGAAGATCAGATTCGGTTTGATTTTGAAAATCCGGGAGAGGATGTAGAAAGCGCTTCAGAAGAAAAGGATGAACAGCCGTTTTATGAGGATGAGGCGATGTTTGCCATGGCGGCAGAGATGGCAGCTATACAGGAGCAAGAAGAAGCGGAACAGCTGGCATCTCAAGAATTACTTGGTGATAATTTCTTGATGGAATAATGAAATTAAAACACGATATAATTATTCTGTAGATGGTTAATTCTGGAAACAGTTACTTGGCAGGGAAAAAGATAGAAAAGAGGAAGAAAAATGGAACAGGCAAAGATTTGTAATTTATACGATTTAAATGAAACAATTGCAGGAGAATATTTAGCACAATTTACATATCCGTGGGAAGCATTAAAAGGGATTGCGGATTATATCCGTGCCTTAGGAGAAACACTTGACCCGGAAAAGTTTGAAAAACGTGGAGAAGATATCTGGGTAGCAAAAAGTGCAAAAGTAGCACCAACTGCTTGCTTAAATGGACCATTAATCATTGATGAAGAGGCGGAAATCCGTCACTGTGCGTTTGTTCGTGGCAGTGTTATTGTGGGAAAAGGAACTGTAGTGGGAAATTCCACTGAATTAAAAAATGTCATTTTATTTAATACGGTACAGGTTCCTCATTATAATTATGTAGGAGATTCCATCTTAGGACACAAATCTCATATGGGTGCCGGCTCCATTACTTCTAATGTGAAGTCCGACAAGACTTTAGTTGTTGTAAAAGATGGAAAGGAAGAAATTAAAACAGGATTAAAGAAATTTGGCGCGATGCTTGGGGATTACGTTGAGGTAGGATGCAACTCTGTTTTGAATCCGGGAACCGTAATTGGAAGCCATTCGAATGTTTATCCATTATCGAGTGTGCGTGGAGTAATTCCAGCCAACTCTATTTTTAAGAACAAAAACGAGATTGTGCAAAAGGTAGAAAAGTAAAGTGGGGATTTATGTGCCTGATACATTCATTATTGTAATGGGAGATTATCAGGGAAGCATCAGCAAAACCGTGAAAGTGACACGCCATGAGATAAAAATTTTTGGTTTTGTTCTTAGCGTTTGCTGGAAAATTTCCGTAAAATAACAAAAAAATCGTCGAAATGGACTTTACTATTGAGAAAAAATATGAGAGAATGTCTACAGTATGTTAAATGAATAACAAAGTTTAACACATACATATTTATTTATGTGAAAGGAGTCTTATAATGATTTACACTAAGGAAGTCGAAAACATGTGTCCTGTAGCAAAGGGCGCAAAACATGACCCAGCTCCAATTCCAGAAGAAGGAAAATGGGTTCATTCTAAAAAAATTGAAGATATCTCAGGTTTTACACACGGTGTAGGCTGGTGTGCTCCACAGCAGGGTGCTTGTAAGCTTTCATTAAATGTAAAAAATGGTGTGATTGAAGAAGCTTTAGTAGAGACAATCGGATGTTCCGGTATGACTCATTCAGCAGCTATGGCAGCTGAAGTTTTACAGGGAAAAACAATCCTTGAAGCTTTAAATACAGACTTAGTTTGTGACGCTATCAACACAGCTATGAGAGAATTATTCTTACAGATCGTTTATGGTCGTACACAGAGTGCATTCTCTGATGATGGATTAGCAGTAGGTGCTGGTCTTGAAGATTTAGGTAAAGGACTTCGTTCTCAGGTTGGTACTATGTACGCAACAAAAGAAAAAGGTGTTCGTTACTTAGAGATGGCTGAAGGTTATGTAACAGGTATCGCACTTGACGAGAACAACGAAGTTATCGGATACCAGTTCGTTTCTCTTGGAAAAATGACTGACTTTATCAAAAAAGGTGATGATCCTAACACAGCTTGGGAAAAAGCAAAAGGTTCTTACGGACGTGTGCTTCCAGAGCAGGGTGCTGTTAAGATTATCGATCCAAGACAGGAATAGAAATTTGTGCAAGTGAGTCGACGTGCTTGCATGATTGACGAGCGACAAATTTCATTTTCAGGTATAGCCTGAAAACGGAACGAGTGAAAGGAGAATATAATAATCATGGCATTATTTGAATCATATGAAAGAAGAATTCCACAGATTAACGCTGTGTTGAATAGTTATGGAATCAGCTCTATTGAAGAAGCTGAAAAAATTACAAAAGATGCTGGACTTGACGTATATGAGCAGGTTAAGAAAATCCAGCCTATCTGTTTTGAAAACGCTTGTTGGGCTTACACAGTAGGTGCTGCAATCGCAATCAAAAAAGGATGTACAAGAGCTGCTGATGCTGCTGCAGCAATCGGTGAAGGTCTTCAGGCATTCTGTATCCCAGGTTCTGTTGCTGACCACAGAAAAGTGGGTTTAGGACATGGTAACCTTGGAAAAATGTTATTAGAGGAAGAAACAGAATGTTTCTGTTTCTTAGCAGGACATGAATCTTTCGCAGCTGCTGAAGGAGCTATTGGTATTGCTGAAAAAGCAAACAAAGTACGTCAGAAACCATTACGTGTTATCTTAAATGGTTTAGGAAAAGACGCTGCTCAGATTATTTCCCGTATCAATGGATTTACATTCGTTGAGACAAAATATGACTATAAAGAAGCTAAATTAAACGTTGTTTATGAAAAAGCTTATTCTGATGGACTTCGTGCAACTGTAAAATGTTACGGTGCTGATGATGTTCAGGAAGGTGTTGCAATCATGCATCATGAAAACGTAGGTGTATCTATCACAGGTAACTCTACAAACCCAACACGTTTCCAGCATCCAGTTGCAGGTACATACAAAAAAGAATGTATCGAGCAGGGTAAGAAATACTTCTCTGTAGCATCCGGTGGTGGTACAGGACGTACACTTCATCCAGATAACATGGCTGCAGGTCCAGCTTCTTACGGTATGACAGATACTATGGGACGTATGCACTCTGATGCACAGTTCGCAGGTTCTTCTTCCGTACCAGCTCACGTAGAAATGATGGGATTAATCGGTATGGGTAACAACCCAATGGTAGGTGCTACTGTTGCAGTTGCTGTATCCATCGAGGAAGCTCATAAAGCTGGTAAGTTCTAAGAATTCTATAAGAAGTAGTTCGTAGAATATTGAAATGAAAATTATAGAAAACCACCCTAATTACTTGTAAAAGTTAAGAGGGTGGTTTTTCTATGTAATGAAACATTTTACAATATGGTAGTGATGATGAATAATTGCATGGATAAAAGAAAGACGGCCTAAGAATACACAAGCCGTCTTTTAGAATAACTTTCCCGATAATCACTGGGCGTAAGTCCGGTGATTTTTTTAAATGCGTTGGTAAAATTGTGGGGGTCATTGTAACCGATGTTATAGCCGATTTGTGAGATGGAGTGATTTGTGTCTGTAAGTTCTGCCTTTGCGTGTTCCATTTTACGTTGCAGGATAAATTGCTTCATGGAAGTTCCACCCCATTTGTGAAAGAGTGTAGAGAGATATTTCTCGTTGTAGCCAAAGTAGTCCGCAATATCGGATACTTTGAGATTCTCACAGATATGCCAGTTAATATAATCCACCACATCCTGAAAGAGCTGGTTGCTCTGAGGAGAGTCACCATATTTCTGAGAAACACAAAATTGAGCTCCAAGTTCGGCAAGAATGGCAGAGGCGAGATACTGATTCAGACTGTTCATGCCATAGCGGCGATCGGAGTCCTGAAGCTGCTTCATCAGAACGATTATACGTTCTGTGGAAGGGAGAATTCCGTACATGGGGATGGACAGAGAGAGGGTGTCAGGTGTGAAAAAAGGCTCATCGGCAGACAGCATCTCATAGCCGTATGGGGAAGAAAAATGCATCCAGTAAAAGGAACAATCGCTTGGACGATACCCATGCTGATGTTCTGTGGGAGCCATCAGAAGAAAGGAACCTGCAGGGATTTCGTATTCTCGTCTGTGATCTGCAATATAGAGAATACCATCTGTAACGACAATTAATTCAAAATCAAAAAGTTGGCGGGTTAAGTGCATCCACTCTGAGTTTGGTGCCTTGAATTTGCCTGACCAGTTGTAACAAAAAGGAACTGCCATTGGAAAACGTAAAAAATCTGTCATTCTAAATTACACCTCTTCTAACAAAATTACACATAAAACTATATTTTTTAATAATATCATATCCAAAAATATTACAAAAGTAAAGAAAAAGTCTATATTGATGAAAGTGAGAAAATCACACAAATTCAGGGCTTTATCAGATTTCATCTCTCGCTGGAAAAAGATATACTTAAGATGCGTCACAACTGATTTATACTTAGAAAAAGGAGTGGATGGGAGAAGATGAAAAAAAGAATATTGGGGTTTGTGATGGTATTAACAATGTTAGTTATGGAACTAGGAGTGGCAAAAATGGATGTGAGAGCAGAGGAGAATTTGGAAGAAAAGAAAGTGCTGGAACTGTCGTTTGAGGAGAATTTGGAAGATACTTCCGGGACAGAAAATCATGGAACGCTGAATAAAGAGGCTACCTATGGGGAAGGTGTTTCTGGAAAAGCACTATTTTTTGATGGGGAGACGTATCTTGATTTGGGAAATTCTACTACATTACAGCCGGAAAATTTAACATTTTCTGTGTGGGTGAAAGCAGATGAAAATCTGTCCGGAGAGCACATGATTGCATGGATGAAGCCAAGTGGTAATTATCAGGGAAAGGGCTGGTATTTGTCGTGCTTAGATGATAATACACCATTGAAGCTTTCTGTGGGAGAATCCAGTGGTCAGCCGATGGAATGTTATGTCTCAGGAAAACGCTCTGAATTTTTCCCGGTAGGGGAGTGGGTTCATATTGCAGTTACCTATAATTCGGATGCACAGGTTGCGGCAATTTATCGTAACGGGGTAGCACAAGAGGTATTATATCTGAATACTGCCTCAATCATTGAACAGGATGAGAGCAGTGAGAAGTATTTAGGGTTTAACTCTCCAGGCTATAACGGAGGCTTTGCAAAAATGTGGATGGACGAATGTAAAATCTATAGTGCAGTAGCAACCCCGGCGGAGGTACTTGAAATGTATACGGCTTATGGTGCAGAGTTTGATGAGAATGCAGTCTTAGAGAGTGATTATAATAGTTTGAAGTTTTCGCTTACAACGGTAAATAGCGATGTAACACTTCCAAAGGAGGGTGCAGCGGGAAGCACAATATCCTGGTGCTCTTCCGACGAAGAACATTTGAGCAGTGACGGAAAGGTGACACGTCCTAAGGAGGGGGAGGAGGATGCCGAGGTCACACTGACGGCAACGCTTTCCTATGGGGAAGAAAAAAAGGAAAAGGAATTTCAAGTGACGGTGGAGGCAGTGTCTGCTTATACATCGTTAGAAGCCTTTGATTTATCGGAAGTCACCCTGTTAGATGAGTATGAAAGTAATGCCTTTTCCTTAGAGGTCGACTACCTGAAATCTCTGGATGCAGATCGGCTTTTGCTTGGTTTTCGGGAGATTGCAGGAATCTCCTCAGATGCTGAGTATTATGGAGGCTGGGAGGATACTGCCATCAAGGGACATACTTTGGGACATTATTTGACAGCTCTGTCTCTGGCATATGAAGCATCTGGTGACGGAGAATTGCTTGAAATAATTACATATATAGTTGATACCCTGGCAGAGTGTCAGAGCGACAGTGGTTATCTTGCAGCGATACCGGAAATCCACTACGATAGAATCGAGGCGGGGAATACTTCAGGAACCTGGGTACCATGGTACACTATGCACAAAGTCTTATCCGGACTTTTGCAGGCATATGAAAGCGTGGGGAATGAAAAGGCACTAGAGGTGGCAGATAAGCTGGGAGACTGGGTCTATTCGAGAACTTCCAACTGGACGGAGGAAGTGCAGGCAATGGTCTTAAGTGTGGAATATGGAGGAATGAATGACTGCCTTTATCAGCTTTACAGTTATACAGGAAAAGAAGAACATTTGGAGGCAGCCCACAGCTTTGATGAGATGGAACTTTTTGAATCTCTTTATCAAGGGGAGGATGTGCTGAATGGTTTACATGCTAACACCACAATTCCAAAGATTTTAGGGGCACTGAAGCGATATCAGACCTTGGGAGAAAGCGAGTCCTACTATTTACAGGTCGCAGAAAATTTTTGGGATATCGTTATTCATCATCACAGTTATGTGACGGGTGGTAATAGTGAGTGGGAGCATTTTGGTGAGGCTGATGTGTTGGATGCAGAGCGGACAGAGTTCAACTGTGAGACCTGCAATGCCTATAATATGTTGAAATTGTCGAGAGCACTATATCAGATTACCGGAAATCATAAATATGCAGATTACTATGAGAATACCTTTCTTAATGATATTTTGGCATCTCAAAACCCGGAGACAGGAATGACCACATATTTTCAGCCAATGGCAACGGGATATTTTAAGGTATACAGTACTGCCTATGATAATTTCTGGTGCTGTACAGGAACTGGTATGGAGAGTTTTTCCAAGCTAAATGACAGTATTTACTTTAAGGGGGAGGAAGAACTTTATGTAGTGCAGTATGTGGATTCTTCTGTCTATTGGAAGGAAAAGAACCTCACGCTGACTCAGGCTTCTGATATCCCGGACGGAGAGAACACATCCTTTGAAATCTCACTGGATGGGGAAGAGAGTGTCAATGCGACTTTGGTATTTCGTGTGCCGGATTGGTGCGTGAGAGAAGCAGGTATCTGTATCAATGGTGAAAAACAGAATGTCGAAGAAAAGAGAGGTTATCTTGCGATTACAGCAGATTGGAAGACAGGAGACACCATTGAATTGACATTTCCGATGGAGGTAGTAGCCTATACGTTGCCAGATGAAGAAAATGTCATTGCATTCAAATACGGACCAGTTGTGTTAGCAGCCAATATGGGCTCCGATGACATGGAAACAGGAACTACAGGTGTAAATGTAAATGTAGCAACCATTGGGGATAGTACGAGTAGTACCATCGCAATTGAAAGGGGGACGGTAGAGGAGTGGTTGGCAACTTTAAATGAGAATGTTGTAAAATCTGAAGATGGACTGGAGTTTACGTTGGAAAACACAGATTGTACCTATGTGTTCACGCCATATTATTTAACCTATGAGAACCGTTACGGAATCTATTTCTCCTTGACGGACAGCTCCATGGAGCAGACAGAGGATGAGGAGGATGCTTATGAGACAGTAGATAGCCTTCCGATTGCCAATGATCAGTATGAGTGGTCTCATGGACTAGAAGCAGAGAATTCTTCTACGGGAACCTTTGATGGCTTGAAATATCGAGATGCGGGAGAAGGCGGCTATTTTTCTTATGAGATGAAGGTGGATGGAACTGCAACGAATTACCTTTCGGTCAAATATTACAGTGGAGATGCTGGAAGGACTTTCCGTATTTATGTGGATGATGAGATATTAGAGGAAGTGACATTAGAGGATGAGAATCCGGGGGATTTTTATGAAAAGCTTTATGAGATTCCAACAGCACTGACCGAAGCAAAAGAACGGGCCGTCATCAAATTTGAGACGGTGGGAAATAGCTTTGCAGGAGGAATTTTCGACAGGATTTCCATTTTAAAAGAGAAGGAAAAACAGACTGAAGAGATAGATGATACTGAGGAAATGACGGAAACTGAAAAAAAATCTGGCGGACTGAATAAGGGATTGTGCATTGTGGGAATTGTGGCTGTTGTAATAGGTGTAGGAGCTTTTGTAGGAAGCGCATTCAGGAAAATGAGGAAACGCAAAGAATAAAACTGCCCGAAAGTACCAAAAACATTGCGAAAATCACCATTTTATGGTAGTATATAAGTACTAAAAATGTTGAAGCTGCAGCGACATCAGAAGGAGGCTTTTCTATGAGTAATATAAAAAAGAAAATAAGCTTGAGTCTTACGGTACTATTGATTGTGATGAATGTTGGTACAGTGACTATTTTTGCAAAAGAAATGGCAGAGAATACGGTGCCAGATGGAATAGTATATACGGAAGATGTGATCACAGATTTTGATGCCAAGTTGCAGTATGAGGAACAGAGGAATGGAGTCTATGAGGCTATCACAGAAGATGCAGTGGCAGAGGAATTAGAGACAGGTGATATCTTGATTTTACCGGCAACGGAAGAAGAACCGGAACATGTCATGGAGATAACAGGAATTACAGAGACAAACGATGGTTATCTGATTCGGGGAGAAGAACCGGAAAGTATTTTCGATGTAGTCGAAAGTGTGGATGCAGAAGGGACAGCGCAAGTAGATGTGGAAGCAGTTGTGACAGAAGATGGAGTCACGGTTACGGGTATGGACAACACCAAAAGAGACACTAGCTGGAAAGACTGGTTCACTTTTACTTCCACAGGAACGACGACGATGAACGGTCTTTGTTTCCATATTGATAAACAGCTTGGTACTAACGGCTATATAACAGGAGATATCGCTATCAATCCGTCCTTGGAATATCGATTGGTATTTGATTTCAGTGGAGTGGAAGAGATGACAGCTACATTGGACACACAAATGGAACTCTCTGATTTTACGGTGGTATGTAGCCGGTCAGGAAGTATTCCTATCGCAACGCTCCCTTATACTTTTGCAGATGGGATGTTTACTGCTTATGTGACTATGAATCTGGTTTATTCGGCAGAGGGCGAGATTTGTTTGTCCTATACGGTTAATGGGGTATGCGGAATTACCTATGATGGAAATGATACGAGTCTGATTTACTCCTATGAGCCGGAATTGTTTCAATATGGTGTTACTGCTGATGGAAAAATTGGTGCTGAGTTTGAAGTTGGATTAATTGCGTATGGAACCTATACCTTGATGAATGCAGAACTTAATACTGGAATTGCGGCTCTGGCACAAAAAGAGCAGGGACAGACAGGAGGCGCAGTGGTATACTTTTATTTAGATGGCAGTTATGGCTATGGAAGTGTGCTAGAACCTTATGGAATCTGTGGTGCTAAGGTCATCTATGGGAAGAACAATAGTCCATTAAGATATGAAATAGCATTATAAAAGGAAGTTATAATAGATAGTTGGAATCTGGAGAAAACTGTATTTATCTATATAGCGCATTTTTAAATCAAAAAATAAATTGTAGGATTGGATTCAATGTCTCCAGTAGAATTAAACACAGAATTTGATTTTACAGCGGATACGAAGAAAGAAGAGGCACATTGGAGAAGAGATAAAAATGTACGAGATGTCCTAATTCATTTGCATGAGTGGCATAATCTGCTGCTTCAGTGGTTAGAAAGCAATGAAGCAGGCATTCGGAAACCGTTTTTGCCGGAAGCCTATAATTGGAGAACATATGGAGATATGAATGTTTTGTTTTGGAAGAGGAATCAGTCGGTTTCTTTAGAAGAGGCGATGGAACGTTTCGAAGATTCCCGCAAAAAAATCATGATGGAAATGGAAAAATGACGAATGAGGAATTGCTTCAAAAAAATGTATATGACTGGGTAGGAGGCAGTACTATAGGTTCTTATTTTATAAGTGAAACCAGTAGTCATTATGAGTGGGCGATGAAAAAGATAAAAGCACATAGGAAGAATGTAAATGGTAGATAGATTATTTCAAATCGTTTCTTTAAGTTGAAACGAATCTCGAAAATGTTTGTATCAGACACCTGCTTTGAACCAGAGAAAGTTGGAAAATTATTTTGTACGGTAGAAGTTACGGATATGAATTGGTTTTTGAGTTATGTGCTTTCTTATGGCTCTCATATACGTGTTTTAGAACCATTAGAGGTAAAAGAAAAAGTGATGCAGGAAATTGATAAAATGAAAAAGATGTATTAGGAGAGAAAGGAGTATCGCAGGCTAGCGATACTCCTTTTTGATGTGATTTTCCTATTTTTTCTATTTTGGTAAAATCATAGACATTTTGGCAGAATTGTATGTTCCTATTTCTTTTTTGCTATTGTACAATGATTTGCGTATGAGTTATAATGGAATAAATATCAGATAATTTGCGGAAAAATATTCAATTATTAGAATATATAACTTAAAATTTAAAAAAGACAGGAAAAATTAAGGAGAAAAGAAACATGAAAAATATCTGGAAAATATTTGTGACAGACATAAAGGGATTGGTAAAACATCCATTTGCGATGATTATTGCAATTGGACTTTGTATTTTACCATCCCTTTATGCATGGTTTAATATTTATTCAAACTGGGATCCTTATGGAAATACTTCTAATATTCGAATTGCGATTGTTTCAGAAGATGAAGGATTTACAGAAGATGATGGCACCTATGTGAATATGGGAGACGAAGTGGTTGAGGAAATGAAGGCAAAGACAACTATTGCCTGGACGGTTGTGGATTCTGCTAAAGAGGCAACAGATGGTGTGCAGAGTGGAAAATATTATGCAGCTGTTGTAATCAGTGAAGATTTTACAAGCACGATGTATCATGCACTGGAGACAGATTTTGATGCAAATCCAACGATTACTTATTATGAAAATGAGAAGAAAAACGCAGTTGCAACCAAAATTACGGACTCAGCAGTTTCTTCTTTAAAACAGAGCACGAACGAAAAATTTATTGAAGTAATTACAAGTTTTGTTTTTGAAAAGACCAATACGCTTGCAGCGGATTTGGAAGAAGATGACAGTATGGAAACTCTTGAAGGAAAATTAAGGGAGTTAAATACAAATTTGACATCTTATAGTAACCTGGTGACTACTTTTATAGAAAGTAATGATTCTTTAAGTGATGCGGTGGATGATGCTGGAGAAGAAGTTCCAAAAATCAGCTCATCGATTCAGAATGGAGCAAATAGTATTTCGAAGGCAAATTCTAATTTGCAAGGCACACAGACAGCTATGAATGAGTTTAGTGGTAACGTAACAGCAACGCTTACTACAATTGAGACATCTTTAAATACAATTGCACAGGATATCTCTAATGCCAGTCTGGCGGAAGATGCTCAGGCAACCGCAGAAAGTGCAACACAGGCAGCAACAGACACGGCTGAATTGATAAAGCAATTAAATGAGTTGAAAAAAACATTGACAGAGACAGCCGAAGGTAGTCAGGAAGCGGAAGAAGCAAAAAATGCATTAGAGTCTGTGCTTGAAACATTGGGGACTTTAACAGAAGGAGCCGAGGACGTTCAGGGAAAATTGGAAGATTTAATTGGTGACAGCGGAACTGGAACAAATAAGGAAGAAATTCAGTCGGAGGTAGGTTCTCTCGTGGCAGAAGGCGTTACTACTGTAACAGACAGCATGAAAAATTCCTTGAACAGCTGCAGCCAGTCTGTAGCAAATATGAAAAATCTCTACACAAATAACCTTGTGCCGGAAATGAATAATGTAGTTAACAGCATGTCTCAGGTACTGAATAATGTTACCAACATTTTAAATGGTTTAAGCAATACCGTGGGCGATATGGATGTTATTTTTGATGGGATTGAGACCACAATATCAGGAACCAATAGTAGCTTAGAACAAATCAAAGATGTAATTGATAATGTAAATGGAAAAATAGAAAATCTGCTTGGAAAGCTGGAAAACGCAGAAGAGGATGAAAAAGTCCAGATTCTTTTAGAAGTAATGCAAGGAGATCCAGAAAGTTATGGAGAATTTTTTGCAGCACCGGTAACGATAACAACGGAAGAGGTATATCCAATTGAAAATTATGGTTCTGCCATGACGCCATTTTATTCTGTACTTGCTATTTGGGTCGGTATGACAATTTTGGTTTCTATTATTAAGGTAAAAGCAGAACCAAAAGATTTGATAAATCCGAAGTCATACCAGCTTTTCTTCGGAAGATATTTATTATTCTTTTTATTGAGTCAGATTCAAACGGCTATTATCGTTTTAGGCGATATTTATTTATTGCATTGTCAGATTCTATATCCGGGACTGTTTTGGTTTGCGGCAGCTTTGACCAGCCTAACATTCAGTTTACTAATTTATTCTTTGACAATTTCGTTTGGAGATATAGGAAAAGCATTGGCGGTTGTAGTTATGGTTATTCAGATTGCAGGTTCAAGCGGAACATTCCCAATCGAACTGTTGCCTTCGGTATATCAGAATATTTACATATTTTTCCCGTTCCCATATGCCATTAATGCAATCAGGGAGACAATTGGAGGAATGTATGGAGATACTTATGTGACATCACTGTCAGAACTGTTGATTTTTTCAGCGGTAGCATTGATTATTGGTTTGGTGATTCGAATTCCATTTGTGGGAATTAATCATTTTATGGAAGAGCGTATGGAAGATACAAAGATGATGTAGAAAGGATATAGAAAGATGGAAAAAGATTATGAGAAAATGTATGATATCCTTGTAAATTATGAAAATGAGATGCATGAGAAAAATCAGAAGAAGATAAAAATTGGACTTGGATGTATTTGGATTATTCCATTGGTTTTTCTATGTCTCCTTTTTTGGACAGATAGTTCCAAAGTGGTATTTTTAATTTTATGGATTACTTCGTTATTTGGAATTGCAATCTATTTAATTTTGGTTGAGTATTCCGATTATAAACTACAAAAGAAATTAGGAGAAATCAGTGGACAGGCTGATAAAGAGGTGGAAGCTTTAATTTCTCCTAATTTAAGTGGAGTAGAAGGAAAATTGAGAACTGTAATGGGAAAAATTGATGCCGGATTAAATGCACCGGAAGAACTGGGAAATGAAGAGGAGAATTTGTTACTTTTAGAGAAAAAAGTAGAGGAAGAACAAGGAACTGAGGTGAAAAAGCTTGAAGAACATAGTTAAAATTTTTGTTTCTGATTTCAAGAGATTAAGTCGTAATGTAGTGGCAGTTGTTATTATAATGGGATTAACGATTATCCCATGCTTATATGCTTGGTTTAATATTTTTTCAAACTGGGATCCGTATGGAGAATCAGCTACTTCAAATATGAAAATAGCGGTTGTATCAGAAGATGAAGGCTATACTATAGAGGGATTAACCTTAAATGTGGGAGATAGTGTGATAGAGGCGTTAGAAGCCAATTCAACAATTGGATGGGTATTTGTAGATACGGCACAGGATGCAACAGATGGTGTGTATGCAGGTGATTATTATGCGGCATTGGTTGTTCCAAAAGATTTTACAAGTACATTACTAAGCTTTTTGGATGGGGAATTAGAACATCCAGAAATTATCTATTATGAAAATGAAAAAAAGAATGCGATTGCACCAAAGATTACAAGTAAGGCACAGAAGACAGTTCGGGAAGAGGTAAACGCAACATTTGTTGGTACGATTGCAGAAGTGTTGATGAAAGTAAGTGGTTCGATTTCGGGAATTGAACTGGATGGGAATTCTCTGACAGACGCAGTGTTGACAAATTTGACAGAGTTAAGTGGAGATTTACAGACGTATGTGAATATATTAAATTCATTTGTAAGTATTACAGCTTCTGCGAATAGTTTGATTGAAACAACACAAACGGTACTGCCAAATTTGGATGGAGTGATTGAAAATGGAGAAAGTACAGTAAATACAATGCAAAGTGCGTTGATTGCAGCATCGGGAAGTTCAGATAGTATTGCAGATATGGTAACTTATAGTTTTGATCTTTTGGGCGGAAGTCTAGATGATATTTCAAGTTTGATAGATGCAGGAGTTTCTAATGTAGGTGACTGGCAGGGAAGTGCGGCTGGCAGCCTTAAAGGTGCACAGGCAATTATGCCATATTTGGACCAGATTTTTGAGGGAGCGGTCAGTGAATGGAATGATGAAAGTACTGCTGCACAGGTAGATGAGATTCGCACTCAATTGGATACTATTTCAACGGATTTAGATCAGTTGGCTGCAGTATCAGAGGAAGGAGCTGACAATTTAACAGAACTAAGGGAAAAGGTTAAATCTGAAATTGGTGTCTGCAAACAGCAAATAGTAGCATTGCGTAATACATTTGAATATAGTGTGAGACCACAGTTGAATGCAACGGTAAGAAGTGTGCAGAATTCTCTTGTTTCAGCAGAAGCAATTCTTTATGGTGTAGATGCAGATTTCGCAGATGTATCAGAAGCGCTAGATGGCTATGCAGAAACATTAAATCAGGGAAATGCTAGTATTGCAGATTCTGCAGCTATGGCACAGGAACTATTAAATGGGCTTGTAACAGTTATTGCAGAAATTGAAGAATTAGAAGAAAATGAACAGTATCAAAAGATTTTGGAAATGGTAAAATCGGATCCGGAGTTAATAGGACAGTTTATGTCTTCACCAGTGAATTTGGATACTGTGGAGGTATATCCTATAGAAAATTATGGTTCAGCAATGGCTCCATTTTATACGATTTTGGCATTATGGGTAGGTGCTTTGATTCTGGTTGCATTAATCCATGTGAAGGTAGAACCGGAAGAGGGAATTACAAATGTAAAACAGTATCAAAGATATTTTGGAAGATATTTAACATTTTTCTTTATTGGCCAGGCACAGACTTTGATTACTGTTCTCGGTGATTTATATTATGTAAAAATACAATGTCATGAACCGTTTTTGTTCTGGCTGGCAGCTGCAGTAAGTAGTTTTGCGTTTACTTTGTTTATTTACTCTTTAACAGTTGCATTTGGAAATGTGGGAGAAGCAATTGCAGTTATTGTTATGGTAATTCAGGTTGCAGGTGCAGGATGTACGTTCCCGATTGAAGTCCTTCCGGGTGTATTTCAAAGCATCTATAAATATCTGCCATTCCAGTTCGGAATGAATGCAATGAAAGAAACAATAGGTGGATTGTATGGGGCAGATTATTGGAAATATATTAGTTTATATGGTGCTGTAATTGTAGTTTCTCTCATTATTGGACTAGGGTTAGAAATTCCATTCCGTAAGTTGAATCATATGATTGAGGAGAGTAAGCAGAAATCGGATGTTATGATTTAAATAGTTTGATTGTCAAAAAAATTGTAAATTACTATTTATTCTACAAAATACATATGCTATAATGCTGTTTGATAATGAAAAATCAATAGGAGGATATGTTATGTTTTGTAGAAATTGTGGACAGCAGTATGCAACAGACGAGGCAGTTATGTGTGTAAAATGTGGTTGCCAGAAAGGAACAGGAAATAATTTCTGTCCTCAGTGTGGACAGCCAACACCACCAAACAGCGCAGTTTGTTTAAATTGTGGTATTTCTTTACAGGCTTATGGTGTAAAGGGGGATAAATCTAAAATAGCAGCTGGATTGTTAGGAATTTTTCTAGGTGCATTTGGAGTACATAATTTTTATCTTGGATATACAACAAAAGCAGTTATTCAGTTAGTTTGTACGATTGTAGGAATCGTATTAAGTTGTGTCGCTATTGGTGCATTTATTGTATTAGGCATCGAAATTTGGGGACTTGTAGAGGGAATTATGATTCTTTGTGGAAAAATTGATCGAGATGGACACGGAAATCTACTTGCTGATTAGAGAATAATTTTTTTGAGAGAAGGCCAGATATCTATTATGATATTTGGTCTTTTTTTCTAATTCTCCTATTGACAAAAAAATACAATGTTGCTAAGATTGATTTTAGTGTGAGTGAGTGTTAAAGCGTTGAATTGGAAAAAGATTTAATGCGGGAAGGTTTTCAAGATGAGAAGACAGGTTTTATCTCTATTAGTTGAGAATAATCCAGGTGTTACAAGCCATATTTCGGGATTGTTCAGTAGAAGAGGATATAACATTGACAGTTTTTCGTCAGGAGTGACGGCTGACCCACGTTATACCAGAATTACCATTGTGGTGAATGGTGAGGAACAGATACTAGAACAAATTGAAAAGCAGCTTGCAAAGCTTGAGGATGTATTAGATATTAAAAAGTTAGAATCCGGTTCTTCTGTAACAAGAGAACTGATTTTAGTTAAGATTCGTGCAAAAGATACAGAACGTCAGCCGATTCTTAATGTGACTGAGATTTTCCACGGAAAAGTGGTAGATGTTACACATGATTCTATGGTCATTGAATTGACAGGTCATCAGGATAAATTGAATGCTTTTATGGATTTGTTGTCAGGATATGAAATTCTAGAACTGGCACGTACCGGAATTACTGGATTATCCAGAGGAACAGCAGATGTAAAGATGATTGATGAAGATGGTGTGATGAGAAGTTTATAAAAAAATTTGGAGGAAATAAATATGTCAGCAAAAATTTATTATCAGGAAGACTGTAACCTTTCATTATTAGAAGGAAAAACAATTGCAATTATTGGATACGGAAGCCAGGGACATGCACATGCATTGAACTTAAAAGAGTCAGGATGCAACGTTATCATCGGACTTTATGAAGGTTCTAAATCATGGGCAAAGGCAGAAAAACAGGGATTTGAAGTATTTACTGCTGCAGAAGCTGCTAAAAAAGCAGATATTATCATGATCTTAATCAATGATGAAAAACAGGCTGATTTATATAAGAATGATATCGAACCAAACTTAGAGGCAGGTAACATGTTAATGTTCGCTCATGGTTTCAATATCCATTTCGGATGTATTGTACCACCTAAGGATGTAGATGTAACAATGATTGCTCCTAAGGGACCAGGACATACAGTACGTTCTGAATACCAGGCAGGAAAAGGTGTTCCTTGTTTAGTAGCAGTAGAACAGGATGCAACAGGAAAAGCTTTAGACTTAGCTTTAGCATATGCATTAGGAATTGGTGGAGCAAGAGCCGGAGTTCTTGAAACAACTTTCAGAACAGAAACAGAGACAGACTTATTCGGTGAGCAGGCAGTACTTTGTGGTGGTGTTTGTGCATTGATGCAGGCAGGTTTTGAAACATTAGTAGAAGCTGGATATGATCCAAGAAATGCATATTTCGAGTGTATCCATGAAATGAAATTAATCGTAGACTTAATTTATCAGTCAGGTTTTGCAGGAATGAGATATTCTATCTCTAACACAGCAGAATATGGTGATTACATCACAGGACCTAAGATTATCACAGAGGATACAAAGAAAGCTATGAAACAGATTCTTTCTGATATTCAGGATGGTTCTTTCGCAAAAGAATTCTTACTTGATATGTCTCCTGCTGGAAAACAGGTACACTTCAAAGCTATGAGAAAATTAGCTGCTGAACATCCATCAGAGAAGGTTGGCGAAGAAATTCGTAAACTTTACAGCTGGAACAACGAAGAAGATAAATTTATTAACAACTAATTTTATAAAAGGTAAAAAGCCCCAAGGACTTAGTCTTTGGGGCTTTTTACTGCCCAATTTCGGAAATTAAAGTTAGAGTTCGGTGAAACAAATGTAATTGTATTGAAAAAAATACAAAACATGATAAAATAATCGAACAATTCAAATTATTTGCGATTATATTCTGAATAATTTGAAAATTTGAAAAACGGAGAGATAAAAGAGAATAGTATGGGTAGAAAAAATGTTACAGTGGGTGGATTTACTTATCAGAATACAGGGAAAATAAGGAATTGTTATTCTGCGGTAAAAATTAATAACAGGAAAAGTGAAAGTGCTGGATTTGTATTTGATAATAAAGGTGAAATTAATTATTCCTTTAATCGAAGCGTGGTAAGAAAGTGGCAGAAAAAGAGTAAAAAGGGAAGAAAAAATCGAGATGGATTTTCTGCTTTGAATACGGGAGAAATCAAAAATTCATTTTTTGTTGTAAAGAACCGAAAAAAACTTTTAAAGTATCGGGACGGAAATCTGGGGATGGAAATTAGTGAAGTAACACCTGGAAATCTTGAAAAAAAATATTCCTGGAATTTTAAAATTTTTAGCCGGCAAACTGCGGGTGAGATGGAATTTATCCGTAGAAATTGGAATTATCATTATGCGGAAATTGATGATGACGTGACATTAATAGATGTTGATGGTGGAAGTGAAAAAATTATAAGAATATCTACCAAAGAAGAATTTCTTGATATGGCAGAAGCAATCAATCGTGGAGAAAAAAGTGCTGCGCAGGGAAAATATCAACTTGTGAATGATATTGATTTTCATGGAAAAACAATTCCATCTATTGGGACAGATGAAAATCATCCATTTTGTGGAGTGTTTGATGGAAATGGACATACGTTAAAAGGATTTATCTTAAATGGAAAAGATATGGTTGCAATTGGATTATTTGGTTATTTGAAGAATGGCGTAGTTGAAAATTTGAAAATTGATTGCATGATAAGAGGAAAAAATGCCAATATGGTAGCTGCTTTTTGTGCAGTAAACGAAGGACAGATTCATTGCTGTGAGGCAGTATGCGATGTGCAGGGAGGATTGCATATTGGATGCTTTGTGGGAGAAAACAAAGGTATGATTGAACGCTGTTGTGTAAGCGGTGTCAGTCATGGAACTTCGTTACTCGCATTAACACCAGCTGTTCCAGTAGCAGTGATGCTGGTTGCAATTATTATGAATCCAATTGAAACACCGGCTGATTATCTTCCAATTATGCCGGATACAGATATTATTGCAAATGTAGATGACGAAGTTGAGGAACGTTCGAATGAGAATAAAGCCAGTTATGAGGTGCCGGAAGAATTGATTTTGGATGCAAAGACATTATCTGCGAAGGAGGAACAGCCTTATGTGATTAAGAATCCGAATCGTGGTGGAAATTATGATTTTGTGGCAAGTATCTATATGACAGGAAGCAATGGAAAGCAAATCATGGTTTATCAGTCGGGACGTATCCCGGTTGGATATCACATTGAAAATCTGACACTAAATCCACCGGAAAATATCATTCTGACAAAAGGAAGTTATGATGCAATTGTAACGTTTGATTTTTATAATGCTGAAACAGGTGAAAAGGGAATGGTGGATTCTAATGTTCCAATTAAAATTATAATTGAGTAAAGGACGTGAAAAGAATGTTGAAACGAAAACGGAGTAAAACGGCCAAAAAGAGAGTAAAAAGAATTTCTTTTATTACAATGATTTCGTTGACACTCAGCGTTGTTCTCTTGCTTGTTTATATGAGGTACAAAGATGGTTATGAGACATTTAAAGAGCCGGAGCATGAGAGCACAGCGGTCACTGGTGTTCCGACCGTGGAAGAGGAAAGGCATTATGCACAGTTACCTGTAAAGGAAGGCTATATTGTAGGAGTATGTGCAACTCCTTATGTCAATGAGAATGAATTATATTTAAATATGACGAATCATGAGACTAATACTGTTTGGCTGAAGGTGCGTGTTTATCAGGGAGAACAGTTGATTGGAGAATCAGGAATTCTTTATCCGGGAGAATATATGGAAAAGATTGACTGTAGCAAGTCCCTGACAGCAGGAGATTCTATTTTGGTAAAAACATTAGCTTATTCGCCGGATACATTTCACAGTGAAGGAGTAGCACAGATTTCATGTGAATTAACGCAGTGATATGAGGTTTCCTTATGAAAAAGAAAGTATGCATTTGGGTGAAAAAGGGAATGGCTGTTGGAATTACATTTGCTTTTTTGATAGTTTTGTTCCCTTATATGGAAAAAAGACTGCTTGTGCAGGCGAGGGAAGAACCAAAGATTATGGACTGTAATATTGGGTCTGAAGAATTTTTGAATTATCTTCGCAATCAGGAACAGTATGTTTACTGGAGAACTGATACGGGAGAAGTACGCCCTATGCAGATTTTGGATGCCATAGTGTCAGAACAGGGAGAAATGCTTTTTGAGGTATGTGAAAAGACAGAACAAACATTAGAAAATACTGTAGTGCAACCGCAAGATGACGGAGAGGAGAGGGATGAGATACAACCCGAAAATACGACAAGTCAACAAACGTGGACGCTCCCGGACATTTTGTTTGTAATGGCAGATGGTATGGCAAGTGGAGATTTTTCTAAAGTGGAAGATAAAAATATATCCGATATCTGGAGTGTGACATACAAGGTTTCGAATCAATCGCTCGGGGCATCGCTAAACGGCTCGATGGAGCTATATTTGCCAGTAGAAAATCAGGGAATGCTTCTAGTGATAGATCACAGTGCAGCAAATACGGTTTTTCCGGAGGCAATAAATGTAACGGCACTGATGCTGGATGATAGGAACTCTGTTTACTATTACGGGCATGTCAATTCAGATAGTTCGTCAATTCAAAGCGAAATCGAATTGACAGAGAATTTACAAGAAGGAGTGTACCAGCTTTTCTTATTTGCAGAGAAGAGTGAAGACGATGGGAAAATGAATGCGGCAACTGCATTAGGAGAACCTATTTTGTTATATGTAACAGAGGATAGCGGAGAAGAAATTTTATTGGCAAATGTAATAGATGAGAATGGGATTGAGGCATATAGTGATACAGATGTCTATTCTGTGGATGTAGAATGGGGAGCTATGACCTTTGTTTACGAGGAAGCAGGTTGGGATACGACCACTTTGACAAGTTGTGGAGAGGGAGAATGGAAAGTTTATGATTACGCACAAGCGTGTAGTGTAGAGGAAAAAAATACTTCGATCAATCAGTTAGCTATCACGAATTATTCGACAGATGAGATTTATGCGGCGTTACAGTATGATAACAGCAGAGATTTAAATGTTCAGGGAGTTTTTCAGGCATCGGAGGATACAAAGGGTTATTTCTATGGAGCGGAAAATGGAATACCGGCTTATCTATGGTTAGAAGCACCTGCGTCGGGAAAGAGTTCAAAAGGAAGTGTTTTTTTCATGCCTATGGAGAAGCCATTAACACTTTCTGGTGACTTTACAGCCATTGGGACAATCAGGATACGTATTCAAACGGACAAGCCACAATAAGTAAGAGGATGCATACTTGGTGACTGTTTGATTTATATAGATGAAGTAATACGCGTTTCGCACGGGAAAGGAGAGTACGAAATGAGAGAACGAAAGAAAAAAAACAAGACAACAGCAAAACTTTTAGGTTTTGTTATGATGGCAGCAATGGTGGCAGGAATGGTATTATCACCACTGACAAAGATGACGGTTAATGCAGCAACAAATTATGCAATCTACATTGGAACAACGCAGATAGACAGTACAAATAAAAATGATGTGCTTGGAGATGGTACAGTAAAATATAATAGTACGACAAACACGTTGTATCTGAAAAATGCTAATCTTTCAACAGCATCGTCTATGACGAATTCTGCAGTTCTTTTTGTAGGCGCGACCATGGATGGTTTAAAGATTCGTTTGACAGGAACCTCCACGATAACGGCAGGGGCGACTTCACAATCTGCAGTTTATTTGGCTGCTGATGTTACTTTCTGCGGTAATGGTACATTAATCATGGATGGCGGTACGACTTCAGCAACAGACAGTCATACATTATCCATTGCATCCACAAAAAATATCGTGTTGACCGATGATGCGACACTCCAAATCAAAGGTGGAAAATCAACTACAAACAGTAACGCACTTGAAGTATCTTCTGCAGCAACTGTTACAGTTGAGAGTGGTAGCTTGATTGCAGAATCTATTACAGCAACACCAAATAACAAAGGTATCCATAGTCAGGGTACGATTACAGTTAATGGCGGTATGTTAAAAGCGAGAGCTTTGAACGGAACTACATCGAACCTTCCAATTGATGGAACGATTACAACAGGAACTGGTGTAAGCTTAATCTCTGGTGCTAACACAGAAGGTTCCGTAGACTGGGTCGTATATGGACCGCCAACCACAAAGGCAGGAGAACATGAGGTAGAGATTGATCCATCTTCACAGAATTATGAAGATGTTGATATTGATGTCTTTGCTTTTACGGAAGAACCGAAGGTTTATTCTGTGGATGTGGAATGGGGAGCTATGACTTTTGTGTATGAGACTGCAGTATGGAACACAAAGACATTGACAAAAGATCCGGGAGGATGGAAAGTCTATGATAGTGTGAGACAACAGTCTGTAGATGAGACACAGACACAGTGGAATGAAATAGAAGTAACCAATTATTCCAATGATACTGTGTATGCTACATTGGTCTATAGTCCACAGGATGGATATGAAGATATTAACGGACAATTTTCTAATAATGCGTCTGATACAGATACCGCTTTTACCGCTGCAGCTGGAGGAGTTTTAGATTATTTGACACTTAGTTCAGCGGACAATAATCTGGGCGCAGCAGGAGCCGGAAAAGAGACTTCTGGAAGAGCGTACTTTTTCCCAACGGGAATCATGACACCTGTTCAGGCAGACACGATTCCGAAATGGACAACAATTGGTAAAATTACAGTTGCTATCGAACGGAAACAGCCGCAATAAAGATGATTGACAAGTTAAAAAATTGCCTTTATACTACAGTAAGAGAAAGGCGATGAAGAGACATTCGTCCCTTTAGACTGCAAAGCGCAGTCTAAAGGGATTTTTTTACTCTATAGGGAACACCAGATGAAACTAAAGTAGGAAAAGAATGGTGCTAGTGAAAATAACTAAGCACTAAAGGAGGATTAAGATGTATAACAAGAGATTAGGCAAGGATGGAAGACCGGAATTTCCAAAGCGGGCCGTTGTAACAGGCGGAATGCCTTATGGAAATAAAAACCTTCACTTTGGACATGTAGGCGGAATGTTTGTACATGCAGATATTTTTGCGAGATTTTTAAGAGATAGAATCGGAAAAGAAAATGTGATTTTCGTATCAGGAACAGATTGTTATGGTTCACCGATTTTAGAGAGTTATCGGAAGTTGAAAGAAACTGGTTTTGAGGGAAGTATGGAAGATTATGTGACAATGAATCATGAGAGCCAGAAAAAAACATTAAAAGACTACAAAATCAGTCTTAATCTCTTTGGGGCTTCTGCACTTGGAAATGCTGGGAAAATGCATAATGAGACTTCTGAATGGGTATTTCATACATTATATGATAACGGTTATATTACGGAGATGTCTGATTACCAGTTTTACGATGAAGAAAAACAGACTTTTTTGAATGGACGTCAGGTCATTGGGCGGTGTCCAATCGATGGCTGTTGTTCTGACAAAGCCTATGCGGATGAATGTGCACTTGGCCATCAGTATATGCCGTCTGAATTGATTGATCCAGTTAGTGCATTATCTGGAAAAAAACCAGTTTTAAAGAAGGTGACAAACTGGTATTTTGACTTGGAAGGCTGTATGGATTTGATGAAGCAGCGTAACGACTTTTTGATGAAGAACTCTAATACCAGAAAATATGAATTGCAGACAATTGATGAGTTTTTGAAAAAACCTGTTCTTTATGTACAGAAAAAATATATTGAAAACTTAGAAGAGGTAGAGGCTGCCCTTCCGGAGCATGAAACTATAAATGAGGAGAAGAAATCTTCCATCACCTTTGAGTTTCAGTCTTTAAAAGAACGTGATGAGGCAAAAGCAGCGTTAGATGCTAAGAATATCCGTTATCGTTCCGGAAAGACATTAGTTCCGTTCCGTTTGTCGGGAAATATCGAGTGGGGCGTTCCAGTTCCGGAAAAGGGAGATTTAAAAGACTTGACGTTTTGGGTTTGGCCGGAATCGCTGTGGGCACCAATTTCTTTTACAAAAGCGTACTTAGAAGAGAGTGGAAAAGATAAGAACGAGTGGAAAAAATATTGGCAGGATGACGATGCCATGGTCTACCAGTTTATCGGTGAGGATAACATTTATTTCTATGCAATTGCAGAGATGGCAATGTTTGCAGGTCTTTTGGCAAAAAAAGGGGAAGACATTGATATGACAAAAATCAATCTTCCACATATTATTGCAAACCGGCATGTACTTTTTATGGACAAAAAAGCCAGCAGTAGTTCTGATATTAAGCCACCAATGGCAGACGAATTATTGCAGTATTATACGGCAGATCAGCTACGCATGCATTTTATGAGTCTTGGACTCTCATCTAAGAGTGCAAGTTTTAAACCTCAAGTGTTTTTGTCAGAGGAAGAAAAGGAAAGCAGTGGTATCGATCCTGTTTTAAAAGATGGAAATCTACTTACAAATGTATTTAACAGATTGATTCGATCCTGTTTCTATACAATGCAGGAATTAGGTGGATATGAAGAGCTTCCGCTTAGTGAGAAAATTAAGGCAGTAACAGAAGAAAAGGTAGTTGAATACGAAAAACACATGTACAATCATGATTTTCATAGAATTTCCTATGTGCTGGATGAATATATTCGCGAGATTAATAAATATTGGGCGAATAACATTCGAGTTGCGGACAAGGATGGAAATATAGAATTAAAGAAACAGATTCTAAGTGATTGTTTCTATGCATGTAAGGTCATTTCTATTTTAGTACATCCAATTGCACCGGATGGATGTGAGATGTTCCGCGAATATTTAGGATTCGGGGAAGAGATGTGGAGCTGGGATACAATTTTTGAGCCATTGTCTTACCACATTGCGCATACACCGAACCATGCATTTAAATTCTTAGAACCACGTGTTGATTTCTTTAAAAAACTTGAGCATCAGTTTTAGAGAATGAGTTTTACAAATAAGAGTTATCATACGATGTGTGAATAAAATTTCAGAAAAGATTGGTGTCTAGGTTGACAAAAAAAAATGATATGCTAAAATAAATCATGTTATAGATTAAATAATGTCAAGTTGGCGTTGATAAGGAGTAGTAGGAGCAGAGGATTTTCCAGAGAGCTGCCGGATGGTGCAAGGCAGTAGATAAGAAGCTTTGAACTCGCCTTTGAGTCCTTTTTTTGAAGCAGTTACAAGGAAAGCTGTGTGTAGGAAAAAGCGTGTGATTCGCGTTAAGAATAGTAAGAGCGTATTTCATAGCTATCATATGATGTTTTGCAAGGAAGGCAAAATGTTTCGTATGATATATAATACGAAATAGAGTGGTACCACGGAGTATATCTTCGCCTCTAATTAGGAGTTCCCTGATTAGAGGCGTTTTTGTTTGCGTAAAGGGATAAAGTCAACGCAGATACTGATAAAATAAGAAGTCCGTGACCATAAGAAAGAGGAGGAAAAGAGAATATGTCACAACCTTATAATCACAAAGTTGTAGAGAAAAAATGGCAAAACGTCTGGGATGATGAAAAGGCATTCGCAGCAACAGACGACTATTCAAAACCAAAATATTATGCATTAGTAGAGTTCCCATATCCATCAGGACAGGGACTTCACGTAGGTCATCCAAGACCATATACAGCATTAGATATTGTAGCAAGAAAAAGAAGAATGCAGGGTTACAATGTACTTTACCCAATGGGATGGGATGCATTCGGACTTCCAACAGAAAATTATGCCATTAAAAACAAAGTTCATCCTAAAATTGTAACAGAGAATAATGTGGCTCATTTTAAGGATCAGTTACATTCTCTCGGATATTCTTTTGACTGGGATAGAGAGATTAATACGACCGATCCAAATTACTACAAATGGACACAGTGGATTTTCTTGAAGTTATTCAAAGAAGGTCTTGCATACAAAAAAGAGATGCCTATCAACTGGTGTCCGTCCTGTAAGGTAGGTCTTGCAAATGAGGAAGTTGTTAATGGATGCTGTGAACGATGTGGCGCTGAAGTTGTCCGTAAGGTAAAGAGCGAATGGATGTTAAAAATCACAGACTATGCAGATAAATTAATTGAAGGATTAGATGAAGTTGATTATATCGAACGTGTAAAAGTATCTCAGAAGAACTGGATTGGAAGATCCAAGGGTGCAGAAGTCGATTTTTCAATTAAAGGAAAAGAAGATAAACTTCGCATCTACACAACAAGATGTGATACTTTATTTGGTGTAACTTATATGGTAGTATCACCAGAACATCCATATCTTGATAAGTATAAAGATGACATCAAGAACTGGTCTGAAATTGAAAGTTATCGTGAAGCAGCTTCTAAAAAGTCTGATTTTGAACGTGCAGAACTTGCAAAAGACAAGACTGGTGTTCAGATTGATGGCTTGACGGCTATTAATCCGGTTAATGGAAAAGAAGTTCCAATCTGGGTATCTGATTATGTATTAATGAGTTATGGTACTGGTGCAATCATGGCAGTTCCTGCACATGATGAAAGAGACTGGGAATTTGCAAAGAAATTCAATCTTCCAATTATACAGGTAGTTGCTAAAAATGGAGAAGAAGTTGATGTCAATGAAGCAGCATTTACAGATGTTGCAACTGGTGTTTTAATTAATTCTGATTTCTTAAATGGATTAGAAGTAAAAGATGCAAAAGAAAAAATGATTTCTTTCTTAGAAGAAAAGGGAATCGGAACAGCAAAGACGAACTATAAATTACGTGACTGGGTATTTTCGCGTCAGCGTTATTGGGGAGAACCAATCCCGATTGTAGAGTGTGAAAAATGTGGTTATGTACCAATTGATGAAAGTGAATTACCATTGATGCTTCCGGAAGTGGAAAGCTATATGCCAACCGATAACGGAGAGTCACCACTTGCAGCAATGACTGACTGGGTAAATACAACATGTCCATGTTGTGGCGGACCGGCAAAACGTGAGACAGATACTATGCCACAGTGGGCAGGATCTTCCTGGTATTTCTTAAGATATTGTGATCCACATAACGATGAAGCATTAGCGAGTCCTGAAGCTTTAAAATACTGGCTTCCAGTAGACTGGTACAATGGTGGTATGGAACATACAACCTTACATTTACTTTACTCTAGATTCTGGCACAAATTCTTATATGATCAGAAAGTAGTACCAACACCAGAACCATATCAGAAGAGAACCTCTCATGGTATGATTTTAGGAGAAAATGGTGAGAAGATGTCTAAGTCCAGAGGAAATGTTGTAAATCCGGACGACATCGTAAGAGAATATGGTGCAGATACATTAAGAACCTATGAAATGTTTATCGGTGCATTTGATTTGGCAGCTTCCTGGTCTGAAGATGGTGTCAAAGGATGCCGTCGTTTCTTAGAGCGTGTTTGGAAGTTACAGGATATTATGACAGAAGAAGAAGGATATTCTGCTGATTTAGAGACAAAGATGCATCAGACTATTAAGAAAGTAAGCAATGACTTTGAAAATTTGAAATATAACACAGCTATTGCAGCAATGATGGCATTAATCAATGATTTTTATAAGAAAAATGCAATTACAAAGGGCGAATTTAAGACATTGATTACGCTGTTAAATCCGGTTGCTCCACATATTACAGAAGAATTATGGGAGATCATTGGAGAAGAAGGTCATGTTTATCAGACTACATGGCCGGAGTATGATGAAGCAAAGACAGTGGAATCTACCATTGAAATTGCAATTCAGATTAATGGAAAAACGAAAGGAACATTAGCAATTGGCAAAGATGATGCAAAAGAGGATGTTATTGCAAAAGCAAAAGAATCGATGGCAGATAAATTGACAGGTAACATTGTAAAAGAAATTTATGTTCCTGGAAGAATTGTCAATATTGTTATGAAGTAAAAAATGAAGAACGAAGGGACAAAATTATTATCAGGTCCCATCTGGAAGGGAATTGTATCTTTTGCAATTCCCATCTTCTTGGGAAATTTATTCCAGCAACTTTATAATACAGTGGATTCTCTGATTGTAGGGAATTTTTTAGGAAGTGATGCACTTGCGGCTGTTAGCTCGTCAGGTGCACTCATTTTTCTACTTGTAGGATTTTTTAATGGAATCGCTATGGGAGCTGGCGTTATCATTTCAAAATATTTTGGTGCGAAAGATTATGAAAATGTAAAGAAAGCAGTTCATACGGATATTGCATTTGGACTAGTGGCGGGATTGCTTTTGATGGCAATCGGTATGATATTAACGCCGTATATCTTAAGGTGGATGGGAACACCGGAGTCAGTTATGCCAAACTCAGTGATTTATTTCCGTACCTATTTTGCGGGTTCTCTAGCTTTTGTCATGTATAATATTGTGATGGGAATTTTGCAGGCGGTTGGTGATAGCAGACATCCGCTTTATTATCTGATTTTTTCTTCTGTCATCAACATAGCTTTGGATTTGATTTTGGTAGGCGGATTTCGAATGGGAGTTGGAGCGGCAGCTTTTGCAACGGCAGTGTCTCAGGCAGTGAGTGCAATCCTTTGCTTTGTGCGGCTACTTCGGACGAAGGATGTCTATCAGGTCTTCTTAAAGGAAATTCGTTTTCATCAGGGAATGCTCAAACAGATCATTCGAATTGGACTTCCGTCCGGACTGCAGAATTCAGTGATTTCCATTGCCAACATTGTAGTGCAGTCAAACATCAATGCGTTTGGTGTAATTGCAGTGGCGGGGTGTGGTGTTTATTCCAAAATCGAGGGATTCGCATTTCTGCCAATTACCTGTTTTGCTATGTCATTAACTACTTTTATTGGACAGAACCTCGGTGCGAGACAGTATGACAGAGCAAAAAAAGGTGCGTATTTTGGAATTACCTGTTCCATTACGTTGGCAGAATTAGTAGGGGTGCTCGTTTATTTTGCAATGCCGTATTTTACAGCGGCATTTGATAATACCCCAGAGGTTATTGCAACGGCAACCATGCAGGCACATACAGAGAGTTTGTTCTACTTTTTACTGGCATTTTCTCATTGTATTGCAGGAATTATGCGTGGTGCAGGAAAGTCATCTGTTCCGATGTTTACGATGCTTGCATCGTGGTGTATTATTCGAATTACATATATTACAATTGTAGTTAGGATGATTCCGAAGATTCAGGTCATTTTTTGGGCATATCCATTGACATGGTCGATTAGCTCTATTATATTCTTGATTTATTTCTTGAAAGCGGATTGGATTCATGCATTTGAAAAATAGAGGAAGCCTCTCGTTCGGCGGGGACAGTCCCCGCCGAGGGGAGGGACAGTCCCTGCTGAACGGGAAAGTACGTCCCTAGAAGTTATGATAGAAGTCGATGAAATCAGAAAGCGATTTCGAAGAATGGAGGTTGTTTTTATAAGCAAATCCAACTTCACGTTTGTGAATTGGAATACCGAGAGGAATCTCTACGAGAGAACCATTTTCTAAATCTTCTAAAACAAAATTTTTAATGACACAGGCAACACCTACACTGATTCTTGCAAAGTCAATTAACAGGTCCATATTGGAAATATCAATGGAATCTTTTACATGAATCTGATTTTCTTGCAAATAATCGTCGATATACTGACGTGTCATATTATTTTTATCTAAGAGCATGAGTGTAGAACTCTGCAAAATCTGATTTTTCTGAACGCCGCGGGCTTTTAAATTATGTAAGTAGTCTTTGGTGGCAACAAAAATATCTTCAATTTCTTCCAAAAAATCAAACTGAATTCCCTTTACAGAATCCGGGCGACCAATCAGACCAATATCAATCTTATTATCTTCTAAGAGCTTTAAAGTTTCGTTTGTAGACTGACAGGAGATTGAAATCGAAATATGAGGATTCTGTTTGATGAATTCTTTCAGGTAAGGAAGCAGCATATATTTACAAAGGGTAGAACTGACACCGATTTTTAAGTGTCCAACTCCAAGTTCAATAGAACGGCGTAATTTTTCTTCTCCGAGGTTTAAGGTTTCGAAGGCAGAGCGGACGTGGTCATAAAGAAGTTTTCCTTCTTCTGTTAAAACAACACCTCTTGAACTTCTGGAAAAAAGCTTACATCCGACTCCTTCTTCTAGTTTTTGAATGGATTTACTAATAGCAGGCTGGCTGATATACAATTCCTTGGCTGCTTTTGAAATATTACCGGTATTGGCAACCGTATAAAAAATTCGGTAAGATGATAGATTTTGGTTCATAACAACGAATCCTTTCCTAAAATGTGTACTTATTTGCAACATAGCATAACACATTCTTATAAAATGTTATGCGTATTATAACATAATATTAAGTTATGGTAAACATATTTATTATGTATTTCTATTATATTAATAGCTATGCTACAATAACACCTAGATAGTCAGATTCAAATTTGAATCCAGATTATAACACACACACTCACACAAACATGCCGCAAGGCAAAAGCAGACACCAGATATAAAAATCTGTTGTCATAGACTAATAATTAGGAGGAATATGTGCATGGGAATGACAATGACGCAAAAGATTCTTGCAGCGCATGCAGGACTTCCAGAAGTAACTGCCGGACAGCTGATTGAAGCGGAATTAGACCTTGTACTTGGAAATGATATTACATCCCCGGTTGCAATCCATGAGATGGAGAAGATGAAGGTGGATGGTGTTTTCCATAAGGATAAAATTGCACTTGTATTGGACCATTTTGTGCCAAATAAGGATATTAAATCTGCACAGCATTGTAAATGCGTGAGAGAATTTGCATGTAAACATGAAATTACAAATTATTTTGATGTTGGAGAAATGGGAATTGAACACGCACTATTACCGGAAAAGGGACTGACGGTTGCAGGCGATGTCATTATCGGTGCAGATTCCCATACTTGTACCTATGGTGCTTTAGGAGCATTTTCAACAGGAGTTGGAAGTACAGATATGGCAGCTGGAATGGCAACCGGAAAAGCTTGGTTTAAAGTGCCGTCTGCAATTAAATTCAATTTGGTCGGAAAACCGGCAAAATGGGTAAGCGGAAAAGATGTTATCTTACATATTATCGGAATGATAGGAGTAGATGGAGCATTATATAAATCCATGGAATTTGTGGGAGAAGGAATTCAGTATCTCTCTATGGATGACCGTTTTACAATTGCAAATATGGCAATCGAAGCAGGTGGAAAAAATGGTATTTTCCCAGTAGATGATCTGGCAAAACAGTATATGGAGGAACATTCCAAACGTCCATATGTTGTCTATGAAGCAGATGAAGATGCAGTTTATGAGGAAGAATATACCATCGATTTAAGCACTCTTCGACCGACAGTGGCGTTTCCACATCTTCCAGAAAATACAAAGACCATTGATGAAGTAGGAGACATCAAAATTGATCAGGTTGTCATTGGTTCTTGTACGAATGGGCGAATGGATGATTTAAGAGTAGCAGCTTCCATTTTAAAAGGAAAAAAAGTGAAAAAAGGATTGCGTGTGATTGTAATTCCGGCCACTCAGAAAATCTATTTGGATGCCATGGAAGAGGGGCTTTTGAAGATATTTATCGAAGCAGGAGCCGTGGTCAGTACACCAACCTGTGGACCATGTCTTGGCGGTTACATGGGTATTCTTGCAGAAAATGAAAAATGTGTTTCAACTACAAATAGAAACTTTGTAGGGCGTATGGGACACGTGGATTCTGAAATCTATCTTGCCAGCCCGGCAGTTGCGGCAGCAAGCGCCATCACCGGAAAGATTTCTGATCCGGATGAAGTTGCATAAAAAACGTAAAAGCTACGGGAAAGGTAAGGTATAGACATGAAAGCAGCATGTGGTCACGTATTTAAATTTGGGGACAATGTAGATACGGATGTAATTATTCCGGCAAGATATCTGAATTCCTCAGATCCAAAAGAACTCGCAGCACATTGTATGGAAGATATTGATCAGGATTTTGTAAAAAAAGTAACAACCGGAGATATTATTGTGGCGACGAAGAATTTTGGATGTGGTTCTTCCAGAGAACATGCACCAATCGCAATTAAAGCAGCTGGAGTCAGCTGTGTCATTGCAGAAACGTTTGCCAGAATTTTTTATCGGAATGCAATTAATATTGGACTTCCAATTATTGAATGTCCAGAGGCAGCAAAAGGAATTGCGGCAGGAGATGAAGTAGAAGTAGATTTTGATAGTGGAATTATCACAGACAAGACAACAGGTGCTACTTATCAAGGACAGGCATTTCCACCATTTATGCAGAAAATTATTGACTGCGAGGGACTAGTGAACTATATTAACCAGAAATAGGAAAGTAATTAATAATATGTAACAACATTTTATTATGAATGAAAAGATATCAGCAGCGAATTGCAAAGCTGGTATCTTTTCTTATAATAATGTATTCAAATAGTTGATGTATTTTTTGGAAATAGAAAGTTTTGTGTAGATTTCTGCATACTCTTTTGCAGAGATATCAATGAGATAATTTTCAGAAAAATTTTTGCGAATGCCGTGCTTTTTTGCAAGGTCAGCAGCCTTGTTATAAGCAATGGCAGCTTTGGTTTCGGAAGAATAAATGCCAATGACATGGTTCCCATTTAGGTGGATTGTCGTTTTATAACGAAACTTACCGTTTTTTTCGATGCGGCTTACACCATAATAAGGGTTTTGCACTAATATATTGGAGTAGCGGTAATCAAGCGTATCTCCGTTGACAAAAAAGTAATCACGTCCGGCTACGGCATAATTGCGGATTCCATAACGGGAAGCAATAGAAACCTGCATCCCATAATCATTGACGAAAAGGTGTCCTTGACGCCGCATAATTTTGCGACTGGAATAGTAAAATAAATCATCAATATCAAATTTTAATTCTTCGGTTGGAGAAAGAAAATAAGAAAAATAGCCCTTCCGCAGATAAATGGGAGTTTTGATATAGAAACGATTGTCGCGGAAATTTAACAGAGTGATTATTTTTTCAAACGGTAAAAGATAGCGGGAAAAGTCAATATTTTCCAGCAAAATTTGTGGACTTTCCAAAAGAAGTCCGGCTTCTTCGTATGCTTTTCCGGCAAGTTCTTCTTCCGGAAAACTTCCGAGACTGATATGTTTATTTTGAAAGGTGATATTAGAACGATAGTAAACAGTTCCGTCTTTTTTGAAGGCTTTGTATACACCTGGCAGCATGAGTTCCCTCCCATATTGCTTATTTGTCATATCTAATATTAATTTATCATAAATAGGCAGTTCCGACAAGGGATTTCAAAAAAGATAGAAAGGTGCATTGACATGGTGCTGTTGTTTCTTATATAATGTGGAAAGTAAGTTTTCACGTAGTAATGCACAAAAGACAATATTAGAATGTTGTTTTTTAGTAAAAAGAGTAAGAGGTTAAAGTTATGGGATTAATGTATGCAAGTACAAGAGATGCAAATGAAAAGGTAACAGCTTCACAGGCAATTTTAAGAGGTTTGGCAAATGATGGAGGACTTTTTGTTCCAACAGAGATTCCGGCACTTGATGTGAGTGTAGAAGAACTTGCAAAGATGTCTTATCAGGAAACAGCATATGCTGTCATGAAGCAGTTTTTAACAGATTTTACAGAGGATGAGTTAAAACATTGTATCAATGCTGCATATGACAGTAAGTTTGATACTGAGGAAATTGCTCCGCTTGTGAGCGCAGATGGTGCTTATTATTTAGAGTTATTCCATGGTTCTACCATTGCATTTAAAGACATGGCATTATCTATTCTGCCTCATTTATTAATTACGGCAGCAAGAAAAAATCAGGTAAAAAATGACATTGTAATTTTGACTGCAACATCCGGAGATACCGGAAAAGCTGCATTGGCAGGATTTGCGGATGTAGAAGGAACCAAGATTATTGTATTTTATCCAAAGAATGGTGTTAGTCCGATTCAGGAAAAGCAGATGGTAACCCAGAAAGGGAAAAATACATTTGTAGTAGGAATTAATGGCAATTTTGATCAGGCTCAAACAGGGGTAAAAACCATGTTTTCTGATAAAGATCTGGCAGAAGAGATGAATGCTGCCGGTTATCAGTTTTCATCAGCAAACTCCATTAACATTGGACGTCTGGTACCACAGATTGTTTATTATGTCTATGCATATTCCAAATTGTATGCAAATGGAGTCATTGGTAAAGATGAAAAAATAAATGTGGTTGTACCAACTGGTAATTTTGGAAATATTTTAGCAGCTTTTTATGCAAAAAATATGGGACTTCCAATTGGAAAACTAATTTGTGCATCCAATGAAAACAAAGTTTTATATGACTTCTTTTCTACTGGAGCGTATGATAAGAACAGAGAATTTGTTTTGACCAATTCTCCATCTATGGATATTTTAATTTCCAGCAATTTGGAGCGTTTGATTTATCGTATTGCAGGAAATGATGCTGTGAAAAATGCAGAACTGATGAAAAAACTTTCAACAGAAGGAAAATACGAAATTACACCGGAGATGAAAGTGCAGTTAGAGGATTTCTATGGAAACTATACGAGTGAAGCAGAAACAGCAGAAGTGATAAAAGCACTTTATGAAAAGACAGGCTATGTCATTGATACACATACAGCAGTGGCTTCTGGTGTTTACAACAAATATAAAGAAGATACAAAGGATACAGAAACTAAAACTGTAATTGCATCTACTGCGAGTCCATTTAAATTTACCAGAAGCGTTATGGAAGCAATTGATACAGAAAAATATCATGCAATGTCAGATTTTGAATTAGTGGATGAATTAAGTAAAATTGCAAATGTGGCAGTTCCACAGGCAATTGAGGAAATCCGGAGCGCAGAGGTATTACATAATACAGTTTGTGAAGTAGATGAGATGCAGAGCGTTGTAAAGAAATTTTTAAATATCTAAAGATAAAAGTCCTGTTGGACATTTTTAGAAAGTGAAAAGCAGCCTTAACAGGCTGCTTTTTCTTTGGTGTTTTATGTGAAAAATGATAGTTACGATTCGTTAGTTGATTCAAAGGATAAGATGAAATGAATTGTTCCAAATGGAAAAATAATTGGAATTAAAAATGCATCATCATCAAAAATAAGGAGATTTTCCTCAACAACAGCAGGAGGCTCTAAACTTAATTCCAACGAAGACTCATTGGAAAGGTTAACGTTAAAAAGTCCATTATGTAAATTTAAAAAATCATCTAAGGAAGCTCTTACATATTCGTCAAATTCATCGAAATCATCATCCACATAGCGAGAAGCAAATGCAATGGCAGTCGACTCATCCATATCAAGATAGGAGCGAAGAGAATAGCTTCCGTTAATTCTCTGTGATACACAAAAATTAACAGGATATTCCCGGCATAAAGTCGGTGTTGCCGGTGTAAAATCATCACCGATAAAACGAATCAGGTTATTAAAGAAAAGTGCAATATACTTAGAATCTAAATTTGAAATTGGACGTTCTGCTGTAAGGAAGAAACGTTCAATGAGTTTTTGGATACTTTCTTTCTGCTCCGTAGTGATATCAAGCTCAATGAGTTCATTTTCCGATTGATAATCAACCAGCAGATTTTCTAATTCCTGATTGGTAATGATATTATTTTCTACAAAAATCTGACCAAGTAATAAAAAGTCAGGTCCTTGTGTTTTTAAAAGAGAAAGAACTTCGTCTTCAGAAAGAAGACCAATTTCAACTGCAAGTTCTCCAAAACGTTTGTCCTGATGAGTTTGCAGAATGAGTACTTGTTCCACTTCAGTTGCAGTCATATAGCCTTCATGAATGGCAAGAGTACCCATTTTTACATGTTCTGTGGAAAGCTGTCCTAGTGCCTGTACCAACTGTTCCGCAGTAACGACATTTCTGGATAAAAGATAGTTACCAAAAAACTGTGCGTACATAAATTATCTCCCTTCAAATCTAGAAGCAAGTACACTTTTAATTTGTGTATTGTTCAAAGGTTTTTGTATAAAGTCTTTTGCACCTGTTTCAATGGCTGCTTTTAACTGAGATTGAGTTCCGACAGATGAAACAATAATAATATCCGCAGAAGAATCAAATTCCATAATTTCACGAATGGCAGCATTTCCGTCTTTTACTGGCATTACAATATCTAAGAAAACTAAGTCAGGATGTTCTGTTTTGTACTTATCAATTGCCTCTTGACCATTAGAGGCTTCGATATAAGTAGGTGCTCCATGACAAGAAATCATATCTTTTAGCTGTTTTCTTGCAAGAATGGAATCATCACTTATCAGAATTTTTGCATCATCTAATCTCATAAAACCGTCTCCTTATCATGTGAATATTTATGTTATATATCTGTATTTTACACTAATTTTAGCCATTGTTCAATGATTATTCTAAAAAATTACACTATTTTATGGAAATTGTCGGTCTATTTCGTCAACTTCTTGCAACTAGAAAAAGTTCGGTCTATAATAGAATAGGAATTTGGAAGAAAAGAGGATTTATGATAATGCTGACGATGATAATTTTTGACGTTGTAATTGTTCTGTTTGGACTTTATATGGTGATTTCAGCCATGAAAATGAACAAGTCTGGTGAGATTAGCAGCATGCTGGTTTCGAATGAAGAATTGGGACATTGTAAAAACAAAAAAGCTTTTATAGCGTCAATTTATAAAAAAGAAGCAATCTTCGGTATCATTATGATGGCGGTTGGAATTCTGAATCTCGTAGATGAATTGTTGATTTCTATTCAATATGCAAATATTTTTGAAATGTTGATTTTTTTAATGGCATTTTTGTGGTTTAGTCGTGAACTTAGAAATGCGCGTTCTGATTATTTCTTTTAAGAATCAGAAATTTGTCACATATTCATCACATTGCATTGATAATTTGTAACCAGAAACTTTAGTGAAAGAAAAAGGAGAGAAAAGTTATGGAAAGAATATTAGTGGTAGATGATGAAGAAAAAATACGAGCAATTATTCGAAAATATGGTGAATTTGAAGGATATGAAATTATTGAAGCAAAGGATGGCATGGAAGCAATAGACATTTGTAAAAAAGAAGATTTTGATGTCATTATTTTAGATGTTATGATGCCGGAACTTGACGGATTTTCTACTTGCCGTGAGATAAAAAAAGAGAAAGATATACCAATTATTATGCTTTCTGCAAGAGGCGAGGAATATGATAGGATTCATGGATTTGAATTGGGAATTGATGATTATGTTGTGAAACCTTTTTCGCCAAAGGAATTGATGATGAGGGTTAAGGTTGTTATCAGCCGGAACCGTTCTAAGGAAAACGGTGTGGAACATGATGTTTTCCAGATAGAAGGATTAAAAGTAGATTTTACTGGAAGGACGGTAAGCATAGACGGGGAGAGAGTTGAGATGTCTCCAAAGGAATATGATTTACTGTTTTATCTGGTAAAGAACCGTAATATTGCCTTAGAACGGGAGAGATTAATTACAGAGGTATGGGGATATGATTACTATGGAGATGACAGAACTTTAGATACCCATATCAAATTGCTCAGAAGCAGTTTGGGAGAATACCGTAAATTTTTAGTGACACTTCGAGGGGTGGGATATCGTTTTGAAGCATGAAAAAATAAGTATTAAGTGGAAAATTTTTCTATACTTGCTAGGATTTACGGCGATACTTCTGGTTGTCTTGTGGTTGATTCAGATTTGCTATCTGGATAGTTTTTATAAAATGATAAAAAAGACAGAAGTAAAGCAGGTGACATCGGAGGCAATTGCTATTTTGCAGTCGGGTTCAGAAGATATTTCTGAGCAGATTGATGCACTGGCATCTTATAACAATCTTGCGATTTTTGTAACCGATACAAATGGAAATGCTTTATATAGTGCAGAATATATTGCAACTACAAGACTAAATCAAATACCTTTTAAAGACTTTGAACGGTATTATGAGAAAGCTTTAAAAGAGGGAGGATCTACCGAGATTGAATTTGAAGGTAGTAAAAATATGACATTTCTACCTGAATTTGATGATGCTCCACCAGAAGCCATGGAAGACGGAAGATTTATGCAGAATCACGGACAGGAAATGATGGAGAGCGTTATTTACGTCAATATTGTAAATGACGGGACTGAGGATTTGGTATTGTTTGTGAACTCTCAATTGACACCAATTGATGCAACGGTACATACACTTCGTGTTGAATTAGTTTGTATTACTGCGATTATGATTTTTTTGTCCATGTTTATTGCGCTTTTGATTTCCCGACAAATTTCAAAATCAATGATAAAGATTAATGCGACTGCAAAAGAAATGGCAAAGGGAAAATTTGATGTAGTTTTTGATGGCAGAGACTATAAAGAAATTGCAGAATTATCAGATACTCTGACGCAGACGGCAAAGGAATTGGATAAAAATGAAAGCCTGAAGCGGGAACTGATTGCAAATGTTTCTCATGACCTTCGGACACCATTGACGATGATTATTGCATATTCTGAGATGATGCGGGATATTCCGGGAGAAAATACGCCTGAGAATGTTCAGGTTGTGATTGATGAAGCAAAGCGTTTGACTAATCTGGTAAATGATATGCTGGATATTTCAAAATTGCAGGCAGGAGTCTTAGAAAAAAATGCATCTGTTTATAACTTGACGGAAAGTATTAAATCTGTTTTTGAACGTTATAATAAATTAAAGGAACAAGATGGATATACCATTAATTTTGAATGTCAAAAAGAAGTGGAAGTAGAGGCGGACGAATTTAAAATATTTCAAGTTATCTATAATCTTGTGAATAATGCCATTAATTATGCAGGAGAAGACAAGATGGTTATTGTAAGACAGATTG
>JBJELY010000217.1:0-53033 GCA_051879395.1 Roseburia sp. | reverse complement strand
ACTATTCATATTTACAATTCCCAGATAGGAGTACGTTGCTTCTGAAAAAATAATTCCCGGAATGGAAAGCACTGATACTGTAATAATAAATCCAGATGCATTTGGCAAAATGTGACGGAAAATCAATCTCCTGTCTTTTGCTCCTAACGTACGCGCCGCCATGACATATTCCTGCCCTTTGAAACGATAGAACTGGGCTCGCACCGTAGATGAAGTTGAAATCCATCCGAATGCAATAAAGCAGATAAACATGGCAAATAGTGCACCCATTTTTCTTGCAAAATAAATCTGGAATAACGTCATAAATACAAGTGATGGCACCTGCCATAAAATATCCTTGATCCGCTCCATAACAAGGTCAAATGTTCCACCATAATAACCTTCCAGCGCTCCAATGATAATACCAAGAATCAGGTTAATAACTGCTGCTGAAACAGATACTGTAAGGGAAAGTCTTGCACCTGCTGCCAAACGTACACAAATGTCATATCCAAATTCATCAGAGCCAAATAAGAAACACGGGTATTTTCCATTCTGATAATGATACCATTCTGAATAAAGAACACGGATTTTATATTGTGCACCATTCATTTTAGACTGTGCATAAAGATAACCGTCATCGGATGTTTCATCCAACATATAGATATTCTGAAGTTCCCCATTGTCATCTCTTTTTGCAACACCCTTCTGATCGGTTAAATACCATGCATTTGGATCTGTTGCATATGTTCTGCATTCCACTAGACTTTCATCTACCAATGGGTAAAGCAATTGTATTCCTGTTTCTTCCTCATATGCTTTTGCTTCCTCTAACTCTGCCTGCGTCACCAATAGGTTTACATAACCAACCTTAGCATAGGAATCCAGCGAAATGTTATACATGGTCTGCGCGCGGTTCGCAACGATAGCTTCCTCTGTTCCATAGAATTCTGCTACCGCTCCCGGTATCGCTGAATAGTAATCATAGGTCTGCTGATTTACAGTTTTATCTGAGCATCCATTCCAAAATCCCAGCTTATCACTTAATTTTGGAAGGCAGTAAGCATAATAGCCATCTTTTTCAGAAACTTCGTAATTGGATACGAATGGTACTATGATTGCAAACAAAATCTGACAAAACAAAATGATGGCACAGACAACCGCTCCCCTGTTATGGGCAAACCGTCTCATCGCGTCCTGAAAAAAACCGATTGGCTTTGTTTCGAGTTCTTTATCATGAATCCGTTCATTCATCTGAACAAATTCAAATTTCTCTTTTGGAATATGCTCATATTCTTTATAACTCATTTGTCTTGTCACCTCCCATACGGATTCTAGGATCTATAATTCCATAGCTCAAATCAAAAATAATTCCACAAAACAGTCCGATTACAACATAGAACATACTGACAAAAAGGAATACACTGTAATCTCGCATATTAATTGCTGCCAGATAGGTTCTTCCAATTCCCGGCACTGCAAAAATCTGCTCAATAATCAGGGAACCACTAATGATATAGATGACATCCGCCATAAAGGATGGCAGGATTGGAACCATAGAATTTCGAAATGCATGACGCCAGGTTGCCTGTCTTCTTGTTAATCCTTTTGTTCTGGCTAACAACATATATTCACTGGTCAATGTCTCCGTCAATTCTGCACGTACCAGTCGCATGTCTCCTGCCATGGTTCCAAACGAAAGAGACAAAATTGGTAAAATTGCGGAACGGAACATCTTAGCTGTAAAATATGCAGTACCGCTTTCCATAATCAACGGGCACCAGCCTAACTTAAATCCAACAAAATACTGAAGCATTACTGCATAGACAAAAGATGGGATTGAGATAAAAAACATGATGAATACGTTGATTACCTGATCCTGCCACTTGTTTTTAAAAATTGCAGCTAAGATTCCAAATACAACGCCACATGGAAGTCCAATCAAAAGTGCCAGTCCATTGACATAAAGAGTGGCCGGAAGTTTGCTGAACATATATTCCGATACCGGCTGTAAGAAAGTTCCCACTGTCGTACAGAATCCCCAATCAAATTTTGTAACTACATTTTTTAGAAAAATTCCATATTGAACAATAATGGGATCATAATAACCCCATGCTTTTCGCATATCCTCTAATGCTTTGGCATATCCACCGGTTACCTGAACGACTGGATTTGGTAGCATTCGAATCAACACAAAAAGCATTGTCATAATAATAAAGCAGCTCACAATTGCGAGCAAAATTCTCTTCATAATATATTTAAACATCTTTTTTCTCCAAGAATGGGGAAAAGCAGTGCTATTTCTGTCACTGCTTCCCCGCTGCTTTCTAATTTTATTTTTGACAAAAGATTGGTTCTACTATCTTTTGTCTATTCCTACTTTAAATTCTAGTATGTAAGATTGTTTCCCTGCTCTGCGCAGTAAGCATCCCATTCTGCATCATCCATGGTATAGGTCATGTTTTCCAGTCCACCACGCTGTACAATAGAATTTACCCAATCACATGGCCATACAATTCTCTGAGAGTAAAGTGTTGCACTTGTTCGTGAAATCATTGGAATAATATGATAATCAGATAATAATCCTTCTTCAATACCAGCAAGAACTTCATTTCTTACATCTAATTCTGCTGTTGCATATTCGCCTTCACAAAGTTCCAAATACCAACCATTGAAAGTATTCGTAACATCTTCACCCTGTACCGAAATGGTAAGTTCCTGATATGGATCAAATCCATATTCTGTAATATAATCCGGGTCACAATAACACTGCATCATACTATATGGATCCGTATCTGCACCACCCCAGGCACCAAGAATCATATCATCCTGTCCGGTCTTCATACTGTTGTAGTAATCCTGATCTTCTACTAGCGTTACTTTAATTCTTCCATCTAATGATGTTCCTACAGCTGCTTCATCTAATGCATTCTGAACAAAGTCTACCGTCTTCTGATAATGTGAGTCCGTACCATAAACATGATATTCAATTTCAACCACATCATCATCTGAAATATTACCGTCTGCATAACATGCATCATAAGCTGACTGTAATAAGACAGAAGCTTCTTCTTTATCGTAACCTGTTAATTCGCTGACATCACTGACTCCATATACATCGCAAAGTGTCTGTTGTGCATAATCAGTATCACGATAAATGGTATTCGTTTCCGGATCACAAATATAGATATCATTTAATAATCCGTAAGCCGGATCATATCCTGCTGTACAGCTCTTTACATAATCGTTACGATCAACTGCTACAGAAAGTGCATGGCGGAAGTCTTCATAAGTAAAGATTGTTTTATTCACACCTTCTGTCTCACGGGATTTTAATAAATCAAAATCTGTATTTAATGTCAGATAGTATGTATAAGTTTCCGGCGTAAAATAAATGTAATCACTGGTTCCATAAGTATCCATATCATCTGCTGCCAGTCCAACCACATCTAATTTTCCCTGTAAGAATAAAGATAACTGGGTACTATGTTCATCAATCATCTGCAGAACGATTCCGGTTGTCTGATATTTTCCTTCGTACATCGGATCGCTGTATCCATACCAGTTCTCATTTTTTGCTAATGTAATCTGCTTTCCTTCCTGATAGTCTACAACTTTATATGGACCATAGGAACTGAATTTGTCTACTGCTGTTCCGTAAGAAGATTTGATGACTCCACCAGTTTCCTGTTTATTTGCTTCATATAAATCTTCTTTGATTAATGTAAGAGAGTCCAATCCACTTTCAACATTGAACAGTGTAGTTGGATTTGTAAGAATAACTGTAAATGTGTAATCATCATCTTTCACAAATCCTACATTGCTCCAGTCAACACTTTCTCCTACGCCATCCTGTACTGCTACATAATAAATCAAATCTTCTTCTGTTTCATTTCCCCAGGTATCGCTGGAAGTAAATCCAAATAATAACTCTTTGGATTCCTCTGTCATCGGAATATATCCATCACCATTTGCCAACGCGTCTAAGGCACTATAGGTTTCTTCCGGGAAATAATCTGCGTAATCTGTTAATGCATATCCTAAAGATTCCATCGTTGCAGACCATGCAAAATATGCTGGATTTCCTTCTGCATCTGTGTAATTTCCTTCACTGTCTACGGTTAAATCTCCAATAGAAAGTCCGCTATCTACTGCTGAACCATAAAGGATTGCACCGGATTCATAATAGCTCTTCGCATTTGCAATTCCAACGCTTCCTGTATAGAACAAGGATGCACGATAGTTCTTCATCTCCGGATTTAAAAACTGCTGCAAAGAATATTCTACATCGCCTGCATCAATTGGAGTTCCATCTTCCCATGTCGCATCTTCTCTTAAAGTTACTTTCCATGCATATCCTTCTGTTGCATCTGCCGGAACACCATATGTCTCGTTACCGGCATATTCTGCAGTCACATCTTCTGGATAATCGGTTGCGAGATCCGGCTCAATTACATAATCATCCATCGCCTCATTCAGTCGAAATGCCCAAAACGATGACATTGCATAGCCCAAAATATCGTATTCGGAAGCGATCTGCCAGTCTGTCGGGCTCCATGTACTTACCATGGATGTTGTTGTGTGGTAAGTATACTCACCACTCTCTCCCTCTGCTGTTTCTGTTCCGCCTTCTACGCTGCCTTTACTGCTTCCGCTGTCACCACAGCCAGCCAATAAAGAAGCTGCCATAGAAAGTACAAGCAAAATTGATACTACTTGTTTTTTCATCAATTTTTCCTCCTCATGTTTTATATTTTTAACTCTATAAAAGAATTAAATTCGATAATTGCTCCATTGCCCCTTCTGCAAATGGATTTGGCAATCCTGCCCTCTTTGTCAGCTCGAGAAAATCATATTCTCCGCTTTCCATGCAAAACTGTAAATAGCTCTTCCATGCCTTATCTTTGTCCTGCTTTATCATATGGTAGAATTCCAATGCATTCACCTGCGCAAGTCCATACTCAATTGCGTAAAATGGCCAGTAATAAATATGTGGAATCCGCATCCAGCCACATCCCTTCTCTGCAAATGCATTTCCTGTAAGATCTCTGGATGGGAAATATTCCTTTTCTAACTTCAGCCATAGCTGATTTCTTTCTTCCGGTGACATCTCCGGCTGTTCATAAATAATCTGCTGAAATTCATCCTGCTCACACTGATAAATAATTCTTGTCAGTGTCTGTTCTAAGTGCATCGTGCGGTAATCTTTTGCCCGCTCTCCAAAGAACAGTTCCATATATGGATACGTAAAAAACTCCATTGCCATTGCATGGGTTTCTGCCACTTCACTTAAAAGCTGACACCGTTCCCTGATTGGCTCTTCCCGCTTTAAATATGCCTGAAATGCATGACCTCCTTCATGTGTCATAACATAGGCATTTTCCGAGGTGCCATCGAAGTTTGCCAGAATAAAAGGTGCCTTATACGCGTCTAAATATGCCATATAGCCTCCGGCGTGTTTATTCTGACGCAACTCCACATCGTAAAGCTCATGCTCCATAAGATACTCAATGAACTCCTTTGTCTCCTCAGATAACTCCGAGAACATTTCAACTACATATTGTAAGCAATCTTTCGAACTTCCAATCGGAATCGGATTTCCCTCTTGAAAAAAGATTCCATCATAGCTGTAAAGATGTTCTAACCCTAGTCGCTCTCTTCTTTTTTCTTCCTGTTTTACCAACATCGGTACAATGTATTTTTTTACTTCGTTTCGGAACTGTTCCACTTCTTTTTTTCCATATCCGATTCGGTTCTTACTGCAGTAGCAGTTATCCGTATAATTAGAAAATCCAAGTCGCACGGCCTGCTCATGACGATTTTTTACCAATTTATCAAAAATCTGTTCCAGTTCCTCTTTTTGTTCGAGCCAGGAATCTGACACTGCTTTTACTGCTTTTTTTCGTATCTCCCGGTCTGCTGACTGACAATACTCTGTCATTCCATACCGTTCTACATCTTTTCCTTCCCAAGAAACCGTTGCTGATACAGTGAGCTTCGTATATTCTTCCATAAGCTGACTTTCTTCCTGCATCAGCCCCAAGACCTCACTCGAAATGGAACGCTTTGCATTTTCCATTATGGCAAACGAAACACTTCCAATTTCCTCTTCGATTTCTTTTCGAAATGGTGATGCCAACAACGCCTCATCAAACTCCACGGATAATTCCGAAATCTTTGGTCCTATTTCATTGTAATAGTCCTGCTCTTTGGCATAAAAAGCATCTGCAATATCTAAATCGTGTCTTACCATGCAGATTTCCATTGGTGTCATTTCCTCCCAAAGTACTCTCCGCTCCTGCAGAATTTTCTGGCATGCGTTCCAGCTTTGTGCTTCTTTTAACCGTTTTGTCAAATCTTTGTATTTTTCTTCTATTGTTTCATATGTAATTCTTTCATATGGTATTTCCCGAAAAATCAATTATATTTCCTCCCTTTTTCCCACTGCTGCCACATGCAGTTTGCCTGACACCCCCACTGATTACACCTTTTGGCAACTGAATCTTCGCAGGGAATTTACAGCTTTATTGCTTTAATTTAGCAAAGCATTTGTTGTAAAATAAAAGAACAGGCAAACTACTGCTTTCAGCTTCTTTGCCTGTTCCTTTATTTCTTATTCCTCATTGTAATCATTAATTTTTTATTCGTAAACATCCACTTTTTCATCTCTCCCATAAGAAATTGTAATGACAAAAAATACTTGCTTCCTTTTCCTGAAAACGCTATGATAAAAATAATAACTAGCGTGGATATAATATAGTGGTGAATGCTTTCGCCTTATAGATTACGGGAAAGGCATGGTAACTTTATGAGATTTCTAATTTTAAAATCAAAATCAGTCTGTTACAATTCTACTTATTATTTTGCAGATTGTCTAGTAGATTCTTTAAAAAAACTTGGACATGAGAGCATCATTTTTGAGTTAGAAGGAAAAAGTCTTGCCGAATTGCAGGCAATTACCAAAGAACATTTTGATGCCATCTTTGATTTTAATTCGAAAGTGCCACAGGGCTTAGATGATGAAACCATGGACTATTATCTGGATGAATTCGATGCACCATTTTTCAACTATATCTTAGATCATCCACTCTATCAGCATGATAATCTAAAAGAAAAATTGAAAAACTACCATGTCATCTGCCTTGACTATGACCATGCCGACTACATCAGACGTTATTATCCGAATATCCGCTCTGTTTTAGTTCTGCCAATCGGAGCTATGCCGACAGAAGACTTACCGGTCATTCCTTTTTCCAAACGGCATTATGATTTGCTGTTTACCGGAACTTATACCGACCCGGCAGAGGTGTTACATATTATTGACAACTGTGATTCTAGTCTTGCCAGAGATATGTATAAAATGATAGATGCACTAAAAGACGATTTTTCTCTCACGTGTGAAAAGGTCTTTGAACTTCTTTTGCAAAAAAATGAGGTGGTATTACCACCACCTACCTTTGCCCAGTATATGCAGCTTTATTTTCTGGTTGATACCTATATTACTGCCTATGTCCGTGACTTGGTACTTCGTACTCTTGCAAAAGGCAGTGTCACCGTTGACATCTTTGGACACGGCTGGGAAAAATTCAAGTGCGAGGGAAAAGAGCACTTTCGTTTCCATGGGACCTGTGATTTTAAGGAAACTTTTTCTAAAATGGCAGATGCGAAAGCTGTCTTAAATGTCATGCCTTGGTTTAAAAACGGTGCACACGACCGCATTTTCTCCGCCATGAGAAATGGCGCTTTGGCTATTTCCGATGAGAGTGGTTACCTTTCAAAGCACTTCCCGGAACATACCGGGCTGATTTCCTATTCGCTAAAAGATATGGATGGGTTCTTAAAAAAAGTGCAGGATTTTCTTCAAAATCCTGCAGCTTATGAAAATATTGCCCTTGCCGGGCAAAAATTTGTCTGTGAACATGATACTTGGGAAATGAGAGCCGCTGAAATTGTAGCATGGATTAAAAACCTATAAATCCCATAAGCTTAGCTGTTGCTCCATCCCTTTTTCTTCAAAGGTAGAAAGGTATTGGAATATCTGTTCATTATCATGGACAATCCCATTCTTCTCACAGGTTTCATGAAACAACTTCATTAATCTGTTGTTTGCAGGGCTGTCAATGATATATTGGTTTTTGTAGTTCTGAATATAACGTTCTTTTATGCCGGGAAATAGTCTGTCTAGCTGCTCATAAAAATATTCCCGGTTTCCTTCCCGGAGCGTTAGTCCCATCCCAAAACAGATAATTCCATAGACTTTTGCCTCAATACACATCTCTAAGATACCGGAAATATTTTCTTCGGTATCGTTCAGAAACGGCAGGATTGGCGTAAGCCAGACTACCGTTGGAATCCCCGCATCACGCATTTTCTTTAGCACTTCAAAACGTTCTTTTGTCGTACAGACATTTGGTTCGATTTTTTTACAAAGTGCTTCGTCATAAGTTGTCAATGTCATCTGCACCACACATTTTGTTTTCTCATGAATGCACTTTAATAAATCAAGATCCCTTAAAATACGGTTTGATTTTGTGATAACCGTAAATCCGAATCCATACTGTTCGATTAGAACAAGTGCTTTTCTAACATGCTCCAATTTCATTTCTAACGGAATGTAGGGATCTGTCATGCTACCTGTTCCAATCATGCATTTTTTCCGTTTATGTCTTAGGACATCCTCTAACAGCTCAAGTGCATTTTCCTTTACTTCAATATCAGTAAATTCATGCTCTATATGATAACACTTACTTCTGGAATCACAATAAATGCAACCGTGGGAACAGCCACGATATAAATTCATCCCATTTTTTGCAGATAGGATTCCTTTTGCTTTTACATAATGCATGCGATTACTTCTCCACTCGTGTATATCCTTTTGGTGCTCTCCTTCTAAAAATTCGGTCGCTGAATTTTACAAGTAAAATCACCACGACAATTATAATTCCTATAATACCTATTACTGCCCACTGCGTACCGGATAACATACTTAAGTTAAAACACCGAATATTAATCCACATCTGATTAATGTTGGCATTGCCTTCCTCATCAAAATACAACATAACAGCACTTCGCTCTATCTCCTCTTCAGACGGATACTGCGCTGCTAATTGTCGATGTGCCTGTTCCGCCGGAGCTGTAATCATGTAATCCTCATCCTGATTATCGCCGGAGAAGAAATATCCTACCGGATACTCAATAGTCTCTTCTTCGTCATCCTCTGCCCCATAACACCAGTCTGCATACTCAAAGACAAGACTGCTGTCGCCTCCGGCAATCGCTGACGTGTATCCGATATAGTACATATTTCGCACGACATTATCCGGTCTTGACAGGAAATTGATAAAACTCTCTGCTGCATGTTTTTTAGCAGCATCCTCACCAATCCCGCTCTTTAACATGACCCAACCATCAAACCAAAGGTCGGTACATTCTTCCGGTACTGCCCAATTCAGATAAAAGTCATCTTCCTCTGCCTGATCGAGCGCATACACTGCATCTCCTGACCATTGGAGATTGGCAAGTACTTTTCCGCTAATCATATCTGCTTTTCCGCTGTCTGTCTCAAACGAATAGACATTTCCTCGAATCTCTTTTAATTTTTCCTCTGCTGCATCAATCGTTGCCTTATCCGTGTCATTCATCACTGCAGATAATTTTTCAGAATAATCTGCACTGCTTCGAAATGATTCACTTGTCAGAAGGTCTTCATTTAAGATGGCAAGTGTCGGGAAATAAGCATCTCTTACATTATCCTTAATTGTAACCTGACGGTAAAATTTATCGTTGGTAAGAATCGACCATGTGGAAGCCTCCTCTTCGGTCACTTCCTCTGGGTTGTATACCATTCCGGTAATTCCCCACATATAAGCGGCTGCATACTCTGCCCACGCTTCTCCGTCTATCTCATTTTCCTCAAAAACCCCTTGTATATAAGGAGATAATCCATTCACATAGTAATTATTGGTATCTGTTTCTAAGAAAAACTCATCAGAAAGCGGTTCTAACTTGTCCTCTTTCATGAGCTTCATAATCATATAATCCGAAGGGCAGACCAAATCATAGACATTTCCCAAATTCAACTGGCTATACAACTCTTCATTCGTTCCAAACGTAGAATATTCCACATTTACTCTTACACCATAAGTTTCGTAATACCAGTCTTCAAAATCTTCTATCAGAGAGTTCTCACCAAAAATATCCTGGCTTTCCAGGTCAATGACCTCATCCTCTTCCCAGCCGCCTTCATCGATATATTCTTCCCAGTTGCAGACACGAAGCGTAATTACATTCTCTGTTTTTGCTGCGCTCTCCAGTTCCACTGCATTCTCTGTCTTTCCTATATTTTTGGCTTGTACGGAAATCCCGGAAAAGTTCATAACTACTACACTTGTAATCGCGCAGGCTGCAAAATATTGTTTCCACTCTTTTGCATTGGCGGAATAAGTTCTATTTCTATCTGTCATGTTCCGCACCTGCCTTTCTTGCTGAAATGGCATTTCCCACTAACAATACCGTCAGTATCACGATAAAAATAACAGTAGATAATGCCCAAAGTGCCGTCTTAATCTCGGTATGAGAGCCCTTTGTCGCGTTTACCACATACGTGCTGATGGTATCAAAAGTAGCCGGTTTAGTATACGTCGTAATAAAATAGTCATCCAAAGAAAGTGTCACTGACAGGATAAAGCCTGAAACGATACCCGGAATCAGTTGCGGAACAACTACTTTCATCAATGCTGTTCTTGCACTGGCACCCAAATCTCTTGCTGCTTCATAGATGCTGTTATCCATCTGTTTTAATTTGGGCAATACCGACAAATAAACAAACGGCGCTTCCAAAACCACATGTCCCACTACGAGTGGGAAAAAGGATTCTTTATTTAACCCTAATACTACAATCAAAAGAACACAAAGGGAAAAACCTGTTACCACCTCTGCATTGACAACCGGAATCTGATTAGCAAGGTTTATCACATGTTTTGGTCCTTTGCGGCAATAAAATGCACCAATGGCACCAATGGTTCCCAAAATTGTCGCAATCAGAGCCGAACCAAATGCCAATGCAAACGTGCCACCAATCATTTTCAATAATTCCCCTGTTGTAAACAAGGTCACATAATTTTGCAGTGAAAAATTTCCCTTCGTTCCAATCGTCGCCGTATCTGTAAAACTATACACCATCAGAATCAATACCGGCAGATACATAAACAACAATACCAACGCCAGCCATGAGGAACGCAATACTTTTTTCATCATAAAATCGCCCCCCTGTTCGTTTCTTCTTCGTCAAATCCATTGGTCGCCCATGTAATGACAAATATAATAATCAATAAAACAATCGAAATCATAGATCCGCTATGCCAGTCATAAGCATTGAAGTAGCTTCCAATCAGACTTCCCATAATATAAGTACTGTTATAAAGCATATCTAAAATAACATAGTTTGTCATAGATGGTAAAAATACCATAGTCACACCACTGACCAAACCCGGAACACTTAACGGAAGGGTTACTTTTAAAAAGGTAGCCACAGAACCAGCTCCCAAATCTGCTGCTGCTTCCAGATAAGAATTGTCCAGCTTACTTAACGTCGTATAAAGTGGCAAAATCATAAATGGCAGGAAATCATACGTCATACCAAGCACTGTATTGAAAAAAGGATGATAGGCAAGATTCCCCTCTATCATGGTCAGTACTTCTTTCAATGCCACAACACGCAAGGTAAAGTTAATCCACATCGGTGCAATAAAAAGCACTAACAATACCGTTTTTCTCTTTATATTGCTTTTGGCTAAAATATAGGCTACCGGATAAGCAACCAAAACACAGCAAAACGTAACTGTTACTGCCACTGCAAGACTGTAACAAAGCGTACCAATGGTATTCGGGCTTGTAAAGAAATTCACAAAATTTTCCATGGTAAATCTGCCCTCTCCATTGGTAAATGCATAATAAAGCACTACAATTAACGGTGCAATCACAAAGCATAATAGAAACACTGCGTATGGAATACTCAGTTGTTTTCTTGAAAAACGCAAATTCATTTTCCTGACTCCTTTCAGTCCTCATCCGCAAATGAGAGCTCTATCCTGTCTTTTGGAATCTTTAAGCTGACATAGTCATTTTCATTCCACAAATATTCATCATGCAAGTGGATATCCTCATCATTCTTCGTTCTAACAATGTAGTGATAATGATCACCCTTATAGATTAGGGAAACAATATGTCCACAGATACCTTCCACCTCGGTATCATCGCTCATCGTAACTGCATTAACAGGAACTTTTACATTAACTTTTACACCATCCGTATAGATTTCGTCCCCGTTTTCATTTACAAGAACTCCATTTTCATTTATGACAGAACCTCCATACAGTTTTGTCACATCACACTCATACTCACCATCGGCAAATCGTACCGTATAATTTTTTGTAAGTTCACCTTCGAAAATATTATGATTTGTTTCTGCTAAAATAACGTGAATACCATCCGGTTCTATGCTCATACCAATGGTATCGCCTTCTTTTGCACTCTTTGTACTCTGGATGACGATTTCGTTATCACCGGATTGCACAATAATTTCATAATGCATTCCCTTGAAAATCACAGAGTCCACTACACCTGTAACTGTTCCATCTTCCGGTCTCGTCATAATAATATCTTCCGGTCTTACCACAACATCGACATTCGCACCGATTGGCATATCATCTAAACATGCAAAATCAGCACCACAGAAACGTACCTTCTTTTCTCCTGTCATTTTACCGTTATAAATATTACTTTCCCCGATAAAGTCTGCCACAAAGACAGTTTTCGGTTCATTATAAATCTCTTCCGGCGTCCCAATCTGCTGAATCATTCCATCCGACATGACAACTACTTTATCGGACATCGTCAATGCTTCTTCCTGATCATGGGTGACATAGATAAATGTAATGCCGAGTTCCTTATGCATTGCCATAAGCTCAAGCTGCATTTCTTTTCTCATCTTCAAATCTAACGCTCCAAGTGGCTCGTCTAACAGCAGAATCTCCGGCTCATTGACAATGGCTCTTGCAATCGCAATACGCTGCTGCTGTCCACCAGACAACGTAGAAATGCTTCTCTTTTCAAATCCTTCTAAGTCTACTACTTCAAGTGCATGCTTTACTTTTTCCTGAATCTCTTTTTTAGACAGTTTTTCCTGTCTCGTAATGGTCTCACCCTGCTTATTCTGATAGGTAACCTCTTTTGTCTTGAGTTTTAACCCAAACGCAATATTATCGAAAATATTCAAATGCGGAAATAATGCATACCGCTGGAATACTGTATTGATTGGTCTTTTATTTGGAGGAAGTTTACTGATATCCTCCCCATTTAATAAAATCTGTCCTTCCGTCTGAATCTCAAATCCCGCAATCATACGCAAGGTTGTTGTCTTTCCACAACCGGACGGTCCTAAAAATGTGACAAACTCTCCTTTTTTTACCTGAAGGTTAAAGTCTTTGACAGCTGCAAAGTTGTCATCAAACGTTTTATTAATTCCTTTCAGTTCAATAATGTTCTCTGAAATATTCTTATCCATCGCAACCCTTGCCGCTTCAAGGCCTTGCCTGCTGCGGCTCTGACTCCTTTCCTACGCTATATTTCAAAAAAAGCAGAATAATCAAGATGCCTTTCGTTTCTTGACCACTCTGCCTTTCGTTCCTATGCGAATATCAATGATAAAATCATATCTGATATTGCGGTGGATGTCAATATTTTGTTTGTAGGAGTTTTATTCCATAATATTATCCACCAGCTCTGTCATGGTTTCATCACTAATATCTTGCAATTCTTCTATTAATTTTTCTTCCGTAGCTTCGTCTTCCCCTTCCTGTAATAGATTTATAAGATACGTATGTATCTCTTTTGCTGTCTGAACCAATTTATTATCATCACTATCATATTTTTCACCCAAAGCTATGAAAAAAGCACTGTGATGTAGCAATTCTATATAATTTTCATTCTCAGAAGTTATATTTACAAGATTTTCCTGCAAATAATTTTTCGATGTCTCAATTTGAGATAATAATTCACCCTTGTCAATTGTTTCCTCTTCTTTTTGACTATCAATCAGCAGAACCTCTTCTTTTGCCTGTTCTTCTGCTTCGAACATCTGAAGCTCTACTTCCTGTCCTTCGTTATTTTCCACATATTGCGCCTGTATCTCTGTATTTTTATCCCTTCCGAAGAAAATAGCTCCTGCTGCAAAATATATTAATACAACCGTAATTAAAATAGTACCTAAAACTTTCTTATTTTTCATAATTTCGTTTCCTCAACAATTTTTCCAGATGAAATTTTCAAAATTACATCACAAAGCTCTTTTAAATCTTCTTTATGATGCGTAGCCACAATAATCGTTGCACCTCTCTGCTTTTCCTCACGAATAATATTATAGATTAGCTGAACTCCTTCTTCATCCAACGCATTCGTGGGCTCATCCAGCAATATCATTTCCTGATTCTCAAATATAGCCTGCGCAATATTTAGCCTTTGTTTCATACCAAGTGAAAATTTTCTTACTTTTTTATCCGAATCCGGATCTAACCCTACCCTACTCAATGCGCGACTGATATCTTTTTCATTTGCAATCTTTTTAATTCCACTTAATACTTCCATATTCTTCTTTGCAGAACATTCTGGTAAAAGTTCCATATTCTCGATTACAATGCCTGTATTAGGCGGAAATGAAATCGTATCATGAAGTTTTTCTCCATTTATGAAAATGCTCCCACTATCAATACGAATCAGACCGCTAATCGCCCGCAGCAACATCGTTTTTCCAGAACCATTCTGGCCATATAAACCATATACTTTTCTATTTTCGAATTCATAAGTTATGTCATCTAAAACCTGATTTTCTTTTATTTTTTTTGAAATATTTTGTAATTGAATCATAAACTTCTCCCTAAAAGACATCTTTTTTTCTGAATTTCAACACCATTAAAAAACATAATACGAATGCAACTGCAAGCAAATATATAAAAGCATACTCATATTTTACGTATACAGTCTCTTGATAAAGAATTCCATTTCTTGTTCCAAAAAGCATATTAGGAAAAAGAATTATACCTATCCAACTTAATCTGTCAGAAATCAGCACTCTATTTCCTACAAATAAAGACACTAAAAAAAAGATATTTGAAAAAATATTTGCATAACTCGCCTCCACCACAAACTCCAGATAAAGTTGTAACAAAACAATCATAAAAATTCCTAAATAATAAGTCAGTAAAATTAATACCGTTTGACTCATTGAAATATCATGCCACTTTTCATCTGCCAAGGAAAATACCACGGTCTGGTATAATACAATTATCAAAAGCTCTAAACCACATTTTTTTATTGTGTTCAAACATAGTCGTTCTCTTTTATATGCTCTAATAACCCATAACTTCCCATATCCTTCTGTTAACTCCCGTCCTCTTCCTGAAAATTCAAACAAGATGAATGGTATCGGAATAAATGCATATAAAATCTGTAGTAAATTTCCTGTCTGGCTTTGAAATATCATCAGACTGCTTGCAAACGGAATTTGATACAACTCGAAATTCATTGTCTGAAATAATAATCTTTGTACCAATATGGTACAAGCAATCAACAATATGTTTGTCATCCTATTTTTCATGTTTCATTATATCCTTCTTTTCAAATATCATTTGGCCAAGCAAATAGAGGCAAACTATTATTAACAAGCTCCGAAGTATTGTGAATCCCCCAGAACGTAAACCACTATTTCCGTCTAAATATTCAAATGCTGCCATTACGTCCACACCCGGAATCCAAAAACCAACAATATAATATTTTATCAGCAAATACTGAACATAATTCACAATAAATGTTATCAAAAGTGCCGGTAACTCCGTTTTCACAAAGTCTCGTATCATTTGATATAAAAATCCCGTTTCTATATAAAATAAACTTGCTATCACACCAGACAGAATTGTATATTTAGCAAAGGAATGTTCTATCAGTAATAAAAATTTTAAATTCCATATCGCATATATAAAATCGATAACTTGATGAATAAAAGAAAAGATAACTGCCACCAAAATTATTTTTCTGCTCTGTATCTGTTTATATTTTGCCCGTGTGCTATGTCTTACTACCCAATAAGCAGTTTCTTTCTCTAAGATAAAATAAATTCCCAACAATATGGGCAAAGTGTAAACAACAAGCATTTCCAATAACCCATTATAGCCATTTGAAGAATCATGAAGACTTATCAAAATGTCTGTCTCCGTAAAATACCCCGTATGAATTGCATTTACGATAGGGGTATTAGAAAAATAGCAATCAATGATACACAAGACCAGATAAAATAATATCAAAATCATGTATTTAAACTTCAACAAATTTTTCCTCCCACATAGCCGATAGTACTATTACCAAAACATAAAGCCCCACACCCCAGACCGCTAATGGAATTATGACATGAAATCCGTATTCCATAAATGGTTGAAAAACAAGCATAAAAGAATTTTTGAATAAAATCGGTACAAACCATAACGCAAATGTGATTGCATATACAATTTTTCTATCGTGTAACACGATTGACAAACCTGTCCCAACCATTCCAATTAATCCGGAAAATACCGCAGTAAGAAAAATATATATGATATTTGTTATCAGCGGATGCGTATAACTTAGTTCAAACAAAACTGTCTCCGGCATTACATTTGAATCATATACCATGTACTCCCCGCCATATCGCAAGTACGTGCCATTATGACAAATAATCTGAACTAAAATCAAATTTAAACTTAATCCACATACTAAAATTAAAAACGGTATGAAAAATCCTGCTTTCAATTTATCCTTTATATATCTGTTTTTCCCATTTTTGCATACTAAAATATTTTTGTATCCTATTTGATAATCTTCTATGCAATCTTCCCCAACAATTACCAATAAATAGAGTGGTAAAAACCATAAATAGAGCGATTGAAGAATATGTCCTCTAGAATACGCGGAAAGGAAAGTCGCATAGAGCGGATATGGCAATTCCACTTCATAGCGCCAATGCTCATATAGAAATTGAAAAAGTTCCAGTGATGGAACGATCAGCAATGCCATTATCATACATATCTTCTTTTTATTGCATAGAATCCTTCTTAGTTGATACCTCATTTTCTTCCCCCTCATTCATAACAAGTGTCTGCAAACATTTTGCAAACACTTGTTATATTGATACTATTCCATAATATCCATTTCCCTTTAAGTTTCAATATATCTTGCATGAAACGACGTTTTTTTAGCTTTTTTGGTTTCCTTTCCAAAATTGATATTTTTTTGTCTTTTCATGTTTTTTCTATTGCTCTGTATAGCTCCCATCCCTATAATATTGATTAGAAAAATTTCTAATGTAAAGAGGAACATGCTATGCGGATACTAGTTTGTGATGACGATTTATTAATTACAGAAAGTCTTACAAAATTGCTTACCGAATTCTTTCGAAAAAGCAATTTAAAATGTCCTGAAATTTCTACCTTTAACAGTGGAGAAAGCCTGCTCTCTGATACAGGCGAAAAAGACATTGTATTTCTTGATGTAGAAATGCCCGGTCTCAGTGGAATCTATGTCGGAAAAGAATTAAAAAAACAAAATGAATCCGTCATCATTTTCATTGTCACTTCCTATATTGAATACTTAGACGAAGCCATGCGTTTTCATGTATTTCGCTATCTCTCAAAACCTATAGATAAACAAAGACTTTTTCATAACATGAAGGATGCTATTCAGCTCTATACTACATCCAACAAAAAAATCGCCATTGAAACAAAATCCGGTGTTCACTCGGTTTCAACTATTGATATCGTATACATAGAGGCTCAGGGAAGAAAGGTCACTGTTCATACAACTACAGCAGACTACATATCCATTCATCCCATAAGCTATTGGGCTGACATTCTTCCTCAAAATACGTTTTTCCAGTCTCACCGAAGTTTTATTATCAATATGGCACACATTACAGACTTTGACCATGAGCTGATTCATCTTTATAACAACCAATTTTCAGCATATCTGACCAGAAGAAAATACACAAACTTTAAAGACGCATATCTTCTGTATTTAGAAAGTACGAGGTGACTTATATGGGCACAATCATTTGCTATTTATTCATATATTTCGTAGAAGCACTTATTTTTTCACAATATTGTTCTACTATTTTCACATGCACCGCAAATCCCGTGATTCGTTATGGTTCTTTAACCTTAATTTATAGTTTCTTATTTGGAATATCTTTCTTGGCGAATCCATATCTGAATACAGGTTTATTTTTACTTCTCAACTTACTTTATCTCCATTTTATCTTTCATACAAAATGGCTTACTTCTCTATTCCATGCTTTTATCGTCACTTCCGCAATGGGATTTAGTGAAGTGATTATTCTAGCTCTTTTTTCTAATTTTGCATATGATTTTTATAAGAATCTTAGTCATTTCGGCAATTTGTCTTTATTATCTATTTCAAGTAAATTGCTTTATTTTTTGATTCTTTATTTTATTTCTCATCACTTTTCTTCTACAGAAAAAAACTCCTCTGTTTCAGCCAGGGAAAATATCCTTTTATGCCTCGTTCCAATTCTTTCTATTTGGATTATGATAACTTTCGTTACACTCTGTATCAATATTGATTTGCCTCGCTTAACTGACTTTATGATTATACTTAGCGCCTTTTTCATCCTTTTAATTAACATTCTTATTTTTGGCATTTATGAATATACTCAGAAAAAAAATGCTGAATTTACAAATTTACAATTGCAACTACAAAAAGAATCTGATTATTCTCAATATTATAAAATGCTTCTTGAACAGGATGAAAATCAAAAAATTTTAATCCATGATATTAAAAAGCATCTTCAATCCATTTCAGCCTTAAACGAACAAGGGGATTCCGAAAAAATATCTCTCTATTTAGAGCGTATTTTGCTATCATCCGATTTTCAAACATCTGTACGTTTGTGCAGCCATGATTTATTGAATGCCATCCTTTGCCGTTATCATAAAGAATGTACCTCAAAACAAATTTCTATCAACTTTGATATTCGTAATCATTGTATTGACTTTCTTCAAGATGATGACTTGAGTGCCCTTTTTTGCAATCTTCTCGATAATGCCATAGAATCTGCCGAAAAGGTTTCCGATTCTTTCATTGAACTTAGTGTCCATAAAAAGGAAAACACGCGCCTTACTATTATTACAATGGAAAATTCCTGTCGTACCAATCCATTTTTAAATCATACCAATCTTTTGGCTTCCACAAAAAAGAACGCTTCAAAACATGGTTTTGGAATGAAAAGTATCCAAAGAATCGTCGATAAATATGAAGGAGATTTGCGCACTTACTACGATGACGAGCATCTTTCTTTTCATACCATCTTGATTTTAAAAAGTAATCTGTAATCGGCTCATCCCCTTTCCGAATATCACTACCATGGTGTTTTCAATATAACATTCGTAGTCTTTTTTTCAAGCCGTTTTACCTGAACGACATCTTTACCAGCACGAACGACATGGGGAATGGTTGTTTCCATTCCTTTTGAGTGTTATATTATTTATAATTATTAAGATATTACGTTAAAGGGGTTAAATTGCGACTATGAATACAACATATTTACATACACTTTGGGAGATACTAATTATTTCATTTGAAATTCTCTTATTTTATATATTTGTACGCAGCAAGCTAACATTTCGTAGAAAAACATTTTTTTCCTATACTGCACAAGTTATCTATTTAGCCATTCAAGTATGCATTACTTATCTATGTAATCGGAATATGATTTCAACTTTATTTACCATTTTTCTATCGCTCTTACTCAATATAATTTTTATATGGATTTTCTTTCAAGAGTCCTTTTTATACAACGTATTTTATAGTCTTATCTATTCCGCCATCTGTCTTATCGCAGAATATGTAACGATGACAATCCCTCAGTTTTTTTCACATGCCACTCTTGACCAGATACTCGCCGGCGGAAACTTGCGTATTCCATTTTCCTTTTTATACATATCCTTAATTGCAGTTTTTGTTTTTCTTTCTATCAATATCTTTAACCGAAAAATGTATTTGACATTGCTTCAAAAAGTAACCTATACCATTTTATCCATACTTGGAATCGGGATAGCTCATTATATTCTGCTTCTCACCTTAAAGTTTTCTCAAAATGCGGCATTAGCAGAAGAAACAAACATTTTAATCCTGATTAACTTATCCTTTCTTGCCATGTTTTTAGCTCTGCTCATCTATATTTCACAGCTTGGGCAGTCAAAAGAACAAAATATTAAATATTTAGAGCTTGAAAAGCAACACGAACTTGAAGAACAGCAATATCGAATTTTATTAAACACAACGGAATCTCTTCATGAAATGAAGCATGATACCAAACATCATATGGATGTGATAAAGACCTTGGCAGAGCAGAATGAATTGCAAAAACTTCAAGACTATGTAACCGCTTATGATGATTTTTTAGAGAAAGGACATTATTTACTATCTACCGGAAATACCGCCATTGATTGTATTATGTCTTCAAAACTTGCACTTGCTAAACAGAATCATATTGCCTTTGATTATTCCATCATGACTCCTCATCCATTTCCAATTGATGATATTTTACTTTCATCTTTACTGGGAAATATTCTTGACAACGCCATAGAGGGATGTGTAAGAAGTAAATCAGAAAAAGATACCTTTGAACCCTGGATTCGTTTTTATATCAAACCGTTTCAAAACATGGTATTAATTCATTCTGAAAACAATTACGAGGGCAAACTTAGCATAAATCCCAATTTTGGATTTTTCTCCACAAAACAAGAGCCCCATCATGGATTAGGGCTAAAACGAATTCGTGACATTGTTTCGGAAAACAATGGATTTTTTCAATATTCAACAGACAACAATATTTTTACCATCCACATTATTATCCCGCTAAAGGAGGAATCTGTCATTGAACCTTAATATTATCATCATAGAAGATCAGCCGGAAGAATGCGAACGTCTCAAAAATGAATTAAATAATTGGAGCCAAGAGCACACCTTTCAAACAACTATTTTTTCTTATCCCTCTGGTGAAGCTTATTTCTCAGCACATCAGGAGCATACTGCTCATTTATTCTTTTTGGATATTCAGTTAGGGGGAATGAACGGACTTGAAATTGCCCAAAGGCTACGTGCCCACGGTTATAAAGGAGAAATTATATTTTTAACAGCATTCCGCGAATATGTATTTGAAGGTTACCAGGTTCATGCTCTGAATTATCTGTTAAAACCAATTCAATCATCCGCTCTTTATCCATGTATGAATGAAGTTGCAAATACTTTTATGGGGAACTCCTATATTTTTCGCAATAAACAAGAAATCATTCAAATACCTTACCATGATATTCTTGTTTTTACCAGCAATTTGCATTATGTTGACATTCTTACTTTGTGCGGTTCTTTCTGCCAGTACACAAGTTTGAACAATGTTTTGGATTATCTTCCAAAAGAATTTATACGGACTCACCGCTCCTATATTGTAAATATGGCTCACATCCTTAAAATTGTAGGAAATACCATTACGCTTTCTAACAATATGACCGTACAGATTGGAAGACAATATTTAAACAATGTCCGTACTGCTTTTTCTGAATACTCGCTTCGATTTGATAAACAATAGAAAACTCTTTTCTGCATTAATGCCGTAATTATTCCATCACACAAAGTGCATGATTTTCCAGTGGGTTCATGTAATAATGAAGTCCTTCGGTCTCGACAACTCTAATCATGGTGGAAAGTTCCTCCATCTCAGGACAAATTTCCACATACTTGTTAACCCGCTCGGCAAACATATCCTCGTGAAAATATATCGTTTTATGGTTATTCAAAATCGCTCCGTAGCTAATTTCAGCCTCTACTAAATCCTGGAACATATGACTGCCATAGCTTAAATCAGGAATATGTCCATAATTTTGATCTGACACCTCACAGATTCCACAAAATCCTGATATTTGTGCAAAATTTACAGGAACCCCTAGTTCAGGTGAGGATGTTCCAATCCGTCCTGGAGTAAGTAGCATCACATGCTTTCCTGTTTTTTTATAATATTCATTAATTTTTCCAATCGCTGATGCTACCTGCTGTTTCTTTCCGTATGGATAACCATAATATTCCTTTGCACTAATCTGCACCACAACGTCAACCCCTATGCTTACCGGACTTCCCATAGAGGAATCCTTTATTTCAAAAAATATCTTCTCCGGAAGGGCTTTCGGAATCTCGACCCGGCCTTCTTTTCCTGTATACAATGGACGACACTGCAATAGGCAGACTACAAAATTTCCATTTTCATCAAGATTCACTGTATATTCGATATCGACAGGATTTCCATATATGCGTTCTAGGGTTTTTAAGACTTTTTTCATATAGTCTGTAAATTCCACATTCTCTAAAAGCTTCTGACAGGAAATGAACCAGATATCTCTGCGTTCTCCCCGCTTCCGCAAGATATCCTCAGCATCATAATCGTGCTCTAACACCATTTTCTTATTCCAGAAAGGCATAAGTGGCAATAAATCCTCCAATGCGATTTCCTTTTTGGCATTCTCTTTGATATCAAGAACGTCCACTTTTCGCTGGGAAAATCTGTGTTTATCCGCAATCGTAGTATGCACGGTAACGGTTGGAATATCCAAATTTGAAAGCCTTGGATAATCATTTTCCGTCCGGTCTACCGCTCTTGTACCAAGTCCCACTACAATCCGAAGCATTCCTGCAGAAGAATCCGTATCAGGACGTATCTTATAGATACTATGCGAAAATCCGACTCCTGCTGCCGAAGGCAAAAAATAGTCGCCCATACGTGAGCCGGATACCCGCTGAACCAGAATCGCCATCTGCTCATCCTTATCCTCCAGACCTCTCTGTCTTCTATATTCCAGTGCAGAAATATCCATCGTACTTGCATACACAGTCCTCACCGCCTGCTCAAACATCTCAAGCCGCTCGTCTAACGTTCCTTGATTGACACAGAATACGGATTCATATTTTCCTGCAAATGCATTTCCAAAACCATCCTCAAGGAAACTTGAAGACCTTACAATAATGGGGCTCTGTCCATAATACTCTAACAGTTGCTTGAACTGCTCCCTGATATCAGACGGAAATGTACCTTTCAAAAGAGCATTTTTAAGATTTTCTGCTTCCCCCAAAAAACCTTTTTCCGTCCTCTGTCTGATACGAAGCGGCCAACTTTTATTGAAAACAATATATGTATAAAAGACATCCGAACCAATGTAATAAGAATCATGCGGTTCGCTAAACTTTTTATATCCCTCAATATTAGTCTTTAATATTCTTCTTGCAAGGAGCATGCCGCATGCTTTTCCACCTATGGAGCCGCTTCCCACCATACGTTTTCGAAATCTGAAATAGTCCTCCGGCTTGAAGTACTCTAAGATCATTTTCTTCAGACGCTCATCTTTTGTCATGGTGGAATCGATTATCATCTCTTCCATTTCTCTTGTAAAATTTCCCTGCTCGTATTTTAATCTTGCCAGTGCAAAAAAACGGTCATAACTGTCAAGGTTCTGATCCTGTCCATCCATTGCATGCTCTTCTAACAAACGATAGTATTTACTAACCGCGACACCACTACTTACAAGTGTAAACCTTCCCTCCCCTTTCGACGAGACGTGTGGCATAAACATATGGTCTGAATAACGATTCCACACTTTTAACGGATGAATATAGACATCACGCTCATCCGAGTTCACATCAAGAAGAAGCTGTGTCGTATCACGAATCTTTGCAATCGTTTCAAAAGAATGTCTTCCTCTGATAATGGGAAAATACGCAACCGTATCTAACTCAAACAGATATGGGCAGGTCACACAGAAAAAGTTCCCCATCATAAGGTCTGTGTACCATACACTCTGCAGTTCCGACAGAGAATCAAATACATAGAATGCTTCCCTTCCTTCACACTCTATCATCCTATGAATTGCAAGTGTAAAAGCCTCAAATCCTTCTTCCGGATTGAAACTATAGATTTTTAGTCCCTCCGTCGGTTCTAAAAACGGCTCATGCTGTGCAAAACGGACATAGATGATATTTCTTCCATCCTCGATTGTCGCTCTTGTAAAAGCCAAGGCAAACTCCCGAAATTCCTCAAGCTGATTCACTTTCCATACTACATTATCTCCCATTCTAATGAAATCTAAAAAATGATCCATATCCGGGTAGCCACTCAATATTTTATCAAAAATAGTTAAATATAGTATTCCATATTACTACTTTCAGCAATTAGCTTGCAGCTTTCACGTTTTATTAGTTTTCCCTCTAGTTCCATTACCACGTTACTTTCTCCTCCTCGCTCAATTTTTGTGATTAAGTGGGATACTGCATAATAACCAATCTCGCTTTTTGGCATGGCGACTGTAGTTAACAACGGTTTTGTGAGTTCAGACATTTCGATACCATCTGATGAAATAATAGAGGGTAACATAGCAAGGTTTCTTCTTCTTCGAAGACATTTAAGCATTCCCACTGCGATTATGTCATTTGCACAATAAATTCCTGTAGGTACTTCGTCCAACTCAAGTATCTTTTTCATCGCATCATACCCTGCGGCTTCGGTTTTAGCAACCTCAAATATGTAGCTTGAATCTATTAATAAATCATGCTTTTCTAATGTTTCGATGTATCCCTTATATCGATTTTCATTTTGTAAACCTCCTGCATAAGCAATATCTGTATGTCCCAATTCAATTAGATGTTCAACTGCGATTCTTGCCATTTTGCTACCATTACAGGTCACCGCGTCTACACCTTCTGTTCTAAAATTTCTACTTATAAGAACAACATTTTTAAAGTATTTATTAATTGACTTTATAACCACATTGCTACAATGTCCGAGAATAATGAGACCATTACTTGTATCCCTACATCTTTCATACAACTCCCTTACCATTCTTTCTGTGTTTTCACTTTTACATTTTCTTTCATCCGAAAAAATGGGTTTGTACATAACCTGCGAAAGTACACACATCTGATTATAAATTTCACTCTCAATTATACGAAGCATTTCAGAAAAAAAAGGATCAGCTTGGACCCCTTCTCCTCTAGTAACCAGAATATTAATATAATAGGTCTCTTTTTTCTTGGCTTTTCCAGTCTTTAAATTTCGAGCTGCCTCATTCGGCTCATAATTCATCGAGCTTGCAAGTTTCCAAATTTCATCTCTTTTTTTTCCGTCCAAACAACGATGATTAGGATTATTCAATACTCTCGATACAGTCGCTGTTGACACTCCAGCTCTTTTAGCTATCTCCTTTAGTGACATATACTATTCCCCTAACTTTTTCAAATAATACAGCATAGTACCATAGCAAAACATTCCTCCTAGAAGATTTGATATTGGTTCTGCAACAAAAACACTTTTCCATCCAAAAGGTAAAATTTTAGGCAGGATAATAACTAGCGGAAATACTAAAACTATCTTTCTAAATAAAGAGAAAAAAATCGCCTCTCTGGTTCTTCCGACTCCTACAAAATAAGACTGACCGCAATGCTGAAGACTCACTAAAAAAATCCCCGCAAAATATAGTCGAACAGCAATCACTCCATTTAAAAATACTTCTTTGTCACTTGTAAACAGTTGTAAAAATATTCCGGGAAAAAGCTGAATTATTCCCCATGTAACTATGCAATACACAGTACACAGAATACTCATCCATTTAACGCTCTTTCTCACTTTTCCCATATTCCTCTCCCCATAGGCATGTCCTATAACAGGCTTTGCACCATCTGTTATTCCTGCCCTAGGAGTTTCTACTACTTCTCTGATTGAATTAATAACTGTCATTATTGTAATCAAAATTTCCTGTCCAAAACCAGCTAGTACGACATTATATACAATCTGAACTATTGCATTTGTAATAGCCATTACAAAACTTGATATCCCAAGTGAAACTACCTTTTTTACCACCACATAATCCAACTTCATTGATTCTATTTTTATCCCGATTGGTATCTTATTCTTCCTCAGAATATGAACAACCCAACCAGCCGAACAAAATTGCGAGATTACTGTAGCGATAGCTGCACCTTTTAATTTCATTCCAAATCCAAAAATAAACAATGGATCCAAGAAAATATTCAATAAAGCACCAATGCATATAGTTATCATTCCATATTTAGGAAACCCTTGATTATTTATGAAATTATTCATTCCAAGAGATATCATCACAAATAATGTTCCTATCAAGTAAATACTTATATATTCATTTGCATAAATGTATGTTCTTTCGCTTGCTCCAAAAACATACAACAACCTGCCCTTTAAAAGATAGATACCTGTCATCAGGATCAATGCTGTCAATATTATTAGCATCAAACAGTTATTCAAAATCATCTCTGCATTTTTATTATCTTTTTTTCCCAGTGCAATTGAAAACAATGCACCCCCGCCAATTCCATACATATTGGAAAAAGCAGTAATTATCATTATAAATGGAAAAACCAATCCTATTCCTGCCAATATGTCCACTGATTCATTTCCAATATGTCCCAAATATATTCGATCAACAATACTGTATAATAAATTCACTAGTTGCGATATTGTAATTGGAATTGCCATTTTTATAATTAGCTTTTCGGGTTTACCATTTTCAAAATCTATTCTCTGACTATTATGCTTCTTTTCTTTTTTTAATATCATATGCGCTTACCGCTGCACCTAACGCTCCTGCAAAAATTGTATTTAACTTAGTATCTGCCAATGTTGTTTTTATTTCTTCCTCCAAAGCGTGACGCATTCCTTTATTGTTGCTTACTCCTCCTGTAAACAATACATCATCATCAAAACCTGTTCTTTTTAATAAACCTCTGATTCGCCTTGCTGTTGCCAAATGAACTCCATAAGCAATATCTTCCCTCGACTTTCCTTTTGCCTTTAATGAAATGACCTCTGATTCCGCAAACACAGCACACTGGCTGCTAATTTCTACAGGATACTTTGATGACAAAACTGCATCTCCCAGCTCATCCAGCGTATATCCTAAAAGTTGAGCAACCTTTTCCAAGAAGCGTCCTGTTCCTGCCGCACATTTATCATTCATAATAAAATCAATCACCTTACCATCAACAGGATTTACCTTTATTGCCTTTGAATCCTGTCCTCCGATATCTACCACTGTTTTTGTTTTTGCATGTAGAAAATGTGCTCCAAGAGCGTGACAGGTAATCTCTGTGATAGTATTTACATCCACATTTTCTGCCTCTATTGCTACACCACCATAACCAGTTCCAACTATCCCATCCAAGTTTTGCTCACTTATTCCTGCCTCCTTTAATAACTGAGCCAACAACTCCTTTGATGTCTCTTTACTTGATACACTACTTGGAACAATATGTGTATATATTTTTCCATCATAAAGCAAAACTGCCTTTGAGCTTCTTGAACCAATATCAATTCCTACAGTTTTCGCATCATCCAGACTATGCGAATATCTGGAGTCTAAAACTTCTTTAAGTTCATATTTCATATATCTTTTATCCCTTCCTATTAAGAAATCATCTCAATAAAAGCCTTTATTCTTGTCATCATCTGTCCAGTAGCTTCTCCAGCCTGGGTAGTTCCCGTCAATACGAGTACCGGTATTCCCTTATCACTCAAATACTGTCGTCTCATTTCCATGTTCATAGTCAAATGAGTGCAGCCCTGTGTCATATATATAAAAACGCCATCTGCACCAATTTCATGATAAAGTCTCTCAGCCTCAAGACAGTCCTCTTTCACACCCTTAAGGCCTTCATTTCTTCCACCGCCACCATCCAAATCAAATAAATAATCCAAATAGGACTCAACTGGATCTATATCCTCTTTATATTTTTTATAGCCACTTCCCGAAATCGTCCAAGAGGTTATTGTAGCTCCTAGAATATCCAATGCCGTAAACACAGAAAAGTCTACACCACGAACTCCACTCCAAATAAGCTCCGTCCTTTTCTCATTATAACTATCCTCTGGTAGCGCTTCGAATTCTGAAAGAATATTATCAAGTAATATCTCATAACGCTCTGGTTGCCCATAATAGCCAGCCCTTCCTGCTACCACAAGCATCGCAGGTAGACTTCCCATATATGTTGGATGCTTTCGCTGAAGTTTTTCCAATTGAATTGTCTTATCACAGATGCGATTTGCTCGAATAAGCTCTTCCTGTAATTTATCCTTATTTATCCCTTTCCCATTTACCCACTTTGCCAGTCTTTCTAGTTCCTCCCTGTAAACATCTCTGGCCATTTTCTGTTGCTTAGGAGTATTTCTTTGAAAGGATTTTGTTTCCTCGTTAACGAACACTTTGTAACCAAGCTCCTCGATAAGAGGTTTCACCGTAAATTGCAGTTCACATCCTCTACTTCCCATAACCACTCTGTCTATATCATTGCGAAACTCATAAAAGCCGCCAATTTCACCTTTACACATAGTACAAACCTCAGTAGGCACCCTAAATTTTTCTTCTGCCAACTTTTCAGAAGAGAATTTTCCAAGTCTGACTATATTGGGAAACTCTAATGGTATCGCATCACATGCATACAAAAAGCATGGATCTGAAAATGCTGTAACTACAACCTCCGCACCTTTTCTTTTCGCCTCAAAGGCCTCCTCAAGATGATGTATGTAAAAAGTAAGAAATTCGCCAATTGCTTTGGAATGCGCATGTACCACATCCCTGCTAAAGATAATATATTCAACTTCTTCTTTAACATCTGTAATATCTGTGATTTTTCTTTCCACTTCACTCATATAAATTCAGACCTCTTTCTACTTACTGTCGACTCGTTGCTGAAGTAACTCAACAAAAGCCTCAAGTCTTGTTTTTAGCTGTCCCTCATCGCCTACAGAATAATCTCCTGATAAAACGATAAGAGGAATATCTTCTTTGCTGAGCATGTCCTGATATAGCTTTTCCTCTAAGCTATAGCTTGGACAAAACTTAAGATAATAAAGAACAACTCCATCTACCTTATATTCCTTTGCTAGATTCATGGTATAATCCAACATTTTTTCTTTTGGAACCATTCTTGAGCATGGAGCCTTTCCTATATATGCTTCTGCCAACTCTTCATAAACATCCCCGTCTTCCTGATTTGCAACTTCAAAACTTATCGGTTTAATACCTGTACAATTATCCTCCGCAACAATTGACACACCTAAATCCTCCAGGATTTTGGTGACCTTATTATCTCCTTCTGTGATAATTCCACCTGAAAGCAATAACCTTATTGTCCTTTTACCTGAATCCGAAGCCTTTTGCAATTGCCTTTTTACCTTATCCAATTCCTGAAGCAGTTCTCCAATCGGAATTGTATAAAATCCTCTTAAAAGTTCCTGATATTCGCTGCTTGATATCAAAGGTGAATTATCCTTTCTATATTCTGCTATTTCTCGCATATACCGTCTTGCAAGATTATAATCAGCTATGCTTTTTCTAATTCGATCTTCCGGAATTTTTTCATCCGTCAAATTCTCCAGGTCTTCCTTGAATGCTTTTATTTCTGAGGCATAAGCTTTAACATAGGATTTTTCCCCAATCTTTCTTGGAAGGTTATATACAACGGACGGAACATATAACTGTCCTATTGATTCAACTGCTGATTTCATACAGGAACAGGTATTAAAACTGTATAGCTTCTCAATTGAATTGGTAAGTTGATCCTTCTTTACAAAACCTCCGACTATACTTTTTATATAGTCACACAATATGCTCTGTGCTAAAGTCTCACCCGCAATTACCTCGCTTGGAGTCCCCTTGTGAAGCAGTCTTATATAGGACACATCTGCTGCTGCCATTATCTCTATTGGTGTATATACACAGGTATATCCTACATATGCTTTCTTACCTGATGATTTGTTGATAAATGCTTCCTTAGCCCTTTTATCAGCCGCTCTGAAAGAAGAAAGATCCAACTCAAAACGTTCTTCATTTTCTTCCTTTAAGGAAACCGTTGGCAAATTCTTCTCTGCAAATTCTGTAGCAAATACTGCTGCTCCTAATGCCCCAGCAAACACTGTATTTAACTTGCTTTCAGCAATATTTATTCCTAGTATCTCTTCTATGGCTTTCTTCATTCCAATGTTATTAGACACTCCACCAGTAAACAAAACATTAGACTCAATACCTACTCTGCTTAACAAACCATTAACTCTTTTGGCTACGGATTTATGAATACCTGCAGATATATTTTCAACTGATTCGCCCTTCGCTCTGTTAGAAACAACCTCCGATTCAGCAAAGACCACACAAGTGCTATCTATTTTTGTCGGTGCATCCGCCTTTAGTGAAACTTCTCCTATTTCCGTCACATCCATACCAAGTATTCCAGATATTTTTTCCAAGAAAGTACCTGTACCTGCAGCGCACTTATCATTCATTGCAAAATTTACAACACTTCCATCAATAGGATTTATTTTGATAACCTTGGAATCCTGACCTCCTATATCCACGATTGTATGAACATTTTCTCCGAGAAAGTGTGCTCCCTTTCCATGACAGGCTATTTCAGTTACCATTCGATATCTGATATCATTAAACTTTAATGCAATTCTTCCATACCCGGTTACAACTATATAGTCAATATCTGTTCTACTTATTTGTGCCTCTTCCAAAAGACTCTTTAGTAGCTCATCAGCCGTTTCCTGCATAAAAAAGCCAGTTGGAATCAACTTAGTATATAAATTTTTATCATGCAGCAATACAGCTTTAGCCTGTCTTGAGCCAATATCAATACCGACAGTTGTAAAATCAGCTATATCCTGAATCAACTCATTTTGAAATATTTCTTCGAACCTCATTTTTCTCTCCTGCAAAATTTATAAATAATACTCAATTGGACAATCCTTATCCTCAAGGAAATGTTTTAAAATTTTTCTTCTTAATTCCAAAAAATTGTAATTACTTCTGTCTCTCGGATATTCCAAATCAACAGAAACAATATCTTTGATTCTGCCTGGTCGTTCAGACATGATGACAATTCTGTTACTCAAAAAAATAGCTTCATCTATATCATGAGTAACAAGAATCATTGTGTTTTTTTGTTCCTTCCATATACGCAGCACTTCATTTTGAAGTTTCATTTTTGTGAACGCATCTAATGCGCCGAAGGGTTCATCTAGTAAAAGAATTTCCGGTTTTGTGACTAGCGCTCTTGCAATACTAACTCTCTGCTTCATTCCTCCTGATAACTGATTCGGCAACGCCTTATGGAAATCGCTTAATCCAACCAGCTCAATATGCTCGTCAACTAATTTCTTTTTTTCCTTACTTTTCATATTTCCAGGTAATACAAATTCAATATTCTTCTCTACTGATAACCATGGATATAGCCTTGATTCTTGATAAATCATACTTATTTTTTCGCTTGGCCCATCTATTGGCTCATCATCTATTTTTATTGAACCGGATGTTATATTCTCCAATGAAGTTATCATCCTAAGCAATGTACTTTTTCCACAACCACTTGGACCTACAATACTTATGAATTCTCCCTGTTCGATATCCAGACTTAAATTATCTAATGCAGTTACCTCAGAACCCTTAATACCGTACTTTTTATTTAAATTTTCTATTTTTAATACTTTTCTCTTTGACATATGATTACCTATTTTCTATTCCATAAGCCTTTTTAATGTAAAAATTTTGAATTCCTATTAAAGCTTTATCTGTCATTAGACCAATTGCTCCTATAACCAGAACATACACAAACATCGGACCCACTCTTGCATTATCCTTTGAAATTGTTATGAGATATCCTATTCCCTTCGATGCCGCAAACATTTCAGCTGAAATAACCGATGTCCACGATGAACTGATTCCCAATCTTATTCCTGTAAATATTGACGGGAGTGCAGAAGGCAACACCACTCTGAAAATGGTTTTCAGCCTTCCAATTCTATAGGTATATGCAACCTCACAAAGCTTTACATCCACGTTCTGTATTCCTCCCATAGTATTTAGCAGAACCGGCCAAAATGTCGCAAATGCGATGATTGTTCTTTTGGAACTTTCACCTATTCCAAGTAGCAGTATGAACAGCGGAATCAATGCAATAATTGGTACTGATCTTAATATGCTCGTTATAGGTGAAAGCATTTTATTTAGTGGAGTAAATAATCCCATAAAGAATCCTATTACAACTCCTAAAGCTGCACCAATTAAAAAACCTGAAATAATTCTCCAAAAGCTGACACTTAAATTGCTCCAAAGCTTATTACTAACCACATCTCCCAAAAATATTTTCCATAATGTAGATGGTGCCGGCAAAAGATGAATGTTAATAATTCCTTCATATGCTACCTTTTCCCAAACTGCAATTATTGCAACCGGTAAAATAAGTCCCAGCACTATATTTAACCATATCGGATATGTTTTTTTTGAGCGTAAATTTTTACTGTACATCACTTTTCTATTCTTCCAATGCTTTTTTCCAATACTCATCTGTATAGACCTCATCAAATGTTAGTCCCGTGTCATCTATCAAGTCGTTTTCTACCATAAAATCAAGAACCTGGCTTGCAGCTTCAATTGCCTCATCCGTTATCTCAATAATTTCATTTTGTGCACGCACGGTTGCAAGTGCTAAAGACTCATCAACCTGAGTATATTCCGAATATATTTTTGCAAATTCTTCCTCATTTTCAGCAATATACCTATCTGCCCTTTCATATGCTCTTAATACCGCCAATGTTTCTTCTGGATGCTCCTCAATAAAACCATTTCTTGCTACAATCCAGATTGTACTAATAATTCCTGTATCATCACCATCAGCAATCACCTTGACTGTTCCATCATCAATAAGTTCCTGGACCGTTCCAATATTTGACATGGCCGCATCAATCTCGCCTCCATTTAATAAGGCAACTGTATCCGATGAATTAACGATTTCCACCTCATCCTTTGATATATTCGCTAGTTCCAATGCTTTTAAGAATTGGAATTCCTTCACCGAACCAATCTCAACACCAATCCTCTTTCCCTTAAGATCCTCTAATGAATCAATACCAGAATCAGCGAGTGCATAAAGCTGATTGTACTCAGTAGAAACACTCTGCAACGAAACTGCTGTTACTTCATAGCCTGCTGCAACTGCAGCTATTGCCGGCTGATCTCCCATTTGTCCAAAATCAATATCTCCGGTAGCCTCCGCAGATGCGACCGACGGTCCTGATGCAAAATTTACTAACTCAACCTCAGCATTAAGCCCTTCCAACTCTTCCTCGAAATATCCCTGACTATCTGCAGCTATTGCCTGAGTATTTCCTGCAATATGAATTACTAATTTCTCATTCTCCGTTGATTCCTCAGCCACTTCTTTCTCATTTGTGGTTGCTTTTTCATCCTCACTTCCACAACCAGAAAATACTCCAAGTGCAATAGTTCCTATTATCACTGATAAAATTAATCTTTTTTTCATATTCCTATCTCCTCTCTGTTTTTGATTATCCCAATCTTATTCTACAAAACTTTTATTTTCAACACATTTAGGTGCAAACGTTTACACCCTGCTTGATTAGATTACCCTTTTTTCCCTTGTTTTCGTTTCTGTTTTCTGTGTTTTTTTGTATTAAACCTCCATTTCGTGAAAACGTTTACTCCTTGTCTTCATGCAGATTTATCCTATAGAAGTAATAAAAAAAGCTCCCGAGGAAACCCTCGGAAACCTTTTCCATATCATATCCCTATTCTTATTGCTGAACTCAATCTTCGTTTATTACGTCATTTTCTCTAAGTGCATCTTACCGTTTTCAAATGCCACCTTAACCTGTTCCAAATCATCATATTTTCCCACTATAATTTTTAATATTTCTTCATCCGGTTGCCAGAGATCAGGTATCATAATCGGTTTGCATCCTGCATTGTATGCAGAAAGTAAACCGTTCTTTGAATCTTCCAATGCATAACAATCTTCCGGTTTAACCCCAAGTAATTCGCATGCCTTTAAATATATATCCGGTGCAGGTTTTGATTTTTCAATCATGTCTCCGCATACAATTTCACTAAAGTATTCTCTTACCCCAGCGTCTTTCAGATGTTTTTCCACTTCCCATCTCGGAGAGGATGATGCAACAGCCATCTTACAATTTACTTTTCTTAAATATTCCAATAATATATACAATCCAGGTTTTACAGGTACCGTATTTTCATCATAATATTTCTTCAAAAATTCCTTTGTATACTTCCTCAACTCTTCTTGATCATATCTATCTCCGAATTCTTCTTTCCATACAGCATATGAGGCAACAATATTCATACCGAGCGTTTTATGAACCATATATCCGGCCTTTCCTATTCCAATCTTTTCTCCGGCATAATCCCACGCATCAATGAATACCCTCTCTGTATCAAACATTAACCCATCCATATCAAAAATAACATTCATATTAAAAATCATTCCCTTTCCTAATAAAATTCTTGCAATTTTTCATCAGCATGTCTTGCTTTTCACTTGAATTCTCTCCTAAAAATCTTTGCTTTGAACTTAGCGCTGCCATCGAGCTTCTTATATTCTGCATCCCTGTCATAAGTCATACCAAGCTTTTCCATTACACGCTGGCTTTTATAGTTTTCTACCGCAAATTCGCCTTCAATTGCCTTAATTTCCCGTGTCTTACCAACATAATCAATCAGCCCCTGTATTGCTTCCGGCACAAATCCGTGTCCCCACTGGTCAGCTCGGATATTATACCCAATCGCCCATACATCCCGATCCATTCTATATACAATTCCACCACTTCCAATCAATTCACCGGTTTCTTTCAATACAAAACCCACATCATAATTATCTGGATCATCCGGGTTAAGACTTTCAATCCATGTTTTTACATCCTCCGCACTTTTATATAACGGATAAATCATATATTTATTTACCTTCGGATCTCCACACCACTTAAATGCAGCCTCATAATCATCTGGTACAAGATTTCTCATAATTAAACGTTCTGTTTCAATATGTATTCTCATAATATTCGAATCTCTCCTTTTCACTATTTTTTCTGTAATATGTCCAGACAATGGTTTGTTGCCCCAATCAAATCCTGTCTCTCACAATTCATAAGATGATATTTCATCCAAAGTTCAAATGTTTCATCGTCAAACGAATCAATCTCTTCCTTCATATAATTTGCTGCTCCATCTGTAGCAATCAGCTTCATTCGAATAGCATTCATATTTTTCTCAAGATCACAAATGGAGTCCACCGTTTCAAATACAAACAATTCTTCTGGAATCTGTGCATATTCAAATTTGCCATTCATTCGTCCTGTCCTCAGATACTCTTTCAGGTTTCCTTGACGGAAACCATGATTAATAACCACAAAATCGTTCATGATAAAAGCCACAAAAATGTATCCGCCTGTTTTGGTTACTCTCTCGGCTTCCTTCAATGCCTTTCTCTTATCTTCTTGCGAATACAGATGATACATTGGTCCAAGTAAAAGCGTCAAATCAAAACTTTCATCTTCAAACATCGCCAGATTTGTCGCAGTACCCTGATAAGTCCTAATGTTACTGATACCTGCAATTTTTAAATTCATAATTTCAAGGTTGTGTTCCGTTAGTTCTAATGCATCAACAGAATATCCTTCCTTTGCCAACGCAACACTATATCTGCCAGTCCCAGCTCCTATCTCAAGGATTTTAAAATCATTAGATAGCTTTGACATTTCATGAATATATTTCATTGTTGTTCTGAATTCAACTTGTCCGTGCCTGCTTAAAAGTCTACCTTCTTCATCGTAGTTTACATAATAATCTTCTAAATAATTTGCCACTCAAATCCCTCCTATCAAGTAAAAGAAAAAGCACCACCAAACAATTCCACTTGTCTGATGGTGCTTCTATGCCTCATTGTATCTGTTTCTTTTTATCCCCCAAAAATAGTTTTCTATTGGGGATGTTTCAAAAAAGAATATGACAATGCTTTATAGATTCCATCAGTAATAAGCCCCTGCTGCTTCACCACGGGCTTAACAAAAAAACTATGCTGATGTAAACGATACACTTTCTGCATTGTCATAAATTCCTTTCCTAATTTCTTATATCGATATAATTATCATCTAGATTAAACCAACCAAGACCTCCTGTCAACCATTTCAAAAAATTTTATATTAAAAATCTTCTACACAATGTTAACTAATGCTTTGCTCAAAAACAAATTTCATAATAAATACATTTATGAACTACACCACGGTACTCTTCTTCCTCAATCAGACCACTTAAACGCATACCGCATTTTTCCAATACTCTGCGACTCGCTATGTTTTCCTCAAAAAATCCTGCTATAATTCTACGAAATCCCATCTCACGAAGTTCTTCTATAACAGCGCTGACTGCCTCTGTTGCGTAGCCTTGCCCTTTATAATCGGGATGAATGACATACCCAATTTCAATTTCATCCTTGTCAATACCACAGTCATTTATGAATCCAATCATCAAATCATTAAGATAGATACCATACTCAAGATGTTTTGTATCTTCTACTTGGCTAAATCCTATGAGTTTGTCAACCAATGCTCTGACCTGGCTTTCCGACTCAAAATCTGGTACCATAAATGTTTTTGTAATTTCACTATTCGTGAGGAGTTCCGTCATTTGTTCTATATCAGCTCTTGAATACGGCTTCAAAGTCAGCCTTCCTGTCTGAATACATTTTTTCTTATTAATAGGTAGTCCCATATATATCACCTCTACAAATTAAAGTTTTTTATCATATTTTCTCAGTGCAAAAATACAAATTAGGGAGTTTTTACTTACACATCTTCCTGACAGTATTTGCCGTTCGTATTGTAAGTTTCTCTGCTATCCCTGCACTTGCCGTTTTCTTCCACCAACTACATTTTGAGTAAGATTTTCTATCAAATGTCCAAAAAATTGTATTTTTATAGACACTGATTACTTCCAAGCCTTTCGTAGGTTCTCCAATCATATTACATATATCCTCAGCTGTATCTGATGACATAATAAAAATAAGGTTGTGATATTTATCCCTATCTTCTGTTCCCCACCATTTCGGAGCATGCATCAGAATATCCTGCAAATACTCAAATCTAATAATATGAACCGGGATTTTCAAGTTAAATCTGTCTTCTATCATAGTTTCAATCTGTTCTTTCACTTCTGAATCATTACTATTATCAGATGAAAATAAAACATTACCACTATTTAAGTAAGTAGCGACATCAGAGAACTTCAGCTCCTCAAATCCTTTTTTCAAATCAGACATGGCTATTTTGTTTTTGCCGCTTATATTGATTCCTCTTAAGAAAGCAATATATTGATTCATTTACCAGATCTCCTTTCATCATTAAAACAGAATTCAGAATCTACTCCATCATTTTCAAAAGTTCCTCTATATCCTTCTTAATCAATGGGGTCATACTATCTTTATATTGACTCAAATCAATGTTCTTAACAGTCTTAAGAATTCTCTCCGACAACTCTGGTCTATATAAAACAACCTCATGTAAAGCTCCAAGACACTGTCTTACCACTGTCGGCTTTTCATCATTTAAAAGTTTACTCATTTTTTCAAAAGAAGCAGCGATTTTTCCGTCAACGTCCCACCTCGCTTGAGCACATGCTAAGTAAAATCCTCTTGTTCTCACGTAAGAACTCTTCTCCCCAAGCAGACCGATAAACTCATCAAACACCCCATAATATTCATTTGTTTCAGCTGACTTAGCACCAATTTCCTTAGCAAATTCATATGCTTTTTTAGCATCTTTATCCTTGAGTACTTCCATGATTTCAAGGTTTCGCATTGTAACCACCTCATTTTTAAATCAGAATTTACATCCAAAAATTCATATTTTTCCCAAAATTCTCACACCAGAATTCCCTTTGGATGTAGATAAAAAAACTATATTTTTTTATTCCAAATTCATCCTGAATCATAGGAAAAATGAACTTTATGTAAACCAATTGGGTGTAAGTAAAAAAATTATATTTTTACATTCCAAAAATCAAGAAATTTTGGAATGTAAGAAACAACTTTTTCTGTCTACGCCCGTTTAATTTACATAACGTCGAATTCTCCCAAAATTCACTACGTTTTTGGACATATTCCCATACTTTTTCCACCCACGCCCATTTAGTTTACATAATGCATTTTATGTGGTAGATATCTTCCACTACTAGAGTTTTTTTCGAGACAATAAGCATACACTCTCCACATGCATCGTATGACCAAACTGGTCCACCGGTCTGACCCGTTTCACTTCGTATCCACCATCTGTCAGGATTCGAAGGTCTCTTGCAAGCGTTGCAGAATCGCAGCTCACATAGACTATACGTTCCGGTTGCATTTTTAGCATAGTTTCCAGACAGAGTTCATCACAACCTTTTCGTGGTGGATCCACTACAATAACATCCGGGTGGAGCATGTCACTTGTTCCCTCATCTTCAGGTGTCTTTTCAAGACCAGATACTTTCCTAATGCCTGATTCTGCATTTGTAGTTGTATAGAGTTTTTTCTCTCCAGAACTATTTTTCTCATAAAATTCCGGCAGCACTTCTTCTGCCTTTCCCACAAAAAATTCTGCGTTCGTAATTCGGTTACGTTTCGCATTATCTTTTGCATCCTCAATTGCCTGTGGTACAATCTCAACTCCATAGACTTTTCCTGCACGCTGTGCCAGGAAAAGCGAAATCGTTCCAATTCCACAATAAAGATCCCAGACCGTTTCTTTTCCGGTAAGACCGGCATAATCTAAGGCAAGACTATAAAGTTTCTCTGTCTGTGCAGGATTTACCTGATAAAAAGACTGCGGAGAAATCTGATACGAAATAGCTGTATCCGTCGGCTCAAAACTTACTGTCTTTTCCTCATCATACTTGCAATTCCAAAGATGAATGTAGTCAGTAATATAAGACTGTCCCCAAATACATTTAGTCACGTCCCCTAAAATCACATTGGTATTCTTGGTATTACAATTAATGGAGATACTTTTTACCTCTTCTAGGTTACATAACTTTTCTATCAATTTCTCCTGTGCAGGGAGATTTTTTCCATTAATCACCAGACAAACCATCATCTCTTTTGTGGTAAATCCATAGCGAATCAGGACATGACGGACCAAGCCTGTACCTGTCTCCTCTTGATAAGCTGACACATGGTTTTCTCTCATATAAGACAAAACTGCATCAAGAACAACTTGATTTTCTTTCACACCAAGCAGGCAATCTTTGACCGGAATAATACTGTGTGTTCTGGCTGCATAAAATCCGGCAACCGGATTTCCCTCTTTATCCTGTCCTATTGGGAATTGTGCCTTATTCCTGTAACGAAACGGTTCTTCCATTCCAACAATAGGCTCCATCACGGAATCTACAAATTCCTCTGAAAAGCCTCCGATACGAATTAGATTTCCCCGTACCTTTTCCTGCTTAAATAAAAGCTGGCGCTTATAATCCATTGCCTGAATCTGACATCCGCCACATCTGCGGTGTAGCTCACAGGCAGGCTCCACGCGGTACTCGGAAGCCGTAAGAATCTCTTCTACTCTGGCATAGCCATAGTTCTTTTTTAACTTGGTAATCCGTGCAAGAATTATATCCCCGATGATGGCATCTTTCACGAAAAAGGTCATTCCATCGTATTTTCCAATACCTTCACCGCCAACTCCCATATCTTCAATTACTAATTTGATTAAATCATTTTTCTGCATAATGCTCCATTTCTCTTTCCTGTTTGCAGGAATTCATAATCTTATGATGATACAAATACAGGCGCCTTCAAAGCGCCTGCATAATCATCTTCTGTTCTTTTATTTACTTGATTTTCTAATGTTGCTTTCTAACAAACGGTTATATCCTAACCAGCCCTGACTTCCCTCCGGTGCATTGGCAAACAACTCTTTAATAGTCTCCATCTTTGCATCAAAATTATCTGCAAAACTTAATGCCACAGCTTCTGCAAGTGCAGGTTTCTTCGGAGAACCAAATTCCAATTCTCCATGATGTGCTAAAATACAATGTTTTAACTCGTTTCCAAGTCGTGTCGGGAAGTTCGGAATCTGTCTGATATGTTCTCCAACCCATTCTGCTCCAATCATGATATGACCCAACAACTGTCCTTCATCTGTATAATCGTTTTCCGGGAAAACGGATAATTCCTCTAACTTACCAATGTCGTGAAACATCGCTGCTGTCAGTAATAAATCACGGTTCAGCATTGGATAAGCACTTGCAAAATAATTACAGTGTCTTGTCACACCTAACGTATGCTCTAATAATCCACCTACAAAACCATGATGAACTGTTTTTGCTGCAGAGTGAAACTTGAAACGTTTTGCAAACTCTTCATCTTCTACAAAGAAACTCTCTGCTAATTTTTTCAAATATGGATTCTGCATGGTTGCAATATATCCGGTCAACTCTGCATACATTTCTTCTACATCATACTGGCTGACTGGAAGATAATCCTTAGGATCATATTCTCCTTCCGCTACTTTGCGTACACGCTTTACATTTAACTGTAATGCACCCTGAAAACTCGTGATATCACCCATGACCGCAATGTAATCTAAACTGTCAAACTCATCAATCCCTACAGACCCCGGTTCCCAGATTTTTGCATCTAATGTTCCGGTTTTATCCTGTAAGATTAAATTATCATACGGCTTTCCTGCCTTCGTCAATGCTGAACTCTTCTGCTTGCATAAATAAATCTCGTTAATTCTCTCACCTTCACGGAGGCTTTCAATATACTTCATCTAAAACTCCTAACCCTTCTAAATCTTTTTATGATATAAAAATGCTGTTACACAAATTATTTTACTTCAAAACACTTACTTCAACCTGACAGGTAACTTCATAATACCCATCAATTCCCTGACGGTTTATCACTACTTCAACCGTGCTTCCCGGTTCTAAGGATAATAATGCACTTTCATACATTTCATCCGACATAATGCTTTCTCCATTCATTTCTACCAGGACGTCTCCACTTTGCAAACCTGCTGCCATAGCAGGAGAATCCATTACAACATTTTTAATATATACGCCTTTTGGAATCTCATATTCCTCCGCAATTGCATTTGTAACCGTTGTAATTTGTAGTCCTATATATGGAATATCTTCTCCATTTGAAAGCATTTCAATTAAACTCTTCAACTCCGAAATCGATACCGCCGTTAAGGTTGACTCATCTTCGGAACTACTGTAACCCTGCATAACAAGACCTACAATTTCTCCGTTAAGATTAATCAAGGCTCCACTTCCGTTTGCACTTCCCACAATATCCGTCGTAAAAATAGAATATGTGTTATCGATTGTCGAAATACTATTACTGTTTGATGTCACGTTTCCAGTTAGAATAGAATAATTAGAACCAAGCGGGCTTCCGATTGCAATCACAACTGTTCCCTGCTTCACACTGTTGGAATTTCCAAGTGTTGCAACCTCTATCGCATTCAAAGTACTCTCTTCTATTTCTTTTATTGGTACACTCAATACTGTGATTCCCGTATTTCCATCATATTTTTTGATCGTTGCAGCTACAACAGAATCATCTATAAAGGTAACAAAGATATTTCTTGCATCTGCAATTACTTTTTTCTCAGTTAAAATCAAAAGTTCTGTTCCGCTATTCCCTATAATAATACCGGATGCCTGTCCTTTACTTTCATAAGCATTATTGAACCAGTCCGTATCACTCTTAACTCCGGTCACTGTTACAATCGATTTATTGGCAGCGCGCCCAACTGCGTACATCTTATTCTGAATATCCTGATAATCCTCAAGTTCTAATTCAATCTCCTGCGCAGTCTCTGTACCAGCTTCTGTCTCCGGTTCATCCGCCTGTGTATCCTCAGTTTCAATTTCCGTCGACAGCTCTTCTGTCTCGGTTTCCTCTTCATCCTTTGGAAATGTAATGGACGTATCTTCTTTCGGATTCATGTGCTGATCTAATCTAGGCTGTACGAATGTAAAAACTAAGGCTGCCACTACTCCAAACACAACTGCCATTGCTAAGACAAACAGTACACGGAATAACACCCATCTTCTACTAATAGGCTTTTCTTTAATTTTTTCATTGATAAAAGAATATTCCTTTTTCTCTTTCTCTTGCATAAAAATACCTCTTTTCCATGCGTCCAACTTTTATTATAGAGCCAAAGCCCTCTCCTTGCAACAATTTTCTGCTTTCCACACGCGCCCCAATAGGTTATAATCTATTTGAAACATAAATAGAAAGGCAATCATTTATTATGAATGAAAAAGTATTAAAAACTTTAGAATATAACAAAATTATTGAGCATTTGGCAGATTTCGCCTGTTCTAATGAAACAAAGCAACGTTGTCTCTCCTTGCATCCTCTTACGGATAAGGCTCAGATTGAACATTTACAGCAGCAGGCCAATGATGCAATGACCCGCCTGTTTAAAGGAGGAAATTTATCCTTTTCCGGAGTCTCTAACATTCATGAATCCCTGAAACGATTGGAGATTGGTGGTTCTTTAAATACGACAGAGCTGTTGCGCATTTGTAACCTGTTAGAAGCAGCCAAACGTGCCAAAGCCTTTTCCCGCTCTGACAAATCAGCTCCTTTGGAAGATTCGCTGACTTCTTTTTTTAATGAGTTAGAGCCATTAACACCTTTACAGGATGAAATCCGTCGTTGTATTTTATCAGAAGATGAAATTGCAGATGATGCCAGTTCCACATTACGTGGCATCCGTAAATCCATGCGCAGCATGAACGATAAAATCCGTAACCAGATGAATTCTATGATCAACAATACAACTACGCGCAGTTATTTACAGGATACAGTCATTACCATGCGTGACGGCCGCTTCTGTCTTCCGGTAAAAGCAGAAGCCAAATCCCAGATTCCTGGTATGATTCACGATCAGTCTTCGACCGGTTCTACGCTTTTTATCGAGCCACTGGCTGTTGTCAATCTGAATAATGAACTAAAAGAATTATTTTTAAAAGAACAGGAAGAAATCGAAGTCATTTTAGCAAACTTAAGTAATGAAGTCGGTAACTATTCCGAACAGCTTGCCCATGACTATGAAATCTTAGTGGAATTAGATTTTATTTTTGCAAAGGCAAATCTGGCAAAAGAATATAATGGTGTTGCTCCTTCTTTTAATGAAGAAGGACGTATCCATATCAAAAAAGGACGCCATCCACTTTTGGACAAAAAGAAAGTTGTTCCAATTGACGTCCGTCTCGGCGACGATTTCCAGCTTTTAATTGTAACCGGTCCTAACACCGGAGGTAAAACGGTCTCCTTAAAAACAGTTGGTCTCTTAACTTTAATGGGGCAGTCCGGTCTTCCAATTCCAGCTTCTGAACGAAGTGAACTTGCCATTTTTGATGAGGTCTTTGCTGACATCGGAGATGAACAGAGTATTGAGCAAAGTCTAAGTACTTTCTCTTCTCATATGACCAACATTATCCGCATTTTAGATCAGGTCAATGACCGTTCCCTCGTTCTTTTCGACGAATTGTGCGCCGGTACTGATCCAACAGAAGGTGCTGCTCTGGCAATTTCTATTTTATCCAAGCTGCATCTGTACGGAGCCCGCACCATGGCAACTACGCATTACAGTGAATTAAAGGTATTTGCCTTATCAACTCCGGGTGTTGAAAATGCCTGCTGCGAATTTAATGTAGAAACCTTAAGTCCAACTTATCGTTTGTTAATCGGTGTTCCGGGAAAAAGTAATGCCTTTGCCATTTCCCAGAAACTCGGGTTAAGCCTCGATTTGATTGAAGATGCCAAAGGTAGAATCAGTGAAAATGATGAAAACTTTGAAGACCTGCTTGCAGACTTGGAAGCAAGCCGCATTACGATTGAAAAAGAACATGCTGAAATTAATCAGTACAAGAAAGAAATTGAAGCTTTAAAAGAAAAACTCGAACAAAAACAGGAAAAATTGGACAACAGCCGCGACAAGATTCTGCGCGAAGCCAATGAACAGGCTCTTGCTATCTTAAAAGAAGCGAAAGACGCTGCAGATGAAACCATCCGAAACTTCAATAAATATGGAAAAGGCACTGCTCCAATGAGTGAAATGGAAAAAGAGCGTACCAAAATCCGAAACAAGATGTCCGAAGCAGAGAAAAAACTTTCCACTGGAAAAAAATCTGCCACTCCAAATCACAAGGTTCCAAAAAATCTTCGAGTTGGCGACCGTGTCAAAGTTTTAAGTATGAACTTAACTGGAACCGTTCATACCCTTCCAAATGCCAAGGGTGAGCTTTATGTCCAGATGGGAATTCTGCGTTCCCTTGTCAATATCAATGATTTAATTCTGGTGGAAGAAGAAACTTCTCCTACCAGCAAGAAATTTAATAAAACCGGAGCAGGTAAAATCAAAATGTCAAAATCTGCTTCTGTTTCCACTGAAATCAATCTCATTGGAAAAACAACTGATGAAGCGATTGCATTATTGGATAAATACCTGGATGATGCCTACATTGCTCACCTTCCTTCTGTCCGCATTGTGCATGGAAAAGGAACCGGCGCTCTCCGCAATGCTGTTCAAAGTCACCTGAAGCGTTGCAAATATGTGAAGTCTTATCACCTAGGAGAATTTGGCGAAGGCGATGCTGGTGTTACTATCGCAGAATTCAACTAGTTTTTCGTTGCTTATCTTGTTTTACCTGAAAATTAGGAGGTTACTTTATGGTTGCAAAACAAAAAATATTAATCGTGGATGATGATAACAATATTGCCGAACTCATCTCCCTCTACCTTGCAAAAGAATGTTATGACACCAAAATTGTAAACGATGGAGAAGAAGCACTAGTTGCTTTTGAACAATATCACCCAAATATGATTTTACTAGATTTGATGCTACCGGGACTTGATGGCTATCAGGTCTGTCGTGAAATCCGAACCAAATCCAACGTGCCTATCATTATGCTGTCTGCCAAGGGCGAAATTTTTGACAAAGTCCTTGGTCTAGAACTTGGTGCAGACGACTACATTATGAAGCCATTTGATTCGAAAGAACTCGTAGCCCGTGTCAAGGCGGTTTTAAGACGTTACCAGCCTGCCAAGGCAGAGGAACCTGCTGTAGAGATTAAATGTGTGGAATATCCAAACCTCGTTGTAAACCTTTCCAATTATTCCGTGGTCTACCATGGTCAGGTTGTGGACATGCCGCCAAAAGAATTAGAACTTCTCTACTTTCTGGCAGCTTCCCCAAATCAGGTTTTTACCAGAGAGCAGCTTCTCGACCATATCTGGGGTTATGAATATATCGGTGATACCAGAACCGTGGACGTCCATGTGAAACGTCTTCGCGAGAAAATAAAGGATGAGCCAACCTGGAGCCTTGCGACTGTCTGGGGCATCGGTTATAAATTTGAGGTCAAAGAATAAGATGAAAAAAGCACTTTACCCAAAGATGCTGGTAGGATACCTTCTGTACGGAATCCTTGGCTTCCTGCTGATTGTCACTTTTACCACCTACATAACTACCCAACACATAGAAAAGAAAGAGGCTTCCAGCCTTTATAGAGAATCGGCTTTAATTTCTACCAATTATGCTCAGAATTTTTATAATCATTCCATGACACTCGATGAAATTGAAACTCAACTTTCTACGATTGATACTTACATGGACGCAGAAATCTGGATTGTAGATACACGCGGAACCTTAATTTTAAATTCTGCGGACGAAGAAAGTATTCTTTCTCCCGAGACAATCGAAAACTTTGATATTCGTGATTTTGGAAACCGGTATTATCAGGTTGGAACCTTTTATGATTCTTTTGAAGAAGATACCTTAAGCGTATTTTCCCCAATTACGGTCAATTATAAGGTTCGAGGCTATGTCATTATTCATAAGTCACTACGGAAAATCACAAATGGCGTCAACGATTTAATGGATATTTCCTATCTGACTCAATTATTTCTCTTTCTTGGTGCTTTTCTTATTTTAATAGTTTTTACATTTGTAGTTTATATACCGGTACGCCGTATCACCAAAGTTGCTGATGAATATGCTGCTGGAAATTTTGAACACCAGATTGAAGTACATAGCAATGACGAAATCGGTTACCTTGCTGCTTCTTTTAACTATATGGCAAATGAACTGAATACATTAGAAGATGATCAGAAGAAATTTGTTTCTAATGTATCTCATGATTTTCGTTCGCCACTGACCTCAATTAAAGGTTATATCGAAGCCATGTTAGACGGAACGATTCCTCCTGAGATGCAGGAAAAATATCTTAATATCATCCTTTTTGAAACAGAGCGCTTAAATAAGCTGACTCAATCTCTTTTAGAGCTGAATAAATATGGTTCCAAGGGTGTTATGCTTGATCTTTCAGAATTCGATTTGAATCATACCATCAGAATGACCGTTCAGACTTTTGAAGGAAAATGTAAAGAAAAACACATCCGTTTTGACTTGATTCTGACCGGACAAGAACTTTTTGTCAAAGCAGATTTCAGTAAAATCCAGCGTGTTTTATATAACCTGATTGATAATGCGATTAAGTTTAGCCATAATGATTCTACCATTACGGTAGAAACTACCGAACGAAATGAAAAAGTATTTGTTTCTGTAAAAGATACCGGAATCGGAATTCCAAAGGATAGTCTGAATAAAGTCTGGGAGCGTTTTTATAAAACCGATTTATCCCGTGGAAAAGATAAAAAGGGAACTGGTCTTGGACTTTCCATTGTAAAAGAAATCATTCAGGCTCATGATGAAAATATTAACGTCATCAGTACGGAAGGTGTTGGAACAGAATTTATCTTTACCTTACCGTTAGCAAAATAATAAAAGAAGACAGGTTGGCGAAAATTGCTCAATCTGCCTTCTTTTTTCTTTATCATCTTTTATCTAAAAAAGTATTTTTCTAGAATTTTCTTCTTTTTACAACTACTGCTGATCCAATTGCTACAGCACCAAATGTCAATAATACGATATATGGAATTACATTTGTCATATCATTTGTTTTAACTGCTGTGCTTGTTAAGCTTGTTGGAAGCTCTTCACTTGATACAATGTAATCAGAACAATGTGTCATTGTAAAGGTTGCATATCCTTCTTTATAGCTTGCGCTATCTACTTTTTCAAAAATCTTCTTATCTGGATTGTAGTAATACAGAATTACTGTTGCACCATCTGCAAATTTTCCTACTCCGGATAAGTCAAGTGTTACTTCTGCCTGTCCTGGAAGATTTCCATCGAAAGCAAAATCTACTGTTGTATAAACTAATGTAGATGGTAATGTAACACTAGACATCTTTGTTGCAATATCCTTGATTTCTGTTCCAACATTTACAGTTGGGTCAAAATCTACAGGATTTGTAATAGCAGCAAATGCCCAGTTTACATAAGTTCCAGCTGTCGATGTTAATGCAATACCTACACCTTTTGCCTTTGCTTCTTCCCATAAGGATTTCGCAAATACTGTTCCTTTTGGAACTTCAACTGATAATACTGTTCCAGCTTCTGCTGCACTGATTGCTGTAGAAACTGTACTTGTTAACTGTGCTGTTGTTGCACATGTTGTCGTGTCTACTTTTGTAACTTTTCCGGTTGTAATAGAATCTGGAAGTAATTCAGAAGAAAGGATATAAGTTCCTTTATTCTGTGTTACCATATCAACATTCAATACTTTATAACTATTTGACCAATTATAAACTCTCTGACTTCCCTGTCCAACATATTCAAATAAATCTCGTGCTGGATTATAATAATAACAATATCCTGTTCCGAATGCCTCTTCACTAGCAGCTAACTTTTCAGAATAGTAAATATATTCTACCGTTCCAGGAAGTGCTCCTGTTCCATTAATGGTAAACTGCATTGTCTTTGCACTTACTCCTGCCAATTTTGCTGTTGCTGCTGCATTGGAAGTATTCACACTGATAGATGGTGCAAATTCTGAAGATGCTTTTGTAACCTTAGAAAATGTGATACCTTCTGACTTGTTATCTGTAAATTTATAAAGGCCAAAACTCATTTTCTTAGCTGCCAAAGCACTTAACAGTGCTGTAGATGCTTTTGCATCTGTTGTTCCATCAAGTTCTGCTACTAAATAAGAATAATCAATAACATGAGGATCTGCGATTGCTGTTGTTCCTATGCTTGTAAGTCTATCTGTGGATTTTACTGTTTCAGTCACTGAAATTCCTGCCAACCATCCAGCATCTGTCTTCGTTGCTGCCCAAATATAATAGCCATCTCCTTCAATTGCTTCCCAACGGCCATCGTCTGGTGTTACATCTTCTGCAAAGACGGTAACACAATTTGCGAATAAGAGCATCATAGCAAAAACCAATGCGCTTATTCTGGTTGCTAGTTTCTTCATAAACATCTACCTCCGTATCAATATTTTTAAAGAAAATCTTAAATACTTATTAATTCTAGCACCAGTTTTTGCTAAATTTCAATATTTTATTGCTATTATTCTTTCATTTCGTCATTTTGGATAGTAATTGTCTGAATTTTTACAAATGTAATTCCCGTTTTTTCCATCTTCGGATTTAATTTCTCCTGCTTATCCCAAAATACATTTTTTAAATTGTATATTTTTACCAATTAATGCTGGCTTTCATTTTGTATGATTCCCAAATAAAAGATTAAAATTGGAACTGTAATCGGCTCTAAAATGGAAAAGAACCCTTGCACGGCATATGCTGCCACTGCCACTGCCACTCCCTTTCGATAAGAATTTTCTTCTTCGTTCTGATGTAGCCCCTGCCACAATGTACCAAACAATAAGCCAAGATACATCATACACCCATTGATTCCCATTGTAGTTAAGTAATGCAGATAAACATTATGGGCATTATCAAAAAAATAGCCCAATCCTTCTATCATCTCTGTCCGATAATAAGTAAACAATTCCAAGACGACGCTACCCTGTCCGGCTCCAAATAGCTTCTGCACAATTCCCGCTTTTGTAAAAATAGAAGCCAGCCAGCTCCAGACATACCCTCTCTGCGTTCCCCATTCTTCATTAAAGCGCAGATATTTTTCCAGACCTCCTAAATTTGTTTCCCGGTCTGCAAGAGAAAAATAGAAAAATAAAATAAGCACCACCATGGCCGCTACAATCACAATAATTCGAACCAGAACTTTAAGAACCTGATATACCTTCTCCTTTTTTATCCAAAAGAAAACCATTCCCCAGCAAACCAAAAGAATCAGTAACACAACGCCCCACTTAACAAGAGATGTTTCCACAATTTTGGAAACGATTGTGGATAGTCCTCTCGCATTTTTACAATTCAGGTAGATAACTTGAAACAATAACCCGCCTACTCCATAAACTCCAAGCAATTCCAAATAGCGTAAACACGTCTTTCTTGTTCCCATCAGAATCATCCCTAAAAAAACAACGCTACAGAAAAATCCCAGATAAGTTGCATCCGTGTTTGAACACAAAACTCCCATGATGCCAATTAGACTACTGATTGCTAATATAATACGTCCAATTACATTCTCTATTTTACAATAAGCATATCCACACACTGGCAGAAGCAACGTTATATATAAGCCAAATACAGCCGTATTTCCCAACGTAGAAAGGTAGTTGCCAACATGATCCGTCTGCTCACTCAAACCGACAAATAATCCAAATGGATCTCCTCCCATAAACTGCCAAAGTGCAAGTAAAACTGTAAGATCCATCCCTACTGCCATAATAAAAATTATTTTTTCAGTCACTGCACCTAATTTTCGCACTACAAAATACATCATAGAAAGCAGTATCACAAAAAAGAACCCCTGATAGGAATCCGTACATCCCGAAAAAGCCACTTCACGATATTTTGCAAAGATAAAAGCAAAAAAAGATGCTATTACGAACCCAGTCATCCAACGGTCTGTCAACACCATACTGTTCCATATCTCCCCAAATTTTCTGACATGAAATCCTTTTTCTTTCTTTACCCGTTCCATATAAGCCATACCATATAGGAAAAAAAAGCTTACAATTGCCACACTTCCAAAAAGTCCTTCTTTTGATACCGTTACATTATAATATCCATTCGTCATAAACAGTGGATATATGCAAAACATAATGATTGCAATTATCACTCCCGCCTTTTCTTTTGAAAACCACTTTTCCTTCTGCATCATTCTTCTCCCGTATTTTTTCTTTGAATCATCGATTGACAAATTCACTTAAGTAGGACGCCCCGTTGCTTCCTAGCACATGAATCAGCAAAATAATACAGAGTACAAAGAGAAAAATGAAAATTCCTGCTCCGATTACTTGTGCTGTCACGATATTATCCTGTTCTTTTTGTCTTTTCTTTTTCTGCTTCATTTTTTCCCCCATTTTTCTACTTCACTTTTTCACAATATGTCTGACACCGCCCTTTTCCAAGACATATCAGTAAAAATACAATTCCCATCACACTAATATTATTAATTCCAATAGCCGCCATGCCCATATAGGCAAGTATTGCAAATCCGATTCCATAGAAAATAACGCTCTTCTTTGCATTTTGAAAACACTGTATGATAGAACATCCAATCCATCCAAAATAACTGGCAGTTCCCAAAATACCATGCGTCAGAAGCATCTGAAGATACTCATTATGGGCATTATCAAAATAAAGATTGTAGTCCGTCAAAAAACTTTCTGTACAAATTTGCTGAAAAATCTGATAGGATGTATCCGGTCCGGTACCAAACAGTTTTCCGAAAAGCGGAAGCTCCTGGAAGTAATCCCATGTTTTGATCCAGATATATCCTCTGTTATTTCCCCATGTTTCGGTAATCTGAAAAATTTCTAATAAAATTTCCTCTTCCTGTGTCTTTCCGAACCATTTTTCTAATATTGCAGGATAGTAATTTGCCAGGATGAAAAACACCAGAATTCCCAGAATTCCAACTATAAATCCAAACAATAAAATCCATTTTAAGACTTTACCTGCTTTTTCAAGTTTCCACTTACGGTAGGTCGCAAATGCAAGTAATCCACAAAGAACCGCTGCAATTCCCCCAATTATCCACGACAGTTTTGTCGTTGTAAACCATAAGCAGAATCCATTTACGAGTTTCGTTCCAGCAGTCCGTTGGTTCAAAATGCCTGCTAGTCCAGCTTCCAGCCCGAATAGCATTACCACCAGAAAATATCTTAGTGCTTCTGATTTTTTCTGAATAAATAGCCATCCAGCTCCAAGGAACAAAAAAATCGCTAAGAAAGATCCATCCGTACTGTTTGTAAGAATTGCAAACAATGAAATTATTGCTGTAATTGCATGAAAAATGCCTTCCCATACCGCATCACATTTCAAAAATAAAACACTACTTAATACGAATAGCATTCCCACATATGTTCCAAAGGTATCAATGTGTCCAAAGGTCGATGTAAAATAATCTTTTTGTACTTCTGCCAGATCCCATAAAAAATGAAGTGGGTCTAATCCATAATGATTTAAAATTCCAATACTCCCTGCTACAATTCCAGATGCCTCCAAAAAATACAAACTGAACTTATGTACCTTTTCGTTACTTACTACCATCAAAAGTACCAGTGCATAAATCAAATATATGAAAAGACCATTTCTTCTTCCCATTTCCCCTGTAAAAGCCTCTTGTCCATATTCTGAGCATGCTACACTGACTCCCCCAAAGATTAGGAATAGAACATAAAGCAAGTCCCACCATTTCCAATGTGAAAGTTCCTGCTTTTTGAATTTAAGCAGATAACAGATTAGATAGCAAACTCCAAACCCTATCGTTGCGTTCACCATAAAACGATATTTACTAATGGAGATATCATAATATGCGTTGTGCGTGTATAATGGAAATAGAAAAAAAATACTAAATGTATACAGAATTACAATCTTATCCTGAAGTCCGGCAAAAAAATCTGATACCTTCTCATATTTTTCTTTTTTCATTTTTGGTTCCTTCTCCCACTCTCTAATAGTTTCATTATATTTTATTTCTTTCTTAGAAACAAGTAAAAAAGTGTCGCCGCGCGACACTTCCAAAAACGCTCCGCGTTTTCCCTCGAAAGGATTTACACGACAGCAATTTCCTATAAAAAAAAAGTGTCGCCGCGCGACACTTCCAAAAACGCTCCGCGTTTTCCCTCGAAAGGATTTACACGACAGCAATTTCCTATAGAAAAAAAAGTCTTCAGGCTTACGCCTGAAGACTTTCTTATTTCTACTCTTATACTAACTCAAGAAGTACTTCTAAAGCTCCGTCACCTTTACGCTGACCAATCTTTACGATTCTTGTGTAACCACCGTTACGATCTGCATATTTAGGTGCGATTTCTTCAAATAATTTAGATGCTACGTCAACTTCTTTTGTATTTCTCTTCTTACCTGCAGCTGCTGTAGGAACTTCTGTTACAGAGTAAAGAATTTTGTTCATCTCTCTTCTAGCATGAAGACGGGATGGCATATCTTTCTTGATTGTTTTTTCAACTTCATCATAAACAGTAACTTTCTTACCATCTACAACTTCTTTTACTCTCTTACCATCTTTGTCTTTACGAGCAACTTTAGCTTTTACAGTTACTTCTTCAAAATTATCTTTTTCTTTTACTGCTAAAGCAATTAAGCTTTCTGCAATTTTGCGAACTTCTTTTGCTTTTGCTTCTGTTGTAACAATTTTACCATTGTTTAATAATGCTGTTACCTGACCTCTTAATAATGCTTTTCTCTGGCTAGAGGTTCTGCTTAATTTACGATACTTTGCCATTTTAATTTTCCTCCATTTTGTGGGACACCCGGCTACGCTCTTTGGTCTTACTTACCCAGTGCCATATACTTGTCTTGAAGCTTTATGCTTCATGTGCCACTCATGATATTGCGAACTCACTTTTCCTGTCCGTCATGCTGTCTTGAATCCGCCAGGACATAGGCCACGCTCTTTGGTCTTATTGGTTCTGCCCCATCATAAGATATTATAGCCAGAAAGCATTGCTTTCACCGACTATAAATTTATGAAAAAGATTTAATCTTCGCTCTGATTGAGCTGTAAACCTAATTCTTTTAATTTTGCTAATACTTCTTCTAAAGACTTACGTCCA
>JBJELY010000216.1:0-53111 GCA_051879395.1 Roseburia sp. | reverse complement strand
CGCAGACTTGTGAAACGGTCAATAAGAGTAGTAAAAGTATGATTGCTATATAGACTCTGACAATTCCGAATCCTTATGATGAATGTATGATTTCCTGATGGTGTTTTTTTGTGCACTTTCGGGTATTTCTTTTTATTTTTAACAGGATGCAAGTTATGCGTAGATGCATAGCTTGCTTTTTTTTTATGGAATGAGGAACCACGGGTTATGGAAGGGGTATATTGGAAATGAATCATTCGAAAGCTGATATTGTTTTGGATCAGAATCGTGCACCAATACATGAAGCATTGGAAAAATTCCGTCAGATGCGTGTTGTTCCGTTTGATGTTCCCGGTCACAAAAGAGGCCGCGGCAACCCAGAACTTACTGCTTTTCTTGGACAGCAATGCGTATCTGTCGATGTCAACAGTATGAAACCATTGGATAATCTCTGTCACCCGACTTCGGTTATCCGTGAAGCAGAAATGCTTGCCGCACAGGCATTTGGTGCTGCAGAAGCTTTTCTTATGGTTGGTGGAACTACAAGCGCCGTTCAGAGTATGGTACTGACTGCATGCAAACGGGGAGACGAAATCATTCTTCCGCGTAATGTCCACCGCAGTGTTATTAATGCACTTGTACTTTGTGGTGCTATTCCGGTTTATGTGAATCCTGAAGTAGACCACCGCCTTGGTATTTCCCTTGGCATGAAACGGGAACAGGTCGCTAAAGCCATTGAAGAACATCCAAATGCAGTTGCTGTTTTAGTCAACAATCCAACTTATTATGGGATCTGTTCTGATTTGCGCGCCATTGTAAAAATGGCTCATGATCATGGCATGCTCTGCCTTGCAGATGAAGCTCACGGTACTCATTTTTATTTTGGAAAAGATCTTCCAGTTTCTGCAATGGAAGCTGGTGCTGACATGGCTTCCGTTTCCATGCACAAAAGTGGTGGAAGTCTGACACAATCCAGTTTTCTGCTCGCAGGTCCTAATGTCCATGCAGGTTATGTCCGCCAGATTATCAACCTGACCCAGACAACCTCAGGAAGTTATCTATTAATGAGCAGTCTTGATATTTCGCGGCGTAATCTTGCACTGCGCGGGGAAAAGATTTTTCAACAGGTTCGGGAAATTGCAGAATATGCCAGAGAAGAAATTAATTCGATCGGCGGCTACTATGCTTTCGGTCCGGAAATGATTAATGGAAATTCGATTTACGACTTTGACCCGATTAAGTTAAGTATTCATACATTAGATATCGGCCTTGCCGGGATCGAGGTTTACGACCTTCTTCGGGATGATTATGATATCCAGATTGAATTTGGAGATATTGGAAATATTCTTGCTTACCTTTCGATTGGTGACCGTATTCAAGAGGTCGAACGCTTAGTAAGCGCCCTCTCTGATATCAGACGGCGGTACCAACGTGATAAAAGCGGTATGCTCAGCCAGGAATACATTGACCCACAGGTAATTGCAAGCCCACAGGAAGCTTTCTATGCTGAAAAAGTAAGTCTTCCAATTTTGGAAACAGAAGGAAGGGTCTGCAGTGAATTTGTCATGTGCTATCCTCCGGGAATTCCAATTTTAGCACCAGGCGAAAAAATTACGAAAGACATTTTGGATTATATTTTATATGCCAAAGAAAAAGGCTGCAGTATGACCGGTCCGGAAGATCCAGAAATTCTGCACTTAAATGTCATAAAATAGAAAGGGATGTAACAATGGATTTATGGTTTAGTGAAATGCACACTCCGGATGTGAAATTAAGCATCCGCGTCGACCGCCAGCTTTTTTCCAAGGAAAGCGATTATCAGAGAATTGATATTTTTGATAGCTATGAATTCGGACGAATTCTGGCCTTAGACGGAAACATTATGTTAACCGAACGAGATGAATTTATATATAATGAAATGATTGTCCATGTTCCAATGGCGGTTCACCAGAACATTCGGAAAGTTCTAGTGATCGGTGCTGGAGATGGCGGTGTCGTAAAAGAACTGACCCGTTATGAACGAATCGAACATATTGACCTGGTCGAAATGGATCCTATGGTAATCGAGGCATGCCGCCAGTACCTCCCGGGAAATGTTTGCCAGTTAGATGATGAACGCGTTTTTACTCATTTTGAAAATGCTTTGAAATTTATGCGTTTTCGTGAAAATGAATATGATTTGATTATTGTGGACTCCAATGACCCTTATGGTCCTTCCGAAGGACTTTTTACCAAGGAATTTTATGGAAACTGTTACAAGGCACTAAAAGAGGACGGCATTATGGTCAACCAGCAGGGAAGTCCTTTTTATAAGCAGGACGCTGATGCCATGCAACGCAGCCACAAGCGAATCGCCAATACATTTCCAATCAGCCGCGTCTATCAGGCACATATTCCAACCTATGCTGCCGGTTATTGGCTTTTTGGCTTTGCCAGCAAAAAGTATCATCCGATTGATGATTTAGATGCAGAAAGCTGGAATAGTCTTCATATGCGTACGAAATATTATACAACCCGGCTACATAAAGGCGCTTTTTATCTGCCGGCGTTCTTAGAAGAAATGTTAGAAGAAGTAGAATAGAAAGTGAGATATTATGGTAAAAAATGTAGAAACTTTTATTGCCTGTGATGCAGAGTACGAGGATGCTTCTCTCGTTCTCTTTGGTGCCCCTTTTGACAGCACAACGAGTTATCGTCCGGGAGCCCGCTTTGGCTCTTCTGCCATCCGTCACGAAAGTTACGGTCTAGAAACGTATAGTCCTTATCAGGATTTAGATTTGGAAGATTACTCTGTTTTTGACAGCGGCGATTTAGAGCTTTGCTTTGGTTCGTCTGAACTGGCTTTGCAGGATATCGAATCCCATACTGCCCAAATTCTTGCAGACGGTAAACTCCCGCTGATGCTTGGCGGAGAACACCTCGTTACTCTCGGTGCTGTAAGAGCAGTTTTAAAAAAATATCCTGATTTACACATCATCCATTTTGATGCTCATGCTGATCTTCGGGATGATTATCTGGGTGTATCATTAAGCCACGCCTGTGTCTTAAGACGCTGTCATGACCTGATTGGAGACGGACGTATTCACCAGTTCTGTATCCGCAGTGGAGAACGTGCAGAATTCCAATTTGCCAAAGAGCATACGGATATGCATAAGTTTTCTTTTGAAGGATTAGAAGAAGTCGTAAAAGGACTTGGCAATACTCCTGTTTATTTTACAATCGATTTAGATTGTCTGGACCCTTCTGCTTTTCCTGGAACCGGAACCCCGGAAGCTGGTGGGGTAAGTTTTCCAGAATTGCTATCTGCTATCCAGGCAGTTTCAAAGTCAAATGTAGTTGGTGTTGATATCAACGAACTTGCACCTATGTTAGATACAAGCGGTGCAAGCACTGCACTAGCTTGCAAAGTTGTACGGGAATTAATGCTTGCACTATTGCACAAATAACCATGATAAATTGCGAAACTCTTTCGAATGATTATTTTTAATTATATATTTTTTACTTCTTGCTTTGTAATAGTTTTTATTTTTTCCATAACATAAATGCTGATTTTATTGCTTACTTTCAACACATTTTTCGATTACTGCTACCCGTCCAAGGTTCGAGCAAGTGCAACAGTTTGTTCGATTTAAAAGCCATGATTACAGGATATTTGTGTGCTTCTTAGCGGATATGTGAGTAATCATGGATGCTGCGGACAACTGTTCGAGCATCGTAACATTATTCTTCCACAATGCTCAATGCGAGTTTTGGGAGCAGCATCTAATAAAAGATTTCTCACACATCCGCTTAGAAGCACTAAAATATCATGTTAGAATGCTTTTAAATTGGACAAACTGCTGAACTTGTCGAACAGTGGACGGACACCAACTAAAATGTGTTAAAAGTAAGCTCTAAAATCTATGCATTTATGTTAAAGTCAAAAATAAAAACTATTACAATGCAAGAAATCATAAACTATTTTTATAAAAATAACCATTCGAAAGAGTTTCGCAAGTATCAAATAACTGTTAGAAAAGAAAGGAATTTGAAAATGAGTAGAGTTTTAATTATTGGCTGCGGCGGTGTTGCTTCCGTTGCAATTCAGAAATGTTGTCAGGTCAGCGAGGTTTTTACAGAAATCTGTATTGCCAGCCGTACCAAATCCAAATGTGATGATTTAGCTGCAAAATTAGCAGGAAAAACAAAAACGAAAATTACAACTGCACAGGTAAATGCAGATCATGTAGATGAGGTCATTGCCTTAATCAACAATTATAAACCAGAACTTGTTATGAATATCGCACTTCCATATCAGGATCTTACCATTATGGATGCCTGCCTTGCCTGTGGTGTTAATTATATGGATACTGCTAACTATGAACCGGAGGATATTGAAGACCCGGAATGGAAAGCAATTTATGAAAAACGCTGTAAAGAAGAAGGTTTTTCTGCTTACTTCGATTACTCCTGGCAGTGGGCTTACCGCAAAAAATTTGAAGATGCCGGCTTAACAGCACTTCTTGGTTCTGGTTTTGACCCGGGTGTAACACAAGCTTACTGCGCCTATGCTTTAAAGCATGAATTTGACCAGATTGACACGATTGATATCTTAGACTGTAATGGCGGTGACCATGGCTATCCTTTTGCGACTAACTTCAATCCTGAAATCAACCTTCGTGAAGTTTCTGCTCCGGGAAGCTACTGGGAAAACGGCCACTGGGTAGAAATTCCTGCCATGAGCATCAAACGTGAATATAATTTTGATCAGGTCGGAGAAAAGGATATGTATCTTCTTCACCATGAAGAAATCGAATCTTTAGCCCAGACGATTCCGGGTGTAAAAAGAATCCGTTTCTTTATGACTTTCGGTCAGAGTTATTTAACACACATGAACTGTCTTGAAAATGTTGGTATGCTTTCTACCACTCCTATCAATTATGAGGGAAAAGAAATCGTTCCAATCCAGTTCTTAAAAGCCTTATTGCCAGACCCTGCAAGCCTTGGTCCTCGTACCGTTGGAAAAACAAACATCGGCTGTATCTTTACCGGAACAAAAGATGGAAAACCAAAGACTTATTATATTTATAATGTATGCGACCATCAGGAATGCTATAAGGAAGTTGGTTCTCAGGCTATTTCTTATACAACCGGTGTTCCTGCTATGTGCGGTGCCTTAATGCTTTTAACGAAAAAATGGAATAAACCGGGCGTTTATACCGTAGAAGAATTCGATCCGGATCCATATATTGAAGCATTGGACAAATATGGTCTTCCTCATCAGGAGAATTTTGCACCGGTTTTAGTGGAGTAATTATATAATGGAACAGGAAAGAAAGATTTTGGAGCATGCTTCGCTTCCTACCCCTTGCTATATTTTAGACGAAGCGAAGCTGATGGAAAATGGAAAGATATTGAAAAGTGTTCAGGAACGTACCGGTTGTAAAATCTTGCTGGCGCAAAAGGCTTTTTCCAATTATGACTTGTATCCTGTGATAGAGCCTTTTCTTGCCGGAACAGAAGCGAGCGGACTTTATGAAGCCCGTCTTGGCGCAGAGGAAATGCCGGAAAAAGAATGTCATGTCTTTTGTGCTGCTTATCGAGAAGATGAATTTGATGAGTTACTGCAATATGCCGACCATATTGTCTTTAACAGCCCCAGTCAGCTGGCAAAATTCGGTTTCAGAGCAAAGGAAGCTGGAAAAGAGATTGGATTACGCATCAACCCGGAATGTTCTACTCAGGAAGGACATGCTATTTATGACCCGTGCGCACCGGGCAGCCGCCTCGGCACAACATTAGCTCAGTGGGAAGCACACATGACCCCGGAATTAATCGCTATGCTAGATGGTCTTCATTTCCATACACTCTGCGAACAAAATTCGGACGATTTAGAATTGACGTTATCCACATTCGAAAAAAACTTCGGGACCTTTTTGCACAATATGAAGTGGTTAAATATGGGCGGCGGTCATCACATTACAAGAACTGACTATGATATTCCACGTCTGGAACAGTGCATTATAAAAATGAGAGATACCTACCAGTTACAAATTTATTTAGAACCGGGCGAAGCAGTTGCTTTAAATGCCGGTTACTTATGTACATCCGTACTTGATATTTTTCAAAATGGTAACATCTCTCTTGCAATTTTAGATATGTCGGCAGCCTGTCATACACCGGATGTTATTGAAATGCCTTACCGCCCACCACTCTTTGGTTCCCTGCCGGAAGAGCAAAATGATTTTTCCGGTTCTAAGACAGATTGTTTTACTTACCGCTTCGGCGGACCAACCTGTTTATCCGGAGATATTGTAGGCGATTACAGTTTTCCTACGCCTTTGGCGATTGGTGACCGTCTCCTGTTTCAGGATATGGCAATCTATTCTACTTGCAAGAATAATACCTTTAACGGAATGCCACTCCCGGATATCTGGGTCTTACATGCAGATGGTTCTTATGAGCGGTTAGCACACTTTGGTTATGATGATTTTAAATATCGTTTAGGGAAAAAGAATCGATAATTCACAAAAAAATCCGTATGGAAATCTCCATACGGATTTTTTTGCTTCTTCTTTTCTTTACATCTTTTTACGAAGGGAAGCAATCTGTGAATACTTTGAAACCGGCTTTTTATAAAGCAGAATGGAGATTCCATATTGCAAAAAAGTTCCTAACACAACCGCTGCTACTCCCATCAGACTTGCTGCTTCTATCGATATTCCTCCAAAGCATTCCGGACAGTTATAGGATACAATCTGGAAGCCAAAAGTTGTTGCCATAAATACAATCAGAAAAACAACTGTCGACACCCAGAAATATTTCAATGCAACTGCCATATATATCATTAAAACTACAATCGAAATATTCAGCATGATTAACCGCATAACAGCCTGCTCTTCCGTAATCGTCTGCGTTTTATATTTCATCCAAAAGATCCCAAGTACCACCAGATACATGAGCAAAAAACTCACAAAACCGGTAATTGCACTAACCGATGTCTGAATTTTTTTCTTACAAGGAGATGCTTGCGTCACATTTGCTGCGTTGATCGAATAAAGCAACTGTAATGGCCACATAGCAGTTATCAGGATGAATAATGCACCCGTTGCCTGATTTCCAATCTCCCAAAAATATTCCTGCAGTATTCCCAATACCATAAAAAATGCTCCTGCTATCAAACAACTTTTTAACCCATACGCATATTTCATCAACTTAAATCCCATTTTTAACTGTTTTATCATAATAACTCTCCTTTATATGTTTTAAGGCAATTTTCACATTGACGATACTGATAATAATTGCTGCAATTCCGGTCACCGTAATTCCTATTGGCAAACAAAGCCGATTTGCAAATAGCACCAGCGTTCCTACCGGAACAGCTAACATTCCAAGTATGTAGTAAATTTGAAGACTGTCAAAAAAGCGTCCAATCGTCATAGCCAAAACTCCAACTGTATAACTTATAAAAAGCAATGCTACCAACGGCAAAATACTTTCCATATCGAAAAGCGGAAGTTTATTCCAAATCTGATTCCAAACATAGTTAAATATCAAAAGTGCAACATCAACCAGAAACACCTTTAACAGATGCCCTGCTAATGCAGTATGCATGATTCTTTCTCCTTTTGTGGAGCATTTTAAGTATTCCAAATGCGATACCTCTTTCGCACAGATTCCTCCAAACATGATATAGTCCAGCATGATTTCAATAATCATATAGAAAAATGGAACCATAATATATCCCGGTATTCCAGTCAGGCATGTAATTGCCATTCCCACTAACGCAAGTATCAGCGGTTCCACTAAAAATGCCACAACCCGAAATCCCAAACTGGTAAAAACAAAATAACTTCTTATTCGCGTTCTCATAATCTTCCTCCATTCATAAGCCTTGTTTTTCCATGTCTTATGCAAATTTCAAGTTGGTATTTGCCTTCATAACAGCAACGCTAATCTGAAATAAAGTAGGAACTTCTACCGCGATATCCATTCCGGCAAGCTGATTAACACGATCTGCCAGACAAATTCCCTCAAATCCATACTGGTTTCCGCTAAAGCTGTATAAAATTCTTTTGGCCGCCTCTGCGTCTTTTGCTTCCCCTTTTACCAAAACATATTTTTCTTTCAAATCTTCCACAAAACCTGCTTCTACTACATTTCCATGTTCTAAAATAACGGCGTAATCTGTCACATTTTCCATATCTGAAATATTGTGCGTAGAGAATAAAACACTTTTTTCTCCATTTCCTTCTGCTAAATATTTCTGTATCATTTCACATAATTTATCTCGCATCAAAGGATCCAACGGAGATGCCGGTTCATCTAAAATCAAACAGTCTGTTTTTCTTGCCAAAACCGCTGCCAGCATTAATTTCATCCGGTTACCATCTGACAAATCGCTGACTTTCTTTCCCTTCTTTCCATTTTCTGAGACAATTCCAAGTTCCATACACTGCTTTTCAAATTTTTTCTTATCAAACGCATCAAATAATAATTCGCTGATTTCTTCCACCTGCCGAATTGTCCAGTGCGGTAAAAAATAATTTCCAGGTCCTGTATAACCAAGACGCTCTTTTACCTTATCTATATCTTTTTCTCTTTCTTCAAAGTACGCGATTTCTCCTTTATAATCCTGACGAATTCCTGCCAGAGCATTAATCAATGTGGTTTTTCCTGCTCCATTCTCTCCGATTAAAGCTGTTGCAAATCCCTTCGGAATCTGAAATTCCGGAATATCAAGCTGAAATCCTCTAAATTTTTTCTGAATATTTTTTGCTAAAATTACCTGCTCCATAACATTTTCCTTTCCTTCACTCTTTTTGTTTTTTTAATCCTCTTCGGACACCTCAATCAATGTCTGCAACGTTGTTACCAGTTCCTGCGATGTCATTCCAGCAATCTTTGCTGCAACAATCGCTTCTGTCAAAGCTGATTCCACTTTTCTTAAATGTTGTTCTCTTAACATATCACTATCCTGTGCATTGACATAAAATCCCTTGCCCTGTACTGCCGTCACAAGGCCTTCTTCCTCTAACTGTTCATATGCCTTCATCGTAGTGATGACACTGATTTTCAAATCTTTTGCCAGACTGCGGATAGAAGGGAGATACTCTCCCTGCGCTAACTTTCCGGCAAGTATATCTTCTTTCAGTTGTTCTGAAATCTGCTGATAAATCGGTATTCCGGAGTTTTGTGATAATTTCAAATGGATGACTCCTTTCTGTCATAACTTCATATAGATATTTGTGATACACAATCATCTTACTGTTTATATGTTATATATACACCATGAACAGATATCTGTCAAGTCATGTTTTTCATAGCTTCTATTCATCTCTTATCCACTTATAATGCCTTAAATCACTCTCTTAACGATGAGAAAGTTCCGCAACTCCTACAGGATATTTTCTCTGTGATGATTTTTCTAAAAGAAATGATTATGCGTTTCTCTTACCCAAAAGTTCGTATATTTTATAGAATAACAGAAGTGTTTTGGATAAAATCTTTCCTTCTTTCTTATATTTACCCATGCCTTAGTCTAAAGCATGGGTAAATATACTCTAGCAAGACGAAATTTATCCAGAAACCGGTTTTTTTTGCTGATTTTCATTATAAATTTGGTAAATATCAGTAAAACGATAGCTGTTTATCCAATGAAATCTCTATAAATAAAAAAGTGTCGCCGCGCCACGAACAGGCGCTTGCGACACAATTCCACTTGTACAGCTACGTATTCTATTTCCCAATAGTTTCTTCTATTTTTTCAAATTCCAGGCAGATAGGGTAGCCTGCCGGGCTCATCTGCAATGTTGCTTCGATCCCATAAATTTCGCGCAAGGTTTCTGTCTGAATCACCTCCGCCGGTCTTCCTTCACATACGATTTTCCCTTTTTTCAAACCGATTATGTGATCCGCAAAGCGGCATGCCTCATTCAAATCATGTAATACCATTACAATAGTAAGCTGTTTTTCCAAATTCAACTGTTGTAATAGTTGCAACACTTCCAATTGATATGCCATATCCAAATACGTCGTCGGTTCATCTAACAAAATAATCTCTGTTTCCTGTGCCAGTGTCATCGCAATCCATGCCCGCTGACGCTGTCCTCCGGAAAGCTTGCTAACCGGGCGTTCTGCAAATTCGATCAGCCCTGTTTTTTCGATTGCCCAGTCTATCACTTCTTTATCATGAAGTGTCATTCCTCCCATTGCCTTCTGATAAGGGAAGCGACCGTATCCCACCAGTTCCCGTACGGTAATTGCCTCGGGACATTTAGGGCTCTGAGGTAGTACTGCCATCTGCTTTGCTACATTTTTTGCGGCCTGATGCTTCATATTTTTTCCATTTAAATAAATATTTCCTGACTTTACTGGCAAAATTCTGGCAATTGATTTCAACAACGTAGACTTTCCGCATCCATTTGCACCGATGATAATCGTCACTTTTCCTTTTGGAATCGCTAAATTCATATTTTCTATAATGATGTTTTCCTCATATGCTGCTTTCAAATTTTTTATTTCAATCGCAGGAACTGATTTCTCCTGTCTGACTGCTTCTTTCATATCTGCAAATCATATCCTTTCTTAAATTATCTTCTATTTGCGATTGCAAAACTTTATTTCTCTTCTTTTATCATCAAATATACAAAATATGGTACTCCAATGATGGAAACCGTGATTCCTGCCGGGATTTCAATTGGAGAAAAAAGATTTCGCGATACAGCATCTGCCAGTAATAACATAACAGACGCAATGACTGCTGCCATTGATAAAAACCTCCGATGATGATATCCGGTTATTTTTCTTGCAATATGAGGAGCTGTCAATCCCAAAAATCCAATATTACCAGCAAAAGCTGTCGCAGCTCCTGCTAAGATTACAGCTGCAAGCAACATTTTTTTCCGCTCTTTTTCTACCGAAACGCCCCAGCCAATCGCTGTTTCATCCGTAAAATTCATAGCATCCATCGTTCTTCCTTTCCAAAATACATAGGAAAGTAAAACAACTATAATTGGCAATAATACTTTAAAATAGGACCAGCCTGCCCCCCAAAGGGAACCTGTCGTCCAAATTAGAACTTTATTGTACTCTCCCGGACCACCACGAAATGTAAAGAAAGTAATAAACGCATTTAGCCCTGCATTGACTCCGATTCCCATCAAAAGCATCCGTTTTGGTCTTAGTCCTTTTCTGGCAGATAAGAAATAGATAAAAGCGGCTGCCAACAATGCGCCGCAGATAGCCAAAAACGGAAGTACATAAATAGATGCTGTTCCTAATTCGCTATAATAAGTAGCCGTTTGTAGTTGTATAAAAATCACGGCTGCTACAGCACCGCCTGCATTAATTCCGATAATCCCCGGATCTGCCAAATCGTTTTTTGTCATAGTCTGTAAGATTCCACCTGAAACCGCAAGCGCAGCCGCTACTAACATTCCGACCAAAATTCTTGGAAGGCGTATGGAAAAAATGGCTGTTCTTTGCAAATCCGTTCCTTTTCCAATCAAAGTCTGCACTACCTCCGGTATGGAAATCTCATAACTTCCCCAACAAAGAGATAACAGTGCCGTAGCAAGTAACAAAATTCCTGCTCCTGCAACGAATATCATTTTTTTCTTCTTTTTCTGGATTTTCATAATCAACCACACTCCTTTCCCGCCATATAGAGAAAGAATGGAACTCCTAATAGTGCGGTAAAGATTCCGATTGGTATTTCATAAGGGCTGTAAAGCATTCTTGCTGCAATATCGGCATAAGTAAGCAACACTGCTCCCACCAAAAAGCTACACGGAATCACTTTCCGGTAATCCTCACCAACGAAAAGTCGGACTGTCTGAGGTACCATTAATCCCACAAAACCGATTGTTTTTCCTACGACAACCGTTGCTGTGCATAATGGAATCAATAATAAAATGGTGAAAAGCCGAATCCGCTGTGGATGTTCCCCCAGACCAACTGCCACATCATCTCCCAAATGAAGCAGATTGATTTTAGAAGAAAGCAATATCGATAACAGAACCCCCGGAATTCCGATTGCCAATATAATTTTTACATCCATCCAGGAGGCATTGCGGAATCCTCCTGATACCCAGAATGCAATCATCTGGGACTGATTTGACAAAAGACCTGCTACTGTCGTTAATGCTGTAAAAAAAGTACTCATGGCAGTTCCTGCTAACAATAATTTTGTCATGCTCATATTGCCCGGATTTTTCATGGTAAAAAACAAAACAAGAAGCCCACTAAACAAGGCTCCCACAAATGCTGCTATCATTGTATTTTTCGTTGTAACACCTATCCCTGCTGCATACAAACATGCAATCAGCAGCGTTGCTCCCTGACTGATTCCAAGTAAAGAAGGCTCGGCGATTGGATTTCTGGTCACTCCCTGCATCATAGCTCCTGTCATTCCCAAAATTCCTCCTGTCACCAGAACACAGATGACTCTTGGAATACGAACATCCCGAATCATCATATCCGTCAGTTTTCCTTCATAATGAAAAATTCCATTCCAGATATCCTGCCAGCCGATTTCTAACGCTCCCATACTAATTGCCAGGAAAATTCCTGGCATTAGTAAAAGGATTGCTACAATGGACAGTATAAGAGTACGATTAATTGTCTGTCGTTTCATTTAACATCTCCACAATTTCATCTAATAACAGTTCTCTACCGATAGGGCTGTATCCCTGGTTGAAATATGGAGAAGCTGTTAATTCTACTACATTTCCGTTCGTCACAGCCGGCAAGCTGTTCCAGATGGCATTGGCCTCCAGCTCTGCCTTATCTTCTTCTGTTGCCATGACAAAAATGTAATCTGCATCTATTGCTGCCAGACCTTCGTAAGTTACAACAGGAAGTGAAATATCACTTTGTTCCGGCATTCCTTCCGGAATTGCTAATCCCATATCTTCATATAAAATGCTTCCAAATCCAGCTCCGGTGAATACAAAGAACTGTCCACCACTTGCGAGAAAAGATAAATAGCTGGAATCCTCACCATAGGTCTCACGAATCAGTTCTCCTGCCTCTTCTGCTTTTATTTCATAATCAGTCAGCCAGTTTTCTGCTTCCTCTTCTTTATCAAATACTTCCGCAAGCGTGCGAATATCATCTTTCCAATTTAATGCCTCTAACTGAATCATAACAGTTGGTGCAATCTCCTGTAACTGATCATACATCTTTTCCTGTACTGTCGAAATAATAATTAAATCAGGATTTAAGTTCATCACAGCTTCTACATCCATCGTATCCTGCATGCTATACCCTAAGATTTCAGCTCCTGCTAACGTTTCTTCGAGATAGGTTGGAAATTTCGTATAATCATAAGCATCACTATTGGCTGTTCCTACTACGGAATATCCTAGGATAGCTAAAATATCGCTGTTTCCACTTAAATCTACAATTCTCTGCGGATTTGCAGGGATTTCAACTTCGCCACGCACGTCTGTAACCGTAACCATATCTCCCGTGTTTTCTGACGCTGCTTCTGTCTCCGCTACCTGCTCCGTTCCGGCATTATCATGACTTACATTTTCCTTTGCTGAATCTTTTTTTCCGCATCCTGCCAGCGCACTGACTGCCAGCGCTCCTACTATCATAAGTGTGAACCATTTCTTTCTCATATCTTCTTCCCTTCTTACTTTTTATGTTTCATGTTCCAAATTTTAGTTAGTCTTATCTAACTCTCGAACGACCTCTATTTTATCATGCTTCTCTTTCATTACAAGAACAACATCACTATTAATTATTTTTTCATCAAATCGCATCATTTTCTACTTGCCATCTCTGTATCTACATGATAGGCTACTTACATGACATCGTGCATCACATTGAAAGGAGCCTACCATGCAGGTAACAAGTGCAAAAGAATTTCAAGAATATGTCTTCGAGCAGCTGACTTTCACTGCTTTTCCGACTAAGAATTATATCCGCTACGAAAATCCTGACCGCCCTGAACTTGGCTATTGCTGTCTCTATGAGCGTCCCGGCTGCTATCAGCTTGGCATCGCCGATTATATGATTCCCTCTGATTTCATGGTATCTTTTTCGAATCCCACAAGACAGCTCCGTCTTGGAACTCTCTTTTATGGGAAAACACATTTTAAATTACAAAATCAATCTGCTTCCTCGTTTACTCCTGCTTCCTTTCTCGTTATGGAAGAGAATATAAAAGGACAACAGGCATGGAAAAAAGGCGAGCACTTTTGCGGCATTGAATTGACCATCTATGAACCCTATCTGGAACAGCATATAGCTCCACACTTTTCAGATTGTGTTCATTTTTCTGATTTTATACCAAATAAAACCTACAAATTCCTCCCGGAGAAACTAAACACTCTTTTTCATCAATTGCAGACCTTACACGTGGAAAACTTCCTTACCCCTCTTTATTTAGAAGGGTTCCTTCTGCAAAGTATTGCACTTTTAACAATGGAATTTTTACAAGAAGAAAATGCCTTTTCCGAAGCCTCTTCCCATAAGAGAATTGCAATCGGAAAAGACCGATATTTAACGATTGATTTAAAAGACCGCAAGGCAGCTACACTCGCGCACGAAATTTTAACAGAACAATACAAAAACCCGCCCACTATTCCACATCTTAGTGAGCAGGTTCTCTTGTCCCCGCAAAAATTAAAATATGCATTTTTTGATCAATATCATATGAGCATCCCAGATTATGTCACCAGTCTCCGTATGACACAGGCTGCCAGCCTACTCCGCACGTCTACGTTAAGTATTGAAGAAATCGGAAAAGAAACAGGTTATCACTACGCCGGAAATTTCATCAAGATGTTTAAAAAGACCTACGGACAGACTCCGCTGCAATTCCGTCTTCAGGGAAACCTACCCACAGAGTTCTGATTTTTTTACTAATTCCTGTAATTCTTTTCCAGATGCTTTCATGCAATAAGACATCAGACATGCTCCCGCTACATCCATCCTTAATGTTTCTTCGATGTTCTCAGCTGAGATTCCTCCTAATGCATAAACCGGAATCTTAGCATGTTCACAAATTTCCTGCAAAAAATGAAGTCCTTTTGGAGGCAGATTTTTTTTGCAATCTGTTGGAAAAACATGTCCGGCAGTCACATAGAAATTTGGAACTTTTTTTGTCAAATCATTTCCATTTTTTGCAGATTTTGCGGTTGCTGCCTGTTCTTCCTGCAACGCCTTCTGATTCTGCATGGAGTCCTGCAATTTTACCTTTCGATTTTGCAACATTTCCTGCAATTGCTGCACCTGATTTAGTTGCTCGATAGAATGCGTAGAGCAACCTATTTCAGAAAAGTTCTGAAGGAATTCCTTTTTCTCTAATGCAACCGGTAAAGGCAGATGAATACTTTCTACTTGAAGTTCTACTGCAACTTCAAGAAAATTATGAAGGGTGCAAATAGTATCATAGGGCTCTAAAATTCTTACTATCTGTTCTGCCAATTCTCGATACTGCTCTGCCGGCAAATCCTTTTCTCTTAAAATAATGCGGGAAAAACCAGCCTCTGCCAGTTTCTTTATCTGTTCCAAAAAATCTCCTTCACACAAGCGGCGATTTGTTACCGCAACGACTTCTTTTTTCATCTTACATATTCTCCTGTTATCTATTTTAATAAGCGATTGCAAAACTCTTTTTTTCTTATTTTACAACAATATGATGTTTTCTGCTTTCTGCCAGCAGTTGTTTTTTAACTTGACAAAAATATATTGCTGATAGAAAGCAGAAAATATTATACTATTATGAAACAGGAAAAAAAGTTTCGCAATCGCTTATCTAAATTTATTACGAAACTTCTGATAAAACCCCAGAATCCACAGCACGCTTACCACGACTCCTGCGCATCCAAAAAGAAAATTTTCTTCGCGAAGCATCATACTGATCCAAAAACTTGGGAACACTGCTCCAAACCATCTGCTGCCAGCCTGAATAAAGTAAGGAATCAATAACCCCAGCAAAAAAATACCTGCCAATTTGGTCAGTGCCATTCCTTCCAATTTGTTATGAGAAAGTGCAATCACCATGAGTCCTATCGCAAGCCCTTGCAACATTGCAATGACACACAATATCAACAATACCATAGGCGAATGTTTTTCCAAGGAAAAAATGCATGCTGTAATAAATGAAACTACAAGTGCCAATACAGAAGGGAGACCAAGTCTTGATGCAAGATATCCTTTTTTTCCAAGTGGAGTCACACACAAATACCGTGCTGTCCCTTCATCCAATTCTTCTAATACGCACATCGCCCCGATAAAATTATACATGATTGTGGAAAGAAGTATCAATAATCCATCAAAAATTCCATAATAAGGATGCAGCATCTGAGCCACTCCAAACTGCTTTTCTATTATCTTCTCAAGAAACGGAATTCCAAAGTAGAATGCCAGCCCTGCCAAAAAGGGAGCCAGCCCCGCTGCTACAAGCATCATATCTTTTGTAATCTGATAAAAAAATATCTTAGAACAATTCATTACTCTTTTCATATTCTATCCCTCATAAAATCAGTGTACCTGTTTTCTCCATGCATTCTTAGTAGCAATTACTGCCCATAAGAATAAAAGTCCTATCGTAACGATTAAAATGCCACCTTCTCCCCAGTAATTCCAATGCACTTTCATCAAAAATCCCATACAAATATTTGGCGGAATCAGCCGCATCACTTCTCCCTGTTTCCCAAACAAATAAAACAATGGAGGCACAAACATTAGAATTTCAAATGGCGTTGTAATTATGATAAATTGATTCAGTGTCGTAATTTTAGATGCCAGTGCAATTCCAAGCAACGTAAACAGAACAGACGTCATTCCCGCAGATAAAGCAGTAAAAATCCATTGTTCCATACCGGCTGCCACAGCAAGTACGCCTGCAATTATAGTCGATGTAAATGCCATAGATACCGTTTTTGCCAGCACATATTCTTCTACCCGCACAGGTGAAACAGCAAGTGTGTGTAACACGCGTTGACTTTTTTCCAATAAAATCATTGCTCCCATTAGAAATAGTCCTAATGCGGCAGGGTCCGAATAAATTAAAATAATCGCCACCGTTTTTCGAATATTCTCTGGCAATGCCACTAAAATTCCAATGTAGAAAATACAGATAATCGCATATATCAGATAAAATCCATATCGCACCTGAAATTTTACATCATTTCGAATCATCGATACTAGTCTCATTTTTCTCATCCTCCTAGACCAAAGTTTTCCCCGTCACTTCCATGAAAATATCATTTAAATCCGGCTCTGTAGAATGAATCGAAGTAATCCTGTTTTCTGCTAATAGCTTCATCAGTTTTGCATCTGTTCCACTCTCCTGTAGCAGACAGTTTCCGCTCTCCTCTTTCCCATCTTGCAAATAGGTATAGGTGATTCGACTGGCCCCTTTCGACATAATCAGGTTATGCGGCGTATCAAGTGCACAAATCATGCCATTTACAATAAATGCAACCCTGTCACACAGTTCCGTAGCGTCCGCCATATTATGCGTGGTCAGGATGATTGTCTTTCCACGACGCTTTTCCTCTAAAATAACATCCTTCATCACGCGATTGTTCGTAGGATCTAGACCACTTGTCGGCTCATCTAAAAACAATAACTCCGGCTCATGAATCAGCGCCTTGATAAAATTCATCCGCGATTTCATCCCTTTTGAATATTCGGATATCTTTTTATCTGCGTCCTGCTCTAGTCCCACCATGGCAAGCAACTCCTCTGCATTTCTTCCCTTCTTCTTATACAAAGAACCAAAAAACTCCAGATTTTGACGCGCCGTCATTTTTTCATACAGGCTCGGGAATTCAAAATCTACTCCTATTTTTTCATAAAAATCTTTATCGTGATATTTACATTCCTGCCCATTTACCAGCGCATGTCCTTCATAATCTAAAATCAATCCGGTCAAAATCTTCTGCAATGTCGACTTTCCTGCACCGGATGGTCCTAGAAATCCGAAGATTTCTCCCTCTTTTACTTCAAAATTCATATTTTTGATAAATGTTTTTGCTGTATAGCTGAACGATAAATTTTTTACCTCAATCATTTCATCTTTCCTTTCTGACTATCTCCCAATATTTGGTCAAATAAAATTTAAAAAGTTAGAAAGTACAATTGTTGTACTTTCCACACACTATTTTCTCATCATCTGTATCAGCAGTCCTCGAATACTGACACGAATTGCAGCTTCATAATATGGTTGATTTGTTTCTAACTGATAAATCAACGTCATAAAAAGGTTACGAAATGCCGCACTATAAACTGCAACTTCTTCCTGTGTCACATCACTTATTGGTAAAAAAGAAAACAGCTTCTCTACATTAGAATCATCCTCTTTCAGATGTTCTGCAAGTATCTCCGGCGGAAGTTTTTTATATAAAAGCTCAATCTCACCAGTTGTCATAATCCGAAACATCGGATTCTTTCCTACTGTTAAAAAGCAAGAAAGAAGAACATCCGTCCATTCTTCAATTCCAGCATCCTCATTCAACTCGGATATCTGCGTAAATAATTCCTGCTCTACCTGCTCATGAAATTCCATCAATACCTCAAACAAAAGCATTTCCTTTGACTCATAAAACAAATAAAACGTTCCCTTTGGAATCTTTGTCCTTCGTACCAACTCATCCACGGTAGTCTTACGAATTCCGTATGTTACCATACAGTCTGCTGCTGTCTCTTTTAATCGTCTCTTGATATCATCACGTTCCTGTTGTGTATAACACTTTGGCAACGATTACACCACCTTTTTGACCATTTTTGAAATTTTAGTCAGAATAACATAATCTTTAAAGTCTGTCAAGCCACTTACAATTTCTTTTCCATACACAAGGATTCCAGCATGTCTACATATGGTCCATAATTTGGTATCTTGTGATATCCCAGCTTTTTATAAAGACCGCATGCTTCTGTTAATAATTCTCCAGTTTCCAGAACTGCAAATCGATATCCGGCAATTTTAGCGTCTGCTTCTAGTCTTCGGACTAATTCTTTTCCAACACCGGTTCCGCGGACAGATGGATCGACGAAAATGCGCTTCAGTTCCACCGTTTCCTCATCATAAAACTTATAAGAGCCACATGCGATAGCTTCTTCTCCTTGATAAACAAGAATCACATCATGAATGCTGTCCCGCTGATTATATTTTACATATTTCTGCCTTTGAATTTTGGCACCTACGATTTCATCTAAGTTCTTATCTAACTTCTGGCATAACCTTTCAAATTCCGGATTTTCTCCATCTGTTTTTACAAAATAATAATTGGAAAGTCCCTCTAATTTTCTCTGCTCTTTCTTTGTCAAATGCATTTTTACCTCATCATAGGCTTCGTCGATCATCTGAAACAGCATCTTTTTCTCAAACTGATTCAAATCAATCGTATTCCAATAAGGCTGCTGCACCGGTGGACAATGATAGCCCCGGACTACAATGCCCGGATACGCACTCCGATAAAAAGAAGCTGCATCCGGATTTGTTTTTAACGTAATACGATATTGCTCTTCTTCTGCATTCAATTGGGCAAATATTTTTCCTGCGATTCTGTAACAGATTGGATAGATTCCAAAGGGTCTTGTCTCATAAGCACATGGCTTACTCATACAATATTCATGTATACTTTTCCATTCTTCGAATTTCATAATAGTTCTCCCGTCTCCTTTATTATTCTTTATCAACACACTCATTTTTTGTACACAGATACCGGCTTCGTTTTAAAGTTCCTTTTCCATTCTGTAGCGCCTGCGCAGGGCAGCTGTGAATACACTTCAAGCAAAAAGAACAGTTTTCCTTCCATACCGGCTTGTTGTCCACCATAATAATGGCCTGACACGGACAATTTTTTGCACAATAACCGCAACCCGTACATTCGTCTGTCACATAGAAATTTTTTCTATGATCCGTGCATTTATAAAAATGGTGAACTATCGGTTTTATCGTGGTTCCTATTACATCTATAACTTTAGTTTCCTTATGTTCCATCACATCACAAATTATTTTTTCAATTTTACTTTCTGCCTGCTTGTAAATAATCTCTTGCTTCTCTTTTCCTGCAATATCATAAGCAATCACATAATTATCTACCATCTTTACCTCAAAGGTTGCCTGCAAAGATATCTTCTTGTTCCATAACAATTTTTCTAAATCCCTAAGTCCGTTATGCGCTTCTAATCCATAGGTACACACCGCAAAAACATAATTCTTATCCGTCACATGAATCTTCATTTTCCGGACAAATTCTTCTACTAAAACCGGAATTCCCCACCAATAGATAGGAAACACAAATCCAAGTTTTTCTTCCTTCTTCAATTTATATTCTACGTTCTTTTCTATCTCTTCTTTTGTTATGCAAACAAGTGTCTCCTTTGTCTTTGCTGCAATCTTGCTTGCTACATATCTTGAATTTCCTGTTCCGCTAAAATAGAAAATCATAATTCCTCTTCTTTCTCTTTTTTCAATTTTTCAACAAGCATCTGTAATACATTTTCAATAAATTGCTGTTCTTCTTTTGTTTTACAAAAAGATGCTATTGCTTCCGTCACACCACGATATACTTCTCGGTCTCCATTTAGAATATCTTTCCCTTTCTGTGTCACCGATACGAAATAGACCCGTTTATCTACCTTAGACTGATGCTTCTCAACTAACCCCATATTACACAGCTTTCGTACAATTGCGGTAACTCCGGGCTTTGTAAGATTTAGTGCCTCCGCTATTGCAGAAAAATTAGGCTCCCCTAATGATTCAATCACGTATAGATAGTAGTAATCATTATTTGTAAACTTACTCTGCTCTGCTTTTTCTAATGTCTTGTCCAAATTACGAACACATTCTCCCCATAGTAAATTAACCAACAACGCGAATTGTTCTTCCATCCCAGGCATTCTCCTTTCACGTGTGCAAATAGTTTAATAAATTTAATTAAATATTATTAATTAAATTTATTAAACCATAATCATTCCCTCAAGTCAATCAAAATAACTTTTTCTTTATGTCCAGTCGCATCCTGCCCAGATGCTTTTTACTATACAGAACGCCCTTTTCTATATAGTAAAACAGGGCTACTACCTAATGTATCAGCCCTGTTTACCTTCTAAAATTTCTTCTAGTTTTTTGCAGTTTTATTTTTGCGCGTAAGTAGGAATACAATTCCTACCACATATACGATGGTACAAATCAGACTTCCCTCCATACCAAAACTGCCGCCGTTCCAAAGTATTTTTCCGTCTATCATCTCTGTTGTAAGCAGTGAATTACCAAGTGGTGTTCCACTAACCTGAATTCCGTAGAAATTGCCCTGCACCAGATTCCAGATAGAATGGAATGCTCCGATTCCCCAGATATTTCCTCTTCGAATAAAATAAAGCGAGGCAAAAACTCCAAATAAAGTTAAGTTAATAAATGCCAGTACTGTAATTCCACTATTCAAAAGATGCAGACATGCAAAAAGCAATGAGTTTGCAATTACTGCTGCATAAACCGGATATCTTCTTGCATAAGAACTTAAAAAATATCCTCGGCAGAGTACTTCCTCCGCCATTCCCTGTACCATATAACCGAGCAGATAACAAATAAAAATGCCAATCGAAAATTCCGGCGATACTCCACGAATCTTAATTCCGCCAAATAATACACTCAGCAGTACACAAGCAGAAAAGAATAAAAATCCCGCAAGCACACCAATTCCATATTCTTTGAGCATATCCTTCTTCACAAATCCCAACGTACGAATTTTACGTTTCTGAATGAACCGACAAAATAGAAAGACAATTAGAATCAGTACGATATCTGAAAATAGTGCGAGAATCATATACCAGTCACTTTCCATCAACCGCAACGATACTGCCATGGATGCATTTGCAATCGCTTCCATATCCCTGCTTTGGGCTGCTGCAATATACTCCGCATCCTGAAATAATGCAATCGCCTGTACCGGTGTCATAACAAATGACTGTGCAATCGTTGCAACCACAAATACTGCCACAAAAACCAAAAGTTCCAATATCCAAATTAACCCTTTTTTACTCTCCGCTGTTTCCTGAATCGAGCGTGAGCGCTCAATCAAATCTTTCATTAACTCATCCTCCTGTAAAATAATTTATTTCTATTATATTCGATGTGAATCCGTTTGTCTGTTAATATTATCTTAATATTAACGCCAGTTGTACTACCTCAAAAATTTTATATTCTACAATTTCTGTAACATCGAAATGCCCAAAAATAGTTCTCCTGCGATAAAAAGTATTATTCCAACAGCAGAAAAAATATAGCAATAAATTCTTTTTCCGGTTCTATTCTCTAAGAAAAAATCTTTTATCACACTACGCTTTTTCCATATAACAAATACTCCTGCAAGAGCAAATGCAATCCATACTCCATATGAAATGTAAGTTTGCATCTGTTCATTTAAACCTGATACCAGCCAGCCAAATACATCTCCAAAAATGCAATTATTGACAACATGTAACACGATTGACCACACAATAGAATACTCCACTGTAACATATCCTAAGATAAGTCCCACTCCAAAAGCAAACATTCCTTGCGGAATATTTCCATGCATGACTCCAAACAAAAGCGAGGACAGAACAACAGCCGCCACTTTCCCAAATTTTTGAAAACTACGAAGCACAAAACCCCGATATACCACTTCTTCCACAATTGGTCCAACGATAGATGCATATAAAAACATAGATACGTTTGTACTTATACTGGAAGCAGATTCCATGCTTTCCATCGCAGAATATCCGATAAGGTTCAATCCGCTTTCCAACAGATTCCCAACCATCAGAAAGAAAAGCTGGCCTCCCATAAACACACAAAGTATCTGTATAAATGTCTTAGTTTGCATCTTCTTATTGGTATCTAGAATAGATGACATTGTAATTTTTTTTCTGAAAAACCAAAGCAAAAACAGTGCTCCCAAACATACCCCAATAATAGATGAGGTACCACTCTCCATAGATTTCTCTACCATCTGATTGTAGACAGCATCCTGTTCTGTTGCCTCTGGATATTGAATTATTGTATACACCGCTGTCACAGCAAAGGAACTCATCACAATAAAAAAAGTAATCACTGTATACAAAATCAATCCCCAGCCAACACGATTTGCCTCTTTCCTGATTCGTCTTTTGTTCTCTAGCATTTGCACTTCCATACTTTTTCCTCCATTAAACTTTTTGTTAAATAAAGGATAGCATGCAAAAGAAAAAAACAAGCCAAAAATGTTGTGAACAGGTTCTTTTTTGTTGTAAATGAAACTCATCCGTTCATCAGCATAATTTCAAGTGAGAAAATATCTTCCCCTTTTTCCTCACAGACTGTGGCATTTACTTCTCCCTGATATTTTTCTGCTGATATTCGAATATTTTGTAATCCAAATCCATGATTTTTCTTATCTTGTTTGGAAGTATTTCCATAAAAATGTTCCAATTTTGTCTGAAATACCGGATTCGTAAAACGCAAGAAAAGGATTTCTCCCTGACAGGATATCGCAAGTTTAATCCATCGATTCTTCAGTTTCTCGTTCTCTAAAGCCTCTATTGCATTATCTAGCGCATTCGCAAATATGGTACAGATATCTACCGGTTGTATTTTTAACTTCTCCGGCATTCTTCCCTCAATCTCAAAAGGAATCCCTTTCAACCGCGCCAATTGATTTTTCTCATTACAAATAGCATCTGCCAATAAGTTCCCACAATGAAGTTCCATATCTATCTGCTCTATAGAGGAACTTAGCTCTTCCATGTACATTCTTAGTTCTTCATATTTTTCTTCTTTGACCAAGTATAGCATTGCCTGCATATGGTTTCTCATATCATGACGAACTCTTCTTGTCTCTGTTTGCGCCTTCTGATATACCTCAAAATGCTTTACTTCCGCATTCAAATAACTCTCATTCACGGCTGCTACATTTTCATAATATGCCCTCTTATTTCCCTGCATCACAAGTTCGACTACCGTGCATGTCAACACCATTGCTCCAATCGAACTTAATACTACATAAAGTTTCATTTCTAATTTGAGATCTGCAATCACTGCAATGTCACTGATAGGAGCCATAATTAAAATCAGAATCAAACCAACCGATGTCAATAACCTGCTCTCCCATTTTTGCAATTTTCGATATTGTATCTCCAATTCAAACTTTTTACGCCAGTTTTTTCCCTTCCATAAGAAAAGTATCATGAGCAACGTGCCTGCAATATCTAATGTTGTTTCATAAATATCCTCCGGTAGTCCAAATAGAAGTTCCGGCAAAAACAGCAGCGGAATCAAAACACCGATACAGATTCCCATAATCGGAATCACTAGGAAAAACCCCCGGATACGTTTTTTCTTTCTCGCCAGACTGATATTGACACCGGCACACAACAAACAAATAAAGATGCGTGCTTCTGATTCTATGAAAATTTCTGCCAATACTAAGATAACGACATTTACAATATTAAAATAATACTGCCACTTTTCCCATTTTGGTTCGAGAAACACATAGCGGGCTATCAATGAAATGGTAAGAATGGTAAAGCCTCCGCCTACAATGTTATAAATGTGTTCTATCACGCTACTTTTTCTCCTTCATGTATCGCATCATCTGCTGTTTGAAAAAATCCCGTTTTCCTTTACTAACGGGAATTTCTGTTTCATCCTCTAATATAATTTCAGTTCCATTAAAGCACTTCACATATTCCAAGTTAATGATATAACTCCTATGAACCATGACAAACATTTCACTTGGTAATTCTTCTAATATTTCTTTTAATTTTTTCCGAACCCAGTAAATTTCTCTCTCTGTTACGACCTTAAGATACACATTTTCGCTTTTGATATAACGTATTTCCATGCATCTGATATATTTTTGTGTTCCATTTTCCATAATTGCTATTTTTTTTACTTTATGGAGCCTTTCCTCAAACGCCTGAAGTGCTGCAAATAACTTTTCTTCTACAATTGGTTTTGCCAAAAAACGAAACGCCTGCACTTCATAACCTTCCATTGCCAAATCAGTGTGACTTGTCAGAAAAATTATGGTACTTTCCGGATACTGTGCTTTCAATCTTTTGGCTGTCTCAAAACCATCCATTCCTCCCATTTCGATATCCAAAAATACCAAATCGTACTGTATCTTTTCTAAGTCATATGTAAAATCCTCTCCCGAAGCATAACTTTGAATCCATACATCCAGGCTTTTATAATAGTTTTCCAACTTCGTTTTTAGTTGTTCTCTAAATACAGCCTCGTCATCACATATTGCAATTCTCATAAAAATAACCATGCCTTTCCACGCCCTGCAATTTTTTGCCCTAACACAATGATAACAATCCTAACCCAAATATGCAATCTCATCCACCAAGCACTCATTCTCTTAAAAATAAACATAAAAATACATGTTTTTGTTAAAAACGGCAATATTTTTTCAGATATTATTGCAAAAAACAGCAAAATGTCAGATACTATTGTTATTGAAGAAAAAATAGGAGGGTTTCGGTAATGTCCAAAAGCTTAATTTACACCAACGAGAAATGCGTAGGCTGTAACCGTTGCATTTCTGTCTGTCCTGTAATTACTGCCAACATATCAACAACACAAGATGGCGTACAGCGCATCGATGTAAATCCATCGCAATGTATCGCCTGTGGTTCCTGTTTTGACGTCTGTGAACATGATGCACGTTCCTATGTGGATGATACAGAACGCTTTTTTGCCGATTTACAACGTGGGGAACGGATATCCGTCTTAATCGCACCTGCTTTTGGCGCAAATTATCCACAAGAATACGGAAGCGTTCTTGGGGGATTAAAGAAACTTGGTGTAAACCGGCTCATCAATGTCGCCGCCGGTGCAGACATTACTACCTGGGCCTATATCCAATATATTACCAAATATCATTTTGAGGGTGGCATTTCCCAGCCTTGCCCTGCTGTCGTAGGCTATATTGAAAAATACATCCCAGAATTGATTCCAAAACTTTTTCCGGTACACAGTCCTATGATGTGTGCTGCTATCTATGCAAAAAAATATCAAAACATCTCAGATAAACTTGCTTTTATCAGTCCATGCATTGCCAAAAAGAATGAAATAGAAGATCCAAACACCCAGGGATATGTCCACTATAATGTAACTTTTCAGCATTTAATGGACTATATGGAGAAGAATCATTTATTCGGACCAGATGCCTCCGATGAGGTAGAATATGGAATGGGTGCCATCTATCCTATGCCAGGTGGATTAAAAGAAAATGTCTACTGGTTCTGTGGAGAAGAGCTCTTTATCCGACAGATTGAAGGGGAAAAGCACGTCTATGAGTTTTTAGAACAATATAAAAATCGCGTAAAAGGACACCATGAACTCCCTTTTATGGTAGATGCCTTAAACTGCAGTCAAGGATGTCTATATGGCACCGCAGTAAGTCCTTCCAAAACTCAGTCAGATGATATTTTTTATGAAGTAAATCGCCTTCGCGCCAGTCTACGCAAAGGAAAAAGCGGATGGGGTCGTCTTAGTCAAAGCTCTTCCCCGAAACATCGTCTGCGCTGTTTAAATCGCAAATTTTCTAAACTGAAATTGGATGATTTTCTCCGCACTTATACTGATAAATCCAAAGAAACCGCAATCCACACACCTTCTGCTCAGGAATTGACGCAGATTTTCCTTTCGATGAATAAAAAGACAATCACCGAGCAAAACATTAATTGTGGTGCCTGCGGCTATGATAATTGTCATGATATGGCAATTGCAATCTATAATAAATGCAATATTCCAGAGAATTGTATTCAATATGAGAAGAAAAAAGTGGAAGCCGAAAGTCAGAAAATTCTCGCTCTTTCTGACCTTGCAAAGCAAAAGAATGAACAGATTGCAGCTTTTGTCGCCAACGACTTTGACAAACTCGACCTATCGATTACCGAAGTCGCTCAAGGCAATGGACAAACCGCTGAGGAAACCTGCCACATCGAAAATACAATGGAAGAAATTCGGGACTTCTGCAATCAGATGGCAGACTCCTTTAACAGCATCGAAAGCCTGCTTACAGCATTAGAAAACAATAACAGGAATATTACGCAACTTTCTAAGCAGACCAATCTTCTTTCTTTAAATGCCGCTGTAGAAGCTTCCAGAGCCGGCGATGCTGGACGCGGCTTTGCCGTCGTTGCTACTGAAATGAAAGAATTATCTACCTCCTGTGAAGAAGCTGCGAAAGACAGTCTTGCTAACAAGGATGAAATCTCAGTTGCAATGAATGATCTATCCGCACAGGCCTTACGCCTAAAAGAACTTGTCAATTCCGTTAGTGACAATATGAGCGACCTTGCTGCCCGCACGGAAGAAATCAATGCTGCTGCAGATACAGTAAGTGAAATTTCAAAAAATGTAAGAGCTGCTATGGAAAATCTCACGGAAAATTAGCATATAAATTCGCAGGAAAGCAAATACTTTCCTGCGAAAAGATGTGTTTCTCCATAATGAATGCCCTAATCTCGCACTTTAATATAATCAATATCAAACTGATTTTCTTCATTCTTGATATTTGCTAAATCATATAGATTCAACATAAATTGCATTGGGTATTGCGGTGACTGTAAAATCGTTTGAACAAGTTCACCGTTAATATAGAAATCCACTTTTTCTTGCTGCCAATCAAGTGCGTATGTGTTCCACTCTCTTACATTAATCTCGAATTCCCTTTCATAAAAACAGTCCTCTAATTTCGAATCTCCAAATGGATGAATTCCAAATCCAATTACTGCTGAATGTTCTTTCACATTACTACCTTTTAATTCAAACAAACATAGCTCCGAAGAATGCTCTTTTTCTTCTTCTGTTCCAATCAACCAAAGTGCAGCTACATTTTCTTCTGATATCCTACATCTTGCACGCATTTCCAAATAACCAAATTGAAATGCAAATTTGATTTGATTCTCTTGTTCCTCCCGCACTACAAGTCCATCCGTAAAGTGATGCTGCCCTTCATCACTTCCAAGTGTTCCGGAAAAAACACCACTTTGCAAATTGGATACCCGAATATCTCCGTTCCATTCCGGACACCACGGTTTTTGCCCATCTGCAATGTATAACGTTAAAACACTATTCTGGATTCGATATGATGCAACCGACTTCTCTCTGCTGCTCCATTGCGGCAAATAAAAAGGAAACCATATCTTTTCATCCAACTTATTGCCTAAAAAATCATCAAACATCTTTACTGACATCTCTTTCTTCAGCCTCCTTATGGAAATATCTTTTCAACGAATGCATCAATACAATCTGAAACCTGATTATAATTTGTGCATTTTCATTTATGAGTTCAATCGATTTTAATGAAGCCAAATTCCCAAAAAACTGATAAAACATTGATTTGTCTAAATTTCTAACCTGCTCTGCTATGGTTTGATTTCTGTTATTCTCACCATACAAAGGCAATAAGATTCCCATTTCACCCAGAATTGGATTCAAAACACAACTTCCAAAACCAGCCGGTAATAGCAGTTTATAAAAACGTTCCTGCAAAAACTTCTTTGGTGTACGTCTCTGCAATCACACGCCCATGATGAAGTGTTCCTTTGGGCACAAACACTTCATCAGTTTAATCTCCTTTTCAAAATCTCTTTCACCAAAATCCCTAATGCCAATAGCCCCATTCCCAACAAAATTAAATCTTCATATGCATTAAAGAAAAAGGACTTCAAACCAGTAAGTCCCCAGATTGTTAAGAGTGACAATGACACCAGATTTCTGCTTTTATAGCTCTGCCAGATAATGATGCCGATACACACAACCGGGCAGGGCATAATGTATAATAGCATTGCAGGGAAGGTTTTTCCCTGCACGATTGAAACTAATGGATAAATTACGACCAAAGCAACCAGTGCCCACTGCAACTTGGTAAGCTTTTGAAACTCTTCCTGTTTATTTCTAATTGCTTCAAAAATAAAAGTACATCCCAGCAAAAGATACACAGGAAATGCAAAATAAAATTGTATCGGTTCTGTCCCAAATACGAGAAAAAATACAAATGCCAAAAACATACAAACAATTCCATATACTACCTTAGGAAGCCATCTCAATCTATTTTTTCTTGCGATTATACATGATAAAGTCAAACATATGCATAGTATTATCTGTATATAAATTGTTGCTTGGTTATAATTTGCTATCACATTCCAAAAACTTTGTGTATTCATCTCTCTTTTCTCCTCCTCATATTGCCGGGTCTACATGCATCATGATATGTTCTCCCTTTGGAAAATTCTGCTCAATATTTTCATGCACTTCTTCCACAATCTTATGTGCCTCTTGTAACGTGTAAGAAACGTTTACCTGAATCTCCACATCCATATATTTTATTACCCCAAATACGTGTTTGAAGTAAATCGATTCCCAACACCTCACTATGATTCTTAATATATGTGGGAGTTTTTAGCGAATGCTATATAGATAAAAATACCCACGAATCAGTATTAGCAACTACTGTCCCGTGAATGAAAAGCTTTCACTGCCATTCTATGGCTCGACTCCTTGGCATACGCCAATGCTCTTCTCAGTTTGTACTGCAGATTTATATGCAGTGCAAAGAATTAATTTAGAATATCATGTATATTATAGTATGTCAATACAAAATTTTTGCTTCTCTGAAGCCTACTCACGCATGCTATTTTTCACTTCATTACATTTGAAATACCAGGCAGAAATTCATTCCATCTTCACACCGTTCTGCAAAGATATCTCCCTCCATCTTCTGCATAATCTGTCTACTGATATATAAACCAAGCCCATTGCCTTGCTTACTTCCCACATTACTTCCCCGATAAAAGCTGTCAAACAGATGTGGAAGTTCTGCATCCGTAACCGCCTCTCCCGAATTAAATACCCGGATTATCTGACAATAATCCTCCTCATAAAAATCAATCGAAATGCGAATTCCATCTCCATACTTAAATGCATTTTCAAGCAGATTTTCCACTACTTCAAATGCCCGTTCCATATCGCCTTTCAGCAGATGATTTTCATACTTCCCAATTGTGAATTCAATCATCCGAAGCCGACATTTCGGTTCATAGTTTTCCTGTATCTTTTCCACAAAATCTTTTAGATAAAATTCCGTGTTCTCCACTTCGATTGAAACGATATCTTCGCTGGAAGCCGTAACAATTTCTTTCACAAAACTTTCTATTTCTCCCGCATGAGCTTCAATCTGCTCTGCTGCATGGACTTGTTCTTCTTTTGTTTCATAAATATTTTCTCTAAGTGCCTTGGCATAAAGCTTAATAGCAGAAAGAGGTATTTTAATATCGTGGGACAGTGAAAGCAATAACAATTTCTTTTCCCGCATTAACTTCAATTCCTTCGTTCTCGCGTCGTTTAAGGTGTCCCGAAGCATGGAAATCCCCCACAAAAACCTTCCGAAATAGCGGTTCTTATTCTCGTTTACTTCCCCTGTCAAATGCCCTTTTGCCAATTCATAGGGCATCTCACCAAATGTATGGAATGGTTTTAAAATTTTCACCTGCATATAAACAAGAATTATAATTACAAACATAAACGCGACAAAAAGTATGCCTTCTGTTGCCCAAAATATATTTTTATCCGACATTTTCATAATATAGTCAAAACGTACGAACCCTTTTATCTCCCCATCAACTACAAGTGATTGCACACTACTGTGAACCCCATTATGGTTCCCATAGAAAATACTTACTTTTTCTGCATCAGATGTATCCACCTGTGGCAGATAGGAAACTTCCTTCAGATACAAAAATTCTGCAGTATCCACCGAATAAAATTTTTCTGCATGAATAAATTCCTGCATCACCTGATTGATTTCTGTTTTATATGCCAAGGTTTCTGATTTGCTTTGCTGCCTATATCCAATCAAAAACACAACTGCAATGACAAGATAAACAAGAACTGTTCCTGCCAGAATCCGGTTATACTTCTTCATAGCGATATCCAACTCCCCAGACTGTCTGTATTCTTTTTGGTTTTTTCGGTTCTTCTTCAATCTTATCACGAAGCGTCTTGATATGTACTGTAAGTGTTTGATTTTCACTAAAACTGTCAATTCCCCATACCTGTTGGAACAGAAAATCCTTGTGCAGCGTTTTTCCAGGATGTTCCGCTAAAAGTAAGAGCAATTCATACTCTTTTACTGTCAATGAAATCTCCCTGTCGTTCAAAAATACCTGCTTTGCTTCTTTATCAATTGATAATGCCCCCGAATGTAACACTGTATTTTTCTCTTTCAAATCATAATTTCTTCTCATCAGTGCAGTGACCTTCGCCTGCAGAATATCCATATCCACAGGCTTTTCCACATAATCATCTGCCCCTAGAAGAAAACCATTCATTTTATCTTCCTTATTGACCCTTGCGCTTAAGAAAAGAATCGGCATACTATTTTTTTCACGTATGGCAGAACAGGTTGCAAAACCGTCCATCCCAGGCAACATAACATCTAATATTACAAGCTTTGCCTGTTCTTTTTCCAAAAATTCCAGTGCTTCCTCCCCGGAAGTGACTCCCTGTACCTGATAACCTGCCTTTTTTAAAAATGCACACATGAGCTGATTCAGCTCCATGTGATCTTCCACTAAGAGTATATCTGTCATACATTCTCCTTTTCTCGTCTCTGTGACAGGAAGTCACCCTCTGCTTTGACACTATATCAAATCGGATTAAAATCCCATCTCCATCAACCATGCTGAAATTTTGTGTTCTCTTTCCTTGGTTTCTCCTTCTGATGTAAATTTTCCAAAGGTATACTCTCCTTTGATATTTCCATCTTCAATATAAAGTACCCTGTCTGTCTTTGCAGCTACTTTCATATCATGGGTTACTAACATAACCGTTGTTCCCTCTGCATTGATGCGGTTTAACTCCCGCATAACTTCTTTGGAATTCTGTTGATTCAATGCACCGGTTGGTTCATCTGCAAATATCATCTTCGGCTTATTAATAAGGCTTCTACAGATACATGCTCTCTGTAACTGTCCTCCGGATACCTCATTGATATCGTTTTCTGCAATCTCACTAATACCAAGCTTTTGCATCAACTCTTTTGCACGATTATTAATCTCTTTTCGGCTTTCTCTCCCTTTATTCTGCTTTGACTGATACGCCGGTAAAATAATATTATCATAAATACTTAGATTTTTTAACATATACATCTGCTGAAAAATAAATCCCATCTCATCTAATCGTATATCGCTCATCTCTGAGGCACTTAAGTTACTGATATCCCTGCCAAAAAAACTTACTTTTCCAGCTGTCGGCTCATCCATACCACTGACTGCATAGAGAAGTGTAGACTTACCGGAACCACTTGGTCCCATCACAGCTACCATCTCTCCCTCTTTGATTTCTAAGTTAATATTGCGTAATACATTATTCTGACGCTTATTGACTACATATGTCTTACATAAATCCTTTACCACTAATGAATTCATTTTTTTCTTCCTCTCCTGCTATTCTATATTTACTTCCTTCACATCTACTTTTTTAACGCCTCCGGCACATAGGAATGCGGACACTCCTGTCACTGCTAACAGCAATAACGGATAAATGAGGTATGCCTCCACCGGATTGACATGAAGTTTTACCTGCGTTGCTCCCATCATATGAAATATCTGACCAACTGTCACCGGACCGAGTAACTTCGATAACACAGTTCCAAGCAAGATGGCCGCCACTAAAAGAATCAGAATGCGTGTCATCTGCCAGCTTCTGATTGCTCCATTCCGAAATCCAATACTCTTTAGCAATGCAATATCTCCTCGTTCCTTCGTCATCATGGTCTTCATCATTAAGACTGTAATCAGGCTATTGATTACGAGTACAATCCCTGTAATCACATATATCAACAAATCTATCTGTTCTGTAATATCGCCTATCATTCCTTCTATAAATTCTCCGGCATCCATTACTTTATCGCCCGGAAACAACTCTTTCACCAATTTATATGCTTCCGCACTTTCCATATTCGTAACTTCTACCTGCAGAGTAAAAATTCCTGACATATATTCTTCTCGAAGAGAGGCTGCACGACTCACACGATATCCATTTCCCATATTCATCATACTCTGATAAGTTCCTGTAATCACATATTCTTCTACTTTATCCGGATATTGAAAATAAACTGAGTCTCCAATGGATACCCCCATTTCCTCTGCGGTACGTTCCGTAATCATAAGTTCATTCGCTAAAACCGGTTCCCGACCGTCCAAAAGTTCATATGCACGGTCCCAGGAACCAATTTCCTGTAATGTCATATAACTATAAATTTCTTCCGGGTCGTTTGCATAACATGGAATCATATATCCTACATCGGTTCCTGTTTTTGCCTCTATCCCATGTTCACGCAAGGTTTCTTCCACTTCATCCAAATCTGCTTGTACGACTTCCACTTCTTTCTCTGCAATGTATTTATCTCCATGCCCCATGTCAACATATGCATCAGAAGGAACCATGCTGAATAAGCTTACAGTTCCATCACTTTTTAGCGTGTGTGCTGCACTAAGTGGTATCAAAATCAACATCGTACCGATGCAAAATGTAATCAACAATACTGCAAAACGCTTCGGAGCGCTTAAAATATCATTACATGCCATATAAAAACGAGGATTCATTCGTTTTCTTTTCCATAATTTTAGAGGATTTTTTACCTGATATCGTTCTCCGGTTGATCCATTCCGTATTGCATCAATCGCAGAAAACCGTCTGAGTTTTCGGGTACTCGAATAGCAAAATGCTAATACGATTGCAACAATTCCGGCCGCACATATGATATGAACCAGATAATTTTCTCTGGCATCCTCCACCACAAGATTTACGATTGCCTGTCTAAGAAGCAGTTCCCCAAACGGGAAGCTACACACTAGTCCAACCGTAGCACCTAGTATGGAAAGACCAAAATATTTCACCATGTAGATACTACGAATCCCAGCCTCTTTCATACCAATTGCTTTCATGATTCCAATTTCCTTGTAGTCCTCCTGCAATGTAAACACAATCGTAAATCTAAGTACTAAAAATGCAATTAAAATCAGACAGATGCTAACAATAATCAATACTCCAGCAATCAACATATCCATGACATAACACATTGATACCAGCTTTTTTTCCACATTCGTAATCAGCGTAAAATCCTGCTTTTTCCAGTCTGTCTTAAATGCTTCTTCATCAGCATAATTTACACAGTAGATATTGGTATGTGTCACATCCTCTTGTCCTGCAAACTTTTCATAATCTTCCGACGTAATAAGGAGTCTCTTATATCCCATCATTGGGCTTCCAAACACAACATCCTTCGTAATCGCAGCAATTGTAAACTCCTGCTCCACCTCACCAATACGGATGCTTACCTGATCTCCAACGTCTAAATGGTTTGCTTCAGCCTCTACCTTGGGAAGAGCAATTTCTCCACTTCTAAGATGAATCGGATTTCCTTCTCTATCAAATACCTTCATGAAATTCTCCGGCACCGCCTGTATTGACAACGTGTTCGTACGCTCATACTTGCCTGCCTTCTCGTCTGCTGCCTGTAAAATGGTAATTCGCTCATTTGTCACATTGAAGGCATCCACCACCTCATATTCTGCGACATCCTTACTATCCTTCAGATAATCCGCAATAGCATCCTCGGTTCCATCTGCCAATGCTATCGTAAAATAGTCAGGAACCTTCGATATTCCAATAAAATAATCCACCGCTCCCGTTACTGCCATCAAATTACTGATACTGCTTGCAAGAAACGTCGTAGCCAAAATGATAAACAGAAACAAAATGAAATTCATCGTCCGCTTTCGCTTTAAGTCCTTTTTTAATATCCGAAAAAACATTTCCTTACTCTCCTTGTATTCTTTTTCATACCGGTATCACTAAATTATCAGACACTCGCCCATCTCCCTGGAGTGGCATCGCTAACTTAGCTTATTTGGAGTATAACAGAGCAATTATTAAAGAATCCTTAAATAATAAAGATTTTTTCTCAAGTTATCGCAGAGCGTTTTCTCTCGAAAGGATTTACGCGACAGCAATTTCCTATAGAAAAAAAAGGAAAGGTGTCATAACCTTTCCCTCTTATTTCCCTTTATACATAAATATAGTCACTCATAACTGGTTGTAGTCCAATTCGTTCAATTGCCTGATAGACTTCTTCTACACTTCGTCCGTCAGAAATTTCAAACTGCTCGTCTCCCTTTGCATCTTCCTCTTCTAAATGCTCTCCGATTCCAACTGAAACTCCGGCAGATATCTTGGTTGCTGCAATATTGATAAATGCATCCCGGACTCTTTCACATTCTCTGGTCGAAATCGTGATGCTGGCATATGGCAAAAAGATACGATATGCTGTTACGACCTGTAAAAGCTGTGCTTCATGTACATCCATTGGATTGATTTTATCGTTATTAATAATAGGACGAAGTCTTGGACAGGAAATTGCAATTTCGGCATGTGGATATTTTTTCTGCAACAGGCTTGCATGATAACCGACTGCAAGTGCATCTTTCCGAAAATCATCCAGTCCTAATAATGCAGCAAATCCTACTCCACGCATGCCACCTTTTAAAGCTCTCTCCTGAGCGTTCAAACGGTAAGGAAAAATTCTTTTGTGTCCTGCCAAATGCAGTGTCTCATACTTATCAGAATTATAGGTTTCCTGAAAGACAGTCACATAATCTGCTCCACATTCATGCAGATAAGCATATTCATCCGAATTCATTGGATAGACTTCAAGACCTATCACCTTAAAATATTTCCGGGCTATTTTGCAGGCTTCCCCGATATATTTGACATCTGACTTTGCTCTACTTTCTCCTGTTAAAATCAAAATTTCCTGTAGACCTGTTTTTGCGATATGCTGCATTTCCTCTTCGATTTGCTCCGGTGTCAGGCAGGCACGATTAATCTTATTGTGGCAATTGAATCCACAATAGATACAATAGTTTTCGCAGTAATTGGCAATGTAAAGTGGTGTAAACATCATGACGGAATTTCCAAAATGTTTCTCTTTTTCCCTCTTTGCCCGCTGCGCCATTTCCTCCAAATGTGGCAATGCTGCCGGAGAAAGTAATGCCTTGTAGTCTTCCAAGGTACATGTTTCATGTGCTAATGCTCTTCTTACATCCGCATCTGTATATTTATCGTAATCATAAGCTTCCATCTCGCGGATTACTTTTTCCTGAATATCAGATTCTAACACTTCCATTCCCGGCAAATATGTCATGTGGTCAATCCGATTCTCTTTTTGGTGTTCCCGAATCTCATCATTTAAAATACTTTCATTTACTTTTTCACTCATTTTTAGCCTCCATACTCCTACCTTGAAACATTACTCCCGTAAAAAATCGGTCAGTGGAGAAGACGCTTCCCCACCTTTTTCTCTTACGCGTCCTAATCCTGCCAGATAAGCACTCCGTCCTGCTTCAATTGCTTTTTTAAAGGCTTCTGCCATCGCCGGAATATCTCCTGCCGTAGCGATTGCAGTGTTTGCCATAACGGCTGCTGCTCCCATTTCCATAGCTTCACATGCCTGTGACGGGCGACCGATTCCGGCATCCACAATAATCGGCAAATCGATTTCATCCACCAGAATCTGAATGAATTCTTTTGTACAAAGTCCTTTATTCGAACCAATCGGAGCTGCTAACGGCATGATACTTGCTGCTCCGGCATTTTCTAAATCTCTCGCCACATTTAAATCAGGATACATATATGGCATTACAACAAATCCTTCTTTTGCAAGAATTTCTGTCGCCTTAATCGTTTCCTGATTATCCGGCAACAAATATTTGGAATCTCTCATAATTTCTATTTTTACAAAGTCTCCACAACCAACTTCTCTGGCAAGTCTTGCAATACGAACTGCTTCTTCTGCATTTCTGGCTCCGGAAGTATTTGGAAGTAAAGTAACTCCCTTTGGAATATAATCTAAAATATTTGCCATTCCCCCCTGATTTGCACGACGAAGCGCCAGTGTAATAATCTGCGCTCCAGCATTTTCCACTGCTGCCTGAATTAAATCTAAAGAATATTTTCCTGATCCTAAAATAAAACGGGACTCAAATTCATGTCCTCCTAAAATTAATTTATCACTCTTTTTCATATTTACTCCTTTCTCTTTCGGCGGGGACGTACTTTCCTGCTCATATGGGACTGTCCCTCCCGTTCGGCGGGGACGTACTTTCCTGCTCATATGGGACTGTCCTCCTGCTCGACGGGAACTGTCCCTAGGGGTTCGATTCCCCTAATAATAATCGAATTACCATATTTGCTTCATGTCCGGCGCAAATGTTAACGCGTGGAGCCATCAGACTCTGTCCACTTTCCAATCCATTTACGCCATCTCCACACAAATAAAAACGTTGATTTATTTTGCGTGTTATAATTTTATTACTGCTGTCATAGCCTGCCATACCAGAACCGGTCAGTAAAATCTTATCTGCTCCATAATAGGAAAAAAATGCATCCACCAGCATTGCTTTTTCTTCTGCCTTATCAAAAGCCTCACAAACAATATCATCTTCCCGAAAAATCTCTTTTGTATTTTCGGCATCCAGTTTTATCGTATCCACTCGAAGTTCTACAAACGGATTAATCTCCCGAATCATCTCTGCTAAGGCTTCCGTCTTTTTCTTGCCGATATCTCTGATGCGATATTGCTGGCGATTTAAATTACTAATCTCCACCTCGTCAAAATCAATCAGATGTAGTCTTCCTAATCCTGCTCTTGCAAGTGATACCGCAATATTAGAACCTAATCCACCTAGTCCGGCAATCGCAACTTTTCCTTTCAGTAATTGATCCTGCACCTCTTTGGTATGACGTTCGCAAAGGCTCTCATACATCTGCTCCCAGGTTATTCCATTCGAACTTCCCTGCATTTCCATATCTTTTCCCTTCATCTTACGTTTTGCTGTATCAGCCGCCACCAACAAAAGCTACGACCTCTAATTTATCATTCGGTGCCAAAATATAGCCTGCATATTCTGCTTTCGGTAAAATAACTTCATTCACTTCTACCGCAATCTGCTCCTTCCGATAACCATTCTCTACAAGAAACTGCTCCAAACTGATTCCGTCAGCACACTCTTTTTCTTCTCCATTTACCTGAATAATCAAAATTTTCTCCTTCCTAGAAACGTACCGTATTCTCCTATGGCACAAAAAAGGGTTCATGAAAAAACATACCCGCGGTGGTATGCCCCTTCATGAACCCTTGGATTCACTCTACGTTTTCTATATGCTATTTACAAGTAAAGATTATAACAGATTTTTTATTTCATGCAAGACTTTTTTAATTTCCTGCAAAATAACGGTCTATTCCATTTGCAATTCCTGATGCAAGTTTATACTGATAATCTTCTGTTGCCATCAAAGCATCTTCCGTCGGATTCGACATATATCCCATCTCCACAATTGTAACCGGTACACTGCACCAGTTGATTCCGCTCATGGTATCCGTTTCCCAAACGTATTCTTTTTTGCAGCCTGTGGCTGCTACAAGTTCATCCAGTACTGCCGTGGATAATGCCTTACTTTGACTATAATATGCACTATTATAAGGATTAGATGCCGTCTGACAAATTGTCATGGCCCCATTCACTGAAGAATTTTCGGAACCATTTGCATGGATCCGTATAAAAGCATCTGCCCCGGCATTATTCGCTACCGCCGCCCTCTCGCTATTACTAATATCAACGTCATTTGTCGTTCTTACCATAATGACCTGATAACCACGATTTTCTAATTCTGCCTGTAATTTTAGGGAAACCTGCAAATTCAATTCGTACTCTGCTAATCCTGTTGATACGCCCTGTGTTCCTCCTGTCACTTTCGCTTTTGTCTCAGATGCCCCCGGTCCAACCGGTTCCTGTTCACTATTTCCGTAACGCTGGTGTCCTGCATCAATACAGATAACATACTGACTGTGTACTTCCCCTCCAGCAGTTTCCACCACTTCTGATTCTTTTACTTCTTCTGCTTCCTCTCCTTTTTCTGACACAAGTTCACTCTCGGTTTCTTCTTCACTTTCTGTTTCTTCTATACTCTCTGTTTCTTCCCCGCCTGCAATCTCTTCTGTGCTCTCTACTTCTGTCACAAACTCACTTTCAGTTTCCACTATTTTTTTCACATCAAGCGTAGCTTCTTCCTGTGCTTTTCCACAAGCTGTCATTCCTAATATCGCACAAAAACATGCAATAACCATAAGTTGTCTCTTCATTCTCTCCTCCATGCTGCGACTTTTTCAACTAACATCTGCAAGTTTGGCGCTTTCCAAAACTTGTTTTTATTTTTTATGCCCTCAAAATCTGGTATGCTTGCTGCAACCTTGTTTCAAATTGAGAGTAAAAATCCTGCTCTGTTTCATACGGTTTCAAGTAAAAATTATGTAGCAAAAACATATTTAACGTCTTTACCAACTCTGTATCCTGCTGTTTTGCAATGACGTCCTCTGCTTCCTTTCTCAACCGATACCATGCCAATGTAAATGCCTCATATTTTTCCCTGTCCGGAATGTTCAGCCATTTTCCCACTTTCACCTTGGAACGGTTTTCTTTTTTACATTCTCCAACTTGTAAAATGTAATTAACTTTTCCGCCTTCATAAATGCGTCCTAATGGAAAAAGTCTGCAAATCCCAGGTCGGAACTGATGTATACTACAACGCCCTTCCTCATTCAAAAAAGTACATTTCCCTGCTGTTTTTAAATGTGGAAGAATCATTCCTTCCTCTACTCCAAGCTCTACATTTTTCTGAAGCAACTGCTCAAATGACTTCCCAAGCCCCTTTGTCAAAGAAAAGGCATCATAAGGATCTAAACGAACAGTATCCTCCATATCCTCACAACAAGAAGAACATCCCGTACAGTCATTACAACTTACCCTCACCATGTCATTCCATCCATATATCTTTCCATCTGAAATTTCAGTTAAATCTCGCTGCATTTTCTTTCCTCATTTCCTCTTTTCTGTCCGTTGTGATTTTCCTATTTCTGCCGGTGCCTTTTAAACAACTAATACACCTGACTTTTCTTTCTACTGCCATAGGCACTACCTCCATTATAAATGTAATTTTTAGGTTGGTCAACAAATGAACCCTTTTGAAAATGAAATTTGAAAAATGGCCGAATCAGCCGTGAAAAAAGATTGTCACTACATGACATTGACGAAAACGCCTTGCGTTTTTCTAATATTCGGGCGGTATAATGTCTAACGACATTGTACCATGTGCTCTACACATGCTATCGCTTGGGCAACCCATACCCATTCTTATTATAGTATTTTAAAGGAATTTATACTATAATAAAAAGTTCCAGAAATCGGCATCTTATCTTTATATATAATAACTCAAACTTCGCACATAAATTTTAGCTATGCGCCTTGAAAAGGCGGTAGCATCGAAATACTTTTTTTATGTCTACATCGATGCCTTTTTCTTCATTTTTAGAGAAAATCAACATCGATAAATAGCAACTAAACAAATTCCGATGCTGATAATTGAAAAAATGGGGTTTTTCAGCATCGAAAAAATTCCTATAAGCCTTTTTCGATGCCAAACAGATATATAAGCATAAAAATTGATTAACAAAATAACTGACAACCGTTAAATATTTATGATACATAGTTAAAATCCATGTGCAAAGTTTGAGTAATTTAAAAGGGATGCCATGCAAAATCCTTTGCACAGCATCCCAACTCATAAAAATCTGCTTCTTATTCTGTAAATGGAATGACAGCCCCATCATATGTTTCATTGATAAAGTTCTGAATCTCTTCTGATTTTAATACTTCAACTAATGCCTGAATTCCTTCGTTCTCTTCATTTCCTTCTTTTACAGCAATTACATTTACATATGTCTTTGCTGCTTCTGAATCTGTTGTTTCATAAGCTACTGCATCTTTCGCAACGGAATAACCTGCTTCTAAGGCGTAATTTCCATTTAATACTACGAATGCAACTTCTCCGGCTACTCTTGATACCTGTGCTGCTTCTAATTCTTCAATTTCGATGCCATATGGATTTTCTACAATATCGTTTACAGTTGCTTCTAATCCTGCTCCCTCTTTTAATGTAATAATTCCATTGTCCTGTAATAACAGTAATGCTCTTGCTTCATTTGTCGTATCGTTTGGAACTGCAATCACATCACCTTCCTCTAACTCTGTCAAATCGCTCTTTGTTCCCGGATAGATTCCAAATGGCTCATAGTGAATTCCACCTGCATTGACAAGATGTGTTCCTTTTTCCTCATTGAAGCTCTCTAAGTATGGAATATGCTGGAAATAGTTTGCATCAAATTCGCCACTTTCTACAACTTCATTTGGCTGCACATAATCGTTAAATACTGTAATTTCTAAATCCCATCCCTGCTCAGCTAAAATTTTCTTTGCCTCTTCTAAAATCTCTGCATGTGGTGTTGCAGAAGCCGCTACCGTGATGGTGCCTTTTCCCTCTACAGAATCCGATGCTGTCTCTTCTTTTTCTGTTTGCTCTTCTGAAACTGCTGCCTTGTTATCATCTTTTGTAGTTGTATCTTCTGTTGTCTTACTGCTGCCGCATCCTGCTAATACTCCTACTGCTAATACTCCTGCTAAAATACTTGATAATACTCTTTTTTTCATAATAATTTTCCTACCTTTCTTTCCTGCATCTGCTCCTCTATTTTTCAGATGCAATCTTTACACTTTCACTTTTTCTTTTTATTTTCTTTTTTCTAATTTTGCTGCTGTTTTCATTCCGATTGTCTGAAGAATCTGAACAAGCAACACTAATAAAATTACACAGACAATCATAATATCTGCTTCATAACGATAATACCCATAGCGAATCGCGATATCTCCCAAACCGCCACCTCCTACGACACCTGCCATTGAGGAATACCCAAAAATGGTTCCAAATGCAATGGTTGCGCCTGTAATTAAAGATGTTCTTCCCTCTACTAACAACACCCTGGTAATAATCGTAAAATTTCCTGCCCCCATAGAATGTGCTGCTTCTACAACACCGCTGTCGACTTCTTTTAAAGATGATTCCACCATTCTGGCAATAAACGGAATTGCTGCTACTACCAACGGTACAATGGTAGCGGTCGAACCATAACTTTTTCCTACAATTAATTTTGTAAAAGGAATCAACAGCATCAATAAAATTAAAAATGGAATACTTCGTACAATATTTGCTATAAAATCTAAAATTCGATATAGTACCTTATTCGGTTTCAATCCCTCCTTATCTGTGACTGCAAGAAGTACTCCCATCGGTAATCCAAACACATAACCTAATATCGTTGCAACAACTGACATATACAGTGTTTCTCCGATTCCTGCAATTATCATTTCTACCACTTCGTTACTCCACATCAGCTGTCACCTCCTCAACTGCCAGCCCTTTTTCTCTCAAATAAGCCGTCATCTCTTTTTGCAAGTCTTCCTCCCCCGGAAGTCCCAAAATCATTTCTCCCTTGGCAACCCCATTGATATTTTTCGTATCTGCCCGAAGAATATTAACCGGTGTTCCAAACTGCAAGATCATATTTCCAATGACTGGTTCAAATGCTGACTGTTCTGAAAAAACAATCCGAATCTTTTTCGTTCCCTGTATCCGCTCCGGCTGATGCCGTTTTTCCACCTGAGACTGCTCGGAACCATCTCTTAAAATCAACTCCTTTGCTGCCTTTGACTTCGGATGATCAAAAATTTCTTCTACTGCTCCTTCCTCTACGATTTTTCCTTCTTCTACAATTGCCACATGCTGGCAAATCTCCCGGACAACTGACATCTGATGCGTGATAATTACAATTGTAATTTGATATTTTTGATTGATTTCTTTTAAAAGTTCTAATATCGAAGCTGTTGTCTGTGGATCTAATGCACTGGTTGCTTCATCACAAAGTAAAATCTTTGGATTACTGGCAAGCGCCCTTGCAATTGCTACCCTTTGCTTTTGTCCCCCGGAAAGCTGTGACGGATATGCATCTGCTTTTTCCTTTAGTCCTACAATTTCTAACAGCTCTTCTGCTCTTTCCCTTCTCTCCTTCTTTTTTACCCCCTGAATGCTCAATGGAAACGCTACATTATCCCGTACATTTTTCTGCATCAACAGATTAAAATGCTGGAAAATCATAGCGATTTCACTTCGCTGCTTTCTCAACTCCTTTTCTGATAAATCTCCTAACTTAACTCCTCCGATAAAAACCTCTCCTTCGGTTGGTCTTTCCAAGTAATTCAAACATCGTACCAGTGTACTTTTTCCGGCTCCCGACATTCCGATAATTCCGTATATATCGCCCTTTTCAATGGAAAGGTTCACATTTTTCAATGCTTCTATTTTGGTATCTTTCTGCCAAAACTCTTTGGACAGGTTTTTTACTTCAATTTCCATATTTCTTTCCTACTTTTCTACTTCTATTCCTCTGCCTCCAACTATGAGATACCCCCTTTGCAAGTTTCTCAAGTTATCGCGATGCTCGCGAAAAAAAGAGCAGGTGCACCATTTTCTTTCGGTGCACCTGCTCTCTTATTGTTACCGGCAATTCGTCAGTTTCAAATCCGAAGCAGAATATCAGGCGCACCTGAATAAGACATGCAACACATCATCATGTTGCACATCATTGACATACACTCCATTCTACACATCATCTTGCTGTTCTCCTGTAATTCTTGTGTCCTCATATTCTTTCTCTCCTTTCTCAACTTCCTACAGCCGATTCTTAATCTCTATTTTTTTCTTTGAATCGTGCCTGTTATTTTTTCTGAAGTATTTCCCTTCATGAGTGTATTATAACAGGACAGAAAAAAAAGTGTTAATACGTTTCCCCGATACTTAGATATAGGGAAAACCTATAACACTTTTTCAAATTCTACATCACCTTCTCACGGTATTTCTCCAGCTCTGCAATATAGATTTCTCCGATATGGCTGATTTTTGCACCTTTTCGTTTCACATAACCAATCCGCATTTTCTCGCTCTCTTTCAACGGAATCGCAAGATACTCACTTCCATTTAATTCCTCACAAACAATTCCGGAGCAAAGGGTATACGCATTCAATCCGCGCATCAGATTTAATAAGGTAGCCCTATCATTTGCTTTAATCAGACGTTTGTATTCATAGGCACTCTTCATTTCTTCTGCCAGAAAAAGAGAATGATTTTTTCCCTGATCAAAAGAAAGACACGGGTATTCATCCAGATCTTTCATAGAAATTACTTTCTCCTTTGCCAGCGGATGCCCTGCCCAAAGATAAACATAGGTATCACACTGAAATAGCTCTACAAACTCTAAACTGTTCTCCTTGATTAATTTCATCATGACCTGTTCATTAAAATCATTTAAATAAAGTACACCCAATTCACTTTTGAATGTCTTTACATTTTCCATGACGTCATATGTAGTTGTCTCATGTACTGCAAATTCATACTGCTCCATCCCCGCCTGCTTGACTGTTTCCACAAAAGCCTTTACCGCAAACGTATAATGCTGCATCGAGACACCAAACTTCTCTTTGTTCTTTTTTTCAATATATCTGGATTCTAAAAGTCCATATTGTTCCGTTACCTGTCTGGCGTATCCTAAAAATTCTTCACCTTCCGGTGTGATTACAATTCCACGGTTGGAACGCAAAAAAATACTAAAGCCCAATTCTGTTTCTAATTCCTTCATTGCTCCTGACAAACTTGGCTGTGAAATAAAAAGTTGTTTTGCCGCCTCATTCATAGACCCAAAATCCGCAACGGCAATGGCATATTTTAACTGTTGTAATGTCATACGTCTTTTCCTTTTCTATCCTAAATTCCATATGGGAACTTCTTCTTTTTCTCCCTTGAGTTTATCGCTTTCTACCCATTCCCGTCAAGCAACTTTCTATTTACTTTTCTTTCCAAAAACTGTAACATGATAGAGATTAATACCAAAGCTTAACAGACCTTGAGAAGCTTAGAAAGAGAAGAGGTTTATTTATGTACGAATGTCCAAACTGTGGTGGAAATCTGCGCTTTGATATTCCAACACAATCCTTACTATGTGATTATTGTCATACTGTTCTCGATCCATATTCTTATCAGAAGGATCATGATGCTATGGAAGAAAACATGTATGATGTCACCATTTTTACCTGTCCACAGTGCGGGGGTGAAATTTTAAGTACCGAAAATGCTGCAACAGGATTCTGCAGTTTCTGTGGTGCTTCCACTATTCTTGACAGCCGCATCAGTAAAGAACGGCGTCCAAACTACATCATTCCATTTCAGCGTACAAAGGAAGATTGCAAAACTGCTTATTCTTCTTTTATGAAGCATGCCATTTTTGCACCAAAAGAATTAAAAGATGCAAGATACATTGATAATTTTCGTGGAATTTATATGCCTTACTGGGCTTATTATCTAAGTCAGGAAGGTACTTTTTCTGTCCATGCAAAAAAAGAATATCAAAAAGGAAATTATCATTACACAGACCACTTTCACCTGGAAGGATCTATGAACTCTTATTACAAGGGTCTTTCTTTTGATGCTTCTTCTTCCTTTGATGACAACATCAGTGAAAACATTGCTCCTTTTGATGTCCGTGGTATGAGACAGTTCACGCCTTCTATTTTATGTGGATTTTATGCAGATACCGCAGATCTTTCCAGTGACCTTTATCTTGAGGAGGCCAGCGCCATTGCAAATGAGACAAGTATCGAAGAAATTCAAAAAATTCCGGTGTTTCAAGGATACAATTTAGAAACATCTAACAATCCAAAAGCACTTTCTCTCCAACTTGGAACTGAGTGTAAACAGGTTGACAGCACCATGTTTCCAGTCTGGTTTCTTTCCTATCGCAAAGGCGACCGTGTTGCATATGCTACCGTAAACGGGCAGACAGGAAAAGTAGCTGCTGATTTACCAGTCGATCCGAAAAAATATTTACTAGGATCTGTTCTTCTGGCACTTCCTATTTTTATACTATTAAATTTGTTTTTTACGTTTACGCCAAAAACAACTCTGTTTCTTTCGGCTCTCTTTGCGCTTTTTACAGGATGGCTCTATACAAAAGAACTTTCCCTGATTAAAAAAAGAGAATTCCACATGGACGACAAAGGATTTCTGGCGAAGAAAAACCCTGCCGGTTTAGCGAACTACCAAAAAGAACAGCGTGAAAAAAAGAAAAAGCTGGAATCCAAAAAAGGCTGGTCTTTTCTCTCTGTCCTGTTTCTTATCGTATATTGCAGTGCTACACTAGGGCCTTCCCTTCTTTTTGCGCTAACGGCTATAAACCAATTTCCACCTTTGCTCGCTCTTGGCATCTTTATTCTTATGATTGTACTGATTTATTATGGAACCAAAGCCTTTTGTGAGCTGCCGGGTGACCGGAAAATTCCTGGATTTTTAGGATCATGCTTCTCCATTATTGTTTATTTTTTAATTACAATTTTCCATCCGGCATCTGACCTTTTTTATTATGGCGGAACTATCATCTCTCTGTTTTCTGTTGTAATAACCGTCTTTGCCATCATCAGAGAATACAATATTCTGGCAACCCGCCCGTTGCCGCAATTTGAAAGAAAAGGAGGAAATGACAATGCAGCATAAACTTAACACGACAATCTGGAAAAAATATCTTCTTCTGCTGGCAGGAATTCTCTTTTTCCTTTTCCCGGCATCTGACTGCTATGCCGATACTACCTATGTCAATCCAGAAACTGGGTACCGTATTTCTATAGAAGACGATGCTGATTTATTAACGGAAGAAGAAGAACGAAAATTAGCAGAACAAATGAAATCCATTACCACCTATGGAAATGTTGCTTTTAAGAGTATCTATTATAACTACAACAGTACATCATCATATGCTTCCGATTATTATGAAGAAATTTTTGGAACTTCCAGCGGTATGCTTTTCTTAATTGATATGGATAATCGCAATATCTGGATTTATTGCGATGGAGCTATCTATAAGGTCATTACCAAAAGCTATGCAAATACCATTACCGATAATGTCTATACCTATGCGACAGACGAAGAATATTATACTTGTGCCTCTATGGCTTTTCATCAGGCTTTTTCTCTCCTAAATGGTCAAAAAATCTCCCAGCCAATGAAGTATATCTGTAATGCGTTGCTGGCACTTTTGATTGCACTGTTATTGAACTATTTTCTCGTCAGAATGTTATCACGTACCAAAAAGCCTTCACGATCTGCCCTTCTTGGTACCATTTTTGCACAATGCAAGGTTTTTCAACCAATGGTAAAATTTGTATCGCAAACGAAAGAATATCGTCCAACCAGTTCCGGTAGCGGCGGTCATTCCGGTGGCGGCGGTCATTCCGGTGGCGGTCATTCCGGTGGCGGTGGTGGTCACAGTTTTTAGCATCTTATTACTTAAGATACCATTATGATTTTTTAAAAAATTTCTAAAACTTTCTTATGTCATTTTCTTTTCCAGAAGAACTATGCTATAATTCTTCTTACGAATGACTAAGAGGGGGAACTTCAATGAAAAAAAACATTCTTTTTTACAGCTTGATTCTTGGTACTGTCTTAGTTTCTTCTTGTGGCAGTACCAATGCAAAGTCCAATCATGATAAAATATCTGCATCAGAAGATACGGAACAAGCAGAACTTTCTTCTGATAACAGTCTGTCAGATTCAAAAGAAGAAGCTCCTGCTTATTCTCCGACAAATGTAGAAGAGCAACTTACTTTAATTGCAGAAAATGCCTCGCTCTGGCTTGGTGACTGTGAAGGTATCTATTATCAGTATGCAATTACAGACCTTGACCAAAATGGAAGACTTGAAATTATTACCTCTTCTTGTGAGGGAACAGGTCATTATAGTTATAATCAAATTTACGAAGTTAACGAAGCTTTAGACTCTCTGATTCTTTGTGAGCCAGACTGGGAAGAAGGGGAATCTCAACCTGATTTGGCAGTTTCTACTGTTCCTGTCTATTATGATTTTGAACATAATGTTTATCTCTATGTTTTTGACGATATGCTAAAGATCAGTGCAACAGAATATTACGAAAACAAACAGACACTTTCTCTTCAGAACAAACAACTTGTTTCCTGCCTGCTTGCATCACGTTCTACCACATATTCGGAAGATTCCGAAGAACCTGTTGTCACTTGTACTTTAGAAGCTGATGCACAATGTTTTCAATCAGTACCTGAAAATGTTTCTTCCTTCTGGAATAATCTGTCAGATGACACTACTTCTTCCGAAGCATCCGATACGGAAACTTGTTCTAGCGAATTAGCAAATGAAGAATATGAAAACATTGCTGATACTGTCTTATCTGCTTTTGAAAAAAAGACAGCTTCCATACTTTGGATGGAATATGAAACTTCTGAAACATCAAACATGGATATGGAAGTACTCTACCACTTCTTAGAGCAGTCTTATGAGGGATTTTTAATTCAATAATTTCATATCTTTTACAAAAATAACAGCCGTGCTGTTAGAACAAAAGCAAAGAAAAAACCCCGGAGATTTCTCTCCGGGGTCTTTTCTGTTGATGTATATACTAACTAAGGGGATTAGATTCACTGATCTAATCGAATTAGGTCAGTGCAAATTATTCAACGTCCTGCAATGCTGCAACGCCTTCTTCGCCTGTACGAACTTTAATAACCTGTGCAACATCGTATACGAAAATCTTACCATCACCGATATGTCCAGTGTAAAGTGCTTTCTTAGCAGCTTCTACTACTTTCTCAACCGGAATCTTACTTACAACAACCTCAACCTTAACTTTTGGTAATAAGGTTGCATCAATTTCAGCACCACGATATTTCTCGCCAGCACCTTTCTGAACTCCACAACCCATAACCTGAGTAACTGTCATACCAGTTACACCGAGTTCGTTCATTGCTTTCTTTAAGTGGTCGTATTTTGTAAGTCTTGAAATAATAACAACTTTGTAAATGCCTGTAGAAGAAACCGGCATAGCCTCTACTTTTACAGCTGCGTTCTTCTGAACTTCTGAAGCTTCTTCATATTCAGATGTACCAAGATCTGTATTTTCATTTACATCCATAGTCATTGTGTTAGAAATATCCATTAAGGAGAATCCTGCATAAGCAGATGTTAAACCATGTTCTGTTGCATCAAGACCAACGATTTCTTCTTCTTCAGAAACGCGAAGACCAATTGTTGCCTTAATTGCAAAGAATGTAATTGTAATTGTAACTGCAGCCCATGCACAAACTGCAATAACTCCAATAAGCTGAATTCCTAATAACTTAAATCCACCACCGTAGAATAAACCTACAACAGAATCATTTCCCGGTGCAGAGGTCGTTGCAAATAAACCTGTTGCAATTGTACCCCAGATACCATTCATCATATGAACTGCTACCGCACCTACAGGGTCATCTACATGAAGTTTGTAATCTAATAACCAAACACCAAATACTACTAATAAACCTGCTACTGCACCAATTATAATTGCTCCAAAGGCATCTGTAACATCACAAGGTGCTGTAATTGCTACCAAACCTGCTAAAGAAGCATTTAAACTCATAGATACATCTGGTTTTCCAAATTTAATCCATGTGAATACCATACAAACTACAGTTGCTACTGCAGGTGCAATTGTTGTTGTTACAAAAATAGAACCTAACTGTTCTAATGATGTTGCTGCAGCACCATTGAATCCATACCAGCCTAACCATAAAATGAATACACCAAGTGCACCAAGTGGAAGGTTATGTCCTGGGAATGCGTTTACTTTTACAATGTTACCGTTTTTATCTTTTGAGAACTTACCAATACGAGCTCCAAGTATCTTAGCACCAATTAATGCACAAAGTCCACCAACCATGTGAATTGCACAAGAACCTGCAAAATCGTGGAATCCTAACTGGGATAACCAACCGCCGCCCCAAATCCAATGGGCTTCAATTGGATAAATCAATCCAGAAATGACTGCTGAATAAATACAATAAGATAAGAATTTTGTTCTCTCAGCCATAGCACCTGATACGATAGTTGCTGTGGTTGCACAGAATACTAAGTTAAATATGAAATTTGACCAATCAAACTCTGCATATGATGTAAAAATATCAAATCCAGGTTTACCAATCAAACCTACCATATCTTCTCCCAATAAAAGAGAAAATCCAATCAAAATGAACATTACTGTACCAATACAGAAGTCCATAAGATTCTTCATAATAATGTTTCCTGCATTTTTTGCTCTAGTGAAACCAGCTTCAACCATTGCAAATCCTGCCTGCATCCAAAATACTAAGGCAGCTCCGATTAAGAACCAGACACCAAAGACATTGTCTGATACTACTTGCATAATTTCTTCTGTCATAATAATCCTCCTCTTTTTGGAATTTTAATCTAATTCCTCACACTTTCATAAATTTACATTCATGTCTCATCAACATTTCTGCAAAAATAAAAATAGCGACACTTTTCCCTTTACCACAGCTTCGTGGCTCGAAAAAGCATCGCTACTTTTTATCACTATTATATTTTACTTAATTTTTTCATAGTTTACCGAAATTCATCCTTTTCCGGCAACTCTCCTCAAGGTGACTTCTATACTTCGAAAATCAAATCACCATAAGAAGGCATTGGCCACATTTCTTTATCAACAAGCATCTCTAACTTGTCAACTGGCGCTCTTAAAGCATCCATAGCAGTTCTTACTTCATCACGATAGTAAACAGCCTGCTCTCTTCCTTCTTCCATAGTAACAGCTTTCTCTGTTACTTCTGTTAATTTTGCAAGTGCAACCTTAGATTCAGAAAGTAAATCAGATACTTCTGTTAAGATTTCTGTCTGAGCGCTTACATCTGCATCACATGCTGCTTTTACAGCATTTACAGAATTTGCAAGTACTGTTGTGTATTTGATAACTGCTGGAATAATCTGTTTTGTTGCAATGTCAATCATCGCTCTTGCTTCGATGTTGATTTCTTTTGCATATGTTTCGTATTCGATTTCAACACGAGAATCTAACTCTGCTTTTGTAAATACACCAAATTTCTCGAATAATTTAACAGCTTTTTCTGTATTTAATGCAGGGATTGCATCAACCATGGATTTGATATTTGGTAATCCACGTTTTTCAGCTTCTGCTACCCATTCATCAGAATATCCATTTCCATTAAATACGATTCTCTGATGTTCTGTTGCATATTCTTTAATTAAATCATGAACAGCTAAATCAAAATCATCAGCTTTCTCTAATACATCGCAAGCTTCAGAGAATGCTTCAGCTACAATTGTATTTAATACTACGTTTGGCTGTGCAATAGAATCCTGAGAACCTACCATACGGAACTCAAATTTATTTCCTGTAAATGCAAATGGTGATGTTCTATTTCTATCAGTAGCATCTTTCATGAAGTCAGGTAATGTTTTAACACCTGTCTCTAACTTAGAACCAGATAAAGAATGTGTTGCTGCTCCTGTGCTGATTAACTGTGTTAATACATCCTGTAACTGTTCTCCTAAGTAGATAGAAATGATTGCTGGTGGTGCTTCGTTTGCTCCTAATCTGTGGTCATTTCCTACATCTGCTGCAGATTCTCTTAATAAATCTGCATGTTTATCAACTGCTTTTAAGACACAAACCAATACTAATAAGAACTGGATGTTTTCATGAGGTGTCTTGCCCGGCTCAAGTAAATTGATTCCATCATCTGTTGTAATAGACCAGTTATTATGTTTTCCGGAACCATTTACACCTGCGAATGGTTTTTCATGAAGTAAGCACTGTAAGTTATGACGTCCTGCTACTTTCTTTAATGTTTCCATAACTAACTGGTTATGGTCTACTGCGATATTAGCTTCTGCATAAATTGGAGCTAACTCATGCTGTGCAGGAGCTACTTCGTTATGCTGTGTTTTAGCTGACACACCAAGTTTCCAAAGTTCTTCGTTTACATCCTTCATGTAAGCAGCAATTCTTTCACGAATAGAACCGAAGTAATGGTCATCCATTTCCTGTCCTTTTGGAGGCATTGCTCCGAACAAAGTACGTCCTGTGAAAATCAAATCTTTTCTCTTTAAGTATTTGTCTCTATCTACAATGAAGTATTCCTGTTCTGGTCCAACGGAAGGAGTTACTTTCTTAGATGTTGTATTTCCAAATAATCTTAATAAACGAAGTGCCTGTTCATTGATTGCTTCCATAGAACGAAGTAAAGGTGTCTTCTGGTCTAATGCTTCACCTGTGTAGGAACAGAAAGCGGTTGGAATACAAAGTGTTGCACCTGCTGCATCCTGTCTAACAAACGCTGGAGAAGTACAATCCCATGCTGTATATCCTCTTGCTTCGAAAGTTGCTCTTAATCCACCAGATGGGAAAGAAGAAGCATCCGGCTCACCTTTTATTAATTCTTTTCCAGAAAAGCTCATTAATACTTTTCCATTTGACATTGGTGCTGTAATGAAAGAATCATGTTTCTCTGCTGTTACGCCAGTCAAAGGCTGGAACCAATGTGTATAGTGTGTAGCACCTTTTTCAATTGCCCATTCTTTCATCTCATGTGCTACCACATCTGCTGTTTCAAGATCTAATTCTTTTCCCTCTTCCATAACTTCATGGAGTTTTTTGTAAACCTTTTTTGGTAAACGTTCCTGCATAACAGCATCGTTAAATACGTTTTCACCAAAAATGTCTGCTACATTAAAGTATTCGCTCATCTTTCTACATCCTTTCTTAGCTTCACCATAAATCCCCTATAGATATATGATCTTATTTTTTTTGCAATCACTATGCATGACACTCCGTATATCCAGGTTTTCACCTTGATATAGAAAAAAGGGCATTCCAATCCTATTGGAACACCCTTGTTCGTCTCGCACATTTCATTTGCTATAACTAAGATACATGAATCTCTTTCAAAAAGCAAGTGAAATTTTACTTTTTTTTCATTTTTGATACATTTGACAAAATTATATTAATTTGTACCGTTTTTTTGTCGATTTTTTAGAAATGAATTTGTTTCAAACAGAACATCTTTTATCTACAAAAAGAGCTGCCCTTACGGACAGCTCTTGTAACATTCAGCAAATTATTCTGCTTTTCCAACAGAACCAAATAATTCCATTTTTTCTTTTACAGTAGCTTTGATTGCTTCTGCACCTGGAGCTAATAACTTACGAGGATCAAATCCTTTTCCTTCTAAGTCTTTTCCAGCTTCGATATATTTACGTGTAGCATCTG
>JBJELY010000215.1:0-13996 GCA_051879395.1 Roseburia sp. | reverse complement strand
AAAAAAATTCAACAAAAGCAAAAAAATACTTGCAAAGTATTTTTATATGTGATATAATTCTCTTGTGTTATGGCTCGTTGGTCAAGCGGTTAAGACGCCGCCCTCTCACGGCGGAATCAGGGGTTCGATTCCCCTACGAGCTGTTAACTGTTAATTTAACAGCCCAACCCAGAAAAAATCCTTAAATCCAAATATCTGATTTAAGGATTTTTTGTTACTTATTTTATCTGTTCTCTTATAAGAAAAAAAGAACCCGATTAATCAGGTTCTTTTTTCTTATAAATCATTAAAAATTTGATAAATATCAATTTTTAAAGCATCTGTATCTGTCATACCAATAAAGACACATCCATAATGATAACCATCTTCTGTTTCTTCCCGTCTGACAATTTCTACCACTGCATCAATGACTTCTTTTGTCCAAATCTGAATCTTAGTATCATAATAAGTACCAACTTCTAATTTGCGGTTTGCCGAAAAACCAATTCCACTACGAGAAATATCAGTCACATCTACATGAATATACTTTAAAGTCGTAATCCCGTCTTCATCTAATCGTTCAAGCTGCACAGTCACGTCAATTTCAAGTCTTTTGTGTCTTCTTTTTTCTTCCATTCCCTTTCTCCTTCTTCGTCGGTTCATTATTTAATAACCTTATTTTATAACATCTCCCCCATAATGACAAGCACCTCTTATTTATCAGTAATAAACATCGCATCTCCAAAACTGAAGAAACGATATTTTTCTTCTACCGCAATCTTATAAGCATTCAAAACATGCTCTCTTCCCGCAAGAGCTGATACAAGCATAACAAGTGTTGATTCTGGAAGATGGAAGTTCGTAATCAAAGCATCGATTACCTTGAACTGATACCCCGGATAAATAAAGATTTCTGTCCAACCACTTTTCTCCGTCAAAAAACCATTTTCATCTGCAGCAGATTCTAAAGTTCTCGTGCTTGTTGTTCCGACCGAAATAATACGATGCCCCTCTTTTTTCGCTTTATTGATTTTATCTGCCTCAGATTGTGTAATCTGATAAAATTCCGAATGCATATGATGTTTCAACACATCCGTCTCTTTCACCGGACGAAAGGTTCCAAGTCCTACATGAAGGGTAACTTCCGCAATCTCTACCCCTTTATCACGCACCTGCTGTAATAATTCCGGTGTAAAATGAAGTCCAGCTGTCGGCGCAGCAGCAGACCCATCATATTTTGCATATACGGTCTGATAGCGATTCTTATCTTTAAGCTGATGTGTAATATAAGGCGGTAGTGGCATCTGACCAAGTTTATCTAATATCTCTTCAAAAATCCCCTCATATTCAAAACGAATTAAACGATTTCCCTCTTCTACAATATCAATAATTTCGCCAACTAAAAGTCCATCGCCAAAATTAATTCTGGTACCAATCTTACATTTTTTCCCAGGTTTTACAAGTGTTTCCCAGACATCTTTTTCTTTTCTCTTTAACAAAAGAATCTCTATCTTTGCATCTGTTCCTTCTTTTGCACCATACAAACGTGCCGGAATTACTCTTGTATTATTCAAAACAAGACAATCTCCCGGTTCTAAATATTCTATGATGTCTTTAAAAACTTTATGTTCCACGTCACCAGTCTTTTTATTCAATACCATAAGTCTAGAACTGGAACGGTCTTCTAACGGGTCTTGAGCAATCAGTTCTTCCGGCAGATCGTAATAAAAATCTTTTACATCCATTTTCTCTTTCCTTTCTACTGCCTCACTAGGCACAACATGGCTCAGAAGAAATCTTCTGAGCCACTTATCATTTCTGTACTATTTTCAGCCAAAATATATTTGTATGCTTTAAACATACACGCATCATTTATTTACGAAGTTCTGCTCCGATACCCTCTAACGCTTTGACAATCTTATTCATTGCTCCGGTAATATCAGCTTCCTCCAAGTTTCTGTCTTTTGCACGGAAACTCAAGGAGTAAGCAATGGATTTATAACCAAGCTTAATCTGTGCACCCTCATAAATATCAAATAATTCATAGCTTTCTAATAATTTTCCACCTTTTTCTGCAAAGATTTTTTCAATATCTCCTGCAAGTACAGTCTTTGGAACCACCATAGAAATATCACGTGTTGCAGCAGGGAATTTTGCAATTCCGGTATATTTACGGTCAAAGCTTGCGCGCTCTACAATTTCCAGCATATCAATGACCGCAACATAAACACGTTCTTTCATAGAATAGTTCGCAGCAACCGTCGGATGTACTTCTCCCAAATATCCAATAACAGTTCCATCATAAATGATGTTTGCCTGACGTCCAGGATGAAGGAACGTTTTTCCAGACTGCGGATCGTATTCCGCTTTTTTCTTCATGCCCACTTTATATAAGAATTCTTCAACTACGCCCTTCATTGTATAGAAATCGCCTTCTCCATACATTCCAAGTGTAAACTGCATTCTCTCTTCCGGAAGTTCTGTTACCGGAATCTGTTTTGGCAAATAGATATTTCCTAATTCATAAAGACGAACATCCTTATTTCTACGATTCATATTTGTAGAAAGAGAAGTCAACATTCCGTTTAAGGAGATTGTTCTCATAATAGAAAAATCTTCTCCAAGCGGATTGCTGATAACAACTGCTTCACGTTCTTTTGCATCTGCCGGCAGCAATAATTTATCGTATACTTTCGGGCTTTCAAAAGAATATGTCATTGCCTGTGAAAATCCACAGAATTCAGCAATTTCTCTTGCCATTCCCTCTACTTCCATTTTAAAAGAAATCATACCTGTTGTAGATTCACCACTTGGAAGTGTAGTTGGAATTTTATCATAACCGAAAAATCTTGCTACTTCTTCTGCCATATCAGCATCACATTCTAAGTCCTGTCTCCAGGATGGAACGATAACTTCTTTTGCAGCCTCATCATATCCCAAATCAATTGCAGCAAAATATTCCAACATCGTTTCAGGAGCAATCTCTGTTCCCAATAATTTATTATATTTTTCCGGTTCAAATGGAATTCTTCTACCTTCCTTTTTGACTGGATAAATATCAACTGCTCCACCTACAACTTCACCTGCACCTAACTCTTCAATCAACTGACAGGCACGGTTCATTGCTTCCATGGCATTGTTTGGATCTAAGCCTTTTTCAAATTTAGAAGAAGCATCTGTTCTTAAGCCGATTTTTTTGCTGGAAAGACGAATGTTCGTTCCATCAAAACATGCTGCTTCAAAAAGCATTGTTGTTACATTATCCGTAATCATGGAATTTTCTCCACCCATGATACCTGCAATACCAACTGCTTTTGCTCCATCGCAAATCATAAGTACAGAGTCATCCATTTCTCTTTCCTGACCATCTAAAGTTACAAATTTTTCACCTTTTGTTGCACGTCTTACTACGATTTCTTTTCCTTCAATTGTATCTAAATCATACGCATGCATTGGCTGTCCATATTCTTCCATAACATAATTTGTAATATCTACAATATTATTAATTGGACGAATTCCCTGAGAACGTAAACGTTTCTGCATCCATTCCGGTGATGGTGCAATTTTGATATTTTTTACAACTCTTGCTGTATAACGAGAGCACAAATCACTGTCTTTTACTGTTACTTTAATATAGTCATTGACATCTTCCTGATTTCCTGTTTCTGTCACAACTGGAGGAACAAATTTTTTTCCAAATGTAGCAGCAGCCTCTCTGGCGATTCCCAATACTGCAAAACAGTCGACACGGTTAGAAGTAATTTCATATTCAACTACAGTATCATTTAATCCCAAATATTCTACTGCATCTGCTCCTACCGGCGCATCCTCTGGCAAAATGTAAAGTCCATCTTCTGCAGCCAACGGGAACATATCGGTCGTAGAACCAAGTTCTTCGATAGAACACATCATACCATTTGATTCAATTCCACGAAGTTTTCCTTTTTTAATTTTAATTCCACCAGGTGTTTTTGTGCCATCATGACCACCTGCTACGCGTCCACCATCTAATACAACCGGCACTTTACAACCTTCTGTTACATTCTGTGCTCCTGTTACAATCTGAGTCACCTCAGTTCCGATATTTACCTGACAAATAACTAATTTATCTGCATCCGGATGTTTCTCAATCTTTTCCACCTGACCAATTACAATTTTTTCTAAGTCAGCATCCATACATTCATATCCTTCTACCTTAGAGCCGGATAATGTCATGGCATCCATATATTCCTGAGGTGTTACATCAAGCCCAGGTACTAAATCTTTAATCCAATTTAATGATGTATTCATTTCAATTCTCCTTCTATCATACTTTTCCTTCTATGCAGCCCTCTAGAACTGACTTAAAAATCTATCATCATTTTCATATAAAAGACGCATATCATCAATTTCATATTTTAATAAGGCAATTCTCTCTAACCCGATTCCAAATGCAAATCCTGAATATTCTTCCGGATCAATTCCACTCATACGCAATACCTTCGGATGAACCATACCACAACCTAAAATCTCAATCCATCCTTCTCCTTTACAGAAACGGCATCCTTTTCCGCCACATTTGAAACATGTTACATCCATCTCAGCACTTGGCTCTGTGAACGGGAAGTGGTGTGGACGGAATTTTACTTTGGTATCTTTTCCAAATAAACGTTTTGCAAATTCTGCCAGTGTTCCCTTCAAATCAGCAAATGTTATATTTTTATCAATAACCATTCCTTCAATTTGATGGAAAGATGGAGAATGTGTTGCATCTACTTCATCCGAACGGAATACTCTACCAGGTGCAATCATACGGATTGGAAGTTTTCCTTTTTCCATAACACGTACCTGTACTGGAGATGTCTGAGTACGAAGTACAATTTTATCATTAATATAAAACGTATCCTGCTCATCCTTTGCCGGATGGTTGGCCGGAATATTCAATGCTTCAAAATTGTAATAATCATATTCAACTTCCGGTCCTTCTACTACCTCATATCCCATACCGGTAAAGATTTTCTCTACTTCTTCTAATGCAATTGTATTTGGATGACGATGTCCCACTTTATTCTTTTTTGCTGGAAGTGTAACATCAATTACTTCATGTTTTAATCTGGCTTCTAATTCTGCAGCCTCTAACTTTGCTTTTGTTTCCTCTAACTTCTTTTCAATGCTTTCTCTTGTTTCATTTACAAGCTGTCCAACTAATGGACGTTCTTCCGGACTAACATCCTTCATTCCCTTTAAAACAGCTGTTAATTCTCCTTTTTTCCCAAGAATTGCAACACGAACATCATTTAATTTCCCCAAATCTGCAGACTGTTCAATCTGACGCATTGCTTCTTCTTTAATTTTTTGCAATTTTTCTTTCATTCTCTTCCATTTCCTTTCTCATCCTAAACTATGAAAAACTCCCTTTATGAGTTTCTCAAGTTGTCGCGGTGCTCGTCAAATCCTCATATAAGTATTCGATTTTCCTCGCCACTCGCATAAACAAAAAAACGCGGAATTATTCCTCCTAGGGACGAATAATTCCGCGGTACCACCCTGATTCTTTCAGCTTACGCTAAAAACTCTCAATTTCTGCATAACGTGCAGCTCACGTCCCAGACTACTAAAGTTCCCCTGAGAAGCTCCTGTGCGAAATTCGATTCCTACCTTACCTTAAGCAGGCTTTCAGCCGGTGACCCGCTCTCTCTGAAAAAAGTATAGTTCACTACTTAACACAATCTTTGCTTTTTTATATACAATCCACATTCTAGCACAGGAAAAATAAAACATCAAGCCCTTTTTTTCTTGATTTTTTTCTTTGTTTTATCTCGCTTTAACCATTTTGTAAAACTATCATTAAATACTACATTCACTTCTGCACACAACATCATTATATACATACAAAAGTACAGCCATAGCATAATAAGAGCTATCGTTGTCAAACTTCCATACATAGAAAAACCATTAAAATAATCTACATAAATCGACAGCCCAAAGGAAAAAAGATACCATGCCACAGCACAGATTACAGCTCCCGGTATCTGGCTTTGAAACGTCAATTTTCTATTTGGAAGCGTCGTAAAAATAACATCAAAAAACAAAATTAAAATCCCCAACATAATCAAACCACGAAGATTCGAAAACAAACTCGTAATATGACTTAAAATAGGCAAATAATGTGTTGCTAATTCTTGAAGCGAATTACCAAAGACCAAGACTACAAGCATAAATATAATAGCAATCAAAAATACAACCGTATATACAACTGCCCAAAGCCGCATAACAAACCAGTTTCTTGTTTCCTCAAGATCATTACAGGAATTTAATCCGTCTGTTATATATTGGACTCCTTTCGCTGCTGACCAGATTGCTACAATCGCAGTCACAGAAATAATTCCAAAAGAACGGTTGTATACCTCCTCAATAATAGAAATAACAAAAGGAGACACATATTCCGGCATCAGCCGGTCCACCATTGCCATAATATAACTCTCTGAAACGCTCGTATAACGTAGCAAAGAAGAAAACACCATCAAAAATGGAATTGCCGACAAAATGATAAAAAATGCTGACTGTGCAGAATATGCATTAATTTTGTCTCTTTTACATTTATCCATAAATGCCTTTACCGTTCCAATAATCTTCCAAATCATAAACTTTTCCTAACTTACTCTTCTTTCTCATATATGTTTTCTAATGTAATGCCCTGATAGAAGTATTCCAATATCTCCTGATACCCTTTTCCCTCGGAAGCTAACCCATTTGCCCCATTCTGGCTCATTCCAAGCCCATGTCCATACCCTCCACCATAAATCTTATACGATCCATTTTCTAGTGGAATTACTGCACAGAAAGCACTTGGCAAAATTGTCATTTCCGTCTCACTTCCATCTGCAAAAGTAATGGCACCTGCCCCAACAGCTAAAATTCTTCGAATATTATATTCTGTTTTTACATCCACAATACCATTTTCATATTGTAGCCGCAAATTCAAAATTGATCCAGACTCGCTTCGTTCTGTAACAGTAAGACTCTTTATTTTTCCAAAAGAATCCATCTCTTCCAATTCAAGACTACCATCCCTATTATAATAAAGGATATTCTCCGGGGCAATCCCTTTTCTCGTTTTCAGTACGGATGCAAGTTCCTCTTCTTTTCCAGAAAAAGAAGCATTCAGATTCCATCGAAAGAATTTCACTCCGCATTCATACCCTTCCGGCGTACTTCGGATAAACTCCCTGAAATTTTCTTCCTCGGATAAATTTTTCGGAAACTCCTCTTTGTTCAGACATACTTTCCTTAAATAACCATACGTTCCATCATCTTCCTTATTCCATACAGAAATCATATCTGTATAACCGCTGGACGTAGAGAAATAATATGCTTCTATCACTTTTTCGCCATAAGTCATAACCTGCCCTATCGTTTCATCAACCGCCTGAACAGATTGCTCTGTCTTTCCCGATTTATTATAAACCTGATAGGAAGTACTATCGTCAATGTGTGCTCCATAGGCTGCATAATCCGCCTTCAAAAGTTGGATGTATGCATAGCTTCTCGCGCAGACGGCCTGTGCTTTTAAAGCTTCCAGTCCATAACTGGATGGCATTTCACTTGGAACAACTGCATACAAATACTCCTCTAATGGAAGTTCATTAATCACCGTATATCCCTCTTCCTCATAACGAATTTCCAATTTCCCAGCATACGGATTCCCCTGTTCTGCCCCTGTCTCATCACAAAAAGAAATTGTTCCCGTCCCTGATACAGATTCTATGCTTAACGTCTGTCCATTTTCATTTAGCCCATAATCCGTCACATGCAACACTGCTCCAGCCGGTAAACATCCCTCATTTGTTCCACATCTTACAATACTTTCTTCCGATACTTTCAAATGAACTGTATCACGTCCCAACTGATTATTTTCTGCCAGAAGCAATACTCTTATTTTTTGAATATCGGCAGGCTCCTCTAATAAAATAGCACAAACTTCTTCCCCTGCCACTACATATTTGGCTTTCATATTACCAAGTACGATATCGGACAAAGATTTTTCCTGAATCTCTCCATAAATCTGATAGACCGGAAGTTTTCCCTCATGAGCAATTCTTCCATAGCCCGAAATTTCAATCCCTTGATCATCGTAAGATAAGAGTTCCCCCTCTATGGTATCCTGCTTTTCATATTTTTTTACCAAAACACCGTTCTGAAATTCCAAATCGCAGACCTGATTTCCAGTTTTCTCCAAACCATTTACTTCAATCCGATATTCAGAGCCATGATATAAAAAGACAAGTTCTGTTTCGGTTACTTCTTTTTGAAACGCATTATACAGTCGCACACTTTCCTCTGAAACACCCGCAATTCCCAGACATTTTTCCCCCTCTAAATATAGTGTGTAATTTTTCCATTCCACTAAATATTTCTCTTGAAAATTTGCCAAAAATTCCCCTTCATTTGTAATTAGAACACATCCATCTTCTGCCGGAATTATTTCCAATATCATTACTGTTTTTTCCTGCACAGCCTGTTCTGTATCCAGGTACTCTCTTATTTTCTGATAAATGGCATTCCATTCTGCTCTTGTTACGTTTTTTCCCTGTATTTCGTCTTTCCAATCTATGTATTCTGCTATCCCCAGATAATCCAATAAAGTTCCAACTTGATCTTTTGTTAAAACGTTATCCTCATATCCTTTCAACAGTTCTTCCCAATCTTCTTCTTCATATGGTACAAAAACCAATTCACCTAAGACTTCGCTCATTGGAACATATTCCTCTGAAAAAATAAGTTCTTCAGGATTTCTTCTATTCATTTCGAAAACGATACTAAAACCTAAAATTAGTAATACAATAAGAATTAAAACCCGATAAATTCTTTTTTTCATCTTCAACACAATTTCTCTTTTCCCTATGCTTTCTTACCAAAAAGAAGCTGCTTAAAAAAGCAGCTTCTTCTCTTTGGTACTTCTAACACTCTTTTGTCTATATACCAAATACCTTGGAATCTTTTGTACATCAAAATTTCCTCTGTTGTACATTAAAATTCTTCCGTATCTTTCTTTCTGTTCTTTTGTAGAATAACCCAAAATGCCGTTTCCTACAATTTTGACTCCTAGCAACCGCTAGGTGGGTAACCTCACTCAGCTTTCTGCCTTCCGCTGCTCTCGTACGCAGAGGTTATCTGGCGGCCTGACATTCAGCTAAAAATATTGGAATCCCATAAAAGTAAATGTAGGTTCAAAATAGTAGGGTTGTCGTACACCCCAGGCTTTTTTTCTTGCTTTTATTATACTTTAATATTCCCTGAACCTCAAGTAAAAATTACAATTCACCTGCCGAAAAATTATGGTCAATTTTGTAAATTTTTCTATCAATTTTGGACTTGACAAAAGAATTCTTTTTATTTGCTGGCTGGGAAAAATGGTCTTAATGTATTAGCCATCTGTGCTATTGGCATGCTCTGTAACCAAATTCTTCCCGGACCGGTAATTACAGTATTAAAAATTCCCTCTCCACCGAACAGCATATTTTTTACACCAGGAACTGTTTTTACTTCAATCTGGCAACTTGCTGTCATTGCAGCAAGATATCCTGTATCTACAATAATCTGCTGTCCAGGTCCGAGATCATACTCTTTGATATATCCATCAAACTCCAAAAACGCAACTCCATTTCCAGAGAGCTTCTGCATGATAAATCCCTCTCCACCAAATAATCCACTTCCAATTCTCTGCTGGAAGAATGTAGAAAGGTTTACACTTTCCTGTGATGCAAGAAATGCTGATTTCTGTGCTACAATTTCCTGTCCTGGTGCAATATTAAAAGCTCGAATCGCCCCTGGAAAACTGGATGCAAATGCAATCGTTCCATTTCCATTCATTGCAGTATAACGATTTAGAAAAATACTTTCTCCTGAAAGCGCTCTTCCAAACATTTTTCCAATGCCACCACCGGATGTCGTCTCCATTTTCATATTTGGTGACATCCACGACATCGCACCACTTTCTGTGATCATTGTTTCGCCATTTTCCATCTCGCAGATTACTACTGGCAATGGTTCTCCTTCAATCGAATATCTCATTTTCAACTTCTCCTTCTAGTCTGTTTATTAAAAAACTAATACCGCCTTATTATATCTGTTTTATGCAAATCACGCAATAACATTTAGACCAAAAAACAGGGTGTTGAATTAATTCAACACCCTGCATCGGGAAATAATCCCTCATCATTATTCATGATTTTTTATTTCTTATGAAAGAGCATCAACAAGTTTCTTTAATGCAGCTAAAGCTTCATCTGGAAGTTTGTCGTATCCTTCTTTCTTTGTTGCAAAATCTTCAACAGCTTTTACACGAGCTTCCATAGCAGCTTTTAATTCTGCTTTGTAGCTTGCATCGTTAAGATCAGGAGTAAAGTCACCTGTCTTACCAGACCAGTCATACATGATTTCGATATCTTCGAATGGTCCCCACTGCTCAAATTTAGCTTTTCCTTCTACGATTGTTTCAAGGATTCCTAATGTATCCTCTTTCTGACACTTATGACCCATGAAGTCACCTGTGTTAACAATGTAGCAGTCTACATTCTTCTCTTCTACTAACTTCTTGAACTTCTCATAGTCATTTACTAATGGATATGTTCTGAATGGGTTAGCATATGGTACAATACGGATTGCATTTAAGTCTGTACCTGCAGCAACACGTTCTGCTGTAGATGTCTTTGTTGCAAGTGTAGCACCCATAACGGAAGCTAATGCAGATCCTTTTAATTTAACTACTGGTGGAATGGTTGGGTCTTTCATAATCCAGAAGATTGCATTAACAGGAGCTTCAATCTTATCTACACGGTTTGGAGACCATAATTTAGATTTGATAGCACGTCCGTTACCATTACGGATATCTTCTGTTACTAACTGTAATTTACCATTCTCATCTAAAGTTGCAGAACAGTTCTGAGCAGATAATAAATATTCATTATCTGGACATCCTGTAGGATAATCTGCTGTCTTATCGAAGTATGTTGGCTCTAAAGCGATAGATGCACATGTATCTGTGTTGATAATGAAAGCATCATCATGAAGAACTTTGATACCACCAAATGCATCATATTTTCCGCCATGTTTTGCATGTGTTAAAGTAGATTTACCAGATCCTGATAATCCGTATACAGATGCAACGAATTTCTTTCCACCTTCAAGAGAGTACTCTTTCTGTCCACCATGACAAGAAGCGTAACCATTTCTGTTAGCTAATGCCCAAGCCATTGTTAAAGTACCTTTCTTGTGTTCTCCGAAGTATCTCATACCGAGAATTGCTGCACAGTTCTGGTTTGTATCGAAGTAACACAATGTTAATGGATCGCTTAAGCAGCTGTAATCAACGTCTGGTGCATCATGTGGTGCCCACTGTGGATCAGAGAAGATGTAGATATCTGGCTCTTTACCATCAGCGATTGGTTTAGAGTTCTTGTACATTTTTACATATTCATCAGACATGTACTGGAAGTTTAACATCCAGTTGTAAAGGATATTCTCTTCTCCTTCTGGAATTAAAAGGTGAGCCTTTACCATGAATTCAGGATCAAGACCGATGAAGCATTCTGCATGATATAATGTTTTCCATCTTGCTTCATATACAGCATCCATAACTACTTTATCAAGTTTAGCATCATCTACACCCGGTTCGCCTTTGATACGACGAGCTGCAGCGTAACGACCTGTTACAGCACCATCATTGAATAATAAAACTTTTGCATCTTTTTCAAGACCAAATGTTTCACCATCTTTAATTGGCATATCTGTTACGATAGTTCCTGGTGAGTTTTTAGCTAATTCATAAGCCTCTTTTAATGTGTTTACTTTTACTACGTTATTTCCGTAGAAAGCAGCTTCAATAATAGAACGTGTTTTGGAAAAACCAACTTTTCCAGCTCCAATTTCATTAATTGGATAATAAGCTTTTGTTGACATTCTTAAATTCCTCCTTATAAGAAATAAAAATAGATAGCTAAATCAAAATTCCGCTACTATAACTATACACTATGTTATTTTTTTGTCAATCAATTTTATCTAAATTTTATGATGTTTTTCCCAAATTAATAGTACTATTGCACTAATAAATAAACTTTTTCTAAAAACTTTTCAAAATTTATTTTAATTTCTTACATTTTTCTTGTATAAAAATGAATGCTTATGATATGATAAAAAGACATTGAGCAAAAGGAGGACTATTATGACGACAAATCCATATACTGAAATCACACCTGAACTTATGCATCTTTCGAAACTCTGTGAACAATGCTCTGTCATTGATCCTGAGCTTTATACGAAATATGACGTAAAACGGGGACTTCGTGATTTAAATGGTAAAGGTGTTCTCGTTGGATTAACAGAAATATCTGATGTCTGCGCTACCAAAATCGTGGACGGTCAAACTGTTCCTGCACATGGTGAACTCTACTACCGGGGATACAACGTAAAAGACATCATCAAAGGACTTGGAGAAGACACACATTTTGGTTTCGAAGAATGTACTTATCTCCTTCTTTTTGGCAAATTACCAACTCATGAAGAATTGCATAAATTTACAGAAATGTTAAGCCAGTACCGCACACTTCCAACTAGCTTTGTACGTGATATCATCATGAAAGCTCCTAGCAAAGACATGATGAACACCTTAGCCAGAAGTGTACTGACGCTTTATTCTTATGATGACAGAGCCGATGACATTTCATCCGCAAATGTATTAAGACAGTGCTTGCAGCTAATCAGCCTGTTTCCATTGCTTTCTGTTTATGGTTACCAGGCTTACCGTCACTATCATGATGGTGCAAGTTTATACATCCATCCACCAAAACCAGAATATTCCACTGCAGAAAATATTCTTCACATTCTGCGCCCTGACAGCCAGTTTACACCATTAGAAGCAAAGCTTTTAGATATCGCTTTGATTCTTCATATGGAACATGGTGGTGGTAATAACTCGACCTTTACTACTCATCTGGTGTCTTCTTCCGGAACAGATACCTATTCTGCTATTGCTGCTTCTCTTGGTTCTTTAAAAGGACCAAAACACGGTGGTGCTAATATTAAAGTAGTAAAGATGTTCGAAGATATGAAAGCAACGGTAAAAGACTGGTCTGACGAAGACGAGATTGCTCGCTATTTAACAGCACTTCTCCATAAAGAAGCTTTCGATCATGCCGGCTTGATTTATGGTATGGGACACGCAATTTATTCGCTTTCCGATCCTCGTGCCGTTACGTTCCGTTCTTTCGTAGAACGTTTATCTGCTGAAAAAGGATATGAAAAAGAATTTGCGCTTTATGCTACCGTTGAACGTCTGGCTCCGCAAATCATTGCAAAAGAAAGAAAAATGTATAAAGGTGTTAGTCCAAACGTTGACTTCTACAGCGGATTCGCATATAGCATGCTTGGACTTCCAGTGGAATTATATACACCTATCTTTGCGATTGCCCGTATTTCCGGGTGGAGTGCACACCGCTTAGAAGAAATCACACGAAGTGGAAAAATTATGCGTCCTGCCTATAAAAATGTTGGGGAACACAAAGATTATATTCCAATTGATGATAGAACATAATTCTATTGCAAGTATCTCAAAACAAAGAAAGACAAAAGACTGAAATCATATTCCGAAATGATTTCAGTCTTTTGTCTTTTTAAATTTAGGGGTATAAACTAGGAAAAAAGTTTCCCTAGACTGTATCTAATTCAAACCAAAACGTCGACCCTTTCCCTATCTCACTTTTTACTCCATATGCAGCATCATGTAGTTCCAGAATATTTTTCACAATCGATAATCCGAGGCCTGTCCCCATAACAGCTCTTTTATGTGTCTTATCTACCTTATAATAACGATCCCAGACATACGGAAGAGATTCTTCTGCAATTCCTTCCCCATGGTCAATTACCTCGATTCTGACACGTTTTCCTACTACAATCTGTCTTACAATAACCATCTTATCTTCTCCTGCATAATTAATAGCATTATTCACAAGATTATAGATAACTTGAAATATTTTAAATT
>JBJELY010000214.1:0-3420 GCA_051879395.1 Roseburia sp. | reverse complement strand
GGACAAACATCTTTTACTGCGATGCAGGATGCCCTTATCAGAAAGGTGCCTGCGAAGTGAACCATGAACTCATCAGAAGAATCATTCGAAAAGAGACCAGTATTGATGATCTTACTCAGATGGATGTTTTCAAAATGATGAACCACATCAATTCTTATAAAAGAAAAAAACTGAACAATCGTAGCCCATACGAAACGTTCAGCTTTTTACACGGAGAAGAGGTCTTGGCTAAACTTGGTTGCTGCCCGGTTGATGCCAAGGACATTTGTCTGAAACCTAAGCTTCTCAAAAAATAAATTGTAAACAAGAGCCGCCAACACATTTACAAAACATCGTAAATACCAGGGGTGGATTCTCCGTTTACAAATTTAAACGAGAGGGAATTGACCTCTGATTGTCGTGGCCTTAATTGCATCATACACCAAAAAAGTCTGCTTGTATAGGTTGCGTTTCGATTACAAAAACTGCATCTCGCTTTGCAATTGAGTAAAAAATATTGTTTCTATACCTCAGAGGGAATATACTATTCTTGATACAGATGAAAAACATACAGAAAATATGTAGGAGCAGATGTTAAGTATGTGGTTTGTGAGTAGAATAGCAGAGGCCGATTATGGCTGCGAGGAAAGAATGCCGGGCGAACCATTGATGGCACTTGTTACATTGGAAAGTGACGATGGCAGAGAGTGTCAGTTTGAAGTATCAGAAGACTGGCTTATGGATCAGGGTATTGATGAAGGTGATGAGTGGCCGGAAGATATAGACGGGCCTGATGAAGATTCTGAAAAAGCTAAGATAATGTCAGCATGGATGGATAATTATATGGATGCACTTAGGGAAATGGACGAGGAATTTTCGGAGGGGCACCATGAGGTTGAAGGAAACAATTGAATTGATGATTTTGTAGAAAAATATTAGAATAAAAATAACGAATTTGATGAAACAGAGAAAAAAGAAAATAACGATTTTGCGGAAAGGTAGTAAATATCTATGTTTCAGAGAAAAATATACCGTAAGCTTTTGGAATGGAAACAGGAGTCTGATGGAAAAACAGCACTGTTGATTGAGGGTGCCAGACGAGTTGGAAATTACATTCTTTGAAAAGTGGTTGTTGTTATGAAAAAAAGGAACTTCGGTGATGTTGTAAACGGTGGATGTTATGGATGCAATTCATGAAAAAGAAACGATAATCCCTGGGTATATTTTTAGACCCTTGGAAGAAAAGGAAACTGTTGTTCGTGAAGCCAATAAAGATAATTATCTTTTGTTTATGAATGGAGTATTTGAAAAGAATTCATTTTATGAGATAAGAAGAATTATTCACATGCTGGCAATATCATACCGGCAGGTTTCAATATCAGTAGAAGGAAGGAAATCTATTGCTTTTCTTATTTTTCCAGACGAGGATGATGAGCTGATAGATGAGCTTGACATAGGTACACAGGTTAAAAACAGGTCAACTTTATAAAGAAAGTCCTTGTTTTATGAAATAGAAAATGACAGTTAGCAGCATGGCTACAGCATAAACACCAAAGCTGATCAGACGTGCCTTTAGCCGGCTGACCGGTACATTTCCGGCAAATTTTCCGGTTTGTCCATTCATGGCAAAGAGGTAGTGTTTGTTCTTGTAAGAGCAGTGAACCATCCATACCGGCAACAGTGCATATTCAATGTCTTCCACCGAGAGAGACTGTTTGTATTTATGTTCGACTACAAAAAGCTTTTCCGGGCAGGATTTAATCATTTTTTCCCGTACAGAGTTGCTGATGCGGTAACCGGCAATCTGTGAAACTTCAGTTTTACCGGTATCGTATCGTTCTGCAAGAAAGCCTGCCAGGTAATCAATTTGAAATGGTTTCATTTGAGTCAGATTATAAGGCTCCAGACTTTGTGTAATCTCATCCGGTGTCTGGGTAGACGCATCTGCCGGCACTCTTGTAAATGGATATATGTAATCCCGTGTGTAGAGTACAGCCTTCTGGCTGTTGGAATTATTAGAGGATTTGTCTTGTGACAGATATGTTCCTTCCGCATGACAGCGTCCGCTGAAAAGCCAGTATGGAAGATAAATGCCCTGAATTTTATCAATCTCAACGGCATCTTGGAATTTCTTTGGTGTATATGGTGATTTTATGTGTTTGCGGAATGCTTCTAAGGCCTGTTCCTTAGACTGGGAAAATGGCAGGATATAATGAGGGGCATAGCGTCCGGTTAACTGTTCTCCTATCATAACAGAAGAACCACAGTAAAGACAAGAGGAAGCGGAAGTTACTTTGGTGGTAACAAGCTCAGCACCACAGTTTTTGCAATGGTATATTACAAGACGGCTGTATTCGGTTTCATCATCGCTTTTGCGGCCGCTTTGGACGGATTTTCCATGTTCATATTGTATTTCTTTTGTAGAAATGGTGTCCTCCTTTGTCTGCGGATGGCTATTTTCCGGGGAATATGTCTGGTCACAGAATTCACAATACATTGCTTCTTTTTCCGCATTCCATTTGATCGGTGCACCACAGGAAGGGCAGTTACAGCTAAAATTATCCATAAGTAAAATCTCCTTTATTGTATGCCGGTTGTTTGATTTATGGAACTATAAGGGTTTATTGATGCTGTCTTTTAAGGATTTGTTGAATTCATTGAAATCATCGAATATGGAAAGGTCTTTACCGTTATCATCCTTTAAAGATACAATGCCGAATGCCATGTAACAGGCTTTCCCTTTTTCGGATAACTGTGAACTGCTGCAGCGGACAATGGACTGCTCCTGTTTTAAGATTTCCGGTGAGCTGATATATTCCCCTGCCTTGTTTTTCTGAAATGTCATAATATTTTTTTTGCCTAATATGGTACTGGCAACTGCAACGGCGATCAAAGGAAGAATGAATACTACTATAATGTTGGCATTGAGCCAGGGTGCTGATGCCAGCTTGAAAGTAAGAAAAAAATGTACGGCGTAAAAGATAAGACTGGCAATAAAATCTGCCACATTAGCGAAAAAGACCTGAATATGCTCTTTGAAGCTTAATCGTTGTTTCATAGTTTCTCCCTTCTGATAATTTCTCCTTCTCCGTATACTCGGCATTTTCATAGCAACACTGAAACTGTAAATATGTCAAAGCCAACAATGTAACAAAATCCAACTTCATACTACATTATCAGCCATATACCTGCTATCGAGTATAAATAAAATCCGGGTAAAAATTTTGTAAAAATTCTGTGCATTTAAGATTTGAAAAAGGATGCTTATTCTTCCTATGCATCAATTACACGCAGATTCTTATTAAGGTGAATGAGCATGGAAAGTTAATGGATTCTTGCGATTAGTTTTCTGCTGTATTAGAGAATATATTTTTTTATGTTTACGATTTCAAACATAATTAAATTAAAAACAATTTGATATTTTCCGGAATCGTGAATATA
>JBJELY010000213.1:0-3421 GCA_051879395.1 Roseburia sp. | reverse complement strand
TTTAACAAGGCTATGCGTGAAGGACTTGTAAAATTCAATCCTGTACACAGTCTAAACAAGTTGGAACGCTTCCATGCTCCTGACAAGCACAGAGAGTATCTTACGCCCGAAGAACTCACACGTTTCCTGGCGGTGGAAGCTGAATGTGAGAATGAACGAACCGTACAACTGGCATTTGGCTTATCATCCATGACTGCCCTTCGCCTTGGCGACATGCAGCATCTAAGGTGGTGTGATATTAAAATGATAGATGGCGTGCCGACAATCAGCATCATACAGCGAAAGACAAAGCGTCCTGCCATTATTCCGCTTAATGAAATGGCGCAATCGTTGTTGCCACCTCGGACGGATGACAATCCGGAAAGTCTTGTGTTTCACCTTGTCAAGAAGTCAGACAACGTATCGAAATACGTAAGAAGACTTAAAGAAAAGGCTGGCATAGAAAAGGATTTGACCTACCATTGCTCACGGCATACGACAGCATCGTTGGCTATCTCAGCAGGAGCAGACATATCAGCAGTGAAGGATGTTTTGGGACATGGAAGCATCACTTCAACCGAAGTTTATGCAAAAGTGGCTCTTGAAAAGAAGATAGAGGCGGTCAATCTGTTTAATGGCGTGTTTGATTGAGACATACAGTAGGGAGCGAACAATGGGGAAGTCTTACTTCTTCCCTTTTGTCGGGAAATTGCCGTCAGGCTGTATTCAAAAAACGCTTGTGTTCAAATAAATCTGCAAGACTTGTCTGGACACAGGCTTTTTCATGTTCAATTTAATCTTTGATATATATGACAACAGGGGTAATATACGCTCGTGTCTCCAGTATTGGTGACAGACAGAGTACGGAAAGACAGGTCAAGGACTTGTCGGAGTATGCAAAATATAAGGGTATCCAAGTCTGCAAGGTCTTTGAGGAACACATCTCTGGCGCAAAGAAGAATGATGAGCGTCCAGTGTTGTGTGAGGCAATGGAATACTGCAAGGCAAACCGCATTGGGATCCTACTTGTCAGCGAACTGTCAAGATTGGGGCGTAATGCGTTTGAGGTGCTTGCCTCTGTCAAGGAACTCATTGACTGTGGCATTAACCTCTACATACAAAAGGAACAGCTTACATTATTGGATGAAGAAGGACATCCATCCCTCTTTGCCCCAATAATGATAGCCACGCTTTCGACCTGTGCGCAATTGGAACGTGACAATATCTCCTTTCGATTGCAGTCAGGAAGGAAGCGGTATATAGAGAAAGGTGGAAAACTCGGACGCAAGGTAGGCTCTCTAAAAACGGCAGAACAGATGAAATCCGAATATAGGGAAGTGATAAGTCTGCTTCGCAAGGGATATTCAATTCGGGATGTGGCGAAGTTGTGTGGTAAAGGGGTAAGTACCGTACAACGAGTTAAGCGATTAATAAAAGTACAATCACCGCAATAATACTATTGATTTTACGTTCTTTTCAAAGAAAGGGTTTGTGCAATAGCGGCTTATAGGCTAAAAGCACTACCTTTGCATTACAATAATAAGTAACAATACGTTTAAGGTCACAATTTGTGATCTCAAAAAAATAGAAAAATGGCAAACAACATAGATAAAAAAGAACCAGTCACAAATTGTGAGCATTTTCTTGCGTCAGCTCCTTTATCGCTCTGAGGATAGTGTCAGAGCTACAAGTGCGAAGTGTCGGATGAGGCGAAAGATGGTTCATCAAATGAGTAGTGACGTCCTCAATACATGAGCCACCGCAGACGTAGTTACTCATGAGAGAACGGATGATTTCGCTGTACTGATAACCGAACGATCTACACCTTAGACTGAGGGTCGAGTCGATTACAGATGACAATGTGGAGTCAAATTGCTCCATGACCCGAAAATATTCCTCCAAAAGGAGTGAGTTTTTCAGATTTAATTTGTATCTTTGCCATGTTTATCGTTGAATTCTCTTGTTTGTTTTGCAACACTAAGATAAGTAAATTCTTCGATATGAAAAAACCCTGGACCGCTCGGCTCTGCCGCTTGCCAAAGAAGAGCCTTTTGTTGCTCAGGTACTTAAAAAGTTTAATTTATAATAGTGTTGCGGAATTAAGGTATAATAACCATATTACAAATAAACGTATATGAAAAAAATCTCATTGTTTTGGTTGCCACCAGCAAAGGATTATCTACCCTCTCCAGCAATGACTGTTCTGAAGCAGACATTGCAAAAGGAAGGTTATGATGTTCAAATAATATATTGGAATATTCTTCTTGAAGACATCATATCCAAGTATTTCTTTAATGACAATCGTCCGTGGAAAGATGAAATATCTGTTTTAGGTATCTTTTTTTCATATATTGCCATAACCAATAATGACAAAAATGCGCTTCTAAAGCAAGAATTGATTTTACGTACATTAAAGCCTCAATATGCAAGCAAAACAGGTTTTAGTTATGTCAATCATATCGAGGAATGTGTTTGTGAATTAGAAGCAAGAATTAAAGAGATACTCGATAAATATTCAGTTGCAGATAGCTTATTTGTAGGTATGTCAATGAATTTATTTCAATGGATACCTTCTTTTGTTATCGGTAATATACTGAAAGATAAAAATCCAGGCACAATAATTACTGTAGGAGGTATAGGAAACAGGAAACAGGCAGAAGCCTACATAAAATCTTTTAACTACATTGATATTGCTTCTTGGGGAGAAGGTGAGCAATTTATAAAAGAATTGGCTATTTGTTGTTCTCGTAATACTAAACAATATGATATTCCTCAATGTTTCTATAAAGATAATGGTAATATTATCGAGAGTAGTGTATCATATAAAAAGTATGAGCCACTGGATAGTCTCGAATATTTTGATTTTTCCGATTTTTTCACATTCTATAAGAAATCAAAGGATGCAATAATGCTTCCTATAGAAGGTGCAAGAGGTTGTCATTGGAATAGATGTCATTTTTGTTTTTTAAATCAAGGATATAAATATCGACGTAAAACAAATAGCATTATTAGAAAAGAAATAGAATCAAACATAAGAGAGTATTCTGTATTTGATTTTACCTTCTTAGATAATGACGTTATTGGTAAGGATTTAAATAGTTTTTCTTTATTATTGGATGAGTTAATTTCAATCAAACATCGATATCCAAAGTTTAGAGTGATGCTTGCGGAAATTGTTACTCGCGGTATTAACTTTGAACTTATAAAAAAAATGCACCTTGCAGGTTTTATTCATGTTCAAATAGGATATGAATCACCTAGTGATGCTATCTTACATAAGATAGATAAGAAGAATTCTTTTGCTAGTAATTTGTTTTTTATCAAATGGGCTAATGAATTACATATATATGTAGGCGGTATGAATGTCTTAAGAGGACTTCTTGAAGAGGAACTTGAAGATATAAAGGAAGGAATAGAAAACCTTCACTTTTTAAGATTCTTT
>JBJELY010000212.1:1744-3440 GCA_051879395.1 Roseburia sp. | reverse complement strand
GCTTCATCTACATAGCCATATGCTGTATATAGTTCTTCGTTAATACAGACATCCGCCATATGCATATCACTCTTCGCCCTTTTCTTTTCAGCTTTAAGATTATCAAGTTCATTAGCACTTTCCAAATTCCAGATTTGATATTCCTTGAAGTCTTCCACAGTCTTGCATTTCCTTTTACGGACATAACGTTCTTTGTAAATCTCCTTCTGCCGACTGTCTACTTTTGCTAAAGTCTGCTTTGCTTCGTCATGCAATCGCATAAGGTCGGTAACACTCGATATATCATTCTTACAAATAAAAAGGTATTGCTCCTGCAAAAACTGCATTCGCCTAATTTCCTTTGCCATATCTGCCGAACGATATTGATAACACTTCTTTTCTATCAGCCCCAAACGATACATTTTCGCATAATACTTCTTCTGTAAGGGCGTCAAATTCGCACGTTTCACATACAGAACACTTTTCGTATTGTACCTTCTGTAATACTGACCATAACCATACTTCAGAATTGCGGGCAATTCTTCCTTTGAAAAGATAGTATCTAACTTATCCAATCGATGATAAAGTTTCATCCCCGGAATTCTCACGCTCAAATAATCTCTCCCCTTAAACTCATACCCCATCCTTTTCATCAGGAAAATAAAATGCTCTAAACTGCCTGCATAGGAAAGGCAAAGTCTTGCATTATCTAAAATATAATCTTTGAAACTCTGCTCATACTCCCACTTTTCCTTGGACATATTTACAGGTTCCTTAGCATATTCTGCCGGCATAATTTCCAGTCCCAACATCTCACAATACTTGTTTGTAGCAGGCTGCAAATGATGCTTCCAGTTGCCTTTCGGTGAATTATATTTCTGTCCTGTAACCAAATTCACACTATTCCAAATAATATGCACATGAGTGTGTTCTTTATCCGTATGAATACCATAAACTGTTTCATATTCACCATTTAGAATGTCTCCTATAAAACCTTCCGCAACAATTTTTGCCTGTTCCGGTGTTACCGCTTCTTCCGGTGGAAATGATATAATTACATGATATCCCTGCCGTTTCCCCGATTTACCATATAAGTTCTTTGTATCCAGCATCTGCTCATATGCAGTATCCGGCAGGCAGTTTACACTGCCCACCAGATGACATTGCTCCGTCTTATCTGGATTCTGAATATACTCCAACGCATTCTTAAGATGTGCTGCAGGATTACCCTCAGTCGCACAGTTGATATTTAAGATTTTCGTAATTGCCATTCGTCAAGCACCTCCCTAAATATCTTCAACAGTCTGTCCAGTTTCAGTTCTATATCAAATAAATCACTACTTCTAAGAAACTTATTTGTATTCACCATTCTGGCAATCTGATTCACATTTGTCGCCACACCACTAACCTGCCTGATAAGATTTGCTCTGTCGATTCCAAACGTGCTATCTATATTACCATTACCATGAATAAGCTCTCTGATATATCTGCTACGATTCATTCCAGCATCCTTTGCCTTTTTATCCACTAACTCAAGTTCAGTTTCGGAAACTTTAACAGTTATCTTATGCTCTTTCAAATCCGAGCGGTACTTTTTCCTTCCATCTGCCATACACATAACCTCCAATCCTCGTTAATCTCTGACCATTCTTTTTTATCAGTCCCATAGTCATTTTCCTCACTTTCTGTTTCAATTCTGTTGTTTACAGCTTTTGCA
>JBJELY010000212.1:0-1644 GCA_051879395.1 Roseburia sp. | reverse complement strand
ATCATTTCTACCAGTTCTTCATTCTGAGTCTTCCGTTCTGCAAGTGCCTTAATTGCTTCCTGCTCCTGCTTTTCTTTATGGATAAAGGATAACAGAACCATTTTAATAAAATTGCTCTTGCCACCTTTTAACACCGCCTTAAAATCAGGACTGTCAAAGTTCTGAAGATAATCATAAATTTCCTTATCTTCTCTCTTCGACAAATTCAATCTGAAATTAATCATCGCCGTATCCCTATCAGCCATACCAACACCTACCTTCTATACATCGCCGCCGTAATAAACTCATATCCAATAGCATTGGCTTTTACATCTTCCATATAGCAGATATGCTCACCTATGGTCTTGCCATAAAGTTTCATTACAACCGCTCCTCCCCCACAGTAGATAATTGGTGTTATCCTCGGATTGTAACCGTTTTCCTTAAGCTTGCTTTCTACCAGCTCCGCAAATATGACAAGTTGTTCCTTAATAGTTTTCACAATCTCTGCTGCCAAACCTTTACACTGTCCGGTGTTCATAACTGTATGAATTTTATCCTCCGGCAGTTGTACATTGAACTGATTGTAAACCACATTCTGAATTTTGCGGGTACAATCAATTAGAGCCTGTGGATGGGAAAAGCATTCCGTTTCGACTGGTCTGTGATTTCTCACATGCACCACATCGATGGTTTTAGAACCAATGTCTACCACAAGTTGGTCTGCCTCCATGTTCCCAAGTCTGTTAGCTACTGCTGCATAGCACTGTGGAAAGATTTTCACATCTGCAATCCTACAGGAATACTTCTTTCCACAATACTGAAATTCCTGAAAACCTCTGTTAAGATACTTTGCAAACACATCCTTCTCCTTACCAATTCTTCCAAATGGTGTACCTGCTGCAATTACCACATTATTATGATAATGCAAACCATTTCTTTTTAACTCCTCTGCAATAGCTACCAAGGTCAAGATGAAGTAATCGTCGTCCTCTGTCTTTTCATCTTTCATCGCAAGGCGACCTTCTCCAACCTTATAATAATTTCCCTTATAAAAAATGGTGTTTTCCTTAAAGGCTGGTTCAGTTGGTATTCTGGTTACACCATTCTCCATAACAAAGTGTGGTCCCTTGATTGAACAAAAACCATGATCAATCGAGACAATCAAAACATTCTTCTCTTTTATTAGCATAAATAAAATCCTCTCTTTCTCCGGCTCCACACCGGTCTGTAAATTAATAATTCTTCCGTTGCAAAAAGTCTCCACGAAGGAGACCTTCAACCTCAGTAGTGATGATAAACAATAGCTGATAATACTGTTTCCTCCGCTACCATCCTCGCTTGCTCCCGAAGTTTCCACATTTCTATAGTAGATGCCAGATTTACAGGCTTGTGACTATCAAAATATCTTTGCTCTATACTCTCAAGCATCTCATAAGCATCTTCATTCACTTCCAAAGCTTTTTCTTCCAGATTGCCGAATCGTAAGAGACTTTTATATCTGTCCGGGGCATTTTCTTTTATATACTCCATCCATAAAAGTCCGTATTTACCCACATTTACGCTCTCTCTTTCCATAGAAACAACCGGATAAAGCAGACCATCTCTTTCTTCATAAGCAACACCTAATTCTTCAAAAACCGTCATAGCTTATACCTTCCTTTC
>JBJELY010000211.1:0-3465 GCA_051879395.1 Roseburia sp. | reverse complement strand
CCGGAGGAAATTGCATTGCCACCACAGCGTCCCGTAATGCCGCGGTTACAGCAGCCGCTCCAGCTTCTACCGATGGATAATTAAATTGGAGCTCAGGAAAATCAGGGCACTGAAATGTGTACCCGTCACTGCCTGCCGTAACCAACACTGGATAAGCTAAATTCTGTGGCGTCATCTGTTCAATGTGAAATAGTTCCTCCATTCGCCCCATTTCCTGATGCAGATGTTCATCGAGCACATGAGCATATGTATCCAGGGTAAACGATACTGAATAATGTCCCAAAATCGTGGATAGCGTTTTTTCATCCATTCCCTGTTCCATTGCTCGGGAGGCAAATGTATGCCGGAGTGCATGAAAAGTAAAATGTCTCAACCCAGCTAAATTCAATATTTGTCCATAATAGTCAGAAAAGGTACGCGGCTCTATGTAACCACCCATGGGATTTGTTACGATAAAGCCGCTTTCCACATATCCCTCTACCGTTGCCTGATCCGTTTCCTGAACTCTTCGCCAGTTCAGCAAATCCGAAATCACCGGCGCAAGTAGCGGGACACTTCTTATAGAATTTTCACTCTTAGGTTCTTGAATCACAATCTCTGTGCGAGGGCTTGCATCTGTCGGGGTATCACGTTTCTGTAGACGGTTTAAAGTCCGCTGAACATGAAGTATATTGGTGCGGAAGTCAATGTCACACCACTGTAGTCCCAGCAGTTCGCCCAGACGCAGACCGGTTGCCAACACCAAGCGCACAAACACTCCATACCGATGCTGATAACTTGCCTGCACAAGCCGTGCTTGTTCATCTCGCGTTAGTATCTCAATCTGCGGCTTTGCCGCTCGGGGAAGAATAATTCCTTCCGCCGGATTGGTTAAAATCAATCCTTCCGTTTGGGCTTGTCCCAAGGCTTTATGTAAGTATAGATTTAGGTTTCGAATGGTCTTCGATGACAAGCCCTCGTGTTCCAATTTGTAATTGTACAGTTGCTGAAGCATCCGCGTTGTCAAATCAGATAACCGTACATTGCCCAATGCTGGCTTAAAATGGTTCTTGGCATAGCTGTCGTAGCTATTGTATGTGGACTGCTTCAGGCTATGCCGCATGTAAACAGCAAGCCACAAATCCAACCATTCACCCAATGTCATATTACTTATTTTACTTTGATTGCTGCCATATTGAAAACTGAGCTGATGAAGCAGCCGAACCGCTTCTTCCTCGCTGCCAGCATATCTTGAAATACGAATCGGCTTTCCAGTCGCAAAGTCAATGCCACCAGAAACTCGCACTTCCCAACAGTTATCGCTTCTCTTTCGAATTGACCCCTCTCCGTTTCGTCTTGTTTTGCTCATATTGTTCTGACTCCTTTCCACTGAAAACCCGCCTGTTGGCTGTCTGCCGAGGGCGGGTTCTCGTATTCAAAAATATAATATATGGTTAGGAATCAGGTCTTTTTCTACGCTACATCTCATCAACTGGAACAATAATCCAATAATTTCGTTGTTTCCCTTGAACAGACATGTTCTTGCTTTTCACCCTCTTGTCATATCCCAGTTCCGCAAGAGCTTCGTTTACTTTTTTTATAGACGCCTGCCCTATTTTAACTGTCAACGGTGGATGCGAAGTAGTTACCGCAACACTTACTGCCCGCTTCAGCTTTTTCTGCGAGTTTTTTGATAAGGGTTGATCTGTATTTTTTGTCAAAATCTTACTAATTATTTTCTTCGCTTTAACGTGCTTACCGTAGTCGATCCAACGAGTTGGATCATATTCCAGTCCGAGCCAAGACAATTGGTGTTCAATCCATAGCGTTTCTTTTTTCACTTTCTGCTCATCTTCAGGCAGATTTTGAAATTTTTCTAGCAGAGCCAGTATGCGGTAATAGTCGTACGCAAGACGCACAGCCATATATGGATTTGGTTCAAACAATCGACAAGTGAAAACCCGTCTTTCATTATGCATCTTCGGTACTCGTTCAACTTGTTTTACATAATGGCAGTAGGGCATTCTAAAGTTTCCGTTAACTTGATATGCCCGACTAAAATCTTCCCAATTTGAATATGCCGAATAATTAAATGGATTGGAATCATCAAAATCGTTCACAAAGCGTAGCTCTACCAAAAATTTTACATATTTTAAAATATTTTGGTTGAAAAAAGCTTTAATTTCTCCGATGTCTTTCATTTGAAAGTAGACGTTAACCCGATCGTCAGGCGCAATACATCGTTTACGCCCAAGCATTTGCAAGAACATCGTTGGGTTCATCACCAAAATCGCTATATGCTTCAACTGAGGATCTTTTAAATTCACTCCGTTGTCCAATACCGATGTTGAAATTGTTACTCTTGCTGGACTCTTTTCATCGGTTATGATACTTTGATAAACCTGATATTCTTCTGGTTGTTTTGCAGTGTTCTTTAATTTCCGTTTTTTACTGTCCGCAGTAATTGTTACGCACTCTATTTTGCGATTTTTCAAACAATTCTTAATTTCTTCTCCGTTCTTTTTTGAAGAAACAAATATAAGCCATTTTTCTTTCTGTGGCGTTTTCTCAATACGTTCGCACAACTGTTCAAAACGCTTAAAGTAAATTGGCCGTACATACGTATAGCCATTGTCTGCTTGATAATAAAAGGCTTCTTGTTTGGCTTTTTCAAAAAAGTTCGTATATTCTTGGCATTTACGCTGAAATTTTTCAGGCTGGACAATATATGCATCTAATGCCACTTCCTGATAGGCCTTTTGGCAAAAGAGATTATCGGGATGCGCCCGTAGGTCTTCCCTGACTTGCAAATAATTATTGTATCTCTGAAAATCTGCATCTGATATTTCTTTATATGTCAACAAATTTTTTGTTGCAGACAATTGATATACTAAGCGAGCATTTGATAAGTACCCCTTACATCGATACGAAGTTAAGTTTATTCCATTATCAAACGCAAATGTGGGCGCTTTAATTTTTTCAAATAATCCACATTGCCCCAAGCTTAGCAGAAGATATTCTATAGTAGCAGTCATAAAAATCAGTACATGGTTCTTATGCTCTGCACGAATATGATTTAAGCAAGATAGCACATCACTGTTAAAACTGGCATCTGCCAAAAAATAGTGTGCTTCATCCAAAATCCAATATTTGCAATTTTTAATATCTGCTGCTACCCCGGAGTTTCCATTTTTGCCCAGACTTACCAGCTCAAAGCTCTGATAATTCATAATTGTAATGTGCATAGCAAGTTCAGGATCATTTTGCTCTTCGATTTGTTTTTTGATCTGCTCCTCGACCTGCCCTTTTAAAGCAGAGCGATTTGACAAATATAGCATCCGTTGTCCTCTACTTTTCACAAATGGCAGAAGCTCTTTCAGAGCAAAGTAGGTCTTCCCCGTCCCAGTTTGTGCATGAATGACGACAATATCCCCCGGTTTCCATATCATGTAACTATCCATGATGCTTTCAGAGACAAACATCTTT
>JBJELY010000210.1:0-3465 GCA_051879395.1 Roseburia sp. | reverse complement strand
TGTTAGCGTCAGGCGATTATAACCATTACGAGTCAGGAGAAAATCGCCAAAATTAGTCAAAAAGAAACAGCCACTATTATAATCAAACAAAAGTTCCTAAAATATGTGCTGACCAATAATGCACAGAAAAGGAGCTTATGAATGAAAATAATAGTGACAAACTAAGTTTACCACAGGCACTGGATCTTATAAAGGACAGAGAAAAAGAAAGTTTCTGTCTGGAAAAAGTTAATCTTGCAGAACTGCAAAGGCTGACAGGCATTACAAGAGCAAAATTAAGACGCCTGAAAGAAAATAAGTTCAAAGAAAAACAGCACGGCCTGATGGGACGTAAATCAGAATCTACTGTACTTTCTGGTTTTACAGGTGTAATAAACAATCTTCTGAGAAGTAATGTAACAAACTCCGAAGTGTTGTTTGAGCAGCTTTGTAAACTTGGATATACAGGCGGTATGACAACCGTAAAGAATTATATTCTTGCCCACAAAGATTTAATTCCTCCCAAAAGGCAGATTGTCAGTCCGCAAGGGAATCGCGGCAGAAGATATTCAACAGAGCCGGGACACTGTTTCCAGATGGACTGGGGCTTTGTAAAAGTCCATTATTATTCTGGTTACGAATATCAGGCTGCATGTTTTGCAATGATTTGCCATCACTGTGGAGAACGATACATAGAATTTTTTCCAAATGCAAAGCAGGAAAATCTGTTTATAGGGATGATTCATACATTTGCATATATGGGAATTCCACGATTCGTTCTGACAGACAACATGAAAAGCGTTGTAATTAAACGTGATTCTGATGGAAGTCCAATATGGAATCATGATTACGAAGTATTCATGAAGACAATGGGATTTGAAACCCGGTTATGCAAGGCATATCATCCGTTTACAAAAGGAAAGGTAGAACGTCTTGTACAGTTTATAAAAGGAAATTTTCTTGCAGGAAGATGCTTCACAAACGTAACTGACCTTAACACAAAAGCTCTGGAATGGTGTGCAAAGCAGAATAATTCCTGGCATAAAAGCATCGACATGGTACCACAGCAGGAACATGATAAGGAATGCTCAAAAGTTCTTGTCACGATGCAGAAATCGCCGGAAATCCTTTTATATCTTTGTCCACCCAGAAGAATTTCTTTTGACGGTTTTGTTACTTACGAAGGCCGCCGCTTTGGAATTCCTTACAGTTACGGCGGAAAAACTGTAAGAGTCTGCCGAAATGCCCACATTCTGACGATTTATTCTGCAGATATGAGCCGTCAGCTTGTAACGCATGATGTTACCTGGAGCCGCAGAGACAGTTTCTGTAAAGACCAGTATGTTCTTCCAAACCAGCCTGAAGAATTTCCTACAGCTGAAGTAAAAACAGTTATAGAACAGACAGCACCGGAACTACCGTCAAATGCTTTTGACCGCTTTGACTTCAGCAGGGAGGCCATCGATGATTAAAAGTATTGATTATTCGGAACTTGAAAAAGCGTTTTCTACACTCAGAATAAAAATGACTGTAAGCGACTTTACCAACTTTGCAATGCAGAAAGATTTTTCAGCGGAACAGATTTGTTCGGTTATTGAAACTTTCTCGCTGCTTGCAAAAAGAAAGGAACAGGCTTCAATTAATTTTCTTCTGAAATGTTCAAGACTGCCGTTGAAAAATCCTAAGACCTTTGATAACTTCCGTTTTGAAGATATAAAAGGTCGTGATTCGGAAAGACTAAAAAGTCTAAGTACGCTTGCAGCATTACATTCACATAAGAATCTTGCTTTTATAGGCCCAGCGGGAACCGGTAAAACACATCTTGCAATGGCATTCGCTTATGAATGCTGCTGTAAAATGCTTAAGGCATATTTCATCAAAATGACTGAACTGAATGAACTGTTCACAGAGGCAAGAAAACTTGACCGTGTTGGGAAAGTTATGACCTCTCTTGTGCAGCCTTCATGCCTAGTAATTGATGAAGTCGGACACTGCGTATTTGATGCTGAAAACACAAGGTTGTTTTTTGACCTTGTTGACCGGCGTTACAACAAGGAAGGCAGTTACAATATGATTTTTACCAGTAACAAGCAGCCGTCAGCCTGGCGGCAGAACTTCACAGAAGAAGATTCTCTGCTTTGTGCCTTGGACAGAATCTTTGATGATGCCTTAATTTTTAACTTCAACGGCGAAACGCATCGTGGGTTGAAAAAGGAAGTTATAAGCTTAACGACAAAACGAGCAAAGACTGTCGCACTAACAGAACAGTCAGAAAATAACCAGTAAAAGGAGGCAACTCTGTGCATTATTGGTTATTTTTCTTTGACTAAAATTGGTTAATTCTGCCTGACTCTAAATGGCGATTTCCTCCCGACTCTAACAATCTTACATCTAAAAGTCTATCCTGCCATTTTTACATAAATTTCATATTGCATAACGGCGGTATGGTATTCATCTGGTAAAGTCTGCACGGTATCTTAAAACTTACAAGGCTTTAATTGACTGATACAAAAAAATCGGGCTGTCTATAAGTACATAGTGCTATGCTGAAATAACTTCAGCATTACAATCGTAGCTTCATCTGCTGGCGTTGCTGTAATTTTAACTGTATCACCGGCATAAAGCAGGGTGCTTTCTTTTATTGAAAAATACATTATGCAGCTTAAAAAAGACGGTGTTGTATGGGGTTATGACCTTCAGTATCTTGTAACAGGTCTTTTGAACCAGCATCCGCGTACGGCAATCGACTTTACAAAGCAGAACCGCACTGACTATTCAAAATTCTACAACGAAATGACTGCGCAGGAATAGATTAAACGGATTTTTGATTTGAATAAAAAAGGCAGTCCCCCGATTTTCATTTATATGAAATCGGGGGACTGTCTTTATGAAAGGTTTAATTATAACTGATTATTCATGAAAAGATGAACCATAGAAATATCCTGAATACACTTTGTCAAAATATTCACCGTCTAATGATGTAAAGTTCAGAGTCTGTTCGTTTAAGTCAAATGTAACGATAGCATTCTTTGATGATACAGTACCTTGTGTATGGGATGAATTTGATTTGCACGGTTCTGATGTAACAGAATAACCCTCATCAGCAATGATAAGTTCATCTTCTTTACGTGCAACAAATTTTACAGGACCATAGAATGTTGACTGACCGTCTCCAAAGTATGATGTTTGTGTAACAGTTGGATAATTTCCACTTTCATCAGGATCGCCTGTATAACTGATACTTCCCTCTGTTGTTTGATAACCTATGCCGATTGTGCCAGGTGTTATTGAAGTTTCTGAAACGGCGAATGTACATAATGCACCGCGGCTGTATAAAGCAATAGTAGAAGGGCCATTCACCTCTTTTACAAGAAGGTACAATGTATCGTTTATGTAACATATGTCGCTATAAAATAGGATTGGTAAATTATCTGTAGGAATAGTAGAGAAAATGTCAGAAGAATATCCTGCTTCATCTGAGTTTGA
>JBJELY010000209.1:0-3506 GCA_051879395.1 Roseburia sp. | reverse complement strand
GGACTTAAAATCCTGTTGTAGTGATACAGTACCGGTTCGATTCCGGTCATGGGCAGTCGCATCAGTCACTTGACAAGGGTGTTACAATAGATGTGTAAATAAATAATATGTGTGTGTAGCTCAGCTGGATAGAGCACTTGGCTACGGACCAAGGTGTCGGGGGTTCGAATCCTCTCACGCACGTGAATAAAAATAAGAGATAGGGAAAAATCCCTATCTCTTATTTTTGTTCGAGTCCAGTCGGACTCGAACGGGGTCGATCTCCGCTTCGCTGCGGTCGGCGCTAAACGTGGTCCACAGGACCACAGCGCCCTCTCACGCACGTTTTGTTACAATCAGTCGGTAATATATGATTAAGGAGAAATATAATAAATGATTACATACCCTTCAAAATGTGAGAACAGCCAAATGGAAAGAAAATGGTGCTGAATTATCTGATATCGAAAAAGAAAAAGTCAAACAGTACTTGAAGATTCAGGAAGAGGGTACAATTAAAATAATTACTATTGAAACAGAAGAATCACAGGAATATCTTCGCAAAACTTTAATATAAAGAGCAAAGAATTTTCAGCTAATCAAAAATCACATCTTATATTAAAGTTTATAAGAATGAAAAATAATAAAGTCTAGTATAATTCATTTTAATTGCGTTGGTTCCAAAGACAATGTCAGTTCTGAGTCAATCGTAAGATAATCGTAAGAAATACATGAAATCATTTTGGTATAATATACAAGTTAAGATATATTTGTTTAGAATTAGGAATGAGTATCATGAAGAAACAGATTTTAATTGTGGATGATGAAAAAGAAATTGCGGATTTGGTAGAGGTATATCTGATCAGTGAGGGGTATGATGTTTTGAAATACTACAATGGACAGGCTGCCTTTCAGGCTGTAATGACGAAAAAAGTGGATCTTGCTATCTTGGATGTGATGCTGCCTGATATGGATGGATTCACATTGTGCAGGAAAATTCGGGAGCACTTTTTCTTCCCCATCATTATGCTTACTGCCAAGGTGGAGGAAAGTGATAAGATCAATGGAATCACAATTGGGGCAGACGATTACATCACCAAGCCTTTTCATTCCCTGGAGCTGATTGCCCGGGTGAAGGCACAGCTTAGAAGAGTAGAACAGTATAATTGTGCGCGGAATATGCAGGAACAAGGGGAAAACTATTATGCTCATGGTCTTGAGGTAAATGCAGATACACATATCTGCAGACTGTATGACAAAGAGATTTCGCTGACTCCGATTGAATTTGATATTCTCCTGTATCTGTGCAGACATATGAATCAGGTTGTGGCTTCCGAAGAATTGTTCGAGGCGGTATGGAAAGAAAAGTATATGGAAGCTAATAATACGGTTTTTGTGCATGTGGCCAGAATCCGGGAAAAAATGGGGGAAAATTCCAGAAAGCCTAAGTACATAAAAACGGTTTGGGGTGTGGGATACAAAATAGAAAGCGAGGTATAGCAAATATGGAGAATGCAGCCAGGACATTGCGGGGAAGATGGATTAAAAATTATATCCTGCGATTTATTATTACATGTATTGCAGTGGGCGTTTTTTTGTGGTGTGGAAAAGTAATCTTGTTTGCCATTCATCCATACTGGCAAGCTTCGGATCGGTTTTACGGATTGCTCAGTTTTGTGGATGATCATGTATATGAATGTGGAATTACAGTGATTATGCTGATTCTTTTGGTGTCCACAGGAATTGAATTGGGATCAATCGCGAAAGTGATCGGGCAGATTACCAATGCCGTACAGTTGATTTATGAGGGAAATGATGGCCAGATCAAATTATCAGAGGGATTCCATGAGATTGAGATGGGGCTGCGTCAGATTCAACTGGATACCAAGGCAAATGCCCAGGCAGCCCGGGAGGCAGAGCAGCGGAAAAATGACATGATCATGTATATGGCACATGATTTGAAGACTCCGCTGACATCAGTGATTGGCTATTTATCGTTGGTTCATGACGAAAAGGATCTGCCCCGGCAGGTGCAGGAGAAATATGTGGGAATTGCACTAAAAAAGGCATTGAGACTTGAAGAACTGATCAATGAATTTTTTGATATTACCAGATTTAACTTTACACACATGATATTGGAAAAAGCAACCGTCAATATGAGTATGATGTTATCCCAGATTGTTACAGAATTTGAGCCTATTTTCAAAGAGAAAGGTTTGAACTGCCATTTGGATGTGCAGAGTGATGTTATGGTTACCTGTGATACGGAAAAAATGGAACGGGTTTATGATAATCTGTTTAAAAATATTGCAAATTACAGTTATCCGGATTCAGAAATTCATGTATCCCTTGAAAAAAATGGTGATAGAGGAATGAAGCTGGTCACCCTGAACAAGGGAAAAACCATTCCGAAAGAAATGTTAGAGCATATTTTCGAGCAGTTCTTCCGGATTGATAGTTCAAGAAATTCTGAGAGTGGAGGCAGTGGGTTGGGGCTGGCTGTGACCAAAGAAATCATTCAACTTCATGGGGGCACCATCAGCTGCGAAAGTGAAAATGAAGAAATTATATTTAAAATTATCCTTCCTTAAGAAAGGAAGCTTATGAACGAAAGTGAGAAATGATATCTTATCTAAAAGAAGATAAGAAAAAGTTAAGAAAGCGGATAGTAATGCGTAAGAATCTTCCTTCGATAATCTGAGAAAATATAGATAACCGAAGGGAGATTATTTTATGAGCGATTTAAGGAAGAAAAGAAGAAAACGCAGAAGAGAACGCCGGATGAGAATGATCTGTTTCATTGGGTTAATCAGTATGTTTGTCTTAGTGCTTGTTCAGAACGTGGGAAGAACGGCAAATATATCCGCTTTTGACAAAGTGGAACTGGAGGCTTCCGGATGTCCGGAAAGCCTGATTGAATTGGCTGAGAGAAATCCGGAAACGGTTGCATTTGTAAATGACTATGAAAAATATGAAGGAAATCCCAATGATATTGATATTTCCAAGGATGTTGTAGAGGGGGAAATCCCCCTGTTTTTACAGTGGGATGAACGATGGGGGTATGAATCATACGGCGATGATTTTTTGGCAATCACAGGATGTGGACCTACCTGTCTGTCCATGGTTTACTGTGGACTAACCGGAGATGATGACATGAATCCATATGAAATGGCAAAACATGCAGAAGCGGAAGGATTTTATGTGGAAGGAAGTGGATCCGCATGGAGCATGATGGAGATTCTGCCCCAGGAAATGGGCTTGGATGTCCGTACAGTTACGTTTGATGAGGCGCGCATCAAGGCGGAGCTAAATAGCGGACACCCTATCATATGTATTATGGGCCCCGGTGATTTTACTACCACAGGACACTTTATTGTTTTAGCTGGGATAACAGATGAAGGGAAAATTATTGTCAACGATCCCAATAGCAAAATAAACAGCGAAAAACAATGGAATATAGAAGATCTTATGCCGCAGATAAGAAACCTATGGAGCTACGAATATAATAAGTCCAAATAAGGGGCTGTCGC
>JBJELY010000208.1:0-3587 GCA_051879395.1 Roseburia sp. | reverse complement strand
TATTGAGTTGGTAGAACCTCAAATAAAATATGCTGAAGACATTTGGAATTTCCGTCAGGAGATAATTAATAATGATGCAGATAGTGAAGACCAATTTGCAGGATGCGGTTGTCTTGATAAATGTAACTCTGCAGAGGAATGGATTCGTATATGCAAATTGAGGAATAGCGAGGAAACTTGTAACGAAGGAGGCACAACAGTACCTTCGGATATGTATCTTGCAGTACGAAAAAGCGATGACAGAATTGTAGGGATTATTGATTTGAGACACCACATTGATCACCCTATTCTTGGAACATGGGGCGGTCATACTGGCTATTCGGTTCGTCCTTCAGAAAGAAGAAAAGGATATGCTAAAGAGATGCTTCGTTTGAACATCAAAAATGCAAGGAATTTGGGTATCAAAAAAATGCTTGTTACCTGTGATGAAACCAATAAAGCCAGCGAACAGACTATTATTTCAAATGGCGGCATTTTCGAAAAAAGCATTGAAGTTGAAGGCACTGTTATAAAAAGATATTGGATTGACTTAATGAAAGTAGGTGAAGAGGGATGAGATACTATCGTATTCACACTGCTGATATAGCATATATCACGCAGCAGCCGAGAGGAATTTTTACTGCAATTGGTAAATTGATTGAAGCAGGTATTTTATCCGAGGAGGAAACTGCAGAATACTGGAAGAATCGAGCCTATTTCGAAAAGGTATTGCCGGTGCCTCCCTTTTATGACGGAGGTAATCCGGACAAGGCAATCACTTGGTTTAAAGATACACCTGAGGGGAATCGGATTTATTCTGAAATGACATTTTACCATGAGATGGCAAGAAAATATGGGACCCGGCTATATATGTCTGAGTGTGATGAGATTCCCGGGGAAATCATCTACGAGGATGATTATCAGATTGCCATCAAGAATCAAAGGACAGATATTCGTATTACAACACATGAAATATAGGAGCATCTTATGAGAAAAATACTATGTTCGACCGGCGCATTGTTTCCGCGGACAACGCCCGAAAAATATGTAGCGCTTGGTGATATGGCGGATAAACTAAACTGCGATGGATTTGAGTTCATGGTAGACAGCACTATGTATGAAAATGTGACAAAGCTCATTCAAATCGTTAAACCACTGCAGCTATGGATTCCGGTGGTGCACTGTCAGAAATCACTGGGGGAATCTTTATGTGGTATGAAAGCCTGGTTTGACGAGACAGGATATCATGAATACAGAATGACGGATGAGGAGGACCGGGCAGCCTTTACAAATGGGATAGAACGCTTTCGCGTGAATCTTGAGATTGCCAATGCCTTTGGTGCAGATAAAATGGTGCTTCATCTCTGGAACGGTATCGTCTCTGATAAGAATCTCCCTAAAAACATCGAACGCTTTGGCGTGTTAGATGACCTGGCGAAGGCCTTCCGGGTGGAACTGATGATTGAAAATGTGGTATGTAACCACAAGAATCCTCTGGAGAACATGAGAAGAGTGCACGAGATATACCGGAGCGCCTCCTTTGTCTTTGACACCAAGATGTCTGAGTTTCACAATCAGACCATGGAACTGTTTTTACCTGAGTGGGACTGGTTGCTTCGTGAACATCTGGTATCACACATGCACATCAATGACTATAATGGCGGGTACATGGATTGGAGCAATCTGAGAACACTTCCGTCGGAGCGGGCAAGATTGATTTTACAGATTTTTTTGATAAGCTTGCACAGTATGACTATGCGGGAGACTTTACGGTGGAAGCAACTGCTGTTTGTAGGGAAACCGGTGAAGTGGATTACGATATGCTGAATGCATGTTTTGACAGGATTCGGAACCTGCTTCGACATACTGAAACACATAAATACAGTAAATCAGAGGAGGAAAATCAACCATGAAAAAGAGGATGATTGAAATAATGGACAAATTTCATCAATACAATTCCGACAACATGGCATATCTTGCTTTCGGTCTTGATAAGAATGAACACTATGATGCGCTGGTTGTTGCGCCAAGCTTTTCTCCGTATAAACTTAAGATGGATAGCTATTGCAAGGTCACAACCTTAAAAGAAGGCGCTTATATCGCGGGGTATCTCGTTGAAAACGATGACCTTAAGATTGCATGGATAAAAACTGCATCATCAGATTCTAACCTGATCGATCATGTGGCGGTATGTGCAGAGCTGACTTTTGACAAAATGATTTTTATAGGTGCAGTTGGCGCATTAAAACCGGAGTTTGAGCTTGGCGATTTGTGTACGCCTTTTTATTCGATTGCAGGTGGCTTTGCACATACCTATCTGAAAGATTCTATCAAAGATTTTGTTCCTTTTGAAAGGGTAGAACCTGATATGGAATTTATAGATAATGTTGTTGGAATCGCGGAAGAAAGCGGTTATGAATTAAAGAAAGCATCTGTATTTTGCACACCTTCAATTGCTGCAGAATACTATCATCTTGAAGAAATAAAAGAGTTCGATACTGACTTAATTGAAATGGAAACAGCGTCTCTTTATCTTATGGCAGATTTATTGGAGATACCGACAGTTGCGCTTCTGGTAGTATCAGATAATTCTGCTACAGGGGCCGCTTTGGTAGGTCGAACAGAAGAGGAACAGAGAAAATATGACTATGGTCGAAATGTAGTACTGCCTACAATGATATTAAAGACTGCAGATGCCAAGTGAAGCGTCATATATAGAAATGTAAGGTAAGTTCCTTATTTTGTACCATATGTTAATATGTTCGAGATAATAAATAGAAAATAAATAGAAAATAAATAGAAACTCTGAAAAATTCTTGACAAAAACGAACAAATATTCTATATTATCAACGGAGATTCTATACCCAAAAACAGAAAATGTGAATATACAGACAAAGCTCAAACCCGTGTGGTTTGGGCTTTTTCCAATTTTGTAAGAACTCTGAGAACAACAATTTGCAAAAAGTCAATTATCACTTTATGAAAGTTTTTGGACAGAAATTTTCACAAAACTGTTTGTGCAACACTTACACATTTTCTGAAAAGAAATGGTCTCGCAAGCGTAACAACATGGCAATCGAGTAACATCGGTTGCTTTTTTGTTGCTTATTTTTAGAAATCATTGTTTGCCCCGGAAGAATGATTTCTAAAAGAAACCAGAAATCAAAAAAAGAGAGTGGAGGAAAAGCAAAATGAAAGAATATTCGAAAGGTATTTATGTGAAATTTAAGCCGGAGGAGGTGGAGATGATTCGTGAACGGATGAAGGAGGCCGGAGTTCAAAATATGAGTGCCTTTATCAGAAAAATGGCTTTGAATGGATATTTGATTAATCTGCGATGGCCGGATTTGAGTAAGGTGTTGTCCTTGCATTCAAGCATTAGTAATAACCTAAATCAGTATGCCAGAAAAGCAAATGAAAGGGGAAATATCTACAAGGAAGATATCGAAGAATTAAAAAAGATGCATGATGAGCAAACTAAGCTACTTAGAAAAACGCTTAAGTCAGTCATTCATCTTTATGATGTGGATTCAAAGAAGAGAAATTAATTATTTTGAAAAAGCGACAGCGTAGCTCTGCGGCTTGCAAGCAGTTCAGGGGGATTGGGG
>JBJELY010000207.1:0-15135 GCA_051879395.1 Roseburia sp. | reverse complement strand
TCAACCTGTTTTATAAATAAGACGATAAGTAGTCAACATAAATAGTTAAACTACAATCAACAACTTCCTCTCATTCGTTGACCACATGTCATGCAGTGCTGATACATACGTTTCACTTGGTGGAACGAACGGTTGTGCCGACCAACTCACAAATTGGGATGGTACGAAGAAGATTGGGTTGGGAGCACCGACAAGGAGGAAAGGACTGTCAATGTAAGCCTGCTTTAAAGGGTGATTGGATAGAAAAAACTGTTCCAATCACCCTTTAAACGCAAGATTTTATCAATGCCATACAACAGTTCCTGAGCTATTTATTTCGAAAATTCTCTCCTCATGTCCCTTTGTATAGTCACGCAGCCAAAACAAAGCATTCTTTGGCAGATTCTCATACCTGATTTCATCATCTGCTACAGCAGTCTTCCTACCCAATGATTTCCAACACGAATCAGAAGCGTAGAACAACTCATACTCATGCCCCTTTCTTATCCCATTGTCATCGTTTCTGATTATAAACCTTATTCTTGATATAGAAACAGGACGCTCAAGTTCTATGGCTCCCCAACACAGAGAATCACTTGTATGAAAAAATGTCAGAGGGTCACCATCGAAAAGTTTCTCGGCACCATTGGTCGGGAAATATTTACTTGGACGGAAGTTGCCATATACTTTTCCCTGTAAAGGAAACGCGCCGTTCTGTGTATAAAATTCCACTTCACCCATATTGCCGTATGTGTTTGCCGATGACAAGTATCTGAGATATTTTACAGGGTGTCCGCTGTCAGTCTTCACCGTAACATATTTCAAGGGTGGTTCATTCTCTATTTTATAATATGTTATTGCGTCTCTAAAGTCTTTTTGGTTCGCTCCCTGAAAAACTCCGCCTATCACCTGTTTAGGAACACCTTCCCACGAGTTGGATTCTGGATTCTTTCTTTCGAGGATATAGGCAAATGTATTTTTTTTCGGCTTAAAATATCTGATAAAACCATTACTCTCTACAAGAAACGGAAAGCCATGACATTGCAGTTTATCATCTGCAAATGTTGCCGCCTGATATACGACTCCTGTACCGACATTATTAAATACGGCACTACCATTCTTCACTTCACCCCACGCTACAGGCACCCACCCATTGATGTCGAATACACACAGATAACCAAAACGTCCAGAAGCAGTAAACGGTATTGTAACATTTGCCGTATTTATGGCTTCCATTTTCTCAGTTATATCCATTAGATATGGATTTTTGAAAAATCTTGGAATGTCCTCGCCTTTACCCACAACGGCAAGCGAAGCTTTCTGTTTGCCGTATGTCATCATATACACCTTTGGCACCGAATCATGAAACATCTCAAGATGATGTCCTGGCTGGGCTTCCGTACCAAGAAAATCATACAAGCGTCCGTCCTCTCCCCTCAACACATTGAATGTATGCCCGTTCCCTTTTGTTCCCCAATGCGGTATGGAACACATTGACACAGGCACACCCACAGAACGCATGGCATATACGGCAAGACGCGCACAGTCATTACATTTACCAAAATTCATACGGAGCAGACTGCATGGCATAAGGTCTATCGAAGAAATTGCACCTGGAATAATCTTTATCCCTTTGTCAATCAAGTAGGCATTCACCGCCATGCAAGCATCAGCCGACGTATATACTGAATCTTTAAATAAGATTCTTCCGAATTCTTCCGCATATCTTTTTCGCCATTCCTCTGGTTTTTCCGTTCCTGTTCTATATGGCAGGATAAATTCACAGAACTCATCTAAGTCAAGCGTCTTGTTCCAAGGAGCTTGCCATACCTTGAAGGCATGCTCTATATTGTCGATTATTTCATTTTTCCTGAGCGTTTCCACATCACTGCGTACCTCGACACCTTCCATCCCACTCTTTCCTCCATTTGATACTAAGAACTGTTTTGCCAGACTGCCAATGTCATAAGCATCTTGTTTTATGGCAAAAAGCGAGTCCATAAATTCATGGTATCTGTCAACTGTCTCACCTTCATAGTAACGTTTGTCTTTCATATTGCCAATGATAAACTCCGCAGCCCTCAACTTGGCAGTATCCCCACTTTCACGGTAATGTTGCATCACTCCGAATAATTCCTCCCAGTTATTACCTGCCATGTCTATGGCATCTTCCACATCCTTAGGAAACGGAGTGAAATGACTGCAACCACAAAATGCAGAGGCACAAATTATGCCAAACAAGTATCTTTTCCACATATTCATTATTATTATATTATAAGTTCACGTCCATACCAACAGCCAAACCTCAGCCTATACCCAATCTCCAGTAAGTCATAATCGGTCAACATCTTATATTCCTGCTGTTTGTTCTTGTCCTTTTCCTTCTTGCCTTGAAAAGCCCCTTTACTCAACAGTTCATACTTTTCCTGCTCGTCCAGCAGCCGCCATGGGGTAGACAGGTTAGGAAGTTCACTTACCGCTTTTCTCAAATAAGCCACAGACTCATGCGGCTTTCCCAATGCATCAAGTACATACCCATAACGCGCGCATTCTTTGGGCGACACCGCCATACTTCCCCGCAGCATTATATTTACACACATGTGGTTGTATATATCCGGTGATTGCGATTTTAACAGCCTCATGCTTTCAGAATCAAGCAACCTTGGCACTTCCCAGACAGCCCTTGTAAGACATTCCACAGCCTGTTTTTCCATGCTCATCTGCCTATATGCCTCTGCCATGCAATATTGGTATATTCCATTTTCCGGATGAATTAAAATTAACCTGTTTAATATGCCAGAAGCTTCTTTCGGTTTGTTCTGCTGTATATACAAATATGCACGGAACAAATCAGCCTGCAAGTCTTCTTTCTGTGTGTTTCTCACACTTAGAAATATTTTTTCCGCCTCTCTGGCATATTTTTTGTCCTTTGTCCCGACATAGCATTTTATCAAAAGAATGCCTTGTTCTATTTTCGTCGGTACATTACCAAACGCTGTCATTATGTGACTTGCTGCGATAGCATGCTTTCCCTTTTTATGTAATTCAAAACTTTCCTTTATAATATCTGTGTCATGTCTGTCTATATATGTAAAGCAAACACTCGTAATCCATGCAGATATGACGCACAGTGCCATTGGTATGCGCATTACGTTTTTCAAATATGGAGTACACATTGCTTTATTTCCATCACCTATGAAAGCAAGTGCAGCATAACATAGTAACATAACAAAAGGATTGGCGGTCAGAGTTGCCTGTGTCATCTCTTTTACCATTATTTCAGCCATTGTACAACCAATAACAGCTGACACATAGTCATTCCTGCATTTGAATAACCTTATAGCCACCACTAACACTGTCGTACCTGTAAGTAATATGCCGACAATGCCTTTCTCTACCAGTAGCTGTATAATGATGTTTGGCGCAAGAGGTGTAAACTGTCCCGTACTTTCGTGACAGCTCACCTTGTCCGTAACCATAGAGAAACTGCCATTACCATGCCCCATCAGCGGTGCGTCCTTTATTACGAGTAACGCCTGCTGTGTAACACTGACACGCCATTCGGTGCTTTGACGTTGTGACAATGTGTTGCCCGACACAACTGTGCGCATTTCCTTCGGACAAAATAATGCAACAGCAATTGACGCAGTAACCAATATGCCAATCAGCCTTAACCGTAATTTACCATCTCTTACAGCCAGTAAGAAGCAAATGGAAAAGAGCAACATTGCCAGATATGCTCCCCTTGAAAATGTAAGCATCACCGCAACAGCTGCCACAAGACCGGCAGGCAGCATAAACCTTTTATACAGCAGCGACACCCCCAACAGCACTAATCCTGTCTCTGCCCACACATTGCATGTATACCCTACAGGTCTGTATAGGGTACGAAAATGATATGTGTCACCGAATCCCACAGACAGGACCGATGACCTATAAACAAAGAAAGACGCCACGGCAAGGAGCATTGCCATAATCATTACAACATAGAAAACGTATGCAGGTTTCTTTAATTGCTCTTTACATCCAGCCTTTAAAAGTGAAGCTGAACACTTAGTATCGCGAAGCAAAATGTATGTTCCGAGGCAAAATACAGAAAAAGTGGCATAACGTATTGACAATGTAACGGTTCTGCTGTACAAACTCGACACGATATCCAACATCGTAATTGCAAACAGCAACAAGTCTATTACATTCAACTTTATCACATTCCGCTTTGTCAGTGACAGCAGAAGCAGTGCCAGAACCGGCAGCAGCAAATTGTACTCATCATCTATTCTGAAAAACATCGCAGACAGACAGATGACGAGAAACGAATATACTACAATCCCCTTGTTTTCACTGCATCTTAACTCCATTCTTTTTCTTCCTGCCTTTATAAAGAACATTATAAACCATATACGCTATTAGGGCAAAGAACAGCATCTGTGCTCCTATATTGCGCAACAAGGCAAAAGGCGGAGTCACATTGTTTGCCAAATACATTATAAGCTGCTTGGCTTCCATTGGGAATGAAAGAGCAAAATTATAAATAAACAAAGGCAATACATAGAGGAAATAGTACGCCATAAATAAATTCACCACAATGGCGTAAACCGCAAATCCCCATTTTGCCTTTTTCTTCATCCGTTGCATATAGGACATTTCACCTATCGACCTCCTTCTCAACTTATTTATATAATACCTTATGATTTCTTTGGACCTTTGCCGCAGATTTGGCACACCAAGTATGTCAGATGCCATCCAATAGCCATCAAACTTAAAGAAAGGGTTAAGTGTCATCACAAAACCGAAATTCATTATTATTATCATATAGCGTAGTACATCGCTATCCGTCAACATGAAACATATAATAATCGGAATAATGCACATCAATTGGAAATATACTCCAGCGATATTTACCACACACCGTCTGCTCCTGTCAAGTTTCCAGACCTCGGTCACATCAGTATAAAGAACAGGGAAATTAAGATAAAGCCCAAATCCTATTCCTCCATGCTTTATGCCGAACCGCTTGCATGCCGAGGCATGCCCAAGCTCATGAAAGAAAGAGGAAGCAAGCATGAACAGCAGAAGTCCAATGATAGTGTATGCGTTCACTTTGTTACTGAATGTCAGCAGGTCTTTTGTCGTCAGGAAAAATACAGCATCAAGTGTAAGTGCCACAAAAATCACGGAAACCATTATATATTTATTGAAAAGCAGTTTGAGGGCATCCGAAAACCTGTCAACATACCCTGCCGACAGGATCTCCTTCTGATACAAGAACTGTTTTACGCCACCTTTATTTTCCTGCATTGGGGCTATGTATTTCTTTATGGCATCACGTATTTGTTCTATTGTATATCTGTTATTGTTATTACGCAAGAATGCTTTTATTGCCTCGTCTTCCGTACCATATTCTTTCAGTGTTGTTATAAGATTTGCCACAACCACACCAGCCTCATAGTATTGTCCCCGGCATCCAATGAGGTATCGCGCCTCATCAGATGCCGAAGAAAATGTCTGGATATGAATATCTTCGTATTCTTTCATCTGCTTATATTTCTATCATTTTGCCTTAAGTATCGCGCTATTTATCGTGCGATTCACATCATTCCAGTCTTTCTGGGTCTTCTTTCCAAAGTCAATAGTGTAGGCAAGTTTTACCCATCCTGTCTGCTGATTGACACGGCTTGTAGTGACATTATTGAACCTATATACACCGTAGTCCGCACGCTCATGATAACGGTTATGCCGTGTGAACGGGTTGTCTGTGCCGACCTCTGCCATGAAGTTGCCCTTGTTGTATCTCACAATCATACCGTAGCTGCCAGGAATACGCAGATACGCAAGTGTGCTCTCGTCAAGCTCCTTCCGTGGAGTCTTACCATATATGTTTATCGAGAAATCCCTGAAAAAAACATTAGCGTCAAGCGATGCGGTGAATGTGTGGCGACTGATGTTCGACACTTTTTTCACGTCAACATACTGATATCCAAGTTTTGCCTGCAGCCTTATCTTGCTGGAAAAACGGCTCGTAATGTCTAAGTTGTTTGAGAAACGATGAATATTGGATGTTGATTGGTAACTGCTTATAATTTTGTCATTTTCAACAAAATAGATAGGAGTGATATTGTTGCTTATTATCGAATAAGTCGAATTAAACTGCATAACGAAAAGCTTCATCTGCCCCTCGTAACTCAGGAAAAAGTCAAGATACTTCGTGTTGTTAAGATTCGGATTCCCCCTTTTTGTAAGAAGGAAGTCTATATTCTGATCTGAGTTATTCAGATAGCTTAATGATGCTTGACTATTGCCTGTTGAGACACCACCTCCCAGCATGTGCTTGTCATTGAAACGGTATGCCGCCCATGTGTTTGTGCGGAACGTCCAGTATTCTTTGTGCTCGTCACCATGAACCTTATAGTTCAACCACGACACACCCGGATAGATGTTTATCACCCATCCGTTCTTAAATTGCTGCATATACTGTAGATAAGCCATAGTCTCTCCACACCATAGATGTTGCCACAGGTCATAGTCGCCAGCATACGTGGTTGAGGTAACATTATGAAAATGCATCAGCTGTGCGCAGAAAGTCTTGTCGTGTTTCATCTGCAATTCATACGAGGCTCTAACATTCCACGAATACAGTCTCTCCTTAACGTCTGTATTTGACTGTTGCTCATTTTCCGAATACATTCTGCCATACGTGTTCTTTGCATACGCTCCTTCTGTGACAAATGTGACCTCTTGTCCCTCTGATGGTCGGAAATACCCTTTCAACTGCATCTGCGGACGCAAGTTCTCTTGTCTTATCCCCGTAGAGGAATACACATTGTCAGCCGCATTACCGTCATACAAGAGACGGTCTTCGTGGTTGTTATGCGGTGTCTTGTCATGAACAATGGAAACAGATGCCACCAAGTCGTGATTAGTGGTATTATCACTCACTTTGAACTGAGCATACTGCCAGTTGTTCTTATATTTTCCACCAAGATTACTGCCTGTCCTCCCTATTTCCTTGTCTGGAAAAATAAAAGTTTCCTCATTTATTGTCTCCGTACCATCATGTTCTTGTAAACCTGCCCCTCCGAAGAATGTGTAGTTTGTATTTCCCTTATTCACCTTTGCTGCTACGTTGTATTTACCATTCAGATACCCCACTGTCTGCTCCGCATCCGCATTGACATATCCTCCTGACGTTGTCTTTTTGGTAATATAATTTATGGCAGCAGCATCACCTACATATTTTCCCGTTGGTATGTCATGATATTCCACACGCAGAATATCTCTCGGACGCAAGTTCGTCACATCGCGGAGGTCGGCTCTTACACCATTTATATATATAGTAGCCTCTCCCTTCGACGTTGTCACCTTTGATGCACGGCGGTCAACAGAAACCCCGGGAATCATCATGTTATACAGCAAATCATAACTGGTAAAGGCGTGTTTTTTCTGTTCCTTGTTTGGTATGACAACCACATGGTCCTTCTTCCTTATATATGAGGAACCTGTTACAACTATGCCCTCAAGATTAAAGGTATCCCTTTCCAACCGGGATATTCTCGTACTATCTGTTTTTTCGCCATCAATATGTCTTGTTACGGCTGATTGCCCATACATAAAACTGGCAAATAAAATGTTTATAATTAGAATAGAAAAAAAAACTTTCATGAGCAATAATCAATTATACATTTTCCTTGTAAGAAAAACTTACAAGGAAAATAATAGAGTAATACAACTTTACGATTTACTGTTACAAACAAATATACCGCTACAATGTTCTTCGCAATCTGGTTTTGACAAATACAAATCATCGTCTTCGCCAATACCAACGTCAAGTAGTCCGCCAACAGCCAGAGGATCTGTCTCTAAGCGTTTTTCTAATTCCCTCAATTGAAACTCAGATATCTCCGAGTTTAATGGAACAATCTCAATTTTTTTTGTTTGCTTTTCCATTTTGGATTATTTTAATTTAACACTATAATATGCTTTTCGTGCTATTGCACTAAAAAGTCTTCTAAATATTATACAATTAATGTTTTTCCCTTCTAGATAGTGATACGGACACCCTCCACCACATAATAATGCGTATTTACAGTTGGAACACTCTTTTCTCTTACTGATATCTATATCCTTCCACTTAGAAAGAACAGACTCATTCCATGTCACTCCCAGTTTTGTATATTGTCCTTCCAAATGTTTGGGATTGCCAACAACTTCCCAACAGGGATAAATATGTCCCAAAGGATCCAAAACATATCCATTTGTTTGTGAGGCACAAGTCACAGACCTAAAGTGTAATGGTTTTTTCTTAACTATAGCGTCAGATATATTATGATATAAAGTATTATCATCAAGTTTAAATAAATCAACTTTTTCTTTTACAATTTTTGAATAATCCTCTGGAGACATCAATTTTATATCTTTTCTGTTAATATCATCAATATTATTGTTGTCCGTTATCATCGCACAATAAAAATCAAAAGTATTGTAGTCATAAAATCCTTTAGTCTTGAAATACTGCTTTAATTCATTGTATTGATTTTTATTTGACCAAGAAGTATTCATCCGTACATTCACTTTAACTCCCTTAGACAATGCCATTTGTATATTTGAGATAATTTTATCAAACGTACTTCCCCTTTGATAATGAATTCTTCTTCTGTCGTGTACTTCTCGCAACCCATCAATTGTAATCTGCAATTTGACAATCTTTTTATCAGACAGCAAGTCAACATAGTTATCAACCTCAAAACCGTTTGTCACAGCAACAAAACTATACCCACGTTTATACCCTTCTTCAACAATATATGAAACTATTTCCTTATTTTCTGCTAATAAAGGCTCACCTCCATATAATGTCATCGTTTTGTTAATTGATAGCTTAAGTGGGTGAAACTTATCTATAACTGCATAAGCTGCATCAATCATATCTTTTGTAAAAACAATCTTTTGTTTTGAATCCTTCTTTGTACGATCCTCAAAACAATAAGGACATCTAAAATTACAGTTATACGTAACCATCCACGTAAAATCAGAATATAACATATTTCCCTTTTTTGTTAATGCTCTTGCCATTCGGGAAACATACTCGTGCTCTTCTTCTTTTGTTTTTGTCGTAATATAACCACGTTTCCGAAGAGTAGACATTGTTTCTTCGGAAAGGTCATCCATTGCATCTGCTAATTTCATACAATGAAATAACTTTTCCGACACAATATCTATAGCACCAGTATAACCATGTATCAGCATATATTTTCCATCCTCATTTTCCAATTTAACAGGAATTGTATAGGATGACATTCGTAAAGGCTTTTCCATATTTTTATTAATTTACACCTACGATTAACTCTTCTCCAAACACAATCTCACCCATGGCTGTTACAATGATGGTGTATTCTCCCTTATCAGGAAGTGTAAATATTCCCTGATATCCAATAGGAACTGTCGTGAAATTTTCGCTTTCTACAAGCTCACCATCTTTATATAATGCAATGTCAACATTCTCCATTGACACATTGAAATGAAGAAGACATGTGTATGTTTGCTCGTCGTAAGAAACACTTATTATGTTTTTAGATGGGGAACGACGAATATCGTGATTCCAATCTTTTATTTGGGATTGCTGTTCCTGCGCTAAAACATTTGATGCCATACAGCTACATATAGCAATGCTAAACGTAACTATGATTCTGTTCAATTTCTGAAATGCTGTTTTCATTATCTATTTTTTAAAGTTTGTTATGGTGCAAAATTAATAAATAAGAAAGCAACAGCCAAAATATTTACAAAAAATAACATTTTGTCAGCTGCATTTTGAAATAATAGGAAAAGAACTGTATTTCAATAAGTTACCAGCTTATAATATTGATGCAGTATATCTAAAATGCAGCAAATGATGAAGAAAACAATATGCTAAATGGAGATTTATTAATTCATTTTGGTTTCCTTTTAGCATTAATCCTAGTCTTGTTTGCACGGAACGTACTTGCCCCAATACCGAAGATACGTTGCACTTCATCTTGTGAATATTGCTCGTGAAGCAATATCTCAAATGCCTTATTCTTAGCGGACAGATTATCATATTCATCTTCAAGTCTGCGTATGAATGCAAGATCTTCTATACGATAGAACTCTATGAAGGCTTCAAAGTCCTTCTTAGACCATTGAGACATAGTGCGACCAGCTTTTATACCATCATAGAGATTCCTTCCATGATGCAGTATCTCCGCCTGATGCTTTTGAAGTGTTTTTATCTTCCTGTTCAAAATGTCAATTTCTTTTTGCCTGTATTCTTTCTTAGCGTCATCTTGCTCATTCTGGCTTTGTTCTTCCAGTTCTGTCATTCTGTTTTTGTAATGTTCTATCAATACTTGATTCTCTGCCACTTGCTTCCGAAAATTGGCAAGTTTTGCCTTTTTGTCCTTATTTATAAACACAAATATGACAAATGCCACAATACCGACAACAAATGCCACAACACATATCAGAATTACCATGTTTTGATGATTGTGGTTCTCTTTTTGCAGTTGTATGCGATAGTCATATTCATGTTGAATGTTGAGGATATTGTTTTTTGCGCGTACTTCATACAAGGAATCCTGAAGCTCCGTAATTTTATACATGTCCTGCTTAAACCTTTCCGATTGTCCAGTTTTCTCATGCATGGCAGCCCATCGCTTCATCACTTCAATCTTAAGGTCTCCTTTTTCCATGTCATACGCTTTTTGGAACATGATCTCTGCCTTGTCCGACTCACCGCGATTCAAATATATTTCCGCCAAGCCAAAATAAGAGGCAACAATAGGGCGTATGTTCAGCGCCTGAAGGAAAACCTTCTCTGCCTTCTCCGGTTTCTGGAGAATATAAGAATAGGCCTCATTAGCCCAAAATAATGCCTGATGGTGCTTGGGAACATACTTTAGGTATGGCTTGCTTGCCCTTTTATAATATGTGGAACTGTCTGTATATCCCATACGGTTGTAAATGACAGATAAATTCATTAAAGCAAATGCAGTCCAGTTGTTGTTCCCATATGTCCGACACAGTTTGAGATTCTCTTTGTCGTATAATAAAGTTTGTTCATATTCTCCTTCTTCGCTGTTTACGTATGAGAGCTTTTCAATCGTCTTATGCAGCTTTACTGTATCCTTCAACTCTCTTGCAACATGCTCTGCCTTTTTTAAATACTCCATAGTGACGGCTGTGTTTCCACGGTCATAATTGGTCATAGCCTTGTAGAACCAGGCATCAGTAAGATGGTTGATGTCACCTGTCTTGGAAAAAAATGATATGCTAAAGTCTATGGCACTATCGTTTTCCAACTTTATATAATTAAGGTAATTGAAATGTGTTGAAATAAGATTATACATGGCGCGAACCTCACTGTCAGCAATATCCGATGACACAATACGGCTAAAAATAACAGAGGCTGAATCTGTTTTTTCCTCATTTAAAAGATTGTCTACCAGATACAGCTTTTCCAAAGTAAGGCGTTTGTGGGATATTCCGCCACATGCAGATATTATAAATGCAAAAACCAACAAAAAATACATTATATTGTATTTCCCTTTTCTCATAATACCGTCGCGGAAAGCCTCACGGCGCTCACGAATTAAACTGTTCCTATTTCGCATCGTCCCAATGTATATTATCCAGTTCTCCAAAGAATGGAATTGCGCCATAACGACCGTTTAAATATCCCTTCTGCACATTCTCTCTTGGCTTGTACTCGCAGAGCGATGACAAATGGCTTTCTCCTTTCTTGTCCTTCTCAACAAACCAAATTTCATCCTGGCGGACAGGAGCAGTAGAGAGTAGGTTTGATTCGTGGGTAGTGCATATCAACTGCATTTGCGAGTTGTCCTTTAGCAGACTATTGTACATTTCCAGCAACTTCAATGTCAGCATAGGATGTAAACTCCTATCAACTTCATCAATCACATATACAGCATCGTTCGCACTCATATCAATCAACATAGGTATGAAATCGAAAAGACGTGATGTGCCATCGGATTCTTCGAACATCTCAAACACATAGTCTGAATCAGAATCGTCCCTTTTGTGGATGGTTTTCAACTCATACCACTTCAAATTCTTTGACTCATCTTTCTCTGCAAAAATAAAACGACTGTCATTGTGAATGACCACACCTGTCTTGACATCCTTGCCTTCAAGATTCTCTTCAATTTTTTGTCTGATTTCGTCTGAGATGTTTAGCTCTTCATGCCTCGACTCCACACGGCGTAGATCAGTAATATCAGTTCCAAAATATCCAAGTAATTCACGCATCACAGTTCTGAACTGGGTGTCACTCACAACTCGGAATGGAAAGTCTGTTCTATGTGTTTCCGGGAAAATTATATTTAGATTCTCAAACCACTTTCGTGCCAGCTTGATTACATCTATTCCTTTGCCGTTACGCTCGATGTACTCACTTAGGAAGGTTCCTTTAGTAGGTGTGCCATCAATTAAGTATTTCAAGAATTGTCCACTTTCTTCCTTCATAAACTGAGGGGCAATCACATTTTCCCAATCATCACCAGAACGTTTGCGTTCAAATATCATGGTGTCATTACGACTACCTGTTTTGTACAACCATTCCTCCAGTAAGCCACCTTTAGAAAAAGCCACACCATAAGCGAGAAATTGACCATCCACTTTAAACTCCAATTCTATACTCGAACGTTCCTGTGGATTGTCTGTCATCTTGAAATAATTGTACTTGCGGTTGCTCCAACCGTTTAGGGCCAATGCCTTGATAATAGCTAAACATTTTATGATGTTTGACTTTCCTGAAGCATTTGCTCCATATATTAATCCCATACGAAGTACCGAAATGTCGTCACGTTTCTCCGCGCGTGACACTTGCAATGGTAACAGGTCGCTCTTGCTGGCTGTAAACAAGATACGTGTTTCCTCGTTAAACGAGTATATATTTTCAAATTTTGCAGACAGTAACATATCTATATCAAATCTTTACGTAAATATTTGCCGCAAAGATAATAAAATATTTTATAACCTACTGAATTTTACTGTTAAATCTGCTTAATTGTGACAAATTGAAACACAGAAAGCTCTATTTAGGTCACATTTTACAAATATAATTTCTTGTATTTGGCATTGGTGCAGGTTTTACAAGGACTTAAATGATATGTGGCATGCGGTTAAAACTGAGCGCAGAAGCAAGAACCAATGTTGTTCCAGTAGACGAAAAAACATGCAAGGAGAAAAAATCTTGACCAAAGACTTGTTTTTCCAAAAATATTTAGTAATTTTGCAGTTGGTATTATGAACCCACAAATGAATTGAAGCTGCAAAAATCAAGTCAATGAATGTTAATCGCAAAAAATGGTTTTGCTGCAATTTTCAAGGAATATAAAGTTAAATGGAACACATAACAATGAATGGGAACATTATGGTATCATTTATACTTAATACAAAACAAACACCGTTGATTATTATTAGACACTTACAAAACATATATCGGATCAGAGCGTGGAGCCTGTCTGATGTCACGTTTCACTTTCCGTGTATATGTAGGTATAAGATAACCGACAAGGGGCTCTTCAAGTATGGAGAAACAAGCCTCTCAAGCATAATTATTCATTCTTATATTCCTGTATTTTGGACCAAAAATAGGAGTAGCACTCCGTTTTTTAGTCCAAATATCGGATGCAAAGATACTCATTTTCTATTAAAAGACAAACAATAGCTCCTTACTTTTTTGTTTTCTTAATGATATTTTGGAAAATGTGTCAGACCACAATCTCAATACTCAGATGACTCGCGTGCCTGCGACAAAGATAATGCTTTACCCATTTCATACGCCTTGGCGAGGGCATGGTGGCCTTCTATGTCGCCCATGTTGTTTACTCCTCCTGCAAATACTTGGCCGGCAAGGCGAGCCTTGGGGAAACAGGCAATCCAGCCTCCAAGTCCCTCTATAGCCCTTTGGGGCACATCGGGTTCATCCTCGGCAGCGGCGGTAAACAGATAGATGTCGCGGAAATGGTAGTCGGAGTCGTAGAGAGCATTTGCACGGTCGAGCATCGTCTTCATCTGTCCACACATCTCGTAATAATAGATAGGAGTGGCGAAGGCGATGATGTCGGCGTCGTGCATCTTCTGTATGATGGGAATCATGTCGTCCTTTATGGCACAAGTCCTAAGACTATGACATGCCATGCATCCACGGCAGAATGCTATCTCCTTGCCGCGCAACGACAGTTTCTCCACTTCGTGACCAGCCTCAACAGCTCCACGTACAAATTCGTCTGCCAACGCCTCGGAATTGCTCCTGGGGCGTAAACTTGTAGATATTACCAATACTTTTTTTACCATAAATATTTATTGTTATTAACCTCGATTTCTTGATGTCGAGCATTGATATTCATTTTGATGTCTGTTACATACAGTCGCGCAGGATGGCTGCGATGTCTTCCTCATACAGCGGCACCCAGGCTTGGTCGAGTCCCTCGTTGACGGCGATGTGATGTGCCATCTCGTCGATGCGGCTGCCGTCGATGCCTACGGCTGCGAGGGTCATAGGGATGCCGATGCTCTCATAGAAATCGTGGATGGCCTGTATGCTCTCCTCGGGAGTGGCAGTGCTGAAGACGTTCTTGCCAAACGACGTGATGCGCTCCACCACCTGTTCGTGCAGTTCGCCAGTTGTGGTGTTGAGGATATGACGCATCCATCGTGGAGTGACGATGGCAAGTCCCTCTCCGTGGGTGATGTCGTAGTGGCCGGAGAGTGCGTGCTCGATAGCGTGCATAGGCCAACCGCTCTCGGAGTTGCCGAGGGCATAGATGCCGTTGCAGCCAAGTGTGGTGGCATAGAATATCTCTGCGCGCGCATCGTAGTTGTCCGGCTCGTCAAGCACAATCCTCACGTTCTTCACCAACGACTTCACGGCTCCCTCCATAAAGGCGTCGTTCATCATAATATGCTCACCGCAGAAATACTGCTCCATTATATGGTTGATGCAGTCGGCAACGCCCGCGAGAGTCTGCTTCACGGGAAGTGTGAATGTATATGTGGGGTCGATGAATGATACGGCAGGAAATACCAACGGCGAGAAATAGGCGAGCTTGTCGTTGGTCTCGGTTCGCGAGATCACGCCTCCCGAGTCATACTCCGAGCCTGTGGCTGCCAGTGTGATGA
>JBJELY010000206.1:0-15223 GCA_051879395.1 Roseburia sp. | reverse complement strand
ATCTGAGCCTTTTTTCTTTGCCCAGTTTTTTCATAGGTCATTTGACACTATCTTTTCCCAAGATTCTATTCCAAGACAGATATTATCCCACTTTTTGCCCTTCCCTTTAGCATTATGTTAACCGATTGGACGTAGATGAAAAAATTGTATTTTTTTATTCCAAATTTGCTCCCAATTTTTCCAAATATGTTCATTATGTAAACTAATTGGATGTATATAAAACTTTGTTTACTTTCCATTCCAAAATATTGTAATTTTTGGAATGTAGACTTTCTATTTTTTCATATACGTCCATTCGGTTTACATAACTTTCATTTTTTTCTAATATAGCAACGTTTTTTGGAATGTTGAATTTCCATTTTTCTATATACGCCCATTTAGTTTACATAACTTTTATTCTCTAAAAAGTAGCTTTACGAAGTGTAAGATTATATTCTTCCCTAACAATAATTTTCCTTCAAATCCTATCATTGTTATCTTATTCGACCTTATCCTCCACAGACAACCTCATTCTTTTTTCGAAAAAAAAATGAGCCAGTACCAAACGATACTGACCCATCTCATCCTATTCTTGATTTTTCATTTTTCGTAAAATCCGCTGTATGCTTTTTTCTGACAAAAAATACTTCTCTGCCAGTTCACTTGTCTTCAGACCTTCCTGATATTCTTTCCATATTGCCCGGTCTCTGATAAAAAGTTTTTCTTTTGCATGATTCATCTGTCCCCAGCTTGCACGTTTTTCCTCTTTTCTGGGAATATAGATATTCACACCATCCGCATACTGCTGGATTAATTCTATTATTTCAATTGGCAGAATCTCTTCTGCTCTCTTATAGCCCATGTTTGCCTCCTATGAATTTTTTTCCAGGAATGGCACCGGCTATAACAAAATCTTACAAATTTGCAATAGCCTGTGCTATGCAAACATAACATATCTTCTCATAAAAAAATCCTCCTTCTAAAAACAAATGCTAATTACAAAACCTCTTAAAATTATATGCTATTTCAGAACCTATTACAATCCCTATCTCTCCTCTAATAGTATTTTATTCTTTTACAAGAAAATCAAACTGTGACATATAAAGGTCGTAATACTCACCCTTCTTTTCCATCAATTCCTCATGATTTCCTCGTTCCAGAATAGCTCCTTTATCTACATACATAATACAATCTGCATTTCGAATGGTAGACAAACGGTGTGCTATGATAAAAGAAGTTCTTCCCTTCAATAATTCATTTAATCCCTTCTGTAACAGCAACTCTGTTTCGGTATCAATACTCGAAGTCGCCTCGTCTAATATCAGAATCTTCGGATTCGCAAGAAGTGCTCTCGCAAAAGATATCAACTGGCGCTGTCCGGCGGAAAGACGGCTTCCACGCTCGTTTACCTCCGTATCATAGCCCTGTTCCATCCCCATAATAAAATCATGGGCACAGACTGTCTTTGCCGCTGCAATGACTTCCTCTTTTGTCGCATCCTGTTTTCCATAACGGATATTATCTAAAATCGTTCCGGAAAAAATGAAACTGTCCTGCATCATGATTCCCATCTGCTTCCGTAAGGAATGAAGCGTCACACCGGAAATATCAACTCCATCAATCAAAATTTTTCCACTATTGACGTTATAGAAACGACTGATTAGATTTACAATTGTAGATTTTCCTGCTCCGGTTGGACCTACAATCGCATAGGTTTTTCCTTCTTCTGCTGTAAAATTAATGTCCTTTAAAATGCTCTGACCTTCCTCATAACCAAAGGAAACCCGGTCAAATTTCACTTCGCCTTTAATCTCCGGCATTTCAACTGCTCCCGGCTCATCTTTTACCAGAACCGGCTCATCAATCGTTTCAAAAATACGCTCCAGATAAGAAATTGCTGTTAATAATGTATTATAGAAACCTGCCAGCGTGTTAATCGGCGTCCAGAATCTTCCAATGTAAGCTGTAAATGCAATCAGCACACCTACTGTCGAGTTTCCATTTGGAGAAAGAATCCAGCGTACTCCTAAAATGTAAACTGCAATTGTTGTCACCGTGGAAATAAGATCGACACTCGGTCCCATCAAAAAATTAAATTTGACCGCGCGCATCCAGGATTTACGGTAATTTTTGCTCAAGTGGTTGAAAATTCCTGTATTTTCCTCTTCTCTTACAAAGGACTGTGTCACCCGGATTCCGTTAATACTTTCTGCAATATACGCATTCAGGTTTGACTGCTTATTGCTCTGGATCTGCCATGCACGCCGCTGCTTTTTCTTAATGAATACAATCACAAGTACAAGAAATGGGAGACCACAAAGGCAAATCAACGTAAGTCTTGGGTCAAGGTACAACATAAAAATCAAGATAAAGACTAAGTTGCACATATCTGTAAACGTATTTACAATACCGTTGCTCAACAAATCACTTAAACTATTCACATAATTGACAACTCGCACCTGGATTTTTCCATGTGGTCTGTCATCATAATAGGAAAACGGAAGTTCCTGTAAATGTGCAAAAATATCAGAACGAATTTCATGTACAATATCCTGTCCCACCACGTTCATAACCTTGATTTTTATTCGCAATGCCCATGCAGAAAAAAATGCAATTGCAAGCGTGAGAAGGCTATAAACTACAATCATTTTCATGTCTTTTTGTGGGATACAAACATCCATTACATTTTGCAAAAAAATCGGAATCAGCATGGTTGCTGCGGAAGAAACCAGCATTAATGCAATAATTCCCGCCATTTTTTTCTTATAAGGAGAAATATAGCCCACAAGACGTTTCAACTGATTGATATCAAAACTGTCTTCTAAGATTTCATCTTCATCATAACGATTTCTAGCCATTCTGTTTTCCTCCTTTCTTGTATGTTCCATTTTTTATCTCCTCCGGCACTTCGCCATACTGATGACGGAATGCAGAAGCATAATAACCATTTGCTTTGACCAGTTCCTCATGTGTTCCCTGCTCTACAATTCTACCCTGGTCCATGACCAGAATCTTATCCGCATCCTTAATCGATGAGATTCTGTATGCAATGATAAAAATCGTACAGTCTTTTTCAATTCTTTTTAACTGTTCCTGAATGTAACTTTCTGTTTCCATATCTACCGCAGAAGTCGTATCATCCAAAATTAAAATAGACGGATTTTTCAACAATGCCCTTGCCAGCGAGATTCTCTGTTTCTGTCCGCCGGATAAACCAACGCCACGTTCTCCAACAATCGTATCATAGCCATCCGGCAGGTTCTTGATGAAATGATTGGCATCTGCCTTGATTGCAGCCTGGCGCACTTCTTCAAAACTGCTATCTGGTCGTCCATAAGCAATATTCCCTTCGATTGTGTCGGAAAAGAGAAAAACGTCCTGCATTGCCATACCAATATTGTCGCGAAGACAATACAAATCCATATCCCGGACATCTACTCCATCCACTAAAACCTCGCCCTCTGTTGCATCATAGAAACGGCAGAGCAGATTCATAACCGTAGATTTCCCGGCACCCGTGGAACCAATGATTCCTACTGTTTCCCCCGGATTTACCTTAAAGTTAATATCCTGAATAATGTCCTCATCATCCGCACGATAAGCTACATTTCGAAATTCTACTGCACCTTTCAACTGCTGCCGTTTTTCTCCTTTTTGCGGAGTCTTTACTTTTGGCTCTTCGCAGTAGGTGTTGTAAATTTTTTCTACGGATGTTACAAAATTTCCGATATCGTTGACAAGCCAGCCTGCCATACGAAGCGGCGTATTTAACATCCAAAGGTAACCATTTACAGTAACCAGCTGTCCTAACGTGATTTCATCCTGAATGACCATATATCCACCGTATAAGATCAAAATAACGGTCAATGCATAAGACAGCACTTCAAAAATCGGTACGTATTTCATCCACACTTTGGAAGCGTCTACCTGCGCATCCCGGAATTTGTCATTCTCTTTTTCAAACTTTTCAATTTCATACTCTTCACTGGCAAATGCTTTTACAACACGGTTTCCACTGACATTTTCCTGAACAAAGGTGTTCAAGGAAGAAAAACAGTCCCTGTTACGCTGAAATGCCGGATGAACGTCCTTTGATTGAAAATAGGTACAAAGTGCCGTAAAAGGCAGAACTGCCAACATACAAAGCGCTAATTTCACATTGACGGTAAAAATCATAATCAAGGCAAATAAAAACATCAGCGTATACTGATACACATTGTAAATAACATATGCCACAAAATGACGGATTGCATCCATGTCTCCGGTCTGACGGCTCATCAAATCCCCGGTTCTTTTCTTATTATAGAATGCAAAATCCTCTTCTAACAATTTTCGGTAAACCTTATCTCTCATGTCATAAAGCAACCCCTGAGATGCTGTTTCAAATACGACCTGATAAAAATAGCGAACAATTCCAAGTACAATCGTAACCCCTAACAGACAGGCAACCATCGGTAATAATAAATCATAATTTTCTTTTTCAATAACCTGGTCTACAATCTGTCCTGACAGGTACGGATTGACAATGGACAATATCGCTAATACTGTAGTCAGAAATATTCCAAGTATCATAAGTCCCTTGTATTTTTTCAAAAATGAAAAAAACCATTTCATCGGTGTCATTTTTCCTATCTCCTCCTCGTAATCTAATTCTAGTGTCGTTTTCGACCCATTTCTGTCCGCTGGCTTATGCAGAACATTTTTTACATTGTCTTCATAGTATAAATTTTTTTCAGAAAAATAAAATGTACTATCTTGCTTCTTTGATGTCACATTTTGTTTTACTTTTCTTTCAGAAGAAGATAAAATAGTTTTAGAATTTATGTTAGGAAGGTAACGTTGATGTGCTGCCAAAATGATTTAATTGAGAACTTTAATCCGACATTTCTTTTTATCTGGTCTGGAACAAGAACCCGCGATGAGGATTCCTACCATAGCCATGACCATATTGAGATGGATTTTATTTTATCCGGAAGTGGAACCTATCTGATTGACGGTAACTATTATGAGGTTGAGGAAGGCGATTTAATTTTGTTAAATCCCGGCTGCAAACATCAGTCTCTTGTTACCTCTCCGGAACACCCTGCCACAGAATTTTTCGTTGGCTTCTGTGATGTCCAATTCCGCGGATATGAAAAGAATGTGATTCCAATGCCTTCCGGCAATTGTATTTTGCATACAAAGGGAGAACTGCGACAGAAACTTTTTAAAATCTGTACGTCTATGTCATTAGAAAACACCACTTATCAGGAGGGACGTTATTTTATGCTCCAGTCCTATCTGATGCAGATGCTTTTAATTATTTTACGGGAACAGTTTAAACCGGAAAAAAGTACCTGTCAGGGATGTTCTTTTGATTCCACGAACAAAAAATATGTTGTGGAGCAGATTGTGAATTATTTTGAGGATCATTATGCAGAAAAGATTTCTTTGGACCGTATTGCAGAGAATATGTACTTAAGTCCTTTTTACATCTCGAAGATTTTTAAGAGCGAGACAGGCGATACTCCAATCCGCCATTTGATTAATATTCGCTTAGAAAAAGCCAAAGAATTGTTGGAAAATGGTTGGCAGGGAAGTATTCAGGAAGTTGCTTCCTCTGTGGGATATGATGATGTATATCACTTCAGTAAGCTTTTTAAGAAAAAATATGGGGTCTCCCCGTCTAAACTTCGCTAAGAACGCTGGGGACTCTCCGGGGAGTCCCCAACGAAATCCAGCGAGATTATTTTGCTCCATCAATCCAGGCCGCAATCTGCTCTTTTGGAAGAAAACCAATCTGACGACCTACAACCTGTCCATCTTTTAAAAAGAAAATAGCCGGAATGTTCATAATTCCATATTCCTGTGCAATTCCAGGATTTTCATCTACATCGATGTTGTAAAACTTAACATCTTCATAATTTTCGGATACTTCTTCTAACACAGGTGCTAACATTTGGCAAGGGCCACACCATGTTGCAGAAAAATCTACTACTGTTGCTCCTGTTAATGCTTCTGCCTTAAAAGTTGCTTCATTTACTTTCTTTACCATAATCTTATCCTCCTTGTTTTCTACTTCTGATTTTTTACTTTCAATTCATCTACATAAGCGACGGCTGAGAGTGCTGCCACATTTCCTTCGCCTGCTGCCTTTATATACTGATAAGGTGCACCTACAATATCTCCGCAGGCAAAACAACCTTTCAGGTTCGTAGCCATCTTTCTATCTACTTCGACATGATTACCATCTAATTTTAAGCCAGGAACCAGCTTCCCAGGTGAGACACATTCTCTTAGCAAAAAGATGCCGTCTACCTCTAGTTCCCTCTGATCCGTTACCAGTTTTTCTGCCTTCATAACGCCTTTGATTTCCAGCGGCTTTTCTTTCAAGACTTCAATATCCTTTGAAAAATGAACTTCTCCTTCATACATTGGCAGGTAATACACTTTCTCTGCAACCTCTGCTAAAAACTCCGCTTCGGCTTCTTCCTTCGGGGAAAAACCTACAATCGCAGCTGTTTTTCCTTTATACAAAGGGGCATCACAGGTCGCACAATAACTGACACCTCTACCTAAAAATTCATCTTCGCCCGGATATGGTTTTCCGAAATCTACTCCTGTCGCAAGTATGACAGATGTAGTTTCATAAAAATCCCCTGCAATCTGAAGCTGATAAGTATCGCCCATCTGATAAACAGCAGTTACCATTTCATCTAGAATCTCAATTTCCATGTTTTCCAGATGTTCGGCAAAGCGTTTTCCTAACTCTTCTCCACCAACATCCGGAAGTCCCAGATAATTTTTTATGGTATGCGCTTTCTGTACCTTTGGGCTTAAATTCTTACTTCCAATCAGCAAAATTTTTTTATTTCGAATCTTCGCCGTAATTGCGGCTGACAATCCCGCTGGACCGGTTCCGATAATCGCAATATCATAGCGTTCACTCATTTCTGTCTGTCCTCCCTCTTCTGTTTTTTCTTAGTTTACCATGAGCCTGCTCTTTTCGAAAGTGACAAAGTCACATTTCTCTTACTACTTTTCCATTTTTTCGTCTTTTTTATAACATTAAAAGAATTTCCTATTCGATGAAAAAGCGTTGCAACAATATTTTCATTACAACGCCCTTTCTAATAAACAATATTTTATTCCGCCCTACTCCAGAAGTCTACCGGTTCGTAGTCCTGCAGTTTTGCCAAAAATCCTTTTTCCTGCAATTTTTCCTGAATCAGATCCAGAATTTCTTCGCTTTCTGCCACAATGGTATGGTAATGATAGCCGGATGTTACATTTTTTAATAAAGTCGATTTTCCACTGCTGATTTCTTTTCTGTAATTTTGAATATCCATTCGTGATTTGATGTTCATGTCTGCCCGAAGAACTCCATACACCTTATGATAAACAAAGACTTCTATCACTTTTCCCCCGCAGTCTATAATTGTAGTTAATTCTTCTTCTACTTCTTCATCTGTATGAAAGACCTTAAAAACACGACTTTTTTCACCGCTTTGCTCTAAAAGATATCCTCTGTTTGTGGAAAAAATGGAAGTCCCATTTGCACGCAGCAATGCAATATCCTGAACGATTACCTGACGGCTGACATCAAATTTTTCCGCCAGCGCCAATCCTGAAACCGGTTTTTCTGCTTTTGTCAAAATCTGAAGAATCTGCTTTCTTCGTTCTTCTCCATTCATCCTTTCCTTTTCCTTTCCTATCTAATATCTAGTTACTTATGGTTCTATATCTTACTCTCTGGATTCTGCCACTTTTCCATTCTCTTTTTCATAGCATCTGTCCATCTTATATAACTGTAACTAGTTAGACAGCATGCAGATTTTTCAAGGAAATGTCCATAATTGGTGCAGAATGTGTCAGAGCACCACTGGAAATAAAGTCCACTCCTAAATCCGTTAAGCGGGCAATATTTTCCTTTGTTACATTTCCGGATACTTCTACTTCAGCTCTTCCTGCAATATAATCCATCGCTTCTTTCATCTGCTCATGGCTCATGTTATCTAACATAATAATATCGGCACCTGCTTCGACAGCCTCTTTTACCATATCGAGTGTTTCTACTTCCACTTCAATTTTACGGACAAATGGTGCATATTCTTTTGCCATTGTTACAGCTTCTTTTACACCACCTGCTGCTCCAATATGATTATCCTTTAACAAAACTCCATCAGAAAGATTATATCTGTGGTTATTTCCACCACCTACGCGTACTGAATATTTTTCAAAAATACGGTTATTTGGTGTTGTCTTTCTGGTGTCTAATAATTTTGTCTTGGTTCCTTTTAATAATTCTGCGACAGAATGTGTATATGTTGCAATTCCACTCATTCTCTGTAGGTAATTCAATGCAGTTCTTTCTCCACAAAGTAACGTACGGATGTCACCATGAACTTTTGCCATAAGCTGTCCCTGCTTTACTTCATCTCCATCTTCTACAAAAAATTCAACTTTAGTGTTCTCATCTAACAAGGTAAAAACACGTTCAAAAACCTGTAATCCACAAATAATTCCGTCCTGCTTACAAATCAAATCCACTTCTCCTGCCTGCGGATGTGGCATAACACTGTTGGTGGATACATCTTCACTTGTGATATCCTCCTGCAATGCACTTAAAATCAATGGATCCACGTTTAATTTTAATGTTACCTGATCATACATATTTTTATCCTCACTTTTTTTATTTTCTTCTTTACGCTTGTCTTTTCGTCGTTTTCTCGCTGTCCATATGAATTCTTCTTATGCAGAAATATTTTTCTCTTCTGCTTTTTCGATTTCTGCCCAGACAAGGTTTCGATTTTCTTCTTCTAAAGCTTCTGCATTCTCATAATTTGTAAAATCAATATTCTCTAAAAGCTCTTGGTATTTCTTTTGTCTTTCTAATACATCATCCTGTTTTTCCTCTTTCATAGCCGCTGTCATATCGTGTGCAGCTCTTTTTGCAAAAACAAGACTTTCTAATAGAGAATTGCTTGCCAATCGATTCTTACCATGAACGCCATTGCAGGCTGTTTCACCAACTGCATAAAGATGTTCCATCGAAGTTTTACTCTGATGATTAACCCGGATTCCTCCCATAAAATAGTGCTGTGCCGGTACAACTGGGATACATTCTTTTGTCACGTCATAGCCTTTCTGGCGGCAATGTTCTACAATATTTGGAAAATGACCCTCCAATTCCTCTTTCGGGATTGTCCGCAAATCCTCCCAAACAAAATCTGTGCCATCTTTTTTCATCTGCTCATGAATTGCTTCTGTTAATAAATCACGTGGAAGAAGTTCATTGACAAACCGCTTCATGTTTTTATCATAAAGCTTTGCTCCTTCTCCCCTGACAGACTCTGATATCAGAAAACTGCGTTCTTCCTTATCCTTTGTGTAAAGCGTTGTCGGATGAATCTGCACATAATCAATATCTTTTAACGCAATGTTATGTTTAATGGCAATTGCTAAAGCATCTCCTGTCAAATGTCTAAAATTGGTGGAATGACGATATAAACCGCCCACACCACCGCTTGCTAAAACAATATGACGCGCATTTATTTCAAATATTTCATTATTCTCCGCTCTTAAAACTGCTCCGTAGCAAGTATTATCCTTACAAATCAAATCTAACATAGTGGTATATTCCATCAATGTTACATTTGGCAACTGTTTTACCTGTGCTAGCAGCTTACTTGTAATTTCTTTTCCTGTGATATCCTCATGAAAAAGAATTCTTTTTTCAGAATGAGCACCTTCTCTGGTGAATGCCAGATCTCCGTTTTCTTCCCGTTGAAAATCCACGCCATAAGAAAGTAAATCTTTTACGACATCCTGCGAGGAACGTATCATAATTTCTACCGATTTTTTATCATTTTCATAATGACCGGCTTTCATGGTATCTTCAAAATAACTATCGTAATCCGAATCATCTTTCAACATACACATACCGCCCTGCGCTAAAAAAGAGTCATTACTTTCTAAGTCTGCTTTTGTGATAATTGTAATCTGTTTTTCCCTTGGAAGCTGGAGTGCACAGTATAAACCGGAGCATCCACTTCCAACGATTAAAATATCTGTTTTCATATTCTTCATTCTTTCTCTTTTCACAGTCTTTTTAATGACTGCACTTATTTTCCAAGCTCTAACATGCGCTCTAATGGTTTTAACGCCGCTTGTCGCATCTCATCACTTACTTTTACTTCATTGGTTCCATTTTTTAAAACATCAAATACTTTTTCCAATGTCACAAGTTTCATATCTTCACAAATCTGATGTTCACTTAATGTATAAAATTTCTTTTCTGGATTCTTTTTTCTTAATTCATATAACACGCCAATTTCCGTTCCGATAATGAATTCTTCTTTTTCACTATTCGTCACATAATTGATAATTCCTGACGTACTTCCAATATAATCTGCCTGGTCTAACAAATCTTTCGTACATTCCGGATGCACACAAAAATCAGCTTCCGGATGTTCTGCCTTTGCTTTTTTGACCTGCTCTGCCGTCATTGCTGCATGAATTGGGCAATATCCGTCATTTAAAACTACATTTTTTTCCGGAACTTGTTCTTTTACATATCTTCCGAGATTTCCATCCGGAATAAAGAAAATATTCTGGTTTGGCAAATTTTTCACAATTTTTACTGCATTTGCAGAGGTAACACAGACATCAGAATATGTCTTGATTTCTGCCGTCGAGTTAATGTAGCAGACAACCGCCAAATCCTCATACTTTTCTCGCATTTCTTCAATTTTCTTGAAGTCTACCATGTGTGCCATTGCACAATCTGCCTTCGCATCCGGCATCAATACGGTTTTCTCTGGATTAAGTATTTTTGCACTTTCTCCCATAAAGGAAACTCCACAGAATACAATTGTATCTGCTTCAATCTCTGTTGCAACTTTACTAAGATAAAAAGAATCCCCTATGTAATCTGCGATTTCCTGCACTTCATCTGCAACATAGTAATGTGCCAGAATTACAGCATTTTTTTCTTTCTTTAATTTTTTAATTTCTTCTGTCAACACCATCATTTTCATACCTTTCATTTTGTACCGGTTGTCCCGGACAATGCATGACGTTATTATAGCACTACTTTTTCTAACTGACAAGACACATGTTTGACAGTTGTTTTACAATTGTTTACAGTCATTTTTCCGTAGATAATTGACATTTTATGGAAGGAAACTTATACTTCTTTATGTTGGTTTCTAATTTATCTCGCTCAAATATTCTATAAATTAGAAATCATAGATAAAATTTAGGAGGTTATATAAATGGAAAAGGGAAAATTAGGATTAAGACTTTCATTCTACGGTGTAGTAGCATTTATTCTTGCTTTTTTAGGTTATAGCACATTGCTATTCTTATTAGCAGGTATTGTTCTAATTGTAGAAAAAAATGAATGGGCAAGCCGCCAGGTAATTCAGGCTATCTGCCTTTGTGTCGTAGCATCTGTTATCAGCAGTGTCTTAGGTGTTATTGATTTTATGTATGATATTCCTTTCTTCGGAACAGTTTGGAGTACTATTATCAGCATTATCAATACTGTCGTAGACGTTGTAGTTCTTGTTTTCTGCTTAATTGGTTTATTCCGTAATGTAGCAGGAAAAGAAGCTGATATTCCTCTTGCATCCAAATTTGCTGATTGGGCATTTGGTATTGTAAGACAGGCTCAGGCTCAGAATTTCCAGCAGAACCAGAATTTTAATCAGCAGGCTCAGGGACAAAACTTTAACCAGCAAGCTCAGGGATTTGCTCCTCAGGGACAAAACTTTAACCAGCAGGTAGACCCAAATGCAGCTGCACAGCAGTTCCAGCAGATCCAGCAACAGTAGTATTTACAAAAAAAACCGCTTCTATTTTCATAGAGCGGTTTTTTTGTACCTTATTAATTATATACTCTTTAGCCATGTCTTTACTAATGGAAGCCAGCTTTGGCATTCTTCTTGTATACCATTTCCATCTGGATGAGCTGTTTGTTCATCACAGGTTGCCAGTCCATGTCCACCTACCGGATACATATGAAACTCCACTGGAATCTCATATTTTTTCATTGCCTCAATCAGAAAAAGAGAATTCTGCACAGGTACACTTTCATCTGTATAGGTATGCCAGATAAATGCCTTTGGTGTATCTTTTGTTACCTGCTTTTCTAAGGAATTTCTTTCTAACATTTCTTCTGTATATTCTCCTTCCAGCAATGCCTCAAAAGATCCTCTATGCGCATATTCTCCGGAAGTAATGACCGGATAGCAAAGAATCATTCCAGCAGGTTTTAAAATGGTATTTGCCACCCCTGTTTTCTCTGCTAACCATCTTTCATGCCAAAACATCCCAAGACTTGCTGCAAGATGTCCACCGGCTGAACATCCTTGTACAATGATCTTCTCAGTATCTACCATCCATTCTTCTGCATGCTCATGAATCAACTTCATGGAAACCGCAACCTCTAATAATGCTGTTGGGTAGGTTGCCGGAGCAGTAGAATATCTTAAAATTGCAACATGATATCCCATCGCTAAAAAACGCATGGCAAGCGGTTCCGCTTCTCGGTCCGATGTATAACAATATCCTCCACCTGGACACATTAAAATCAATGGACGCTTCTTGATTCCAATACTTTCCGAATAATTCAATATGTAAGTACAAAGTTTTGTTCCAGGTTGTGAGCCTTCTACCTGAATAGAAAATTCCTCTGTTAACATCCTTTTCTCCTTTTCAATAAAATCAGATTTTTCTGTTTATAATTATAGAAAAAAATCTCTTTTTTGAAAAGGTTGAATTTTCTTCTCGAGATACATGAAAATTTACATCCACAATCCTTCTGCCTTATTCCAACACTACTGTTTTTTTATAACATTCAACCGTTGCGGTTCCATCGTCATTGATTGTTAATAATTCAATATATTCCGTCATTGTCTTTCCATCACTTGGTCCATCCGTAACATCCAGATATTTACCATCTCTGAACAGAGATTCTGCAATATAACCACCTCCGGAAATTTCATCTTCTTCATACGCATAATAATACTCGTATCCATTATCTTCCTTCTGGATAATCTGCGTCATGTTCTCTTGTAAAACGGCTCCATCCAAAACTTCTTCTAATTTTCCTTCTTCATAAAGCTGATATTCTTTTTCAATTTGATCTGATATGGCATCTTCTTCAGTATCACAGCTTTCCTCGTCACTTTCCCAAGATGCTTCTAACTTCGAAAGATATTCCTCAGCCAAAGCAGAATCCGCTTTTTTCTTGTCAATGGGTAGCTCAAATAATACATTAATACCGGAATAATCTTCACTTCTACTAATTTCCCCAGTCTCTTCATTATAGTCATACGCTTTATTATCATAAAATGTTGTATCTGAAATTCCCAAATACAATGTCCGATCTGCAAAAAGAGCAATGTCATCACACTCAATCAAACGATACATAATTCCATTTTCCACAAAATCACTGTAGGCACCATTCATAGAAGCAATGTTATATCTTGCTGGATTTAACCCCTGAATAAACGGCGAAATGAAAAAATCTACAGATGCATATCCATCCTCCGAAATATCTGGCATTGGTGTTCCATCTAAACGTTCAATTGCTATCGTTGCATAAGTACTGGTGTTACTTGGTGCAATCTCACCTAATCCGGTTAATGCCTCACCACTTGTAATACCAAGTAATGTAATTCGATATTCCCCTGCCTCCTTGGACTCATTAATTTCAACTGCATTCTCTCCTGAAAAAGCATCTGCAATTTTTCCGGATAATTCTGCTTTTTCAGCAATACTCTGTGAATCTAAATATTTTACTGTAGCTCCAACTCCTACGCTTGTAATTAATAAACACGCTGCGGCCGCAACGGCAGCACGATACTTCATTTTTGTTCCTTTTCGCATAAAAATATCCTCCTGACTCCATTTGTCGATAATTTTCTGATTGAGCAGATCATCTGGTCTTTCCTTTGAAGTAAGGGCTGCCTTCATAAGCTTGTCTAATTGATCCTCATTTCTATTTTCATATTTCATAGCCATGTTCCTCCATTCTTTCTCTGATCATAACTCTGGCCTTATGTAATCTGCTTTTTATCGTTCCATTTGGAAGATGCAGAATGTTTGCTATTTCTTCTATGCCAAGTTCCGCAAAGTAGTAAAGATACACTGGTATTCGATATTGTTCCTTCAACGCCTCTATTTCCATTCTGACAAGTCTGCATCTTTCCTCTGAGAAAAAAATCTGTTCCGGTGAAGGCTCCATTCCCGGGAAAAATTCAATAGATTCCTCCTCCATCAGATTTTCTCTTGGTGCAATCCTCTCTCGACGTGCATATTTTCTTTTTTCATTTTTCCAATGTCTTACTGCAATTGCCATCAAATAGCTTTTAGGATGTTCTAAAAGATCAAGTTTTCTTCTTTTTTCTATCGCTGTAAGCATAGTATTCTGATATAGTTCATCTGCTTCCTCACGTTTTCCTGTCAAATGACAGCAGAAAGCATAAATAGATGCACCTTCCTGTTCAATTAATTTAATAAAATCTTCCTGCGTCAATTTATGCCTCCTTTGTGTTTTCCAATTTGCCCTACACTATTATATTGTCGTATTTTTCTCTGAGGTTCATTTTTATAAAGAAAAAAAGCTTTAGAAGTAATTTCTAAAGCTTTCTAAAAGGCGACAATCGGATTTGAACCGATGATGAGGGTGTTGCAGACCCGTGCCTTACCACTTGGCTATGTCGCCGTATCAATATTCTTATAATTCATTCTATGCATTTTTAGCATTTCTATGAATTATTTTACAAAAATGATTGTATCAAAGTGCTTCTCTTCCGTCAAGTTTTTTATGATAAAGAAAAAAGCTTTAGAAAAATTCCTAAAGCTTTTCAGAGGCGACAATCGGATTTGAACCGATGATGAGGGTGTTGCAGACCCGTGCCTTACCACTTGGCTATGTCGCCATATTATATTGAGTGACTCCAACGGGAATCGAACCCGTGTTACCGCCGTGAAAGGGCGATGTCTTAACCGCTTGACCATGGAGCCATATATTTTACATAAAAAAACTCCCCGAGTAGGACTCGAACCTACGACAGCGCGGTTAACAGCCGCGTGCTCTACCAACTGAGCTATCGAGGAATATGTGTATTCACACAAAGGTAAAACACAAAAAGTATTATACCTTCAAAACTTCATACAGTCAATACCGAATTAACATTTTTTTGGTCAAGCCCTCGATCGATTAGTAACAGTCAGCTACATGTGTTACCACACT
>JBJELY010000205.1:0-3713 GCA_051879395.1 Roseburia sp. | reverse complement strand
TCTGGAGTTCAGCTTCGAAAGAACCATCTTCATTAACACAACCAGCCCATCCACCGATCTGGCTTTCAATATATTCCATAGTACCGATCACCTTGTCCATTGCCGGGAACTGCAATGTTGCATTTCCCTGACCACAGGATGCCAGTGCAGTTGCCTCCTCACAGGTATCAGCAAGTGATGCAGACTTTCCATCTTTCCCCGGAAATTCATCTGTGATCAGACATACCTTTGTTCCCACTCTTTCCACTTTACGGCAGTTCATCATCAGGTCAGTATCTGGATTTCCATAACCTTCTTCTGTGATCAGCACGCCGTCTAAGCCCATCCATTCACAGAGCTTTGCCACCATGTCAGAATGTCTCTCTTTATCTGCGAGGAATACATTTTCATTGGTCAGGATTACTCCCATGAAATTGATATCTTTTCCGTGATGTTTATAACAATCTTCAATGACAGGATTATGTAAATGATGATAAGTTGTAACCTTATCGCAAGGAGCTACACAGTTACCGGAAACAATTGCTCCGTCCATAATTTCTGTCGGATACATGATCGTAGGTACAATCTGTTTTGCATCAACCCCATAATAATAGGTATCATGCAAAAGTCCCTGCGACTGAAGCATGTGAATATATCCAACTTTCGGCAGATCCGGATACTCTGCTGCCTGTTCTGCAAACGGCTTCGTCTCATATACTTCAATCGTATCTGGTTCCAGTTTTCTGGCTAATTCTCCCAGATAGGCCGCTACTTTAAGCCCTGCCATCCTTCCTGCTCTCTCATAAACATGTGTTTCAAGGCCTTCCTTAGGTTCAATCACTACGCATAAATTCACAGTCTTAGAAAATGGACAATAGTCCGCTGCCGGACCGCTCATATCAATGACACCTTCCTGGAATCCAACAATTCTTCCAACTGTAATTACACAACAGCCATCTAACGCATGTGTTCTTCCACTTCCGACCTGTGGTGAAACTTTTCCTATAACCCCCGGGAACATTTCTCCACCACTTACTTTCACACGCGGTTCGATCACATCTTTTACTGGTGTAATTCTCGTAGAATCTCCTGGTCTTGCGATGTCCAGACGGCAATTCAGAAGTTTGTCATCCTCCAACACAAGAGTCTCCACTTCTGCTTTATTTACATAAAGCACATGGTTCTCAACGTAAGATTTGTCTGCAAATTGAATGTCATTAATTTCAATTTTGCCGAGTTCTAATTTCATATTTGTTACTCTCCTTCTAACCATTTTGTAATCGCGATAACTTTAAGGGCAAATAAAATCACGATAACGAATCTATGCGCAAGGAATAATCTAGAATATCCATGCGCGCAAAATGTAATCGTGATAACTTTTGCACATAAGATTATGTGATCGTGATAACTTTAATCTCACAAGCAATTTCATTCCATAATCTTATTATACATACTTTTTTTTACTTTTCAATAATATCTATAAATATCGTCAAATATACAAATTTTCAATAAATGATTTTGTGCAATACTGCTAAGCTGTCCTAACTTATATGTGATAATATCTGTAACTATTCATAATATCCATGATATCCACACAGATCTGACGCCAATCCCCTTACAATCATATCGATATCTTCTATCACTTCCCTTGTCAACGCATCTACTCCATACTTTTCAATTCCCTCATCATAAACCGTTTTAAAATATCCCTTAAAAAGCATACATACGGATCGGTTTAATTGTTTCGCATTGTCTTTTGAAAGTACTCCCGCTTCCACACATCTCATGCACATTTTATAATCACGTCCCAGGAAGTCCGGAGTGTTCAGCATTTCCTGAAACTTCTGGTTCATTTCTTTGATATTTTCCGGAAACATCTCATAATATTCTCGAATTGCATAACTCAGGGTCTCGTTGGTATGTTCAAAAAACAATCTATTATATTCTCTTGGATGCGTAAATGCTTCCCTGCAATAACAATCCCAGACGCCAACATAGACATCCCAGGGGGTTTTCCAGTGTTTTTCTGCCTGGTTTAATCTGACAATATAAGATTCCAGTGTTTGGAGATTCACATAATATAACAACTCAGATTTATTCTCAAAATATCGATAGAGGGCTGCTGAGGAACACCCCAGTTCCTCAGCAATCTTGCGAATCGAGATATCATTATTCTCCTCTTGTCCAATAATTTCATGAACTCTCTGAATATACTCTTTCCGTGTAAGCCCTTTAAAATACTTGCTGTTATCCATCTTCTCCGCCTCCAAAAGTTTCTTTTTTCGTATTAACAGATTCTTGGTATTATATTATCCACTACTGACAAATCGATAGTCTTAAAATCATTTGCAACTTTTTCCTCATATTTTTCAGGTGTAGGCGCTATTTTCTGCCATTCATAATATACCTGCAGGCACTTTTCAATCAGCATAATATCTTTCGTATTGTCATCGTTTCCCTTCGGATAGACTGCCACAGACCGGTATGGTGTCTGATTCGGTTTCAGACTGGATGCCTGCGGATGCGTAAGAAGTACATGACGGTCATAAACCAGGTCTCTGACTTTGATCAGGACTTCTTCATATGTATTCAATAAAATAACTGTTAACTGATCTTTATACTTCCCATACACTCTGTCGTTATTCGTTACTAATATTGCTTTTTTCAGTTCCCACATATTATCCCCCTCTTTTTATTACTACCTTATCATGACCAAATGCCTTCTGTAAATATTTTCTTTCCAGCCACAAAAAAAGGAAAGAGCCTGAAATTAAGACACTCTCTCCTTCTTATACCTTTTTTGTATCTTTTGGTAAATGACATCCCCGCAGCCTCACTTAAATACTGTTTTTCAGATGCTCGATAATATAATTTCTGACTTTCTCTTTCGGCATATCCAGCGCAACTGCCAATTCCCCATACAGAAAATGTTCTGCTATATTCAAATATTTATCGTCCACATTAATAGATTTTTTCCCAGAAGAAAGACGTTTCATCTTACGCTCGTAAGAAGTCTTAATGATTGCGATCCAGTCTCTGCACTGATTCTTAAGCAACGCTTCCCGGTATAATCCCTCTCTTTTCTTCTCATCACTCACCCAGAGAGTCTCAATACTTGGCATTTCATCAATCAGTTTCCGTGCTTCTTCTCCTGATATCAGGTCCCGGATCTGTTTTCTTGCATTATCTACCGGTGTATATAGTGTACCTCCAGCATCATACAAAGGTCTTAATGTATAATACTCTTTTCCCTTATCTGAACAGCTTATATTCAGTTTTCCTATGTTCATTACTTCACAGACGCCTTCTTTGTAATGTGCTACATAATCACCTATCTCAAACATAATTACCTCCTGTCTTTCTCCGATTCTATTTTTCTAAAAAGTTTGTCAGACATTTATCTTTCATTAGGAAAATAAATAGCGTACAATCCAAGCTTTTTTACGCTTCTGATTGTACGCCAGCAATTCTGGTTTTGTATCTATGGAATTCCTAGCGTCGGTGTACAAATGTAAACAGACGCTATTCATGCTGACATAATCTTTTATAATAATATTATATCATGCAAATTTTTTTGATGTAAGAAAAAATTCCTGCGCTAAATGTGAAATTTTTTATACATTTCTTCGTGGAATTCTTTTTTTCTGAACAAAATCAGTCCCAAAAGAAATAAAAAACTACAACCGACACAGAGAACTGACGGAGCTTTAAATTTTACAATTCCTGCAATTAAT
>JBJELY010000204.1:0-15394 GCA_051879395.1 Roseburia sp. | reverse complement strand
CTTTTAGGGGATGATGTAATGCTTTTTGATAATTCTAATTCAGTAAATCAGAACACATTAGAAAAGCAAGAATTGGCTCTATATCGTAAAAATAAAATTCTTATAGATGCTCTTGAAGAACTCCCAATTTCTGTATGTGATAGTGTTCGTGATTTGGTTGTGAAAACAAGAGATTCTCTAGTAAACTAATAAGCAATATTTATAAAGATTCAGAATCTTTCTGCCCATTCTCTTTCACTATTTGGGTACTCCCTTATTTTTGAATTGAAATCCCTCCCTTTTCAAATTAGCCGATGCCCCGGCTGATTTGATTCAGGATTTCACGATAGGGTGAAAGAACAAACTGCATCAATTTTTGTGGAAAGTCCAGTTACTTTTCAATGGCCGCGAAAAGCGGGCATTTTGGAGGACTTGCAACGTTGCAGGTTGTTCTTGAGGGGCAGCGCAATGCCCCCGGAGAGCGCGAGAGGTACGACCTCTCGCCACAATACCGACCTTGTTAGCCGAGGACTCGTGGTTCCGACAGCTGACAAGGTCGGTATTGTGTTATACCGTCTTTGTCACTTATCATTCTTGCTTCGATTAGCAGGGCTGCTCTTGCTTCCAAAAAATAAAAAAAATCGGAAAATTCGGCCCTTTGCGGCCAAATTTTCCGATTCGCAACTTTGCAAGCAATCGCGATTATCTATTTATTGTTAATTGAATATAACTTGGTAATAGACGCTTGCAATTCAAGGAATAACTTTGCAATATTTTGTAAATCTTCTTTGCTTGTAGAATTGATTTTTTTGTAATCAATAATTCCGAGTAATTCTGAAATTAAATCTTCAGCAGTATAAGCTTTTTTTGTTTTCGGATTAATCAATGTAATATCATGATATTTTATTTCTTGATTATTCACATCTACAATCTCAAAATTTTTAAATATTGAATTTAAGCTTTGCATAATATCTTGTTCAGTCATATTATCTTCTCCTAATGTTTTAGAATATTTTTTTCATAATGTATTATATTAGTTAATAACATGTAAGTTAATCCCGTTCAATCTCAATTGTTTTTTGTAAAAGTTTCAGTTGTAGTTTCTGCTTCCTCTGTTCTACCTGCCAGTCCAGAGTTTCGCTGGACCATCGGCTTTCGTATTCTTCAAAAGTTCTTGTTCCGTTACGGTCCATGTCATCCGCCAGTTTCCGTAAGTCATTGGAAGTCTTTCCCTGAAGGAAGTTTGTAAATCCGCGGATAGCATCCTGGAACTTTGTAACAATCTTTTGACAGCGTTCTGTAAAATTGCCAACTGCATAATCAATCTTATCACGCCAGGAGCTGCCAGGTTCCATAAGTTCAGTTTTAAGCTGGCTGCCAACTCCAGAAAAGTTCACAACAACCTTTTCATTCAGGTTTACGCCGAAAAGATACTTTTTGTACTTTTCTTCCAGAGGGCCAAAAGTTTCGAACTTGTCATAGATTTCTTTTGCATTCTTTTCGTTGGTTTTCTTATCTGCTTCATTCTGCTCTTTCACTTCTTCAATTTCTACTTCCTTATCATCAAGTGACTTTTCCCGTTGATTCAAAGCTTCTTCCCTCGAATCAAGGGCTTTCTCTTTTGATTCGTTTTTTTCTTCCCGTGCGTTAATATTTTCAATTGAAGAATTGATTTCAACTTCTTTATCTTCTAAAGCCGCTTCCTTAGTTTCAATTTTTGTCTCTCTTTTCTGTAACTCAAGTTCCTTCTGTTCCTGTTTTTTTTGCTGTTCTTCGTTTTTTACTTTATCTTCCTGAACCCGTTTTTCATCTTCAATCAACGTATCAATCCGTTCAACATACGAAGCAACTTTCTCTTCCCGTTTTGTAACTTCTTTTTCCCTTTTATCAATTTCTTTCTTTTCTTCCTCAAGGCCTTCAACAGCTTCTTCGCGTCTGCTGATTTCAACATCTTTTTTGTTGAGTTCCTTAAGTTCAGATTTGATTTCCTTATCCAGTTCCTTCATCTCGGCAAGAATCTTTTTATTGTCCTCCCGGGCTTTATAGACTTCAATTCTGACTTTTGCTTCGGCATTTTTGTTAACCGTCCGGTCCACTGGAATGCCGTAACTTTCAACCATATCGTATAAATCTTCCCGGATGGAACGTTCAAGCTGAATCTGTGCGGTGTTCATTCCCTGGGTTCTAAATCCCATTTCCGCACAGGCTCCGCTTAATGAAGATTGAAGAGAAAGACTGTTCAATTCCGATTTGCCATATTTCTTTGCCCTTTCAAATGCCCAGTCTCGGTTTTCAAATTCTTCTGAACTGAACTTTTTACCCTGGGCCTTACATTCTGCCTTTTCTTTTTCCTTTAATTCTTTCTTCCAGTTTTCGAAGTCCTCTTTTTCTTCTGCCGTAAGTCTGTGAGCAATAGGAATAAAGTCAAAATGAATATGAGGTGCACTATCGATTCTTTTCTTAGTTATCGGGTCAATCGTAAACTCATCTGCATGAAGATAAACTCCGATGGCCTTAAGATTTGGATAATGCTTCGGCATCCATTCGTTGCAAAACTTTTCCAGAATCTCGATGGAAAGATTTCTGTCTATCTGATGGTCGCGGTTTCCGATTTCAAAGATGATTTCATAGCATGGCTTTCGTGAATTATCGACCTTGCTGTTCTTCTTCATCGTTCCACGTCGCTTGTCCTGAAGAATATGAGTAAGGTAATTCTCGATTCTTCTGCTTTTGCGTGTCTGCTTATCGTTGTATTCTTTAAGCGCATCTGCAAAGATTTCCTTGTAGCATTTTTCAATCGGTCCCATATCTGTGTAAATCTTAAAAAGTCCATTCGGGTCAATGTGCTCTTTATCTTCAACAAACTTTGGGTCCCGGATGTTGTGTCCTCTTGGCTTACATGCTTCACAATTCCCAGATACTTTATAACCGCCTGCAGAACTTGTCCTAGGTTTTCCTGTAACGCGGTTGATTCCCCAGTCTTTGTTATGTTCAGAAAGAGCTTCATTGATTTCTTTTGCATCATCCTTTGTGTGAACAACTTTCTTTGTATCGTAAAGGCGTGAAGTTTTTTGTTTTTTCATGCCTGTAATCGGATCTGTAATTTTACTCATTGTCTTAATCGCCATAGTGCCCCTCCTTATGCTGCATCCTTAAACTTTGTAAGAGCACAAACATAGTCCATCTTAAAGCGGCCTGTGATTCCGTTACGCTGTTTTGAAATTATGATTGTTCGTTCTGCAATAGGATTGGTAGGATCAAATTCTCGCTTTCCGTGAAGAAGAATTACTTCATCCGCGTGCTGCTCGATTTCACCAGAACCTTTTATGTTTGCAAGACTTGGTTCTTCATCTTCTGCGCCACGGTTAAGCTGACACAAAAGTACGACTGGAATATTTAATGCAATTGCTGTATCGCGAAGAGTTTCTGTAAAAAGTCCAAACTCCTGCCACTGCGGCATATTTGTCCTGCCGGAGCGGATAAGTCCGAGGTAATCGATATAAACGATTTCAATTCCGAGTTTAAAAACCATGCTTCGTATAATTCCGCAAACTTCACTTATCCCGATTCCATGTTTTTCTGCAATGAATAAAGGGAGTTTTGCTAAATACTCTGATGCTTTAGCCCATCGTTCTATTTGAGAATCACTCATGAATCCTGAAATGAGTTTATCTGCAGGAACTCCGGAACTCTGACTGATAAGGCGGTTTGAAAGTTCTTCGGTTGTCATTTCAAGGCTGACGAATCCTGATTTGTAGCCTTTTGCCGCTGAGTTTTCCAGGAGATTTAAGGCCATGGCAGTCTTACCGATGGAAGGGCGGGCTCCGATAATAATCAGATGCTTTCGTCTAAAGCCTCCGCCCAGCATTCCGTCAAAACGGTCAAAGCCTGTAGAGATTCCTCTCGGCTCTCCCTGAGTTTCAATGTTGTATTTGATTCTTTCGTTTGCCTCACAAAGAAGTTCTGATGAAGAAATAATCTGGACCTCAGAAGAGTTTGCTTCAATATCATTAAGGCGTTTCTTTGCCTGTTCGATTATGTCTTTTGTTGGAATCTTGGATGCAAGGCCTTCAGAAATTTCTCCAGAGATATCCTTTACATCACGGTTTGCTTTGCATTCCTTAATGTTCTTGATGTAGTGATTTATATTTTTGCTGGATGGAACTTGGTCGGTAAGACATGCAAGATAAGCTGCGCCTCCTGCCTGTTCAAGAAGATTCTGTTTTCTAAGTTCATCTACAAGGATAACAAGGTCCAGCTGCGGAACCTTTCCGTAAAGTGACTGCATTGTGGCATAAATAAGTTTGTTGCAGCCGTAGAAAAAATCTTCCGGATGGATTTTAGATGAGGCTTCGCCCATTGCATTCCAGTCCAGTAATAATGCTCCAAAAAAGCATTTTTCTGCATCGCGGTCGATAAAATCGCCGTTTGTCTGAATTGTTTTTGCTTCCATATGTGTACTCCTCTTGCTGTGTTATTGTTGGATAGCGTTGATATTTGCGAACTGTGAAAAATCAAAATAGTCTTTTCCACAACCATGACAACAGGCTTCTCTTTGTTCCTGGAAAGTCTGTTCTTTACCGCAGTGTTTGCAGTAAACCTTATTTTCTGCATTCAGTTTTCTCTGGACCGAATATAGATATTCATCCAGAAAGTTATTTTTGCAGGCTGTCGAATAAATGAATGAATTGATGTCATGTGCAGATTTCTTTTTGCTTTCATAAATCCATCTGATGTAATCTTCTGCCTGGTCATCAGTAAGATTGTTTGATTCTGCAAAGGATTTGAAATTCACATAAAAGTCATCACTCAAGCTGAGATTTAATTCCTTCATTACTCTTCTTAAATTATTAAAATCACTACTACTGGCTGACTCACTGTAGTTAGTAGAAGTATTTAAAAGAGTATTTAGTACCGGCGGGTTTTCCGCACATAAACGTGGATTTGAAACGGAAATTCCGCTCATATCATTTTGAAAATCCGCACATTCGTTTTCGGTGTGAGGATTTTCTGTGCGGAAATTCAGTTCATACAACTCCTTTGGAACTTCATAAACCGAAAAGAATAGAAACGTCTTGCGGCCTTTCTTTTCTCGCCTGGTTATCAGATACCCATTGTCTTCAAGATTCTTGAAAGCTGAATTGATAGAATCTTTCCCGTCGGAAAAATGTTTTATAAGTTCCTGTTTGTAGAGAATCCAGTCATTTTTCTTTCTGTCACAGCTGAGAATGTATGCAAGAACTCCTTTTGCTGTACCAGAGAGATTAGGATCTTCAAGAAAGTAATTTGAAATGACTGTATATTTCTCTGTCTTTGGAACTCTGAAATATGTCAGGTTTGTTTTTGGCATTGAAATTATTTAGCGCCGTTAAAAACAAAAAGCCCGGCGCTTTCCTAAAAAACAATCCGCCGGAATACGCATATGCGCATCCGGTAAAGATTGTGATTTAGTTCCACGCCAGGCCATTCAGTGATGTACTGGAAGTGACTTCCTTAATCTGAAACTCAGATCAGGAAGATTATAAAAAGGGAAGGTCCGGTTCAACGAACTGAACCTTCCCCGGTGGTAAGGCCTGCGGATTTCGGACCTTATTTCCTGTTTAAGCGGTTTCCTTTTCGGAAACAGTTTCTGTAGAAGATGCCTGAACGCTGTTCATAACCAGGTTCATCACATATTCACTGACTGAAAGCTTTTCAGCATCTGCTGCATTCTGGAGAAGGACAAAGTCTTCCATCTTAAACTTAAGATTTACTTTTTCAAAGGCAGGTTTTTCTGCAGCAGGCTTCTTTGCTTTCGGAGTAGATTCTGTAATGGCTGCGGCATTTTCCTCTGTGTTTGCAGATGCTTTTGTGCAATCCTTTTCAGAATTGTTTTCATGAATAACAGGGTCTGATTCTTCAGAAAGTTCAGTCTGAATACTTTCTTTCGGCTTCAATTCTTCCTTCATCTGATTGTATGCCTGATTTAATGAAATAGAACCGTCATTAAAAGCTGACATTATTTCAGATGATGCCTTGCGTTCAACTTCTTTCATCTTGGAAATCTGACGTGGTGAGATGTGGAGTTCTCCAGCAATTTCAACATCTGTCAATGACTTCTTTCCATCAGAATTGGTAATTGCACGAAGCTTTTTATAAGCTGTAAAAATATCCTGTTCAGAAAGGTTTCGTCTGTGAAGCTGCTGCTTGTAAGCATATTCAATCATTTCCTGCTTGGAATTAAAATGCTTGGTTACTGCAGCAATCTTTTTAAGGCCTGCTCTCTGCGCCGCAATATAACGGGTATGACCTTCTACAAGAATATTATCCTGACTGAGTGTTATAGGATTTCCTGCGTTGTATCCGTTTACTTTCATGTCTTCACAGATATTAAAAATCTCATTTTCATCCTGATTGAAGATAGCCTTGATTTCTGGATCAATTTTGATTTTTTCAATCTGAATCCATCTGATTTTATCAGTGTTAATAGCTTCTGCTGCCATTGCAGCCTTATTCAAAATGTTATTAAAAAAATTCATATAAATCCTCTTATGCTTTAATGGCACCGCTTAAGCGACGCCTTTGAATTTCAGGCTTCTGCTTCTGGATAATGCTTTTGCTGCATTCCACTTGTTTACCGGGATGCAGGAATAGTCTGTTAAGGAACCATCCTTTACATTGACTACAAAGATTATCTCTCCGTAGAAAACACGAAGCTTGTTAAGGTCGTATAAGTACAGGGCTGTAAAGTCCGGCTTAAAGGCCTCAATTTTTTTCCTATCTGCTGAACTGTCAGAATCTACTGCAGTAACAACAGATTTCAAGTAAACATTTCTGTCATGGACAGTAAATGTTGCTGTAACACTTCCAGAAACTGGGCACTGTTCAGCCATCTGGCTGATTGCCGATGCGAATACCTCTAAACTCATGCAGCACCTCCGGCTTTAGAAGCCTTGAACATTCGGCCGTCACTTCTGTGGGCCTGAATGTATGCTGCAAGATCATCACGATACACGAAGGTATGACCATTCATGCGTGTTCTTGGTAACTCGCTGTCTGGAATATGAGAGTCCAGCTGTGCATAAGAGATTTTAAGGATTTCCTTGACCTGAGTTCTGGTCAAAAGGGTTTCGTTTGGAAATTCTACGATTTCCAACACGTTATTATTTTTCATTTAATTTCCTCGTGCTCTGCGAAAAGCACTTCAAGTAAAACATTGGCCAAATTAATGACCGGTGCAAAAATAAGGAAATCAAAAAATTTTTCGCATTAAATTTTTTGAAACCATTTAGGGCAGGCATTCAAAAAAATTATATATGCGTTTTACCTCCTGAACCCGGGCAGGCGAGGGGGTGTCTATTTAGTACACTTTTAATATAACAATGTACCAGAATATATTCAAGTAAAATCCAGTCAAATATGCACTACTGAACAAAATTATCTTAGCTTGCCTCCAAAACTGGTGTACGAAGAGTTTTAGAAACAATGTCTCCAAATAACTGTTCTGCAGCGTTTCCCATTTTCTCAATAGTTTCTTTCATTTCGAGATGGTCTGAATAATGTTCAAACATCTGCTGTGATTTGTGTCCTGATACTTCACGAATCATTCTGTCATCATGAATTACGGTTCGCGTTTCTGTACAGAAGCCGTGGCGCCAGCAATGGAAGCCGATTTTATTAGGTTCTGGATATCCAATATATTCCAGAGCCCTGTGCAAGTATTTGTTGAAACCTCGTTGAGAAACAGGTTTTTCGCCAGTTATTCCATAAAAGACAAAAGTGTTCTCTTTATCCTTTGCTGCTCTAGGATTAAAAGATGCCATAGTAAGCAAAGCTTCTCTTAAATCTGCGGAAATAGGAACCGGACGTTCTTCTCCATTCTTAGGACATTTTAATCCAAGCTTATCATCCCACGCATGTGAAATCCAGATATAGTTATCGAAGATATCACAAACACGAAGTGCCTGAACTTCACTTGCTCTCATTCCTGTGTACATTGCAAGAAGATTAGCAAGACGGTTCATATCATTTTCCCATGGTGCTTCAAAGACTTTTGTTATAGTGTCAGGACGAAGAATATCTTTTTTATTACTTGGTTTTACAGTTACTTTTGGAATGTCATCAAAATCAGAAACCTTTGTAAGATGCTTTCTGTGTGCCCACTGCATTGCAATAACCATGATGTTAACAATGTCTTTTACAGTCTTGCTTGCAAGTCCTTCAATGGCAGGATCAGAATAGATTGCTGCAATATCATCAGGAGTAATATCACCAATGTATCTGCCTTCAAGACGTGGAGCCCAGTATTTTTTGATTCTTCCAAGAGCTGTTTCAAAATATGTATAGGACAGTTCTTTACCAAGAGTGGACCGTTCTTTTCGATAGGGTGAAACATCATAGTTCCAGAATTCAAGAAGATAAGGAACAACAGGTCTGCTTTCTTTTGATGCAGTTACAATTCCAGAAACAAGCATTTTTCGTTTTACCAGAATATCAACTATCTTCTGAACATCATCATGTTCAAACTCGTAAGTTTTCAAATAGTTCATCCATTCAAGCAGATCAAGAGATTTTGTTTTGCTGGATTTGTCTTTAGAGTTTACTCTTTCGGGTATCTCACCGGAAGAGAGCCATCGCATAGCTGTAAGCTGTGCTTCTTTTTTGTTTGGAGTTCCTGTACTTTTAGGAGCAGTGATTGTTCCATCATCCATCCTAAACTGTACATAAAAGTTTCCGCCACGGCGTCGAGTGAATAAATAAAAAGGCTCAGCCATGTAAACCACCTTAGATTAATGCCGGAGAGCTTTCTAACAAGTTCTTCTAACATTTAGTAAGTAGTTCCACGCTGAGCCCATTCAGTGATAGGTCAGAAGTGACTTATCTCCTTATAACATAAGGATTTAAGATTTAGCGGGGGCAGGACTCGAACCTGCCAGACACCCTATGTATTATTTAGAGAGTAAATGGTATATCTCTATATAATATAAAGATTTAGCTTTGCTTATATTTGTTTATTTTAGAGTCGAAAAGCTCAAAAAATGAATATAAAGTAAACAGTAAGATGCAATAATACAAGTATCTGCCAGAATATACTTTACATTTAGATACCATAATGATAAAGTATAAATATCTTTCTGCCGGCCCTATGGAAAGGAAAGATATTTGAATAAACCATATTTGTTATTCAAGACAAAGCATTCACCATTTTGGTATGCGCAAGTCCGTCTCCCCGACGGCACAATTTCCCGAAACAAAAGTACGGGAAAAGAAAATAAGACTGATGCTGAACGCACAGTAATGGAATGGATCGTAAAAGGTTCTGTACCAGAGCGAACATCCAGAACTGGAAAAGCAATCGGCAAACAATCCTTCACATTTATTACTCTTCTTAATTATCTGAAGACGAATGATTTGTCTGAGCAGGAAATTAATGACCTCATTGAGGTAATGAAAGCCCGTAAAATCATTCAAACTGCAGTCAGACCAAATGCAAAGGGTGACTGTGATGCGATGGAGTTCCTTATTGATTTCTGGACACGGGATAAATCCCCATATCTTCGTGAAATGGAACTTAAAGGACATTCATCAACTAACCGTCACATTCTGAACATGAGAAACATTATTGCTCATCACTGGAAACCTATTCTTGAAGGAAAGCTTCTTGGAGAAATTACCAGAGATGACGTAAAAAAGATTTTCATGGCAGAGTCTACACAGAAGCTTTCCCCAAAAACAGTAAAAGCCATTCTTCAGGCACTAACAGTTCCTCTGAAATGGGCTCACCTGAATGGTTTGACTGAAAACAATTGTTATTCAGGAATTATCACACCTAAGAGTACTCCAAAGAAAAAAGTTATCCTTTCACTTGAACAGACCATAGACCTATTCAATGCTGAATGGGATAACGACCGTGTAAAACTTGCATGTGTTATAGCCTGCTTTACTGGAATGAGACAAGGTGAGATTCTTGCGCTTCAGATACGTGATATTGGTGAGGATAGAATTTTCATCCGACATTCATACAGTCCTTATGAAGGCTTAAAAACACCAAAGAATGGAGAAGAAAGAGAATTCAGAATCCCAACTGAACTGAGAGACATGATTTTGAATCAGGCATCTTTCAATCCGTGGGGAACTGATCCTGATGCATTTGTATTCTTCAGTTCACAAAGTCCTGACAAACCTTTATCACCTAAAAGATTCAACAGATATCTCAGACGGGCTCTGGAATCAATCGGATATCCAAATCCAGAAGAAATTACCTTCCACAGTTTCCGTCATGAATGGTGTACAAATACACTTTCTGATATCGGTGACCAGAGAATCTGTATGATTGGTTCAGGACATAAAACTGAAAGCGTGTTCAACAATTATGCAAATCATATTCAGAAAGAAATTGCTTTGAATAAGATTGCAGAAAGTACGGAACATCTGTTTTCACCAATCCTTAGAAAACTTAGTTCTGATGCAGTTTATGTCATTAATGATGATAAAACTGATGAAGCAGAAAATGGACTTAAGCTTTTACCGGAAAAAGTAGGAGCTTAAAAACAATCGGAGAGAGTTAAAACTTAATCTTTTGGAGGAGCAGCACATGAAAAATGAAACATCACCAGATAAACTCTGGCTCCAGAAGGAAGTCATCGAATACTTACGATGCGCACCTTCTTCATTTCATTCTTGTGAACGTTATGATTGGCTGAAAGAAAGAGCCATCAAAGACGGACGCAGAAGAAAGTACAAAATGTCTGATGTTCTGGCATTCGTTGAACGCTTACAGAAATCAGCATAAGTACTTTTGAAGTCGGCACTGGCAGTCTGGTAATAGATTCCAGATTGTCACTGAAATCTAAACTATAAACAACACATAAGGGTAAACATATGAAACTTAACGACATTATCAGCATGGTGAAAGACACCACTCAGAAAATCGGAGAGAAGAAAACTCTCAAAATCAAAGACATTGTCCTCATTCCAGAATTCCAGAAGCTTTTAGTTATGGAAGCAGATGTTTTGGAAAAGATGCGGGAATCAATGAGAGAAGAAGGTTTTAAGCCAGGACACGAAATTCATATCTGGAAGCGTGGAAAAGAATACATCCTGATTGACGGCCACACAAGAAAGTGCGCATGGGAAAGTTTGGGAAATAAGACAATCCCTTGTATCATCCACAACTTTGCGGACATTGAAGAAGCAAAGACTTTTGCAATTAAAGAGCAGATAAACCGCAGAAACTTAAGCGGACAAGCTCTTTTGGATGCAGTAGCCAATTTCAACTTTGAGAAAGGAAAAGGAAATGTAGTTGGTGAAAAAGGAAAGGCATCTGAAATTATCGCAAAGCAGATTGGAGTTTCTGCAAAAACTGTTGAAAAGACAAGGCTTGTTTTGAAGGAAGCAAGCCCTGAGCAACTGGAAGCCATCAAAAAAGATGAAATCAGTATGAATCAGGTTTATAAGCAGATTCAGGACAAGAAAAAGCCAAAGCCAGAACCAAAGGCAGAAGAAAAATCAGAAAAAGAATCTGTCACTCAGGTGCCCCCAAAATCTGACTCAGAAGCAAAGGTGGATGCTAAAGGTGAAGAAACTAAAGCAAAGCCTGCAGCAAAAAAAGCAACTGCAAAAGCTAACTCCAAATCAAAGACGGATGAAGCCTTTGCTAAAGGTGTACGCTATGCAATTGAACAGATTAAAAAGGGAATGACCATTGAAGCCCTTGAAGAATCTTTGAGTGCATAACAAATCCACAAACAGAAACTAAAGCTATCTCACGGACTTTAGTTTCTGTAAAAAGCCGAAAAGAAAATGCCTGCCCCAGAGGAGTACAACATTGAGCGAAAGCTACACGGCATCATTTCACAATGGCGGAATGGAAAAAGATGGAATTGATTCAAGCGGGAGAAAACGCAAGAAGCTTTATCAGGCCTGCCGAGAACACAATATTCGTGATCCGAAATATTGTGACAAGCAGGAACACATTGTAAAAGGCGGACTTCACGAAACATGGATTGATATTCCACCAAAACAAGCCTACGAGCAGATTTTTGGCGAAGCTTTCAGGGAATACAACTCCAAGCAGAGAAAGAAGGAACGGCAGTTCAATACTTATTGGGAGAAAGTAAAGAAATCCGCAGTTCTTGTACCCGTTCGCGAAGCCTTAGTTACAATCGGAAATTGTGAAGACGGCTTTCCAGACCTTGAAGTCGGAAAGCAGATTTACAAGGAATTTCTGGAAGAGTTCCAGAAGAAGAATCCGAACATGAAGGTAATCGGTGCTTATTACCACGCGGATGAAATGCGGAGTGACGGAAAAGGCGGATTTATTAAAGGTGCGCCACACATGCATCTTGATTATATCCCCGTTGCGTACAAATGCGACCGCGGGCAGAAGATTCAGAATTCAATGAACGGTGCTTTAATGGAACAAGGCATCATGAACATAGAGATTGATCCAGAAGTCGCAGAGAAGAAATTCGGCAAGCGGGAAAAACTCAGCAAAACCAGAGCCAAGGCTAAAGTTCCCAAGGCCGTAGCAAAGCAGATGGACGTAAGTGCAAGCCTAAAGGAAAGAATGAAATGTCTTCCCAAATTAGACGAGGAAAATCCAGAAGCTGAGCCTGAGAAGATTACCAAAACGCGCATGGTAACAAACCTGATTCAATGGACACAAGCGCAAAGAAATCTTTTGATGAAGATTGCCCGCGAGCATGGACTTACAATCGAAAATCCAAACGAAAAGCGGGAACATCTTTCAACGGAAGATTACATCTATTCCAAAGACCCAAGTCTTAAAAGTCAGGTATACGGATTAGGTGAAAAGCTTCTCACAGACGTGAAGGAAGTTGATTCTGAAAAGGTTGAAATGGTTGAATGGCATAGCGAAGTTAAAGAACTTGCAGAATCGGCAGACGAGAAAATGAAGGAAGCCGAGACCCAGAAGCAGAAAAACCATGACTATTTTGACTACAAAAACAGAAAGAATCGGGAATGGGAAAATGACTTAAAAGAGCAGACCGAAGCCCTTGAAAAAGAAAAGTCCTTCTTTGCGAATGCTAAAAAGCATGTTTCAGAATCCCTTCACAAGTTTGTGCAGAAGCTGAAGAAGAAAAAGAAGGAGGTAGAAGAAAAGGACAAGGCCTTAGACAAGGCACTTGAAGATGTTTCAAAACTTGCAGAACGAGCCCAAATCTTAAGCCAATCATCGGCCACACGCTATGAAGACTTTGAAGATGACATACAGTTCAAAGATGCAAGAAAGATGGCATTTTCAAGAGACGGCAACGGCCTTTGCCAATGGTTTACCAATGTAGACCGCAAATTCAGCGCATGGCTACACAAGGCAGACTATTTCATTAAACACTTCTGGAACAAGACACCAGACGACTTGATAATAGTTGCCGAAGATATGCGCAAAAGTTACTGCCGAGACGTGAGCGAATATATCGAAAAAGGCATGAGAGGAAACACCTTAAGCCAGATAAAAGAAGCCCGCGAGATTAAGGAAGAAGTTCCAAAAATCAGGGAGACAGTAAAACCAAAACAAACCCACACAAGAAAAGAAATTGATTGGTGGGATTAAACAACAACTTAGAGGAGTACAACAGTATGAGTAGTATTTTTACGAAGCTTCTGGATGCAAAGCTGAAAGTCTTAAGCGATTCCGTCAGTCAGGAACCTGAGCAGACAAAGAAGAAATCACCTAAGCGGAGTTTTGACATGGAACGCTAGTTTTTCCATCTAATCTCAGCAGATCCCTAACAGTAGAAGAGCCGTAAAGGCATAAAAAAAGAACCTTCGGAACTACCCCAGAACTTGTAGCCAAGTTCTAACACAATAGAAGTTTGCCCGCGTTTTTACAAAAAAATCCGCTACAAACTTCTATTGTGCGAGGGCATATCCCCTCGACCCCTTGTCTATTCCGTTCCGAAAAGCGCGGGCAAATGAAAGCTTCCCCAAAAGGAAGTCTTTCACCGCTTTTTTTCTCCACTTCATAGCCACCAAAAGGCTCTGCCCTTTGGAAACCTGAGAAGGGCAACGTTGCCCTTTCTAATCCTCCGCCAACAAGACTCTGTCTTTTTGGATTATCTGCCAGTCGGCCAGCCTTCTGGACTTCTATCTCCTTTGGTGACAAGCTTTATACCAGACCTCATTGATAGTCTCTACAAAAATATTGAATGAAGGATGATTATCCCTATCAATTCGTCTAAGATACATATTCTTCTTTTTAAGATATGTATCTCTTATTTCTTGCCACCATCCGTTTTCTTTCAGCTTATCCATTCTATCATAAACATCTTTTGAATCAGGAACTTCTGTCCAATAATAGCGGTTCATAAATTTATCATGAATCATACGGCAGAAAGTTCCATTTGAATTCTGAACAAGAATTGCTATATCAAAACTAAACTCCAAACCTTGTTTCGTTGTCCACCTTGAAGTAATTACGGCCGTTGAATCCTGACAGTTACTAAATGGAGTATTCTCCATTATTTCATTTAAATAATCCATAACTGTATTTTTGAGCCAACCCGCATTTTTAGTTGGTTCTGCAAGATTATAAACCTCAAGATTCCAATCTAAATCAAAAGGTTCCTTTTCATTTTGTGTAACAAGATTTTTCGCTCCGCTTCCGACAAGGTAGAAATCTGTATCGAGATTATATTCAGCTTTAAGCATCTGCTTTACTCGATTCATTTTGTCAGCGGTAAAACTTCGCCAGGGTTTGACGATAGAATTAGGTACATAGTTGTGCATAAATTGCTCCTTCTGGTAAATTGCAAGAAACTGTAAAAACAGTTCTCCGATATATTCCCCAAACCTACCATTTGAGAAGCAACGCACCTCAAATCATTGCATTATACTGTTAAATTGAATGCTCGACAATGTCTTGTTTTTCTTATAAAAGCTTTATTGTCTTCAACGATAGAGAATTTCTTTTGAAAAGATAATCAATAATTGCTTTTATATCTGTATTTACAATATCTTGAGAAGTAATCTCCAATAGGCTAACCTTTGCAAAAATACATTTTCCCCACTCACATTCGAAAGTTCCAATATTGTTTTCATCTATTTTCTTTGGTATATCAACATTTAATAAATAACCAAAGCAATGATTGTCTGTATCAAACCCATCTGGAGTACAAGCTTTTAAATCATACATTCTTTCTAAAAGCAGATAAGGGCAATCGTCTTCTATATCAAATCCTACATAAAAAACCTCTGTTGAATTTTGATATTTCGAAGCAAACTTTTTCTTTACAACCCAATTAGGCCTATCTCTGTAAGGTCCCCAAAATTCATACTTCCACTCAATATTGTAATTTAATACAATATCTGAAATATCCTCATTTAATTGGCCTAAATCTTCAATAAAAGTATTGTAATTCTTTATAAGTGTAGCAATTTCATTCATGATTATACCTCCAAGCATAACTTTCAA
>JBJELY010000203.1:0-3780 GCA_051879395.1 Roseburia sp. | reverse complement strand
CCGGATGATCTCCGCCGCTGACACCCGCCACGATGTCGTTCATGGCATTGCCCAGTGTCAGCGGCAAATCATTCGGTTTTCGCAGTCCCAGCATTTTGGTTAAGTCCCCCTGCGGATCAACATCCAGCAGAAGGACCCTCTTGCCCTGCATCGCCAGTCCAGCGCCCAGGTTATACACCGTAGTGCTTTTCCCCACTCCGCCCTTCTGGTTGGCAACGGCAATGACCTTTGTTTTTGCCATTTGGGTTTCCTCCTTAAATAGATTTAGCCGCCTGCGGCAAAGCAGACGGCTATGTTCAGGAAGCAAAAAAACCGCCTACTGCGAAAAAGTAAGCGGTATGATATGTAGTTTTGAAGTTGGGAGGTCAAAAGCCTGTACTGGATACGAGAAATGCTGCTTGCAGAATAGCATTTAATGTCTTATACTTAAGATAGGTGGTATATTTCATAGTACTGTCCCTCATCACCATATACCGCCCGTGTTAATAATAATAGAGAGGTTAATTATTATGGTTGGAATTTGGGCGCTATTTGTTCTTTTTATCATAAGCTGTATATGTGCAGTGGTTTCTCTCATATGCGCAATAATCTTCGAAAAAAAGCTTGGCCCAATAACAGTAGGAGTTCTTTCTTTGATTAGTGCTATCTTCCAGTGGTTGAGTATAGATGTACCTTGTCCTCAAATCTACCCATTAAATAATGAGATTCCAAGAAGCAGTTACGAAAGTATCCAAATACAATCAAATGACGGGTTAGATGTATACTATACACTTGATGGAAGTGACCCTAAATACGGTGAACTTTATACTCACGAGATTAAATTGGAATCAACTACTACAATTGCGGCTAGGGCAAAATTTTTCTTTTGGTGGAGTGATATAGAAAAAAGCAATTATGAGGTAGAACAGAATACGGAGACCAGTGAAGGGTCATTTGCATATAGCAGCACTAATGATGCTACAAACAGCATCCCACAAGGTGGCACAAATAGTAGTACGGAAGCGAATACATCTAGTGTCATAGAGGACGATACAAAATCAAATTCTAAAACAATTACTCCTATCGAGACACATACCCCCAATGATGTTGCCTGGAGCGTTAGCTTATTAAATTGGGATGTTAATTGTGATTATGGAATTAACGGAAATAGATACGGTGGAGGAATCAAGGTAGTGATTTCAAATTCGTTTTCTTCGTGGGGCTCTGGATTGGAAAATCAGATAACATCAAGGATAATGATTCCACTAAATGACCCAAACGATAAACAGCTTTCCGGTATAATCGTTTTAGACCAGAGTATGTATGGAAGTGCAAGTTCTGCTACGATTAGAATACTTGCAAATAATGAAGAAGTGTTTTCAACAGGAGAAATAGATGGTAATACCACATCGCCATTTGTTTTTAACGTGAATGCCGGAAATGCTGATAGCTTTATTATTGAAACAGCCGCTGTATTAAGAGGCACAAGTTTTATATATGGACTGGTAAGTCCGAAAGATGATTAAACAAGCGTTCTGTTCCTTTTGTGATAAATATAAAAGAAATATAGATAGTGCTTTTTCTTCAACATGGGCGGCACCTCCTTTATGCCTCCGTAATATGTATTGTTGCTATTTCTTTTAAAGGTGAGAATATACAAACAATTTGTTCTTACAATCTCCGGGGGTGTGAACCCGGAGACCGTAGATTTTTGGGGTTCAACTTTTCAGAAAAATGGAGTGGGGGTTTATTTGGGGTTTACACACTTGAAAACGCTCAAAACTACTCGCAACTACTCAGCACTGCTCGCTATTTTTGTTTTATTATTTTGCCCTGCTTGTGCCTACTCACGCATTTTACGCTTTTTTACCAGAGTGTACAAGCAGCTCATAACCCGGAGGTCGTAGGTTCGAGTCCTGCCTCCGCAACCAGATTTGCACCCGGTTTCTTCAAGAAACCGGGTGCTTTTTTACTTGTTTAGCGGTTTTGTGGCTTACAAAGTTTGGAGGTATTTTTGGAAAATCCCCGCAGATCTACCTTGACCCATGTTTTGACCCATAATAGGTTATCACACATTGGACAAAGCGGTTTTTTCGGAATGAGATAGAGCACTTTTGAAAAAAATCAGTAAATTTCAAAGCTTTTAAGGACATAAAAGAAAAGATATATTTCCCCGTGAGTCAAAAATATTTGTCCACTTTACGGGATTTCGCCTAATTGAACAATCAACTGGCCGCCCAGGGGAGTAGCCCAAGCGTGTGATTACTGTTTTCCGTAGACTTTATTTGTTCATTTGTATTGTTACCACCCGCCAGACGGTAGTATATCCTGCCGCTGGGCGGTGGTGAAAATTTGGAATACTTGACAGTTGAATAACTTGAAAATCTAAGGTAACATTACTCAAATGTTTGAAGGGATGATGCCTATGACAACAAAGCCGCAGTCTGTTTTTGAGGAGCAGACTGCGGCTATTCTAATCTGTCCGATATTTTATGCGTTTTTCCTTCTTTGGCTTGATTTGGGTACAATATAGTTATCAAGATCATGGAGGGAATCTTATGAACAAACGAATTTTGACTAAAGACCAGCTCAAGGTATTTTCCGACTACCTGTGTCGGGAGGAAAAAAGCATTGCGACGCAGGAGAAATATCTGCGGGATGCAATGGTGTTCTGCGTGTATGCCAGCGGTGAGGCAGTTACGAAAGATCTGGTGTTGGCATGGAAAAAGCATCTGGTGGAACAGGGTTATGCGGTGCGCTCCATCAATTCCATGCTGGCATCAGTTAACAGCCTGCTAGATTTCCTGGGATGGGGTGACTGCAAGGTAAAAAACATTCGGCTCCAGCGACAGACCTACTGCGCCGAGGAGAAGGAACTGACCAAGGCGGAGTATCTGCGGTTGCTGGAGGCGTCCAAGAAAAACGAGCAGCTAAACCTAGTGCTGCAAACTATCTGCGGCACAGGGATCCGGGTGTCGGAGCTGCGATTTTTTACGGTGGAGGCTCTGCGGCATGGAGAAATCACGGTGAACTGCAAAAGCAAAACCCGGACGATCCTCGTTCCGGGCAAACTGAAAAAGATGTTATTGGACTATGCGCAGCGAAAAAAGATTACTGCCGGGCCGATTTTCCTGGGAAAAAACGGAAAGGCGCTTGACCGTAGCTATATCTGGCGGCAGATGAAAGGGCTATGCCACGCGGCGGGGGTGGCGGCATCCAAGGTCTTTCCCCACAATCTTCGCAAGCTCTTTGCCAGAACCTTTTATGGCATTGAAAAAGACATTGCCAAGCTGGCGGACATCTTGGGCCACAGCAGCATCAACACCACCCGCATCTATATTATGACCACGGGGGTGGAGCACCGTCAAAAGATTGAACGTCTTGGGCTTGTCATATAGGCAAAAAGAAACACCACATAATCCGCATTATGTGGCAGATGGATTATGGAGATACGATTTTGTAAAACGTAATCCGCATTATGTGGTTTTACATATATTTCATGATGTTGGGGTCAAAAGGTCGTTTTTTTATTTTGAAATATCAAAATGCACAAAAGTTGCGTGTAATGTAGCCTTTCATACCCGTTAAAGCAGGCTGAAATTTGGCCGAATTTTATGCATCATGCACAACCGCCAATTTCAAAATACCCTTTTGACCCCAATATCATTTCATTATTCGAAGATAATCAGCCTTATTTAAAATTATATAGTAGAAATGCTCAAAAATCAAGTGGTATGGTAAGGAGAACACGACGATTGCATGAACAATTCTATCCACGCCATTTCCTGAATGCTCATTTTT
>JBJELY010000202.1:0-3796 GCA_051879395.1 Roseburia sp. | reverse complement strand
TAATCATTATTGATTCCACCTGAATGTCCTCGTCATAGCTTTGTCTCGTCCCAAGCCAGTTGCGGAATTTGGCGCAAGTCATTTCTCGTGTTAAATCTCTGTCGATAAACTTGTTGGGGGAGAAGATAATGTGGACATAGTTTATCTCTGGCTCTTCGCCGCAACTAAAATGATAAGTATTGTTGATGATGTCAAACAAAAGGTATCTCTTGTCCTTCTCTACATGAAAAGGCTCATTGTCATCTCCTACGTATGGCAACATGCAGCTTGCCGTCTCCCTGTCCTCAAAAAAAACCGCAAGATAGCCCTCCTTTGGCGACACAAAAGACATATAGAACTTGTCGCCCGCAACAAACGTGTTACTCTCAAACTTGTCTTCCTTGCCGTTTCTCAATGCCTTGGCGGAATATTCCACTGGAGCATATTTCAGCTCCCTTGCATAAAACTCCACGGTCACTTCTATGGCAAACGTATTGTCTGAATATACAGGGTCGGAAATCTTTGGCTTATGTATATGTCTCACGAGAGTACCCTTCACTTGCAGTCGTGACATCTGTGCGAACCGTTCGTTGGCATCAGCTATCTCCATCAATGATTGTGAAGTAACAGTTGTCCCAAACTGATCAGCCAATGCCATAATCACAGCATTCTCCACAGCCTTTGCCTTTGCCTCGGCAAGTGAGATATTCTCAGAATAATAATAAGGGTATGTTCCTCCGCATTTCACCAACTTCTCCTTGGCTGTGAGTTGGATATTGCAACAGAACACCCCAATTATTATATAGAATAACCTTTTTATCATACAACAAAATTATTATTATACAAAGTAATCTTTTGTCTCAGAAATATATATCTTCCCATTTGCCGGACAAAGAAGGAGAACAGATAGATGAAGGAGTTTGTGGCTTGTCATTTTCAAGGACAGAATACTTGGAGACACCTTCTTTTATTCCTCTGAATAATTCACCAAGTTTGATTTTGCCCTTGGAATCTTTAATCCCCTTGAGTAAATAATAGGTAAACAATCCATGATTCGCTTCTTTTAAGGCAAATGCAGTCTCGTCAGCAGAAGCAGCTGTAAATACTACAGTATTTCCCGAGGTTGTATCTTCCTGTATTCTCACTATTCCTCGCGAAGCTGTCATACCTTTTTCTCCGCCTCTGTTTGTGCCACTAAAGCAAGCATCAATCAGAACACAAACGCTCTTTGAGTTTATTTTTCCTAACCTGTCATATAATGTCTTAAGGCTCACGCAAGTTTGTATTTCCATTGGACTGCCATCTACGGGTAACAAAAATGCAGTGCGGTCTTGTTCATTAGGGATGCCATGGCCGGAATAATAGAAAATAAGTTTGGCATTTTTGTCAAATGTTTGAATGTTTTCCAAGAATCTTATGGCTTTGATAATATCGGTATATCCGGCATTTATGAACGTTCTTATTTGCTTTTCAGGTATTCCAAGTGTCAGATGACAGTATTCCTTGAATATCTTTCCGTCATTAATGGCATAATCTACGTCAGGGGCTTCCTGATAATTCTCATTTGCGATAATCACACAATACGTATGGCTATTAACGCTTGAAATCTTGGGAATGTTCTTGTCAACAGAAACAATGGTGTTCTTGGTTGTTTCCACGGTGGTTTTCTTAACTATCGGCTTCTCGTTTTGTGATTTTCCGTCCTTGTTCCCTGTATCTTTGTTTGCCTCTGTATTGGTATTTTCATCTCTTTTTTTTCCAATGATTTGGGAATATGACGAAGCAAATGTTTTTGCAGTTTCAGCTCCACCGACAAATCCGAGCAGACCCCCAACCAAGCCACCTTTCAGGTAACCTCCAATGGATGTGGCATTATAGCTTTTCCCTTTAAAAACATCATTCAAATTGTTGGGAGCATCATACACGATGGAATTGTCTTCTGAGAAAGCATTTTTCCCGATATAACGAATTGAATTCGGCAGTTTGACATAAATAAGATTTGGGCAGTTGCAAAATGCCTTTTTCTCCACTTTCTGAATACCTTCCTCAAGTGTCAAGTAACGGGTGTTATACACTTTATTTTTGGCATAGGTGTCAACTGCAAAAACAGCCTTGGATTGTCCGGCATATTCAAGTGTTGAGGGGATAACCACAGTGTCAGCCTTTTCGTCAAATGACTTGATTGTGAATGCATTATCGTTGAATATGCAATTAAATAAAACTCCCCGATAATAAACTTTGATGTCCTGTGCATAACCTTTTGACGGAATAAAGAGTAAACACACAGATATAAATGTCATCAATAATTGTTTCATAATACTTTGATATTTATTCATTGCCGTAATTATCTTGTAAAGGTACGCATTTTTGTCAAAAATTGCAAGTAAAACGACTAAATGACTCCTCTCCCAATGTTGGAGAGGAGTTAAGTTAGATATGACAAGGTACTGGACTGAAATATTGGATATTTTCAAGGCTCAACAAAAAAAGAATTCGTTGTCTTTATTTTGTCCTAAACATCTCACCAATCTGTCTCAGGAAGTGAAGATCTTGTTGACTTAAGAACTGTTTCAACTTCATTAAGTGTTTTTAAAATTTTCTCGTATAATTTTTGAAATGCCTTTGTATATAATTTACGATGCTCACTTTCATCCTCATTTACAGGTTGAAAAGCGCTCACTTTATCGTGAATGTCAATTGATTCGTTGATATTTGAGCGTTTGCCCGTATAGTAGCTAAGTATAATGGACAATTTGGCACGCCCATCTTTTGTATCTACTCGTAACGTAAAAGGCGCATTCAAGAAGTATGAATAGGGAAAAAAATTATCTTCATGAAATTGTAAATATTCTCCTTCACCAGCAACTACACCATTCTCTTTGGAATTTATGACAATTTTGTATTTTGTATCTTTATACGCATTTTCCAAATATTTTAATGCAGCTAAATAAATTTCATCTCGCTGAAGTGCAAGACCTTCTACGATTTTTGATACAACTACATCTCCACTTTTGTCAACAGTATAATCTTGACCTTTTATCTGTGCTATAGCAACCAATGAAAAGAGAATTGCTATAATTGAACAAAAAAACCTTCTAACCATACGAAAATTAAATTATTAACTCCCCCACTGCATTATGGAGGATGCAGTAAGGGAGTTTTTTGTTAACGATTTGGTGTGCCGTGCTGATCGTGCTTGATGCCCTTTATATTAACACCCCATCCCTTAACCTTAGTTGAAGAAGTGCGGTATGCACCTAAGAACCAACTATGCTTCTCTGTCTCAAACTCCGGTTCAAGAATAATATCCACATCTGCATTCTCTTTGGCACGATAAAGAGCCTGAGCTTCACGCTTTGTCAATCCCTTGTAGCGGTTGGCACTCTTCAAAGTCTTGTTGCCATTGCGTTCCAACTGAATGAAACCAAATAAAGTAGCAGTGTTTACAGAAGCTTGCACTTTCTTTGCATTTTCGTAATCAAGCTCAGCCTCAACATAAGTGTTAATGTTGTTGTTGCCAAGACTCATAATTGCAGCCTCTTTCTGATAAGTTGCGCAACTTGTAAAACTCAAAGTGAGTAGGCCTGCGCAAATGACCGTTAGAAAAGAATTCTTTTTCATATATAATTCATCATTTCGCCTATTGACACCCCAGATTCGGCAACTGTATTGTTTTGAACTATCTCTATCGCATATATACGAAAAAAGGCGCAGGTGCCTGTTTCTGTCCATCCCGGGACTACAGGCCTTCGCATTGCCTCCCCCACACAGGATAGACAACGCAGTTAGCCCACGCCAGTACGTATATAGCATTCCC
>JBJELY010000201.1:0-15812 GCA_051879395.1 Roseburia sp. | reverse complement strand
AAGGTGGTGAACATATCCGCTTAGAAGCACTAAAAGACGATGTAGGAATTTCCTGTTACGGACAAACCTGGTGAATATGTCGAAGAATGGACGTACATCAGCCTTTAAATGTAAAAAGCAATTTCGAAAAGCAATACATTTTTGCCAAGTTAAAATCAGCTGTGGAAAGAAACGAAAGAAATATCATATTGATATAAAAGAGAAAAAGAGTTTCGTAATCGCTTAGTAATGATTATAAAACGATGAGGCAATTTTACAATAACTTTACAAAGAGTTCTCTTCAGATTTTACACAGCCCTCTTATAGTAAGTACTGTCGACAAGAAAAAATGAGAAAAAGACCGGGCGAGAAGTCCCGAAGATTCGGCAGGTAATAAGGAAATAGAAAAATGCCGGAGTTAAAAATGGAGGAAAGAAAAAGATGAAAAAACTCATGTGTATGTTAGTAACAGGTATGTTAGCAGTAGGAATGCTGGCAGGATGTGGTTCCACAGAAGGAACAGAAGAGACAGGAAGTAATGCAGACGCAACAACAAGCGAGGCAGAAAGCGAAGCAGATGAATCAGCAGATGTAGCAGCAGACTTCGACTACAGCGAATACATCAATGTAAACACCAGAGAAGATGGCTCAGGAACAAGAGGAGCATTTATTGAATTATTTGGCATTGAAGAGAAAAACGACGCTGGCGAGAAAATTGACAACACAACAGAAGAAGCAAGCGTAACAAATAATACAGAAGCAATGCTTACAACAATTGCTGGCGACGAATATGCAATCGGATATGTGTCTCTTGGATCTTTAAATGACACAGTAAAAGCAGTTAAAATTGACGGAGCAGAGGCAACAGTAGAGAACATCAAGAACGGAAGCTATGCAGTATCAAGACCATTCAACATTGCAACAGGTTCAGAAGTAAGTGAAGTTGCACAGGATTTCATCAACTACATCTTAAGTGCTGATGGACAGGCAATTATTGAAGAGAATGGTTACATTGCAGTAGTTGACGGAGCAGAAGCATTTGAATCAAACGGTGCTGAAGGAAAAATCGTAGTTGGTGGTTCTTCTTCCGTTTCACCAGTTATGGAAAAATTAATCGAAGCTTATCAGGCAGTAAATGAAGGCGCAGAAATCGAACTTCAGACATCTGATTCTACAACAGGTATGACATCTACAATGGATGGAACATATGACATCGGAATGGCTTCCCGTGAATTAAAAGACGAAGAGTCCAGCTTAACAGCAACAAAAATTGCTTTAGACGGAATCGCAGTCATTGTAAATAACAATAACCCAGTAGATGATTTAACAGTAGATATGGTAAAAGGTGTTTATGTTGGAGAAATCACATCTTGGGAAGAATTACAGTAAAAAGATCCTAGCTTAATAAAGAAACATACGAATGCAACCGGAGTGACTGTCGCTCCGGTCATTCGCATAAAAAGAACCTACACAAGAGATGAAAAATAAAAAATATATGGAGAAATTATGAATCGAAATAAAGGAAAAGAAAAATTCATGGAGATTGTTTTTCTTGTAGCTGCAGTTGTTTCTATTGTCGCAGTCGCATTGATCTGTATCTTCATGTTTATGAATGGAGTTCCGGCAATCAAAGAAATTGGTGTCTGGAATTTCCTATCCGGAACCAAATGGAAACCATCCAATGATTTGTATGGAATTTTCCCAATGATTCTTGGAAGTATTTATGTAACGGCAGGAGCGTTGCTGATTGGTGTCCCGGTAGGAATTTTTATGTCTATTTTTATGGCACGCTTTTGTCCGGAAAAACTATACAAAATTTTAAAACCAATTGTAGATTTGTTGGCAGGTATCCCTTCCATCGTATATGGATTTTTTGGATTGATGGTATTGGTTCCGTTCATTCGAGAACATTTTAAAGGGGATGGAAAAAGTATTTTGACGGCTTCTGTACTATTGGGAATTATGATTTTACCTACAATTATTGGTGTATCGGAATCTGCAATCCGGGCAGTCGAAAACAGCTACTATGAAGGGGCATTGGCACTTGGTGCAACCCATGAACGAAGTGTTTTTACTGTAATTGTTCCGGCAGCAAAATCAGGAATTACGGCAGCAGTCATCTTGGGAATCGGACGTGCCATTGGTGAAACCATGGCGGTTATGCTGGTTGTTGGAAATCAGGCGCGTGTTCCGTCTACAATCTTTAAGGGCGTTAGAACATTAACTACAAACATCGTACTTGAAATGGGATATGCGACAGGACTGCATCGTGAGTCATTAATTGCAACAGGCGTGGTATTGTTCGTCTTTATTTTAATTATCAATGTCACCTTTTCCCTGGTAAAACGCCATGGGGAAAAAGAGGCATAGGAAGGAGTGGAGTCGCATGAAAAGTGAAAAAGCAATCAATCAGCAGAGTTTCAAAGATAAAATGAAATCTTATGCGAAGCACCCGGGTTCGTTCCTTTTGCTTTTACTCGTATTGCTTGCAGCAGTACTGACGGTAGGAATTCTGGTTTACTTGGTGGCATATATTCTGGTACGTGGAGTTCCTTATTTAAAACCAAGCCTTTTTGCATGGAAATACACCTCAGATAATGTATCCATGATGCCGGCGATTATCAATACCTTATCGATGACATTGTTAGCGCTCGTTTTTTCTGTACCGTTTGGTGTAGGCGCAGCTATTTATTTAGTAGAGTATGCTAAAAAAGGAAATAAAGTGGTAGGAGTAATCCGCATTACGGCAGAAACGTTGTCAGGAATTCCGTCCATTATCTATGGACTTTTCGGAATGTTATTTTTTGTAACTTATTTAAAATGGGGAATCTCTATTCTGGCAGGTGCAGCAACGCTTGCCATCATGGTATTGCCGGTTATTATGAGAACTACTGAGGAAGCATTGCTCTGTGTTCCGGATTCTTTTCGGGAAGGAAGCTTTGGACTCGGAGCTGGAAAACTCCGTACCATTTTTAAAATCGTACTTCCATCTGCAATGCCTGGTATTCTCTCCGGGGTTATTCTGGCAATCGGAAGAATTGTAGGAGAGACAGCAGCTTTAATTTACACGGCAGGTACCGTAACAAATATTGCGGGAATTACTGATTCCGGAAGAACATTAGCGGTTCATATGTATAACCTTTCCCAGGAAGGAATGCATACCAATGAAGCCTTCGCAACAGCAGTCATCTTACTGGTAATGGTACTTGGCATTAACGCATTATCCTCTCTGGTTGCAAAAAAATTTGAAGCACAGAAATCATAAAAATAGAAAGAAACAGGAGATTTCAGAGTGAAAGAAAAGTTTAAAATATCAAATTTAGATTTATATTATGGTGATTTTCATGCCTTGAAAAATATTAACATGGAAATAGAAGCAAATGAGATTACAGCATTTATCGGACCATCCGGTTGTGGAAAATCTACTTTTTTAAAAAGTCTAAACAGAATGAATGACTTAGTAGAAGGTTGTAGAATTACAGGTGAAGTTCTATTAGACGGAGAAAATATCTACAATGGAATGGACGTCAATTTGCTCAGAAAGAGAGTCGGAATGGTGTTCCAGAAGCCGAATCCTTTTCCAATGAGCATTTACGATAATATTGCCTATGGTCCAAGAACTCACGGAATCCGTTCGAAGGCAAAATTAGATGACATCGTGGAAAAATCGTTGCGTGACGCAGCCATCTGGGATGAAGTAAAAGATCGTCTGAAAAAAAGCGCTCTTGGAATGTCAGGTGGACAGCAGCAGCGTCTTTGTATCGCAAGAGCCTTAGCGGTAGAACCAGAGGTCATTTTGATGGATGAACCGACATCCGCATTAGATCCGATTTCCACTTCTAAGATTGAAGATCTGGCAATTGAATTAAAAAAACAGTATACCATCGTCATGGTAACACATAATATGCAGCAGGCAGTTCGTGTATCGGATAAAACCGTATTTTTCTTATTAGGAGAAGTGATTGAAAGCGGCCCAACGGATAAGATATTCTCCGTTCCGCAGGACAAACGGACAGAAGACTATATTACCGGACGTTTCGGTTGATGCGATAGATAATTGCGAAACGCGGGGGAAGTTTATGAGAGTTGTGCCGCTTTCGCAAAACCACGCAGGCACGCTTTCGCTACTTGTCGCTCGCAACGGTACATAAGATGCCTCAATACGGCATCTAAGTACCGGCGGCTCCAAAGTACCTGCTTAGGTCTTTGTGAAAGTGGTACAACACTATAATGTTTCGTATGCGTTTCGCAATTATCTAACTGTAATTAAAGTTTAAAAGGAAAGGATGGAAATATGAGAAATCGTTTTGACAGACAGTTAGAGGAACTGAATAATGAGTTGATTGAAATGGGAAGTCTGATTGAACAGGCAATTGAGATGGGCGTTTCTGCTTTAGTGAAACAGGACGTGGAAAAGGCACAAAAAGCAATTACATTTGATAATGAGATTGACCATCAGGAAAAAGAAATTGAAAGTCTTTGTATGAAGCTTTTGATGCAGCAGCAGCCGGTGGCAAAGGACTTACGATTGATTTCCGCAGCGTTAAAAATGATTACGGATATGGAGAGAATCGGTGACCATGCAGCCGATATATCCGAGATGACGATTTTAATGTCAGATTCCTCTTATGAAAAAAATGAAATGAATATTGATGTCATCAAGGAGATGGCAAAAGAAACGACAAATATGGTAATCAAGAGTGTAGATGCATTCGTTAATAAAGATCTTGAATTAGCACGTTACGTCATTGGAAGAGATGACATTGTAGATGACCTTTTCGTAAAATTTAAAAAAGCATTGATTGAAATGATTAATGTAAATGTAAAAAATGGCGAGCAGGCAACTGATATGTTGATGGTAGCAAAATATTTTGAACGAATCGGTGACCATGCGACCAATATTGCTGAGTGGGTTATTTACTCTATCACAGGAGAGCACGAAGAATAAAACAACCAAAATCGTATTGACAAAATGTCCAAAAACCATGCACAAAAAACTGTTTTTACATAGATTTTACATAAAAATCACATTTGTCTTACATAGAGCCTTTATCATCAATTGCAAAAATACGTAAAATGAGGTATAAAAGAAGTATGTACCTAATTTTACAGTAGACCTGCAAAAGCAGGAAAATCCTCAGAAAAGGGTGTTCTGAGGGGTTGATGAATACAAGAAAGGCATGGATTACGAAATGGATATTTTTGGGATTTTAACGCTCATTGGTGGCTTGGCATTGTTTCTGTATGGAATGAATGTGATGGGTGCAGGACTGGAAAAGATGGCAGGTGGTAAGTTAGAGCGTGTATTGGAGCAGTTGACTTCAAACCCGATTAAGGCAGTATTGCTGGGTGCGGGCGTTACGGCAGTCATTCAGTCATCATCTGCAACTACGGTTATGGTTGTTGGATTTGTAAATTCAGGAATCATGAAGCTGAGCCAGACCGTCGGCATTATTATGGGTGCGAATATTGGTACGACTATAACTTCCTGGCTGATGAGTTTGACGGGAATCGAGAGCGATAATTTCTTTATTAATATGTTAAAACCATCTTCTTTTGCACCAATTATGGCAATTATTGGTGTCATTTTATTGATGGTGGCAAAGAGTGATAAAAAGAAATGTGTCGGAGAGAGTTTGCTTGGATTTGCAATCCTCATGACTGGTATGGAGACGATGAGTGGTGCAGTAAAACCTCTTGCAAATGTGCCAGAATTTACTAATATTCTGACAATGTTCCATAACCCACTGTTAGGAATTCTTGCAGGAGCAATTTTAACCGGAATTATTCAGAGTTCAGCAGCGTCTGTTGGTATTTTACAGGCATTGACAGTAACAGGAGCATTTACATATGGGTCTGTTATTCCAATTATCATGGGACAGAACATCGGAACCTGTGTAACATCCCTGTTGTCATCTTTGGGTGCGAATAAGAATGGAAAGCGTACCGCATTTATTCATTTATATTTTAACTTGCTTGGAACGATTATTTTCCTGATTTTGTTCTATGCGGGAAATGCATTGATTCATTTTTCTTTTACGGATGAAGTGGTTGGTGCAGCAGGAATTGCGCTGATTCATAGTATTTTTAATATTTTTTCAACGATAGTTTTATTACCATTCTCAAAAGGACTGGTAAAATTAAGTTACCTGACATTCCCGGAGACCGAGGACGAAAAAGAGACAGAAGAAGATGTTTTTGGTATTTTAGACGATCGTTTCTTAAGCTCACCATCTTTTGCAATTGAGCAGTGTCGTTCTTTGGTTACACAGATGGCATTGGTTACGAAGGAAAGTTTTTTGGATGCCATGGAAGTCATGGAAAATTATGATGAAGAAAAGATACAAAACATCATTGAAAAAGAGAATCTTGTGGATACCTATGATGATAAAATTACAGCATACCTTACCAGACTGCGTAGTGAAAATCTCTCTTATGCAGATAGTTTAAGAGTAACGACATTGATGCACTGTATTACAGACTTTGAACGAATTTCAGATCACGCTATTAATATAACGGAATGTGCAAAGCAGATGAAAAAAGATGATTCCGAGTTTTCCAAGAAAGCCGTAGAAGAATTAAGTGTATTTGGTGCTGCGGTAGCGGATATTGTAAACAGAACTACAACTGCATTTGCAAAAAATGATGAGACATTGGCAAGAACAGTAGAACCGCTAGAAGAAGTTATTGATGGACTGAATAAGACGGTGAAAAAGCATCATATGAAGCGACTTCGTAAGGGAAAATGCACGATAGAGCTTGGACTTGTTTTATCTGACATTGCGATGAACTATGAACGTGTGGCAGACCATTGTTCCAATATCGCAGTTTGCCTGATTCAGCTTCGTGATACGCAGATCGAGCAACATAATTTTACAGAACAGTTAGGCGAAGCAGAAACAGAACAGTTTAACTTACAGGTAAAACATTTTAAGAAACAATACGATTTATAAAAAAAGAAGGGTTGTTGTGCTAGGCGGACAAACGTCACTAGTGTGACGCCCTTTTTCTGTCCTAAAATCATTTATGCACGATAGGCGATTGCGAAATTCTTTTTATTTTTTATATCAATATAGTATTTCTTGCTTTTCTTTTCACAGTTGATTTAACTTGACAAAAATGTATAGCTTTTCGAGATTGCTTTTTATATTTGAAGGCTGGTGTCCGTCCATTCTTCGACATATCCATCCGGTTTGTCCGCAGCTTGGACGAATAGCAGCAATCATATAAAATATAAAAAGCAATTCCGAAAAACTACATTTTTGTCTCGGAAAAATTAACTGCGAAAAGAAAAGCAAGAAATAGGATACTGTTGTGAAAGGAGTAAAAAGAATTTCGCAATCGCCTAAGTAAAAAAAGGAGGAACAAAAATGGCAACAATTTTTATTGTAGAGGATGATATAAATATCCGCGAGATAGAACGTTACGCGTTAAAAAACAGCAATTATGAAGTAGAGGAGTTTGAAAGCGGGAAGGAGCTTTTTGCGCGGTTGGAGGAAAAACAGCCGGCTCTGATTTTGCTTGATATTATGCTTCCGGAAGAGGATGGATTGGAAATCTTAGAAAAACTTCGTGCGAAAGAAAAAACAAAAAATGTGCCAATTATGATGGTAACAGCAAAGAGCACCGAATTAGATAAAGTAAAAGGCTTAGATTTAGGAGCAGATGACTATATCACAAAACCGTTTGGTGTGATGGAACTTGTTTCAAGAGTAAAGGCACTGCTTCGCAGAGCAGGAGATGTGACAGAGGAAAGCAGTCGGATTGAGTATGGGGATATTACTGTGGATAATGATAAGCATGCGGCATTTGTTTGTGGAAAACAGTGTGAATTAACCTATAAAGAATTCGAGTTATTAAAATATCTGATTATCAACAAGGGAATTGTTCTTTCCAGAGATAAAATCATGGATCAGGTCTGGGGCTTCGAATACGAGGGCGAGAGCCGGACTGTGGATATGCATATCAAGACCCTCCGTCAGAAGTTAGGGGATGCTGGAAAGCAGATTAAAACTGTACGAAATGTTGGATACATGGTGGATTAAAGGATGAAAAAGAAGATTAACAAAAGTTTTATCATTGTTGCAATGATAGCAATTCTTTTAACGGCAGTTGGGGCAATGTTCCTTTATCTGCATTCCCTGCAGGAGCAGATTTATGATGATCTTCGGGCGAATGCACATGTGGTAGCAGCTGTCAGCAGTGAAAAATTGGTAGATACGATTGATGAAAATCTAGTAAAGGACGGACTTAGAATTACAATTGTAGATAAAGATGGAACGGTTACCTATGACAGTATGGAGGTCGCAGCAGAAATGGAAAATCATTTTGACCGACCGGAGATACAAGGTGCTTTAGAGAATGGAGCCGCTACTTCTGTGCGTTTTTCCGAAACTTCTTCGAAGCAGACTTATTATTATGCCATGCTACTTGAAGATGGCACGGTACTGCGTGTGGGAAAAGAAACCGGAAGTGTTTACCAATATCTTTATCGATTAATCGGTATGATTGTTATTGTGGCACTTCTTGTGTTTGGAATGTGCCTTCCATTTTCTCATTTTTTAACGAAAAAGCTGGTAGAGCCAATTGAAGAAATTGCAACAAATATCACAAGGGTGGATGAAGAATCTGTGTATGAAGAGGTCCGCCCGTTCATTACAACGATTAAGCAGCAGCATATCGATATTTTAGAAAATGCACAGATGCGCCAGGAGTTTACAGCAAACGTTTCCCATGAATTGAAAACACCGCTGACCGCAATTTCCGGCTATGCAGAATTGATTGAAAGCGGAATGACCAACGAAGAGGATACGGCGCATTTTGCAAGTGAGATTCACCGCAGTGCGGAACGTTTGCAGGCATTGATTAACGACATAATCAAACTCTCTGAATTAGACAGTGACGATCATCGTATGGAAACGGAGCCATTAGAACTTGCTGAAATGGTAACAGACTGTATCCATAATCTTGCCATTTCTGCGGAAAAGCAGGAGGTTACGTTATTGCAGAGCGGAAGTCCGGTTGTGATTACAGGCAATCGTACTTTAATCGAAGAAGTGTTATACAACCTGTGCAGCAATGCTATCCGTTATAATAAGAAGGGTGGAAATGTGACAATCTATACTGGCATGAAAGATGGCCACGCAGTCCTTAGTGTCAAAGATACTGGAATCGGAATTCCAAAGGAGCATCAGGCAAGGATTTTTGAACGTTTTTACCGTGTGGATAAAAGCAGGTCAAAATCCACTGGAGGAACAGGTTTAGGACTTGCGATTGTAAAGCATATTATTGCGCAGCACAATGCGCAGATTCAGCTGACAAGCGAAGAAGGAATTGGGACAGAGATAAAGGTTATCTTTTAAATTTGTCAAATTGTACAAAAAATTTAGAAAAAAGGAACGGGATTTTTCCAAAGAACTTTGAAAAATTCCGTTCCTTTTTGCGCTTTCTATGATAGAATGAAGAAATGACGTTTAAGATGATGTGAAGTACAAGCAAGGAGGAAGGGTGACGATGTTTAGTTTATCGGACATCCGTGAGGAGGCTTTTCCGGCGACATTCCGGAAAGGAAAAGAATATTATGAAAGAGGTGCGGTAAAAGAATTTTCCCATGAAATCTATACCGTAGAGAATTTACCTGTAGCAGATATTACAGCGACAGTAAATGGAAGTATGGCAAACAGTTATCAGGTGAAAGCGACGATTGATGAAGAATTTGGCGATATTCAGTCGTATTCCTGTGAATGTGATGCATTTTACAATTACAATGGTCTGTGCAAACATTGTGTGGCAGCACTGATCACTTATATCAATAAAAGAACCCCAAAAGACATTATAGATGCACGCCGTGGAAAAGGCGTGTCAGAGGAGCAGGAAGAAGAACTTCCGGAGCTTCCACATACAACTACAAACGGTTTGAAAAACCTGTTGAACCAATATGCTCTGCGTGCCAATACCGTGTATATGTTACCGGAAGCTATCTATGGAAAAGTGGATTTAGAGCCGCATTTTGAGATGGATTACGGATATGCCAGAGTAGAATTTAAGGTAGGAATGGAGCACAAATATGTGTTGAAAAACATATCATCATTTTTATATTCCATTCATACCAGTGAAAAAGTTCACTATGGAAAAAAACTAGATTTTTATCATAACATCAATGCTTTTAGTGAGCATGGTCAGAAGATGATTTCATTTATGAAGGAACAGGACGAGGATAAAAAACGCCAGAGCCAGTTTCATGCTTATTATGTTCATTCCGGAAGTTTTGAGCGGACGATGGAATTAGATGCCCTTGGAATTGACCGCTTTTTTGAAGCAATGGGGAACGATGCATTTTTTGCAACCCTAGGTTATGACGAGGAACTGCCATACCAGATGGCAGAGGAGCCAAAAGTGCCACAGTTGACACTTCGCGGCTGTACGGATGGTGTCTATGTGATTTTAGAGGACTTAAATCTGATTACCGGACGTGATTATTACTATTTCTATGACGGTGGAATTTTACAAAAGACCAAGCCGGACTTTAAAGAAAACATGTCAGAATTCTTCGAATTTTTGACAAGACAGATTGGAAATGAGTGTTTTGTTGGAATGGAAGAGTTGCCGGTATTCTGCCGTGATTTATTACCACAAGTCAGAGAACATTTTGAAGTGTTGTCGGATGGTTTTGATGAAACACTTTATGTTCCACCGAAGCCGGAATTTGAACTTTTCTTAGACCGAAAAGCACATGATTTAATCGGTGCAAAATTGATGTCTGTCTATGGCGCACAAAAATATAACGTGTTGTCAAAAGTTCAGACCGGAGAAGTGCGTGATTTGTCAGAGGAACTTCGAATCCGCAGTCTGGTGGAGCCATATTTCAATGAAAAAGATGCCAGTGGAACGCTGTTTATTCTGAAAAAAGACGAAGACATGCTTTATCAGTTGATCTCCGGTGGATTGCAGCGTTTGAGCGCTTTTATGACGATTTATACCAGTGAGGCCTTCCGTGGATTGAAAGTGGTTTCCTCTCCGAGTGTCGAGGTAGGGGTGAACTTAAATAGCGATTTATTAGAATTGCAGATTCATTCTCCGGAGATGTCTAGTGATGAACTGGCCTATCTGCTCTCGAAATACGACCGTAAGAAAAAATATATCCGTCTGAAAAACGGCGATTTTTTAGATGTTACAGAAGATGGCGTCAGCCTGTTAGCAGAAATAAGTGAGGACTTGCGTCTGACCGAAGCCAATTTGAAAAAAGGAAAAGTTCTTGTGCCAAAATACCGCGCCATGTATCTTGACGCGTCATTAAAGAACATGAATCTTTTGACGGTTGAGAAAAACAAAGAATTTAAAGCTATGGTCCGCAACATGAAGACCATCGAAGACAGTGATTTTGAAGTTGCCGATTCTTTGAAAAATGTTATGCGAAGCTATCAGAAAAACGGTTTCATGTGGTTAAAGACATTGCGTGAAAATGGTTTTGGTGGAATATTGGCAGATGACATGGGTCTTGGAAAGACACTGCAGGTGATCAGTTTATTAGTCGCTGAGAAAGAAGAATGTGACGCAGGTCAAAAAGAATTAAGACGTTCTTTGATTGTCTGCCCGGCTTCCCTTGTTTATAACTGGCAGAAGGAAGTAGAGCGTTTTGCGCCGGAATTAGACACGGTTATGATTACCGGAAGTGCGCCGGAGCGAAAAGAAATCATCAAGAATACAAAAGAGGGACAGATTTTAATTACATCCTATGACTTGTTGAAACGTGATGTTGAGCATTACAAGGACATTGTTTTTTCCATTCAGGTCATCGACGAAGCCCAGTATATCAAGAACGCGGGAACACAGGCGGCTAAAGGTGTTAAGCAGATTACGGCAGGATTTAAACTGGCACTGACCGGAACACCGATTGAAAACCGCTTAAGTGAGCTTTGGAGTATTTTTGATTATCTGATGCCGGGATTTTTATACACGTATCAGAAGTTCCGGGAAGAAATCGAAATCCCGATTATGCAGAATCAGGATGAAAACAAAATGGAACGCTTACAGCGTATGATTCGCCCGTTCATTTTACGTCGTTTGAAGGGAGATGTGTTAAAAGATCTTCCGGAAAAACTCGAAGAGAACGTGTTTGCAAAATTAAGTGGCGAGCAGTTAAGCCTTTACGATGCACATGTACAGCATATGAAAAATATGTTGGAAAAGAAAACAGATGCAGAATTCAAATCCGAGAAATTCCAGATTCTTGCGGAACTCACCAAACTCCGTCAGCTTTGTTGCGATCCGGCCCTTCTTTTTGATGATTACGAGGGCGAGAGCGCAAAGAGTGATATGTGTATGGAATTAATCGAAAATGCCGTGAACGGCGGACACAAGGTATTACTGTTCTCCCAGTTTACCAGTATGTTAGACAGACTCTGTGGGCGCTTAGAAAAAGCAGGTATTTCCTTCTTCAAGTTAACAGGTTCTGTTAATAAGGAAAAACGTATGCAGATGGTAGAAAGCTTTAATCAGGATGATACTTCTGTGTTCTGTATCTCCTTAAAAGCGGGAGGTACCGGATTGAACCTGACATCTGCGGACATCGTAATCCACTACGATCCATGGTGGAATGTCGCAGTCCAGAACCAGGCGACAGACCGTGCATACCGTATTGGTCAGAAAAATATTGTTACAGTATACAAACTGGTTTCCGAAGGAACCATTGAAGAAAAAATTGTCCAGATTCAGGACAAGAAAAAACATCTTGCAGAGCAGGTCTTAGAAGGAGATGGTATGGATTCCATCGGCTTCACAAAAGACGAGATTATGCAGTTGCTCGGTTAGAAACTCTGGGGACGCTCCGGGGACGCAAAGTACGTCCCCGAAGCGTCTTATAGAAGAAGGAGAAGCCTATGAAAACAAAAGCTAGTTTAAGTGTTCTAATATTTACATTCATGGTATGGAGTTATATTGCATTTGCCAAATTAATTGGTATAGGGTTTGAAAAAGGTTACACCTATATGTTTGGCACGATTTTGTATGGCATGATTTCGATTGCATCAGTTATCATCCTGCAATGGGAAAAGTTATCAAAAAAGGACTGGATTCTTGCCATCATCTTTGGAGTATTGGCATCAGGAAATGCATTTCCGATTGGGGTGCCGGAGGAACTGGCATGGAGAATCCATCTTATGGGTGCAGTTGCTGGAATAACTACATTTTTCGTTTTCCTCGCATGCATATCATTACGATATGATGGAGAAGAGGAAATGCGTCTGATTGCAGGAGGAAGCCGAAAAGAAATCCTTTTAGATATTTTGATTATTGTCTTGGCAGGTGTGCTGTTTTATTTCTTAAAAGGTCAACGCACAAACGGTTGGATGGGAATGGGCTTTTATGCCAGAAACCTGATAAGTCCGCTAGGCGCCGGTGTCTCAGAAGAAATCATTTTCCGTCTTTTTCCCTATATGATTTTTTACAAAGTAGGAAAAGGGGAAGTGAGCAAACCATTCTTATTTCTTGCGATGGTTGTTCCATTTACATTAGTGCATACCTTAGATAGCGTTGTTTGTTATGGTTGGGAGAGTGCAGTAGCCATTTGTATATCGATAGGTATAATTGCGGTAGTTCTAAGTGTGATTGCATTAAAGAGGGATGTATTTACCGCAATGGGAGTCCATTTTATATATGATTTTATTTTGACGATATAAAATAAACATTCAGGTTGATTTTAATTTTACCCTGTGATAGAATTAGAAAAATCGAAGGCGATATGGATGATTTTCCATATCGCCTTTTTCTATACTACATAGAAGGGTGCAAGGAATTTTTAAGCATTTCTCCGAAATCTTTCTTCTCAAATTTGATGAAATTCATTTGGCTTTCATCATCGCTTACGAAAAGAGAAATGACATGATTAGCAGTTTCCCTAAAAATAATATAACGATTGCCATAACTTCCGTCCGTGCAGGGCGTAAATCTTGTATTAAGCTTGTCGCTGACATTGGCATAGGCATAAATGACATGATCCCCGTCAAAAAACGAAGGAAGACTTTCGTAAATCTTTGAACCTTCACTAAGTTCGATTTCGATAGGAATGTAAGAGAATTTGCTTACCGGATTAGATTTGGCATCAGTCGCAATAGTTCTAAAATTTTTGGATGAAAAATATTCATATATACTTGGACTATTCATAATATATCAACTCCCTTCTTTTTGGATAGTATATAAATTTTGGATGTAAGTTTCAAAGGTAAACTGCACAAAGTAAATGTTGCAGAATGCAAGAAGTGCATAAGGAGGGTGTCATGTCTGTTTTATGTAAGGATTTATTTAAATTGGTGACGTTAAAAGATTTAAAGATTGTGGCTGGAGAAGGAGGATTGTTTCGAAAAGTAACATGGGCATATATTGGGGAAAATACAAAAGTCAGCGAATGGGGAAAGGGTGGCGAGGTACTTTTTATAACTGGAATTGGTCTCGATAGAAGCGAGGCAGGAATTATAAATATGATAAGGGAAGCAAACCAGTGCAATTTAGCAGGAATTGTAATTTCATTAAATGAGAATTATATTGCAGAAATTCCCAAAGGAGCAATTAATCTTGCTAACAAGTTAGATTTCCCGATTTTTGTATTGCCGTGGTCTGTGAAGAGAGTAGAAGTTTCAAAGGAAATAGCTAGAATATTAATTGATGATCAACAGAAAGAACATATAGAAAATGAATTACTTTATTTGTTAAAAAAGGCAGAATTAGATGATGATGATATTGTCCGGATTCAGGAGCTCCTTTATACCTATAACATTGATGCGGGAATGTTGCCAACAACAATAGTCTTTATGCTTGGGGGAAAAGAAGGTGGGGAAAAATATGTTTCTGAAATAAAATCGATTGTTATGGAGGAATTCGCAGATAGAAAGAAATTGATACTGTCAGACGATAAAAGTGTTTTTGCTTATCTTTATATGAGAAATACTCCGAATCAAGCAGAGATAAAAAGCACAGTAGATCAGATTATAAAAAAAGTGAAATTCAAGTTATATGCAGGAATCTGTTGTAGCTTTCCGAGAGAAAGTGAGGCTACTAAGATTGCGATGCAGACTGCCAAAATTGCAATGTGTATAAATAATGGAAATCGTGTGGCAGTATATGAGCAGCTCGGAATTATTAGAAATATCTATGCCGATTTAAAAATCCAAAAGAAAAAGGAATATTGCAACCGTGTAATAAAAGCCTTAGTGGAATATGATATAAACAACGAAAACTACATGATAGATACTGTAATCGCTTACTTTGAAAATACTTATAATATATCAAAAACCGCCGATGCCCTTTACATCCATCGAAATACGTTGATGCATCGGTTAGGTAAAATTGAGGAGATAACGGGTTATGATATGAAAGACCCGTATGTTCTGACTGACCTTGCTTATTGTGCTTTGTGCTATAAAATGCAGGGGTAATTTAGTGCAATCTGCACAACTAAAATTTGACAAACTGCTTAATGTCTTTTGAAATCCTTGGAGTTACAATCCAAACTATCAAAAGCAACGGCGCTTAATGAGAAATCATTAGGCGCCTTTTTTTACGAATAAAATCATGAGAGGTGAGCAGTTATGGCAAATTCAAAAAGAAAACAGGACGCACTTGATATGTGTGAAGAGTACTGGATAACCGGAAGGGGTGAGCGGTTCAACGAATGGGGTGTTCCATTTGTTATGGGAAAGCGAGAAGGTTATAAGCTTTGGGATATCGATGGTCATGAGGTATATGATCTTCATCTAAACGGAGGAACTTATAATCTCGGACATAGAAACCCGGAAATTCTTGCTAGATTAAAAGAAGGAATAGAGGAAAAGGGAGATCGG
>JBJELY010000200.1:0-3852 GCA_051879395.1 Roseburia sp. | reverse complement strand
CAACTACCATGTTGTTAATTAATGTTCTTGTTAATCCATGTAAGGATTTCATTTTTTTCAAATCATTAGGTCTTGTTACAACAACTTCAGAACCTTCTAATTTGATGTCCATCTCAGATGGGAGAGTTCTCTCAAGAGTACCCTTTGGACCTTTTACAGTCACATGATTATTTTCTGCAATTACAACTTCAACACCAGCTGGAACTGCGATTGGCATTCTTCCTATACGTGACATGCCCGTACCTCCTAATATTTTTTTCAGCTTAATGTCTTACGACCTTTAAGCCGTTTGCGACAGCTTTTACTGCCGTGTAAAAAGTTACATCTATCATTCAAGATAAGCATCCTATGTCCGGTCTTACCTGCAATCTGTTACAGGCAAAACCAACAGACATCTTATGGATTTCCTACCAAACGAATGCTAATACTTCTCCACCAACCTGAAGTTTTCTAGCTTCTTTGTCAGTGATGATTCCCTGGTTTGTAGAAAGGATAGCGATTCCTAATCCACCAAGAACTCTAGGAATTTCGTTTTTACCAGCATATACACGAAGACCTGGTTTTGAAATTCTCTTAAGACCTGTAATAATCTTTTCGTTTTTATCTGCACCGTATTTTAATGTAACACGAATTGTTTTGAAGTTTCCATCTTCTACGATATCATATTTTGCGATATATCCTTCATTTACAAGAATGTCAGCAATCGCAATTTTCATTTTAGATGCTGGAATATCAACTGTATCATGTTTAGCAGTATTTGCATTACGGATTCTTGTAAGCATATCTGCGATTGGATCACTAGTTGTCATGATGTATATTTCCTCCTTTATTAATTACTTTGGCCTACCAGCTTGCTTTTTTAACGCCTGGGATCTGGCCCTTGTATGCTAATTCACGGAAACATACTCTGCAGATTCCGTATTTTCTTAAAACTGAGTGTGGACGACCACAAACGCGGCAACGTGTATATTCTCTAGTAGAGAATTTCTGTTTACGCTGCTGTTTAACTTTCATACTTGTCTTAGCCATTTAAAATTCCCTCCTATTATTTTGCGAATGGCATATTGAACAATGTCAATAATTCACGTGCTTCTTCGTCTGTTTTAGCAGTAGTTACGAAAATAATATCCATACCTCTTACTTTGTCAACTTTATCGTACTCGATTTCAGGGAAGATAATCTGTTCCTTGATACCAAGTGCGTAGTTACCACGACCATCGAATGCGTTAGGATTAACTCCTCTAAAGTCACGTACACGTGGTAATGATAAGTTTACTAAACGATCTAAGAATTCGTACATTTTCTCGCCACGTAATGTTGTTTTACATCCGATTGGCATACCTTCTCTGATTTTGAAGTTAGCTACTGAATTCTTTGCTTTTGTAGCAACTGCCTTCTGACCTGTAATTGTCTCCATGTCTTTCATGGCAGCTTCTAATAATTTTGCATTTTCTTTTGCTTCACCAACGCCCATGTTTACAACGATTTTATCGAGCTTTGGTACTTCCATAATGTTTTTATATCCAAATTTTTTGATCATAGCATCTACGATCTCATTCTGATACTGTTCTTTAAGTCTGCTCAACTGATTGACCTCCTCTCCTTAATTAATCAATTACTTCGCCTGTTGATTTTGCAACACGTACTTTTTTATCTCCGTCAAGCTTGAAGCCTACTCTTGTAGCTTTTCCTTTGTGAAGATACATTACGTTAGATGCATCGATAGGGCTTTCCTGATGGATGATTCCACCCTGCTGGTTTGCCATGCTTGGTTTTGCATGTTTTGTTACCATGTTAATGCCCTCAACAAGAAGAGTGTTATCTTTTTTATTTACAGCAATAACTTTGCCTTCTTTATCTTTGTCTTTACCAGCGATAACTTTGACCATATCGCCTTTTTTAATTTTACTTGTTGCCATATCTCCGTTCCTCCTACAATACTTCTGGAGCTAAGGAAACAATTTTCATGAACTGTTTCTCACGAAGCTCTCTAGCTACTGGTCCAAAAATACGTGTTCCCTTTGGAGTTTTGTCATCTTTAATAATAACAGCAGCGTTCTCATCAAATTTAATATATGAACCGTCTTTACGACGAGCACCTTTTACTGAACGAACAACTACAGCTTTAACGACGTCACCTTTTTTAACAACACCGCCTGGTGTTGCATCTTTGACCGTAGCAACAATAACGTCACCAATATTCGCATATCTTCTAGTAGATCCACCCATAACACGGATAACGAGTAATTCTTTTGCTCCTGTGTTATCAGCTACCTTCAGTCTACTTTCCTGTTGTACCATGCTTGTAGCCTCCTTTAATTATTTTGCTCTTTCCATAATTTCTACAAGTCTCCATCTCTTATCTTTAGATAATGGTCTTGTTTCCATAACTCTGACTTTATCACCAATCTTGCATTCGTTGTTTTCGTCATGAGCTTTTAATTTATAAGTTTTCTTAACGATTTTGTTGTAAAGTGGATGTCTAACGTTATCCTGGATTGCAACAGTAATTGTTTTGTCCATTTTATCGCTTACAACAATACCAACACGTGTTTTTCTAAGATTTCTTTCTTCCACGATAAATTCTCCTTTCTAGAGGTTCTATTCTGCAACTTTTGCTTTCTCAGTAATGATAGTCTGAATTCTTGCGATATTCTTTCTAACTTCTTTGATTCTGCTTGTGTTGTCTAACTGATTTGTTGCGTTCTGGAATCTCAAATTGAAAAGTTCTTTTTTAGCCTCTACTAACTGTGCATTTAAGTCTGCAACAGACTGTGTTTTTAATTCTTCTAAATATTTACTAGTTTTCATTTGATACACCGCCTTCTAAATCTGCACGTGAAACTACTTTACATTTACAAGGTAATTTGTGTGTAGCAAGACGTAATGCTTCTCTAGCAACGTCTTCCGGTACTCCGGAGATTTCAAATAATACACGTCCTGGTTTTACCACAGCTACCCAGTATTCTAAGGTACCCTTTCCGGAACCCATACGTGTTTCAGCTGGTTTTGCAGTTACTGGTTTGTCTGGGAAAATTTTAATCCAAATCTTACCACCACGTTTTACGTAACGAGTCATTGCGATACGGGCAGCTTCAATCTGATTTGATCTAATCCAACATGGTTCTGTTGCAACGATACCAAATTCACCATTGCTGATTGTATTACCTCTAGAGGCTTTACCTGTCATAGAACCACGGAACTGTTTTCTATGTTTTACTCTCTTTGGCATTAACATAATTACTGAGCTCCTCCTTCCTTATTAGCCTTTGTAGGAAGTACTTCGCCTTTGTAGATCCAAACTTTAACGCCTACTTTACCGTAAGTTGTATCTGCTTCAGCGAATCCATAATCGATATCTGCTCTTAATGTCTGAAGTGGAATAGTTCCTTCAGAGTAGAACTCTGTACGAGCCATATCTGCTCCACCTAAACGTCCAGAACAAGAAGTTTTGATACCCTTAGCACCGGCTTTCATTGCACGACCCATGCAAGATTTCATTGCACGACGGAAAGAAACACGGTTTTCTAACTGTAATGCGATGTTTTCAGCTACTAACTGAGCATCACGGTCTGGTCTTTTTACTTCTTTGATATCTACAACTAATTTCTTATCTGTAAATTTCTGAAGTTCACCTTTTACTTTTTCGATTTCAGCTCCACCTTTACCGATGACAACACCTGGTTTTGCTGTATAAATGATAACTTTTACACGATCAGATGCTCTTTCGATTTCGATTTTAGAAACACCTGCTGCGTACAATTTTTTCTTTAAAAATGTTCTGATATTGTAGTCTTCTACTAAGAAATCTGCAAAATCTGCTTCCGCATACCATTTAGAGTCCCAGTCTTT
>JBJELY010000199.1:0-3907 GCA_051879395.1 Roseburia sp. | reverse complement strand
TGTATATTCTCTGGTAAAAAGGAAATACTTACTAAAAAATGAAAAGGGGCATCAGTATGACTGCTATAAAGAAAAAACCTATTAAACTGGATGAATTGACACAGGAAGAAAAGCTGAAATATGAAATCGCAGATGAATTAGGTCTTCTGGACCAGGTCATGCAGGAAGGATGGAGATCACTTTCTTCTAAAGAGACAGGAAGAATTGGAGGATTAATGGCCAAAAGAAAAAGGGAAGTACAAAAAAATAACAAAAATATTACGAATATTAATTAGTGTGAAGATTTAATGATAAAGGTTGAAAACAAGATATTCATTTGCTATAATCGTACAACTGGTAGAAATATTGGCAGGTGAAGTTATGGACAATAGGATTAATGTTTTAGATATAGAGATAGATAACTGCATGGCGAAAGAGTCCATGAAAGAGTCCATAGAATATCTGGAATCTGAGCCGGTAAATGTTGTGGAATTTGTAACGATAAATGGATTGATGCAGATGGACGATATGCCGGAACTGAAAGAAAAAGTCAGAGAATTCGATCTGGTTCTGGCGGGTGATAAGACGATATTGGAAGCAGCGGATGTAACGGATCATAAGTATCTGCAAGAGACGGAGAGACGGGTATTTCTGAAAATGTTTATGAGATACCTTCATAAGAATCATAAGAGAGTTTATCTTTTAGTAGAATCGGAAGAAGAAGGAAAACAGGTGTATAATTTTCTTCAGCATTCATATGGCGGGCTTCAGATTATAGGGATGGCGAAAGTATCTGCTCAGGATCGGGCAGATGATATGCTGGTTAATGCCATAAATGGCGGAGAGGTGGATTGTGTCTTGTCGACACTTTCTTCCCCGCTTCAGGAAGATTTTATTGTGAAGAACAGGTGCCTTTTGGATATCCGGGTGTGGATGGGAATAGGAAAGGACGCATTTGCTACAGAGAGTCCAAGATTTGGACAGGGGCGGGTGGCACAGTTTTTGCTGCGGCATATTTTTAAACGGGAAATGGAAAAGCGGAAACGAATTGAGTCATGAAATGTTTGGGGAAAATAAGAAAAATATAAGAATTTACTTTTCGTCACTATGTACATGAAATAAAGTGTACTTTTTTTGTGAAAAACATGAGGAAATCAACAAAAAAATATGATTTCCTCTTTATTTTTTTGGTAATATATATTAGTATAATACTTGACAATATGCATTTGGCTTTTTTATAGACAGTATTTTGTTGTGAAAAATGTATATTGAAAAGAGTGGAGGAGATGGAATATGATATCTAATCAAATACTTCAAAACACAATTGAAGGATTGAAAGGGATTACACGAATTGACTTCTGCGTAATGGACACCGACGGTAAATCTCTTGCAAGCACATTTTCAGATCAGGAAAACTACGTTGAAGAGGTAGTTTCTTTTGTGGAATCCCCGGCAGACAGTCAGGTTGTACAGGGATATCAGTTCTTTAAGATTTTTGATGAGCACCAGCTGGAATATATACTTCTTGCCAATGGTGGAAGTGACGATGTTTATATGGTGGGAAAGATTGCGGCATTTCAGATTCAGAATCTTCTGATAGCATACAAAGAAAGATTTGATAAAGATAATTTTATTAAGAATCTGCTGCTTGACAATCTGTTGTTGGTAGACATCTATAATCGTGCCAAAAAATTACATATTGACACAGAAGTAAGACGTGTTATCTTTATTATTGAAACAAAGCACGAGAAAGACAGTAATGCTCTGGATAATGTACGTAATCTGCTGGGTAACCGGGCAAAAGATTTTGTGACGGCAGTTGATGAGAAGAATATTATCGTAGTAAAAGAACTGGAGCTAAGTGACGGTCATGTGGAATTGGAAAAGATGGCTCAAAATATGTATACACTCTTGAAGGACGATGGAGAAGAGGATATTCTGATCGCATATGGAACCGTTGTAAATGACATTAAAGAAGTATCCAAGTCTTATAAAGAGGCTAAGCTTGCGCTGGATGTAGGTAAGATCTTCTTTAGTGATCGTAATGTTATTGCATATAGTGCTTTGGGGATTGGACGTCTGATCTACCAGCTTCCGATTCCACTTTGCAAGATGTTTATACGTGAGATTTTTGAGGGGAAATCTCCGGATGATTTCGATGAGGAGACATTGACAACGATCAATAAATTCTTTGAGAACAATCTGAATGTGTCAGAGACGTCAAGACAGCTGTATATTCATCGGAATACGCTGGTGTACCGGCTGGATAAGCTTCAGAAGAGCACGGGATTGGATTTGCGTGTGTTTGAAGATGCCATTACTTTTAAAATTGCACTTATGGTTGTGAAATATATGAAGTATATGGAGTCGCTGGAGTATTAATAATCAGGAGGAAACTATGATTGAATTAAGAGAAGTAACGAAAGAGTACTCAAAAGGGGTTGCTGCTCTGAACGGGATTAATTTGAAGATCGAGCAGGGCGAGTTTGTATTTATTGTAGGAGACAGTGGATCAGGTAAATCTACATTAATTAAGCTTATTATGAAAGAACTGGAACCTACATCTGGTACAATTATTGTAAATGGGCATAATCTGAATCGGATGAAACATCGTAAGATTCCTATGTATAGAAGAGGAATTGGTGTTGTGTTCCAGGATTTCAGACTTTTGAAAGATAGAAATATCTATGAAAATATTGCATTTGCGCAACGGGTAACAGAGACACCGAGTCGTGTGATTAAGAAGAAAGTTCCCGCAGCTCTTTCTCTGGTGGGACTGGCACAAAAGTATAAGTCTTATCCGCGAGAACTTTCCGGTGGTGAACAGCAGAGAGTGGCAATCGCAAGAGCAATTGTAAATGAACCAACGATTTTGCTGGCAGATGAGCCTACCGGTAATCTGGATCCGACAAATTCATGGGAGATTATGAAGCTTTTGGAGGAGGCGAATGACAGAGGAACAACCGTACTGGTTGTTACCCATAACCAGGAGATTGTAAACGAGATGAAGAAGCGAGTCGTTACAATGAAAAAGGGAGTCATTGTAAGTGACGAGAAAAAAGGTGGGTATAATAATGAGAATTAGTACTTTAGGATATTCGATGAAACAAGGGGTAAAGAACATCGGGAGAAATAAGATGTTCTCTATTGCATCTATTGCGACAATGGCCGCATGTATCTTTCTGTTTGGGCTGTTCTTTTCCATAGTAGTTAACTTCAGCTATATAGTGGAAAAAGCAGAAGAGGGAGTTGCGATTACTGTATTCTTTAATGAAGATGCAACGCAGGAGCAGAAGGATGAGATTGGTGAGAAATTGAAAAACACGGATGGAGTTCTTGAAGTGAATTATGTAAGTGCGGATTCAGCGTGGGATACATTTAAAGAAGATTATTTTGGAGAGGATTCCGAATACCTTGCAGATGGATTCAAGGATGATAATCCACTTGCAAATTCAGACAACTATGAAGTATATATGTCAGACGTTTCTAAGCAGAAGGATGTTGTTGCGTATGCGGAAAGTCTGGAAGGTGTACGAAAGGTCAATAAATCAGATGTAGTCGCAAAGACGTTGACCAGTGTGAATAAACTGGTTGGTTATGTATCGGCAGTGATTATTGCGATACTGTTAGCGGTCTCTGTTTTCTTGATCAGCAATACTGTTACAATGGGTATTACGGTAAGGCGAGAAGAGATTGCAATTATGAAATATATTGGAGCAAAAGATGGATTTGTCCGTGCTCCGTTCATCATTGAAGGATTGATTATCGGAGCAGTGGGTGCCGTCATTCCGTTGGCACTGCTTTACTTTTTATATGATAAAGCAGTTGAATATATTATGACAAGATTCAGCCTGTTGAATAATATTGTTGATTTTCTTCCGGTTGCGTCAGTCTACAAGGTATTGCTTCCAATAGGAATTTTATTAGG
>JBJELY010000198.1:0-4078 GCA_051879395.1 Roseburia sp. | reverse complement strand
ACTGGCAAGCAATGCTTTTGGCTATCCACATAGCCAAAAACCGCTTGTTGAGGGAAATCCCCCAAGCCCCGTTTGAACGCATGATTGCATCATGCGGCTGCGCGTTCTGCGAACGCTTTCCGTAGGATTACTGCTGGGAATCAAATTGCTTTCTATCTTTGTTTGGTGGCATATTCTCTTGTTTGTCGACGCTTGTTTTGTGATTGGACAGCTTTCTTATAAATTATTCCGACTGATTGATAAGCATTTCTCCTCGTAATACCCCTCTAAGAGTAGTTACGCCTACACCAACAGCAATGTTGATGTGGGCGTTTTCTTTGGAAAAAGAAGCAAATATTCAAAAAATAATTTTTTCAAAAAATTCTGCGACCAACGGCGATAAAACCGTACTTATGGGGTGAAAGGAAATCCATCAATAGAAACAGCCGAGGATATATCATTCCATTTTTGGTAGACAGCATAAATGTTATCATAGAAATCGTATGCCGATGGAAATACTTGCACGGATAGTGAGGATGTCCCGTTTTTCCATGTCCAATCAACATATTCACCACAGGAAGCTGCTGATGCAGAAGTTGCGAACGAACAGGATATAACAAGTGTCAGCAATACAGCTAACAGCCTTTTGTATTTCAAAATAATCACTCCTTTTGTATGATTGATGATAGATTTTGAAAAACGCGCATAGCCTAATCATTTTCTGTATAGGCTATGCGCCGATCCTGCTAATTTTCAATCTCAATCTCCACATACAGAGGGAGAAATAAGCAGACCAGCGCGTAAACCCATACAGAGTGTTAAATACCATCATAGCCAATTCCACCTCCTGTATCGGTATTTGAAGCTCATGCAACCCTCCGGCGCAGCCGCAGGGGGCATAGATTTACATATTATGCAGATGGAACCAACCAGAACAAGGATATTCAAATCGTAGGTGCTGCACTTACTGGAACAACATTGGCAAACACAGGTGTATATAGCAAAAATATTTTGGGCGTGTATACCCAGCAGGATTTTTGGACTTTCACAGGAAAAGTTAGCAAGGCTGTTATCACCATTGACACATCGGGTAGATTCGGCGGGCAGACAGATACATGGGAGCGAAAAACAATAATACATGAACTGGGCCACGCATTAGCATTGGATCACCCATCTTGCACTAATCCAGCAATAATGCACCAGTCAAGTTCCTCGTATGTTTCAAGTTCAATGCAGTCACATGACAAAGATTGTTTAATCGAGAAATGGGGTGAATAAGCATGACTAAAAGAATCACAAGAAAGCCGCTTCTTATGGTGACATCATTCTTATTGCTTATTGTTGTTGCCGTATCCGTAATCTCTATCTCCGGGAATAAAGTCCAATACAATATTCTTGCCGCTGACAGATTACAGTTAGCCCTTACTTATGACGATTTGGAAGTTGCAAGTGATATTATTGTCAAAGCAACTGTTATTCCCGGCAAAGAAAACAAAATCATTGAGGCTGATGATGGAACCATAGTTTTTGGCTATACGGTTACACAACTCAACATCTCCGAAGTGTTCAAAGGGAATGCTATTGAAGGTGGAACTATCACGATTACAGAGGAATATTACACGCTCGCCAACAACAGCAATATAATCTATACACAAGGGAACTATATGCCTGCACAAGAGAATGGCGAATACATTTTCTTCCTAAAGGCCTATGACGAATCGAGTCCATATAATGGAATGTACTTCCCCGTTGATCTGGAATATGGCAAATATTCTGTGAATCTGGCTGGTGGGATGGTTGCACCTGCAAGTGCTTCAACATCAGAACTTGAAATTATTTCTTCTGATACAAAGTATGTTGAGTTCGCAACAAAAGTCATCGAAGATTATTTACAGTAATTAAAAAAGCAATTACAATTATGAAGAAAAGAATTTTTGCATTAGCATTGGCAGTAATGATGGTGACCTCTTTTGCCACAACTGCGTCTGCCGCTGAAACCCAGAATCCATACGAACTGCCGTATGATGTGAATACTGGCGAAATGTTTGAAAGCAGCGTATCGACTGGGGTGGGCGATCTCATTACCAGAGCAATTCTTGGCACAGGTACACTTTATCATTCTGACCCGTTAATTGGTAAGCCGGAAGCATACGCATACACAGAAGCATACGAAACATCTTATAGAGTTCGTGCGAAGTGTGATGTGAATAGTAACGGCGAGGGCGTTGAAACTACTGGCTGGAAAGAACTGAAAAATACAAAGGCTTGCAACTCTGGCACTATCAAGGCGACCACTGCAAGATGTATTTTTGACGGATTCCATGAAATTCAGGTGACAACCACATCTGCTATGGGGTCTGCGCAGACTACGGCTTCTTATGAATAATTAGTTTATCCGGGGCATAGTGAGAGAGTGTCTGCATGGCGCACTTTTGCTATGCCCCACAATTATGGAGGACTTATAATGCGCGCAATTAGCTCCAAAATAGCGTCTTTTATTTTGATAATAACTATGTTATTACTATTGGTATCCTGCGACAATTCCTCAAAAAAAGATGATTTTGCCGATGAATATAAAAACTATGGGAATATGCTCGTTTTAGGACTTGTAAATGATACGGATTTAACTGAAAATGGTGTAGTATACTTAAATACCATTTCCGACAATCTCAATGTCCAATTTGCCAATTTAACCAATAATGATTCCGAGTATATTTTGAAACTGTTTTTAGACTATAAAGAAGTTCAATTTTCATTAAATGGCGAATTGTTAAGCTCTTACATCTTTCAAACCAAAGCAGGAGAATCATATATTTTTCCAGTAAACATCGATTCCGCGATTGAGTTAAACAATTCTCATATCTTAACCGTTGCCGTACTGACTGCTCCTCAAAAACACGCAAAAGCGAGCGACTTAATGAGTAATTCATACGGTGTAGTATTGAGCTATGAGTTAGCTCCCAAAAGTGGTAATAGGGAGATAATATTGAGTGATACTTTGGACGAGCCTTTAGAATATCTTGAATTAAATTATCAAGGGCTGATGCTTAACTCTGATTTTGAGAGAGCAGAAAATACCATTGTGCAATTTCCATCAAAGGATTATGTTGTAGCACCCGGTGATAAGATTGAGTTAGCTTACCGAGCTGGTAATTATGATAATGCAGAAGATCTGCTGATCGTTGTTCTTGTGGACTGGCAGCAACAATCAATCAATGATGCAGACTACATATACATACGGAACGCTTCTGGATATATTAGCTATGGCACACTTGAATTTACTGCGCCTTTTGAAGCTGGTGAATATGAAGTAACTGCTTTTGTTGTAGATCAGCCATTTAATCTCAAAGATTCGGAATCTTTTCATACGCATGATACTGCCTATCGGTTTACCTTGACTGTTCAAGAGTAATGACACAGAATGGTGTTACAGCCAAACTCTATCATTCCGTAACTTATTCTATTAGTGAGAAAAGCAGCTGGTTAAGAAAGGAGTGTTTTTAATGAAAAAAACGCTGGCCGTATTTTTGATAATTGCAATGTTTGTCATAGCGTTGGCCGGATGCTCTAGCCAAGAAAGTCTCGTCAGCAAGATTGATTTTGAAGAGACATATCCTGAAGCGCCTGGACAGTTGGATGTTGTGTATCAAGACTTAAATGCTATCACCCAAGATGCAACCGTGATTGTTTATGTTTCTATTGAGGGTCAATCTGTTGAAATGTTAGATGGTTTCCCTCAAACCCATACAGAAGTTTATGTGCAAGAAGTATATAAAGGTAATGTCGATGTTGGTGATATGCTTGAAGTAATTGAAGAAGGTGGACAGGAAGGAAAAGTCATGGGAGGTTTACCTCAGTTGAGTGATAACAACAAATACATTCTTTTCTTAACTGAATATAATGAAAATTATTATATTTGTGGTGCATTTCAGGGACGTTTTATCGAGAGGGAAGGATATATATTTCAACAGGCAACAGAGGATGCAAAAATGCGGACCTACTCACCTGTAAGTGTTGAGGATTTTGTTTCTTCCCTTGCTGGACTAACTGTTGAAGGAGACAAAGTCAAATAAGTTTATTGAAAGCAATCAAAGTCACC
>JBJELY010000197.1:0-4097 GCA_051879395.1 Roseburia sp. | reverse complement strand
TATATGGGATTCTGCTTTTACAATTTCTATGGTCCCTGATAATTCTTCTGCCAGCAAGAGTAATGGAAGTGCTTGGATATGAAATGAGTGCCGTATTATTTTCTCTTTCTTTTTTTATGACGCTGTTTTGCCATAAGCAGGTTGAAAAGGAACTAATTAAAAATTCTTTTTCCATAAAAAAAGAATATATGGTTATGAACAGAGTGAATGAAGAATTTAGAAAACAGGAAATTTACAGCTGGTCGCGTCTTTTTGATAAGATGTTCTGGCTGTTTCTTATACCCTACATCATACAATCGACACCGCTCGTGTTTTCCTGTATAACGGGAGTTGTTGCAATACCATTAATATTCATATTGTTTCGATATCTCAGATGTTATAAAGATATAGCTTATGTAAAGAATGAAAGAATACTTTTGTTCGTTGTTATTGCAAATTTCGTGATCTCCATAATGTTGGGGATTGCTTCGTATTATTATATAGAGGTTAAAGTGGTTTCACTTATGTTTCTATTTTCGTCATCCTTTTCAAAATTGATGGTGGACAATAAGTATATGCAGTTTTTAAGAAAACGGGTAGAGACAGCGAAAATGGATGAATGTATTGGTTTTGGTAGAAAAAGAGGAACGAGTGGTTTTATGTAAAAAAATATGCCCCCAGGGAGATCCTTTCCTTGGGGGCATGTTTGGTTGATTTTTTGCTAATTAATGATAAACTGAGTATATAAAAAATGTGGATTGTCACATTAGCAAGTCATGCGGAAGATAAGGGAAGAAGAAAATGGTTTCGATTGCAATTGTAGATGATGAAGCAGAGGTGGGGAGGCGTGTAGAAAGCATAGTAAAAAAAGAATTGGAAAAAACTGAAAGCCCCTTCAAAGTAAAGTATTATCAACATCCTATGGAACTCTTATGGGATTTACAGGAGAAAAATTATTTTGATATTTTCTTTCTTGACATTGAAATGAACGTAAATGGACTGGAAGTTGCCAGACAGATCCGGGAGATGTATCTGGAGCCATACATTGTATTTGTTACTTCTTATGTTAAGTATAGTGTTAGAGGATACGAATATGGAGCATACAGATACATTTTGAAAGATGAGATAGATGAAAAACTGCCAGAGGCAATTGATTATATGTGCAGAAAAATGGAAAGTATGGTGCAAAAACAATACATAATAGAAGCACCATCCAAAATAGAAAAAATTGATTTTAGGGATATTTATTATATGTATGTGGAAGGAAAATATACATATTTTTGCACTAGAAATGGTAATGCCAGGGTGCGTAAACCTTTGGGAGAGGTATATAAAGAATTAGATACTCCCGCATTTGTATATGCAGATAAAGGACATATTGTAAACCTGCAGCATGTCATGTCAATGGAAGAACGAACCCTACAGATGCGTAATGGGGATCAGGTTGTGGTAAGCTTTCCGCAAACCAAGAAAGTGCGAGAGGCAATCTGCCAGTATTGGAGGAAACAGCAGTGACCATTTTATATCATATTTTACGAAGCATCGAAATATTGATTACTATTATTACTGCTGCAAGAGTGCTTGCCTACCCATACAAATTTAGACGGAATGAAAAAATGTCAAAAATATTAGTGGAAATTGCGTGGGCAATGATAGCCCTCCTGTCTATTGGAAATAGCTTTTTCTTTAAGGCATCAGGTAGTGAGTATATGATAGTGACATGTCTATCGATGGCATTGGTTCTTGTTTTTTATCAGATTCCTGTATCATATGCCATTGCAGTTAACACTCTTTTTTGGGGAACGCTATATATCATTCGTTATACGGTAATGATTTTTTCCAGTGGGAGATTGGATATCGGGGAAATTCCTGTGTATAATATGGATTTTAGTAGGATACATCCCATGGAATTAGCGGAGAGCATAGTAATAATTGGTATTATGATGTTTTTGTTTAGAAGAAACAAACCAGTTTTGCCATTACGAAAAAAGTGGGAGTGCTGGGTAGGGATACTTTTAGGTGTAGTGGAATGGTACATGGCTATTTTTCAATTGCCATATGATTTACTGAATCCGAAGGAAAACTGGCAAGACTCCCGACTAGCTATATTAGTAATGTCTGTGGCACTGTGTGTTTGTGCATTGTATGCAATGTGGCTTTCTCATACAGAAGAGAAGCGGATATTACAGTTGTTAGAGTTAAAAGATAGTATGCTTGAGGAACAGCTCGCATACATGAGGGAAAATTATGAGTTAAAACGAAAACAAATACATGACGGTTTGCAGCAGAACCTATTGCTAAAGGGATATTTGGCACAAGGGAAAATGGACAAGGCTTATCAGTATCTGGAAAAACTTGAAGAAGAATTGAAGGAAACACAAATCAAGGGTGAGACGGGAATTACTCCGATAGATATCATGTTCCATTATAAGAAAATGACAGCAGAGGAACGTGGAATATCAATTGTGACAAATGTTGAGATGTATTTTTGCCCGATGAGTGATAATGATATATGCGTGCTTCTTGGAAATCTTTTGGATAATGCAATAGATGCAGTATCCGAATTGAAGGAAAATAAGCGGAAGATAGATTTAAGCTTAAAGACTGTGAATCAGATGTTTTTTCTGGCGATTTCAAATCCATATGAAGGAAAAAGAAGAGTGTTTGGAGGACAATATCATACAACGAAGCAAGCGTATAAAGATCATGGTATAGGCTTGGAGAGCTGCCGACAAATCGTAGAAAAGTATGGTGGTACTATGCAAATCAGGGATGATGGAAACAGGTTTAGGATAGAGATAGAAATGTTACATGTAGGATGAATTGCTTAAGGTGTTTCGTAAGAGACACCTTATTTTTGATGCCGAAAAGTTTTCGCAATATCCTTTTAAAATTGAGAGTCATTAAGACGAAGAATAAGGTCAAACTGAGCAAAAAGAGAATAAAATGTTAAAATGAAAGTGTAGTTATATAATAAATCAAAATATTGAATCTAATCTGCAGACTGGATCATTTCAAGGTAATATTTTGGAGTATGGAGGAGTGACGTGTCCGATATACATATAGGGGAAAGAATTAGAGAATTACGTGAGAAGCAAAATTATACACGAGAAGCGTTGGCTGAGAAGATTGATATTTCAGCAAAATTTTTATATGAGATAGAAACTGGAAAGAAGGGATTTTCTGCTGATACATTGAAGCGCATGTCGGTTGCATTATCTGTGAGCTGTGACTATATCATGTTTGGAGAAGAAAACAGATATTGCAGTGGCGAAAAGATTATGTGTGTTCTAGATGCTATGGAACCGGCGCAAGTATGTCAGATTCAAAATATACTTCAAATCTTATATGAAATGTGTAATTGTATATGAGTTTGTATTTCAAGTCCAATAGGACATAACGCAACTAAGAGTTTCTTGACATCTTATTTCAATACATTAAAATCTATAATGATAGTTCATATTTGTCTCGCTTGGCACTGAATAGTCAAAAACAGAAAGGCTATGGTGACTTTCAGATGGTGGCAATGGTGGACATAACCAAGAAATGGACCGGTGCTTCATGGAATTGGGGACAGACGCTAGACCAGCTTATGATATATTTTGGAGACCGGATCAGCCCCTCTGACTTGGACTAAATGAAAAGGCCGGAAAAAATCAGGCTGCCAATTGACAGCCTGATTCGTTTGTGCCAAAATCAAGGCACATGAAGTTCTGTAAAAACATAACAACCCAATCACGATGTTCAACATCGATTTAAGGGGTTTACACAAAATAATTTACACTCTCTTTTGTTGTTCCAATTCTCTAATGCGTTCTCTTAGCTTTGCGTTTTCGTCGGCATACCTAGCATTCTCGTCAGCATACTTTGAGATTTCGTCAGCACATTCTGCAAGCTGTCTCTCCAACTCGTCAATACGGAACCGGTATTTGTCATTGGGAAGTTCGATGGCACCATCCAATAAAGGTTTCATTTCTGCATTACCTCCTGCCTTTTCCAGGTCTGCACAAATATGTGCGTAGAGAAGTTCAGTCAGTTCCAATAGCTGCTTTGCATCATCCAGGGTAATGTTGCCGAACTGAACATTTGCTTCGATACTTCCGATTATATCATTCCTA
>JBJELY010000196.1:0-63244 GCA_051879395.1 Roseburia sp. | reverse complement strand
TGCGCCCGGCGGGAATCGAACCCGCATTGCCGGAGTCGGAGTCCGGTGTTCTATCCATTAGACTACGGTCGCTTATATCAAAAATTAACTTATTACCGAAATTCACTAAGCAGTTATTTTGTAACAATTTCTTAACAACTGCTTTTCTATCATAGCAAAGTTGCATAAAAAAGTCAATGTAAAAAAACGCTTTCGCAAAATTTGCATTCCACGAAAGCGCCCTCTATTTTCCCCTCAAAAACGCACTTATTTTTGAACAGAGAAACAATATTTTGTAGTAGATTTATAGGTGTCACCTGCTTTTAAAATAGGAGACATAAAATTCTTCTCATTGATAGCATTTGGGAAATACTGTGTTTCTAAACAGAAGCCGTGACGTTTTCCGTATACAACACCTTCTTTTCCAGTATGATGCTGAACAAAATTTCCAGAATATAGCTGTATGCCGATACAATCTGTATATACATCCATGCAAATTCCACTTTTTGCAGCTTTTGCTCTTGCTGCTAACTGTAATGTTTCATCTGCTTTATCAAGCACAAAGTTATGATCGTATCCCATACCAAAATGCAACTGTTCAAAATCAGCTTCAATTTCATCCCCAATTTTTTTCATTCTTCTGAAATCCATTGGAGTATCTGCTACTTTTTGAACTTCACCAGTTGGAATTGCCTTTGGACTTGAAACCGGTGTAAAGTAAGATGCCAAGATTTCTAACTCCTGTCCCTCTACACTACCGCTCTCATGACCATCTAAATTAAAATAAGCATGATTTGTAAAATTAGCTGTTGTTGTCTTGTCAGAAACTGCCTCGTAAGTAATCACAAGTTCATTTTCATCAGTCAACTCATAGGTCACTTTCACTGTCATATTTCCTGGAAATCCCTGTTCCATATCCGGACTTACGCAGGAAAGAACCAATTTCTGTTCTTCTGCATCTTCTAATTCCCATACTTTATCATGGAGTCCATTCGAACCACTGTGTAAATTATTTTCATTATCGTTTGCTTCTAATGAATATGTAACACCATCAATTTCACAAGAAGCATCAGAAATTCGATTCGCATATCTTCCTATAACAGCTCCAAAATAGTAAGTATACATCTGATAATCAGAAGCATCATCATAACCTAATACAACATCCTTAATCTTTCCATCTTTATCTGCCACTTTTACAGATACGATAGTTGCACCTAGGGTTGCAATGGATACCTGCATCTGATTCTTATTTTTCATTGTATATAAATAGACTTCCTGTCCATTTTTTGTTTTTCCAAATTTTCTTTTTTCCATATATATGCCATGCCCTTTCCTTAACCTGCAAACTGCCAGGTGCTTTCAGCTCCTTGTGCAGGTACAAATTTGCGTTATAAACTTTTTATACAGGATTTAATTCTGTCCATAGTAAGCATTTGCCCCATGTTTCCGGTAGAAATGTTTTTCTTTAATAGAATCTGGAGCCGGCTGCACCTGTGGATTTAAAGCCTCTGTATTTCTTGCCATTTTTGCAACTTCTTCTAACACTACAGCATTATGTACAGCCTCTGCTGCATCTTTTCCCCAAGTAAACGGGCCATGATTTTTGCAAAGAACTGCAGGAGTATACATAGGATTCATTCCTCGTTCTTCAAACGTCTCAATAATAACTACACCTGTATTTTTTTCATAAGCTTCTTCAATCTCTTCTGGCGTCAGATTTCTTGCACATGGAATAGCACCTAAAAAATAGTCTGCATGTGTCGTTCCATATAACGGAATATCTCTTCCTGCCTGCGCCCATGATACCGCCTCAGGCGAATGCGTATGTACAATACCACCGATTTCTTTGTATTTCTTATATAATTCCAAGTGAGTTGCTGTGTCAGAAGATGGTTTATATCTTCCTTCGATTTTATTCCCTTCCAAATCCATTACAACCATATCCTCTGGTGTTAATTTGTCATAGTCTACACCACTTGGCTTAATCACAAAATACCCAGTTTCTCTATCAATTCCACTTACGTTTCCCCATGTATAAGTAATGAGCCCACGTTTTGGCAGTTCCATATTGGCCTCATAAACCTGACGTTTTAATTCTTCTAACATTTTTCTACCTTCCCTTTCTATACACTGCAGTTCTGCTTTCATTTCGAAAAACGGACGCCACAAAAGCTTCGCCTTATACGAAATTCTGTAAGCATCCGTTTTATCTTTTTTGAAACTTATTTCATTTCTTTTAAGATACGGTTGCAGATTCCTTCTGCATCTAATTCATATTTATGAAGTAATTCCTTTGCAGGACCGGACTCTCCAAACACATCCTTTACTCCAATACGAGTAATCGGTGTTGGACATTTTTCCCCTAATACTTCACTCACTGCACTTCCAAGACCGCCTATAATCGAATGTTCTTCGACTGTAAAAATTCTTCCGGTCTTTTTTGCCGCATTGATAACGATTTCTTCATCTAATGGTTTGATGGTATGGATATTGATAACCTGCGCATCAATTCCTTTTTCAGACAACATTTTTGCAGCCTCTACGGATTCTGACACACAAAGGCCAGTTGCAATAATCGTACAATCTTTTCCATCTCTTAACTCTACGCCTTTTCCAATTTCAAATTTATAGGTTGCCTCATCATTTAAAACCGGAACTGCCAGACGTCCAAAACGCAAATATACTGGTCCGACATATTCATAAGCTGCTTTTACAGCTGCTCTTGCTTCTACATCATCCGACGGATTAATGACTACCATTCCCGGAATTGCTCTCATCAATGCAATGTCTTCATTACACTGGTGGCTCGCACCATCTTCTCCAACGGAGATGCCTGCATGCGTTGCACCAATTTTTACATTTAAATGTGGATAGCCGATTGAATTACGAACCTGCTCATAAGAACGTCCTGCTGCAAACATTGCAAAGGTACTGATAAAAGGTACAAATCCACAAGTAGACATTCCGGCTGCAATTCCTGTCATATTTGCTTCTGCAATTCCACAGTCAATGTGTCTTTCTGGAAATGCTTTTTTAAAAATTCCTGTTTTCGTTGCAGCTGCTAAATCTGCATCTAAAACAACCAGATTTTCATGTTCTTTTCCAAGCTCGGCCAAAGCATTGCCATAGCTTTCTCTTGTTGCAATTTTTACTTCTGACATAATGCTTCCCCTGCCTTTCTTAATTCTTCCATTGCGATTTCATATTCCTCATCATTAGGAGCTTTTCCATGCCAGCCTACACTGTTTTCCATGTAAGAAACTCCAAGACCCTTCACAGTATGTGCAATAATCGCAGTCGGCATTCCTTTCGTTGCCTTTGCTTCTTTAAAAGCTGCATCTATTTCATCATAATCATTTCCGTTGATATTAATCACATGAAAATTGAAGGCTTCAAACTTTTTGTCAATCGGATATGGAGAACATACTTCTTCCAGTGTTCCGTCAATCTGTAAGTTGTTATTATCTACAATGACACACAAATTATCTAACTTACGATGTCCTGCAAACATCGCTGCCTCCCAAATCTGTCCCTCTTCAATCTCTCCATCTCCGCAAAGACAATAAACACGATAATCCTGTTCTTTCATTTTTCCGGCTAATGCCATTCCCACTGCTGCTGATAATCCCTGTCCCAAAGAACCAGAAGACATATCCACACCCGGAATGTGTTTCATATCAGGATGTCCCTGAAGATAAGAACCTGTATGACGAAGTGTCAATAAATCCTCTACCGGGAAAAATCCTCTGTTTGCCAAAGCAGAATACAGTCCCGGAGCTGTATGACCTTTAGATAATACAAAACGATCTCTGTCTTCTTTCTTTGGATTTGTCGGATCAATGTTCATCTCTTCAAAATATAAGTATGTAAAAATATCTGCTGCCGAAAGGGAACCACCCGGATGTCCTGCTTTTGCACTATGAACAGAGGACACGATACCCTTACGAACTTCAACCGCTGTTTTCTGAAGCTCTAGCTTATTCATTTTTCTTCTCCTTCTCAAAAATCTTTTCTAATTCCCACGATATGATAGACTATTCTCCGAATACTGCTTTATAATCTGCCTGGAATTTTTCAATACCCTGATCTGTTAATGGGTGTTTTGTCATCTGCACAATAACATTGTATGGTACCGTTGCAATATGAGCTCCTGCCAATGCACAGTCTGTTACATGTATTGGATTACGTACAGATGCTGCAATAATTTCTGTCTCTAAACCATAATTATCAAAAATAGTTACAATATCCTGAATCAAATTAATACCCGGTGTACTGATATCATCTAATCTTCCTAAGAATGGAGAAACATAAGTTGCTCCTGCTCTTGCTGCTAATAATGCCTGATTTGCTGAAAAGATTAAAGTAACGTTTGTCTTAATTCCTTCTGCTGCTAATACTTTTACTGCTTTTAATCCTTCTACTGTCATAGGAATTTTTACAACCATATTTGGATGAATCGCTGCAATCTCTCTTCCTTCTTTAATCATTCCCTCTGCATCCACGGTTGTTGCTTTTACTTCTCCACTGATTGGTCCATCAACGATAGTTGTAATTTCTTTGATTACTTCATTAAAATCTCTACCTTCTTTTGCAATTAACGATGGATTTGTTGTAACACCACAGATAACTCCCATATCATTTGCTTTCCGAATATCCTCTACATTTGCTGTGTCAATAAAAAACTTCATTTTTCTTCTCCTTTTTTCAACATAATTTTGCATATATTTTTTTGCTTTCTGACAATAGAACTCGAATGTTTTTACTAACTATTGCCTTTAGTGTGCACGTGCACGCTAACCAATATTATCATATTCCTTTCTGCCTCAAAAATCAATCCTTTCTTTTGAATTTTTCTTTGAAGCAGAAAGTTTCTTCTTGTTAACGATAGAAAATATTTCCTAACATCAAGTCTTTCTTAAAATCACGAATCTTCGTATCTTTATCAATATAAACAGCTTCAATTCCCATAGCTGCTGCCCAGTCCCCCATCTGCTCGGCTGTTAAATCATAGGTAAATGCTGTATGATGTGCTCCACCTGCTAAAATCCAAGCTTCTGCTCCTGTGTAAAGGTCTGGCTGTGGTGTCCAGAAGTTTGTTGCTACTGGAAGTTTTGGCATTGGTTTTTCACATTTTTTACAATCCACATCATTGATAATAAGACGGAATCTATCTCCTAAATCAATTAAGGATGTTGCAATACCCGGTCCCTCTTTTGATGTAAACACAAGTCTTGCTGGATCTTCTCTGTCACCCATAGACAATGGCTGGCATTTAATACTGATTGGTCCATCTGCAATGGTAGGACAAATCTCTAACATATGAGCCTGAAGAATACCTTCTTTTCCTTTTACAAGGTTGTAAGTATAATCTTCTAACATAGAAGTTCCTTTTGCATCCTTCATGCCCTCTGTCATGATTTTCATCAAACGAACCATAGCAGCAACTTTCCAGTCACCTTCTGCTCCAAATCCATAACCTTTTTCCATTAATCTCTGGATAGCAAGTCCCGGAAGCTGTTTTAGTGCACCAAGATCGCCAAAATGTGTTACGATTGCATGATAATTCTTTTCCTCTAAGAAACGTTCAAATCCAATTTCAATCTGAGCCTGAACAGCAACATGTTTTTTGAACTCTTCTGGATCTCTTCCCTCTAATAAAATGTCATATTTGCTGTAATATTCTTCTACTAATGCGTTTGTATCAGCTTCGGATACTGCTGCAACAGACTCTGCAATTTCGTTTACCGGATAAGTATCTACTTCCCAACCAAATTTCAACTGAGCTTCTACTTTATCTCCTTCTGTAACAGCAACATTTCTCATGTTATCTGCCACACGCATTACACGGATATGACTACTCTCAATTACACCGACTGCTGTACGCATCCAGGAACCAATTCTCTTCTGAACATTTTCATCTGCCCAATGTCCAACAACGACTTTTCTTTCAATTCCCATACGTGTTACCATATGTCCCCATTCTCTGTCACCGTGTGCAGACTGGTTCTCATTCATGAAGTCCATGTCAATGGTATCGTATGGAATCTCTTCATTAAACTGCGTATGTAAATGCATTAATGGTTTTCTTAATTCGGACAAACCTAAAATCCATGATTTTGCAGGAGAGAATGTGTGACACCAAACAATTACACCTGCACATTCTTCGTCCATATTTGCTTCGTTAAATGTTTTACGAATCAGTTCGTTTGTAATTAAAGTCGGTTTCCAGACAACTTCGTATGGAAGAAGTCCAGAAGCATTCAGCTTCTCTACAATAATTTTAGAATGTTCTGCTACATTTCTTAAACATTCATCCCCATATAAATCCTGTGATCCGGTACAAAACCAAAATTTGTAATTTCTTGTTTTTAACATAATTTCTTCTCCTTTTTCTTTTTTATAATGGAAGCGCTTCTACTGCTGCTTTTTCTGCTGCAAGTGCCGCTTTATAACTTTCAATATAAGCATCAAATCCCTTGACATCTGCTGCATCCGGCTGCATTACCATTCCTTTTTCACCCGCAAATACTTTCTTAACAAGATACTGTTCTAAGGATTCGCCGTTTTCTTTGCGAACCATATAAGAAGCTAATAATGCCATTCCCCATGGACCACCCTCTCCGGCTGTTTCCATCACCGATACTGGTGCGTTCATTGCTGCTGCTAAAATACTCTGTCCAACTCCTTTTGTTTTAAACAAACCACCATGTCCATAAAGAGTATCTACTTTTACATGCTCTTCTTTAAAAAGAATGTCACATCCAATCTTTAATGTTGCAAGAGATGCATATAAATGAGTACGCATAAAGTTTGCAAGATTAAATTTTGCATCCGGCTTACGGACAAACATCGGTCTTCCTTCATTTGCTCCTACAACCGGTTCCCCTGAAAAATAGTTAAATGCCACAAGGCCACCACAATCTTTGTCACCTTCTAAAGCCTTATTATATAAGGTTCCAAATAATTGATTCATATCTACTGTCATACCAAAGTTTTCTGCAAATTCTTTAAACAGATTCACCCAGGCATTCAAATCAGACGTACAGTTATTACAGTGTACCATTGCAACGGTCTCTCCGGATGGTGTTGTAACTAAATCCAATTCTTCATGGACTGCCTTTAACTCTTCTTCAAGTACTACCATTGCAAAAACAGAAGTTCCGGCTGATACATTACCGGTACGTACTCCAACAGAATTCGTAGCTGCCATTCCGGTTCCGGCATCTCCTTCCGGTGGTGCCAGTGGAATTCCCGCCTCTAAGTTACCTGTTACATCTAACAATTTTGCACCTTCCGTTGTTAATGTTCCGGCCTTTTCTCCTGCCGGCAGTACCTTTGGAAGAATTTCTTCTATCTTCCATGGATAAGCCTTTACTTTCTCCAAAGCTGCAAACTGTTCCAACATTTTTTGATTATAATTGATTGTTTTCGAATCAATCGGGAACATACCGGAAGCTTCTCCAACCCCAAGCACTTTTTCACCAGTCAGTTTCCAGTGAATATATCCTGCCAGTGTTGTAAAATATGTAATCTTGCTTACATGTTCCTCGTTATTTAAAATTGCCTGATATAAATGTGCAATACTCCATCTTTGTGGAATGTTAAAGTCAAAGACCTTTGTCAGTTCTGCTGCTGCCTCCCCCGTAATCGTATTTCTCCAGGTACGGAATGGCACTAACAGTTCATCTTTTTCATCAAATGCCATATATCCGTGCATCATACCGGAAAAACCGATGGCTGCCAGTTTTTTCACTGCAACCCCATATTTCTTCTGTACATCTTCCGTCATCTTCTTATAACAATCCTGTACCCCATTCCAGATTGCATCTAAACTATAAGTCCAGATACCATCTACAAGCTGATTTTCCCACTCATGGTCACCGGATGCGATTGGTGTGTGTCTTTCATCCACCAAAACTGCTTTGATTCTGGTAGACCCAAACTCAATCCCAAGTACGGCATTTCCACTTTCAATCGTGTTCTTTGCATTACTCATATGATTACCTTCCCTTTCTACTGCACATAGATGTTTCTATACTTTTATCCTACAACTTGTATTCTCGACTTTACAAGTTGTTTTTTTGTTTTTATTATAGTTTTTTCTAAATTATTTTATCAATTTCAAAAATTTTAACATCATGCCGCCCTACTTCTGTACACAGACGACCGTCTGAAATCTCTACGATTTCTCCTGTCCAAAGTTCTTCCGCTTTTTCCCTCTCTGCAAAATTGATTCCAGTAAATTCCTCTATCTCGTTGAAAGAAACAGAAAGTTCTCCACTTTTTTCTTCAAACTGAAACAATGCCACAAAAACCTCTCCCGTTTTCTGATTCTGACAGGACCAGATGGCGTGATGTTCATCCCGTTCCACTTGTCTTCCCACATAATCACAGGATAATAATTTCAAAACCCTTTCGTTGGTCAAAAGTTGCAATGTCCAGTCATCTAACCTTGTCAATTCTGCCCCAATCATCATCGGAGAACCAAACATACACCAGAGTGTCATCATGGTTTTCTGTTCTTCTTTTGTGAAATTTGTCTGCCGTTCTACCTGAAATTCTTTTCCAATCCAACCGAGTGGCAACATATCACAGTCCGGAAAACTTCCCGGCATAACATGATTCTGCCAGACTTCACAACGTTCAAACATTGCTTTTAACAAATCCCAATCATCCCAAAAATCATCTGTAATCCGCCACATATTTGCGTATTTTTCATAATGCCATGCTTTTTCAATCACAGCAGGTCCCGGCGAAAGACTTAACACAATATCCCTGCCTGTTTTTTGTATGGCTTTCTGCAGCATTTCAACCTCATGCGCCGCCGAATATGGATTGTCCACATAAAGATTTGTATTACAAATATCGTCACATTTAACAAAGTCAACGCCCCAATCCGCATAAAGCTGCATGATAGAATCGTAATACTCCTGTGCACCTTCTACATTTGCACGCACTCCATACATATCCGGATTCCATCTGCAAATAGAAGAAGGATCTGCAATTTCATTTGCTGTTACTTTCGTTCCTAATATTTTCGTATGTTCATGCGCCGCCTGCCTTGGAATTCCTCGCATGATATGAATTCCAAATTTCAATCCGAGACTGTGAATATACTCTGCCAGCGGACCAAATCCTTTTCCGTCCTTTGCAGAAGGGAACTTATCCGGACAAGGCTGCAGTCTGGAATATTCATCCATGGCTACCCTTCCAAATGGAATATACTGATATTTTTCCCTCATGCTTGTCGTATCATAGGCATACCATTCAATATCCACTACAATATACTCCCAGCCATACTGTTTTAAATGTGCTGCCATATAATCAGCATTTGCCTTTACCTGTTCTTCCTTTACATTTGTGTCATAATAGTCATAACTGTTCCACCCCATCGGCGGATGATTTGTTATCAATTTCATATAAAAACCCCTTTCTATCTTTCACGCTATCTACTCTTTCAGTCTATTACTTGTATGCTTCTCCTTACAACTTGTTTTTCCCTTGAAAAGCTTCGTATAATAACATTTTTCTACTACATAAAAAAACCGGAAAGAAATATCATATTTTCTCTCCGGGAAGTTTTCTTACTTTATTCTATTTTTTTACTACAGGATTCTCTGATAATCAGTTCCGGCTCAATCAAAATCTGCTTTTCTATGTTTTCATCCTTTTCTGCTTTCATCAACGCAAGTAAAAGTTCGGCCGCCATTTCGCCTAATTTTTCCTGTGGATGTGCAATTGTGGTAAGTGGCACTTTACAAGTCTGTGCCAGATAAGAATTATCATATCCCGTTACCGAAACTTCTTCGGGAACTTTTACTCCCATCTCCTCTAATGCACGCATTACTTCTATGGCAATCTGGTCATTATAAGATACTACTGCATCAAAAGGACATATTTCTCGCTCTGTAACCATTTGTTTTATTTTTTCATAAGGATGCATTTTCCGATCCTCTGTATAAAACCATACAACTAAATCAGGATCATATGGAATTCCTGCTTCTGTCAATGCCTGAACATATCCCTTGTGCCGTTCCTGTCCCTGTGCATCATCCGCTTTAAAAACACCTGCAATCCTTTTATGTCCAAGTGAAATCAAATAATTGGTAAGCAGATAACCTCCTTTACAATCATCTAATAAGATATGAGGTTTCTCTTTTAACTGAGCATGGCTTCCCTGAATAAATACATATGGGATCTGATATTCTTCTAATCTTTCATACAAATTACAATGTTTGCAAAAAATCTGGCTCTTACTAGGTTCTATAATCAACCCATCAATATCTTTTTGCAACAGTTCCTCTAAACACTTTGCTTCTAACTGTCGGGAATTCTTTGTGTTTTTCAAAAGGATGCTATAGCCATTTTCCGTCAACACCTTATCAATTCCCTGAATTACTCTTGGAAAAATGTAATCCGACAAATACGTTGTTACAACCGCAATGTTCTTTGACTTTTTCCGGTGACGCATCATCTCAGAACAAAAAGTTCCTCTTCCATGTTCTGCATAGATGAATCCTTCATTTTCTAAAATCTGTAATGCTTTTCGCACTGTCTGTCTGCTAACAGCATAAGCCCGTGACAATTCATTTTCAGAAGGAAGTTTTTCTCCCGGCTTGATTTCTCCCTCTAAAATCTGCTTTCGCAAATCCTCCATCAGATTAAAATATTTTAGTTGCTTCTCCATCTTAATAACCATGCCTTTCCTTCACCTGTAAACGTTTCTGTGTTTTTACACCATACATTTACTGTTTCTATCTTGCCTTCTCTATCTGCTCTGTAAGGCTTTCCGCTTTTTCTGTTTTTCCTAGCAGGACACAGGACGCCACATAAACCGCCTGTCTTGACATTCCATGTTTCGCCAAAAACAGAATATCTTCCTGTGTCTGCTTTCCTGCATGGAACCGACTCACAATGTGATTCAGCTCTGTAAATATCGGAACTAATTTTTTAAATTCTCGCTCTTTTTCCAAAAAACAATTCTGCTTAAAAACCTGCTCGTATTCTGCCGTCGATATCATCTGCATAGCAAGGCGAAGTTCTCCTGTAATATCAGATGCTTCCATCAAAATATCCGGTCTTTTCTTTTTCATTTCCAGAAAATACTGTTTTGCGCCCTGCACATCTGCCTTTCTAAAATACTCAGCAAGTCTTTCCTTTACTTCATGTGTCTCTGCTTTTTCTCCAATCATTCCCACTTTGCATTCATACACTTTTAATTTTTTAGTAGTAACAAATACCAACAGTAAAAATTCCGAAATAAATCCAAACACACGCTTATGATAGTCATCCTCGTCTGTTTCAAGGTCTATCCTTTTTGCCACTTCAAAAAAAATGGTAAAAAGCCATTCCGCATATTCATCAAAAATTTCATGAGAAGTCACCAAAATGTTTCCAAAATAGGTCTGATTTTCATGCACCAGTTTTTCAAAGTTTTCATAGTACTCCGGATATTTTTCTTTGATTACCTCCCCTGTCATATCCAATGCGTGAATATTATGGTTTGCAGCAAATCCATAGTGATAGGAATTATTCAGCTGCACTTTAAGCGTCGTAATTAAATCATACTCCTGCAGTAACTTCTCATATTCCTGCTTTGTAAAAATCTTTTCTTCCTCATTAATTAAATACCTTCTGTAATGGCAGGTTCCAATATAGTCATCCTTTTTATAATTTTTCCAAATCCAATAAAATCCCGTCAATTCACTATAATAGCAATTCAAATCTGAAATATTTTCCCCATCATCATCCCGCCAATATCCCAAATCCTGTGATACAGCATGTCCCACCTGTAAAGGCTGGTACATCTTATCCTCCGGCACTTCAAATTTTTTATGTGTCATCGTAAAAATGCGTATACTCATCTACACCCTGTCTCCTTTAATTGTCTAACATTAGCACTTATTGCTCTATTATACTTCATCCGCTACTATAATTTCTACCCCATTTCTTATCGAAAAATTATCGAACATATATTCGCTTTCTTATTTACATCCTTTTCTCTTTCTGCTATACTAAATTTATTCAGTAATTGCGAAACTCTTTTTCTCTTTTCGCAACAGTATCCAATTTCTTTCGTTTTTTCCACAGCTGATTTTTCCGAGACAAAAATGTAGATTTTCAGAATTGCTTTTTACATTTTTACGATTGCTGCTATTCGTCCAAGCTTCGAACATATTCACCACGTTTGTTCGAAGCAAGAAAATTCCTTTCAGAGTATTTGTGTGCTTCTTAGCGGATATGTGAGGCATCAAGTATGCTGCGGACAATTGTTTGAGCGTTGTTACCTAATATATTTTATAATCGTAGTACGCGAGTTTTGGAAGCAGCATCTAATCGAAGTTGGTGAACATATCCGCTTAGATGCACTCAAATACGATGTAGGAATTTCCTGCTACGGACAAACCGGATGAATATGTCGAAGAATGGACGGACAACAGCTTTCAAATGTAAAAAGCAATTTTGAAAAGCAATACATTTTTGCCAAGTTAAAATCAACTGTGGAAAAAAACGAAAGAAATATCATATTGGTATAAAAGAGAAAAAGAGTTTTGCAAACGCCTAAAATGTATCACAAAAAGGAGGCATTATGGCAGACCCTATTATTTTTCATGTAGATGTTAACTCCGCTTTTTTAAGCTGGGAAGCAGTACGTCGTTTAAAAGAAGATCCCTCTTCTGTTGATATCCGTGAGATTCCTTCCGCAATTGGCGGAGATGAAAAGGCTCGGCATGGTATCGTATTGGCAAAATCCATTTCCGCCAAACGGTGCGGTGTAAAAACAGGAGAACCTTTGGTTCAGGCAAAGCGAAAATGTCCTAACCTTTCTATATTTTCCCCTGACTTCTCTGTCTATGTGGAGTCCTCTTCTAAGTTTATTGCTATTTTAAAAGAGGTGGCTCCGGTTGTAGAACAGTTCAGTATTGACGAAGCATTTTGTGATATGACAGGAACTACTTCCCTTTATGGTGACCCGGTCACATTTGCCCATCAATTAAAGGACCGCATTTATCGAGAGCTTGGTTTTACTGTAAATATTGGTATTTCCTCGAACAAATTACTTGCAAAAATGGCTTCCGATTTTGAAAAGCCAAATAAGGTGCACACTTTATTTCCAGATGAACTTCCTCAAAAATTCTGGCCGCTTCCGGTAAGTGACCTGCTTTATGTTGGAAACTCGACTACCAGAAAATTACGTTCTTTTGGAATTACAACGATAGGTGATTTAGCCCATACAGAAAAGAGTTCTCTTATATCTCTTTTTAAGTCACAAGGTGAAATGATGTGGAATTATGCCAATGGCATCGATTCCTCTCCTGTCGTATCGGAGCGTGCCGCAAATAAATGTTACGGAAACTCCCTTACGATTCATTTCGATGTAACGGATTCTGAGACAGCCAAACATGTCCTGCTCTCCCTCTGCGAAACAGTCGGGACAAGAATTCGTGCTGACAAAGTCTTTGTCAGTGTTATTCAGGTAACTATTACCGATTGTGAATTTCATCAGATGTCTCACCAGATGACCCTTCCGTCTCCTACCAATGTCACGGAAAAAATTTATCAATGTGCCTGCAAACTTTTTGATGAAGCATGGAATCATGTTCCCATCCGTCTTTTAGGCGTCAGCACCAGTAAACCAACACAGGACACTTATGAACAATATGATTTATTCGATCGAGATAAATTCGAACGCCTTTCCCGGTTGAATTCCGCTGTCGATTCTATTCGTGACCGTTTTGGCGACGATTCTATCAAACGTGCTTGTTTTTTAGAGACTGGCGACAGCACCCCTCCTTCCAATCATCTGAAAGGCGGACTAAACTGCGAAAAACAAAAAGCAAAACGCACACAAAAAAAGGAATGAAATATCTTTCATTCCTTTTTTGCTATCGTACTTTTTATGCAATAGACTCTTCAAACTGGGAATTATAGAGTCCAGCGTAGACTCCGTTCTTTGCTAACAATTCTTCATGATTTCCCTGCTCTACAATATCTCCATCTTTCATCACTAAAATAACATCTGCATCACGAATTGTAGAAAGACGGTGTGCAATAATAAAGCTGGTTCTACCTTTCATCAGATTATCCATTGCTTTCTGGATTACAACTTCCGTCCTTGTATCAACAGAAGAAGTTGCCTCATCTAAAATTAACACTTTATTATCTGCTAGAATGGCTCTTGCAATCGTAATTAACTGCTTCTGTCCCTGCGAAACATTGCTTGCATCTTCATTCAGTTCCATATCATAACCACCAGGCAGTGTCTGAATAAACCGATGCGCATGTGCTGCCTTTGCGGCTTCTATTACTTCCTCATCTGTCGCATCTAAATGTCCGTAACGGATATTTTCCATAATGGTTCCCTTAAACAGCCAGGTATCCTGTAATACCATACCAAATGCATCACGCAATTCCCTACGATTATAATCCTTTATATTCGTTCCATCTAATAAAATGGCACCATCATTGACATCATAAAAACGCATTAACAATTTTACCATTGTCGTTTTTCCAGCACCTGTTGGTCCTACAATTGCGATTTTCTGTCCCGGTTTTACTTTTACACTAAAATCATTCACAATAATCTGATCTGGCTGATAACCAAAGTGTACATGCGAAAATTCTACTTCACCTCTAATATTTTCTGCACTGGCAGGATGTTCTACCGTCTGTTCTTCCTCTTCTTCTTCTAAGAACTCAAATACCCGCTCAGATGCAGCCGTCATAGACTGTACCTGATTGATTACCTGTGCAATCTGCTGAATTGGCTGCGTAAAATTCTTCACATATTGAATAAATGCTTGAATATCACCAATTGTAATAACATTACGAATTGCAAGCAAACCGCCAACTAATGCCACTGCTGCATATCCAAGATTTCCAACGAACACCATAATTGGATGCATCATTCCAGACAAAAACTGAGACTTCCACGCAGATTCATATAAAGTCCGGTTGGTTTTATCAAACTCCTCGATAATATCTTTTTCCTTGTTATATGCCTTAATCACAACGTGACCGCCATATACCTCTTCGACCTGTCCGTTAATATGTCCTAAATACTCCTGTTGTGCTTTAAAGTATTTTTGGGATTTTTTAACTACAGATGAGGTCAATACTGCAGAAACAGGTAAAATAACAAGCGCAATTAAAGTCATCAATGGTGAAATACTCAACATCATAATCAACACACCGATTAAAGTAGCCAGAGAACTGATAATTGTCGTAATACTCTGATTCAGTCCCTGTCCCAATGTATCAACGTCGTTTGTAATTCGAGATAAGACCTCACCATATGTTCTACTTTCAAAATACTTCATTGGCATTCGATTTATTTTTTCAGAAATTTCTTTCCGCAGTTTATAACAAACTTTCTGCGTTACTCCTGTCATAATCCAACCCTGAATAAAGTTGAAAACAGCACTTCCTGCATACAGACATAATACAAAAATTAATATTCTTCCAATTTTAGTAAAATCAATGCTTCCCGTTCCTGCTATTTTTGCCATCAGACCTTCTGAAAGCGCAGTAGTCGCTTTTCCTAAAATCTTAGGTCCTACTACATTAAAAATAGTAGAACACGTTGCAAAAATCATCACACAAACAATCGCAATTTTATATTTTCCAATATAAGCCAAAAGCTTTCCAATGGATCCTTTAAAATCTCGTGCTTTTTCGCCAGGCATCATTCCATGGCCTCCCATTGGACCTCTTCCCCTATACTGAGGTTTCTTTCCCATTTCTTTACTCATGATCTGCCACCCCACTTTCTACTTCTATCCCAAGTTCTTTCTCCGATAACTGGGATTTTGCAATCTGCTGATATACTTCACAATTTGCAAGCAGTTCTTCATGTGTTCCTTTTCCAACGATTTTTCCTTCATCTAACACTAATATCTGGTCTGCATGCAATATTGTACTTATTCTCTGTGCCACAATAATGACTGTACTATCCACTACTTTCTCTTTTAATGCTTTCCGAAGCGCTGCATCTGTCTTTAAATCCAATGCGGAAAAACTGTCATCAAAGATAAAAATTTGGGGCATCTTTGCAATGGCACGGGCAATAGACAATCTTTGTTTCTGTCCACCAGAAACATTACTTCCACCTTGTGCAATTGGGCTTTCATACTGTTCCTGTTTTTCCTCAATAAATTCCGTTGCCTGGGCTATCTCAGCGGCTTCTTTTATTTCTTCGTCCGTAGCATCCTCTTTTCCAAATCTTAAATTCGTTGCAATTGTTCCAGAGAATAGAATTCCCTTCTGAGGGACAAATCCAATTTCTTTTCTTAAATCCTCCATAGAAAGTTTTCTAATATCAATTCCATCTAACGTAATTTTACCATCCGTTACATCATAGAGACGTGGAATCAGATTGACAAGTGTGGATTTTCCACAACCGGTGCTACCAATAATAGCAGTAGTCTTTCCCTTTTCTGCCACAAAATCGATATCAGAAAGTACATCCTCTTTTGCCCCCGGATAGCGGAAATTCACATGCTCAAAACGAACCTCTCCATTATGAGTAGCAAGCTCCGTTGGATGTACTTCCTCTTGAATGGAAGATTCGGTTCGAATAACTTCATCAATACGCTCTGCAGCAACAGCAGCTCTTGGCAGCATGATTGACATCATCGTCAACATTAAAAATGACATAACAATCATCATGGCGTACGTAATAAATGCTGTCATTGCGCCTACCTGCATGGTTCCTGCATCAATCTTATGTGCACCAACCCAGACAATCAATACACTTAAACCGTTCATAATTAACATCATTCCCGGCATCATAAACGTCATGACACGATTTGTAAATAACATCGTTCCTGTCAGTTCTTTATTTGCTTCATCAAAACGCTCTTCTTCTTTCTTTTCTCTTCCAAATGCCCGAATAACAGAAAGACCGGTCAAAATCTCTCTCGATACCAAATTTACTCGGTCCACCAGTTTCTGCATTAACTTGAATTTCGGCATTGTGACTGCTAAAAGCACCATAACAAATGCTAAAATGACAAGAATTGCAAGTCCAATCACCCAGCCCATTCCTGCGCCTGTATTACTTACTTTCATAACACCGCCGATTCCTAAAATTGGTGCATATGCCACCATACGCAGTAACATAATAGACACCATCTGGATCTGCTGGATATCGTTTGTGCTTCTAGTAATTAAAGATGCAGTTGAAAACTGATCCATCTCTGCATTCGAAAATCCAACTACATTCTTAAAAACTTTTCCACGTAATGTCATTCCGATGCCTGCTCCGACTCTTGATGCAAAAAATCCTGTTAAAATTGCTGTAATCCCCATCAAAAGAGCCATACCAACCATTTTACCGCCTGCTTTCCACAAATAAGAAGTTTGCAGACTTTCAATGTCTAATCCAGCTGCCTTATCACATGCAACCGCATAGGCAACTCCTGTTGAATGCACAAGAGAACTTCCCATGGTATCTATCATATCTTCCATTGAAGTGCGCATCTCTAAAAATGTCTCTTCCGTCATTGCTCCACTTACTACAAGCCCTTGGAAAATTTTTCGCATATCTACACAAGTTACAAGCTCGCTATCTCCATCCTCGTTCTCCTGCTCCTGCTCGAATGTTTCCAGTTCCATTCCCATTAATGCACCAATTTCTTCTATTGTCATATCCTCTAACTCAGATGCATCGGTACCCATCTGCTCCGCAACAATTTCTTTAAAAGTTGCTTCGTTCAAAGCAGACATCTGATAATTTAATATCAACGGAATAGCAAAAGTTTCATCATATTCCTCTAGCTCTTCTTTCTCTAAATCTTTTAACTCATAAATTCCATCTTGTTTAGTATAGCTGCCTTCCCAGATATCCTTTTCAACTTCTGTCATAAAAAGTTCTGCTGTTGTAAACTCTTCCTCTGTTACAGCCTCCGGAAAAATATGCTCTACACCATTCCCAATGATTCCCACATCAATAATATCAGATGTATACTGTGGAAGTGACAAATCGCACCATGCCTGAACAAAAAGCAATAATACAATTATAATAACGGACTTCCAGTAAGGAACCATATTTTTAAAAATTTTACTCATAATCTCGGTCTCCTTTTTTCTTCTTAAATAGTATTTACTTCTGCTGTTCTTTCCGAATCTGGGATAATTTTTCTTCAGCAGCATCATAAAGTTCATTCAGAAAAGTAATGGCCCGCTCATAATCCTCTTCTTTCATCTGTAACAAAACGCTACCAGCAAAATCATGAAGATTATGTTTGATTTTTTCTACCAATTCCTCTCCTTTTTCTGTCGTCTTTACATAAGTATTACGGCGATCCTCTTTATCGATGCTCCGTTCTATCAACCCCTGGTCTTCTAATTTTTTTAACATTCGAGAAACTGCAGGCGTCGATACTTTCATCCGTTCCGCAATTGCCGAAACCCGAATCCTCTCTTCTTTTTCTTTACATTCAATCACCGTTAAAAGCTGGGCTTCTCCAGGGCTTAATCCCTCCATAATCGGGGTCATATCCAGCTTCTTAAAACGATGGAACGTTGCAAGGAATTTACCTGGTAATTCGTTCTCCATTTCTTCCAATCATATCACCTCGTTAATATTTAACATTGTTATTTATTTCAAGTGATAACTAAAATAACAAAAAGAGACTACCTAGTCAAGTAGTCTCTCTCTTTTTTTAGAATTTTTTACACTTTCTTTAAGATTCTAACTTTTCAATAATTTCTTCCGTAATCTCAGATAGTTCTTTTTCATCCGTCACAATGGTGATATCTGCTGCATATTGATAAGCACTTTCTCTACGCTTCATCAACATTTCTATGTACTCTACATTCATGTTTCCATTTAAAATCGGCCGTTCTTTTCCATAACGAACATGTTCGAATACAGTCTGAGGAGATGCCTGGAGCAACACGACTGTTCCACAATGCCTCATATATGCTACATTTTCTCTATTCAATGGTAAGCCACCACCGCAAGAGACAATACAGCTTTCCATATTTTCAAATTCTTTAATTACTCCTGTTTCTAATTGGCGAAAATATGGTTCTCCTTTTTTTTCAAAAATTTCCGGAATTCGCATTCCTTCCTTTTCTACAATCATGGCATCCGTATCATAAAGAGGATACTTTAACTTTTCTTCCAGCCTTTTTGAAATTGTGGTTTTTCCGGTTCCCATAAACCCAATTAAAAAGATTCGTTTATTTTTATTCTCCACCATGTTCTTTCCCACTTTCATGAATAATCCTTAGTACCTGTTCTAATTCATCCATTTGCATTTGTCCTGGTGCGCTTGCTTTTTCCCTTGCTCCAAAAGTTACACAGGAACCAAATGTTTCGCCGCATAAACGGCTAATCATTCCCATTTTTCCCATAGACATGGTAATAATTGGTGTGCTTTCTTTCATCTGATGGAACTGATTCGTAATCTGCAATAAATTCAAGACATCTTGTATTTCATTTGGCATAACTGCAAGTTTTACAATATCTGCTCCTCCCATTGCCATTCTTTGTATCAGCATATCCATGACTTCTATTTGAGGTGTTTCCTCAAAATCATGGTGAGAAGCAATAACTTTTACACCCTTTTTCTGCAAATGTTTGATTTTTTGAATTGGACGATTTAGCTCAAAGAACTCCAGATCAATCAAATCCACACATCCACTCTCTGCTGCGACCTCATACAAATCATCCAATTTTTCTTCCTCGATTTCACGGCTCCCCCCTTGTTTTTTGGTCCGGAACGTAAACAAAAAAATGGTGTGTTCAACTAACATTTTTAAAGCTTCTAAAACCTCTCTAACAGCATTTAAATCTTCACATGCTTCAAAATAATCCACACGCCATTCTATCATATCAGTCCCTTTTCCCACTAAAAGACTAACCTCTTTTACAATTCTATCTTTTTGTGTCTCCATAACCGGTACACAAATGACCGGCTTTCCTCCGCCAATTTTTTTCCCTTTTATTACAATTTCTTTTTTCACGTCTTCACCACTTTCGCACTTTACTGTTATAGATTATATCCTACTCATAAACAGAATGCAAATATTTGACATCTTTTTTATAATGCATTAAGATATTTCTTAAATTGGCTTTTGATAGTCATTCATACTTATAGAAAGAAAAGGGATTTTACAATGGGAAATGAAATTACAGGTGCAACAGGCTTAACATGTCTGCTCGGACATCCCGTTGCGCATAGCATCTCACCTCAAATGCATAATGAAGCTTTCCGCCTTCTTGGACTAGACTATCGGTATCTTGCATTTGATGTCACGCCTGAAACATTAGAACGTGCCTTTACAGGCTTAAAAGCACTCAATGTACTTGGCTTTAATCTAACAATGCCACTCAAAACTGCAATCCTGCCTTATCTTGATGATTTAACGCCAACAGCGAGGCTTTCTAACTCTGTCAATACCGTCTATCGGGATGGAGAACGCTATATCGGACATATGACAGACGGCATTGGTTATATGCGTTCTGTTACAGATGCTGGCTTTTCTATTATTGGGAAAAAAATGACCTTACTCGGTGCAGGTGGTGCTGCTACAGCCATTTTAGTACAAGCTGCCTTAGACGGTGTCAAAGAAATTTACGTTTGCAAGAGAAAAAACGCTTCCTGGGACAAGACTTTAGCACTGATTGAACAGATTAACCATGAGACATCCTGTAAAGTAAGTCTACATGATATCGAAGATTCAACGGAACTAGCTCAATGTATTTCTAATAGTGACATTTTAACAAATGCAACAAACGTCGGTATGGCACCAGATATCGAAAACTGTCCCGTTTCTCCAGATATGCTTTTCCCAGAACTAATTGTTTCCGATATCATCTACAATCCTAGAGAAACAAAACTGATTCAATATGCCAAAGCAATCGGATGTCCTACCTTTAACGGATTATACATGTTGCTTTATCAAGGTGCGGCTTCCTTCAAATGTTGGACCGGCATGGAAATGCCCATCGCACCAATCAAAGAAAAATATTTTTCAAAACAATAAGGAGTTTTATTATGAGTTTCACTTACTTAAACCAATTACCAACACCAGAAGAAATTAAGAGAGATTATCCGCTTAATGATTCTCTCAAAAAATTAAAAATGGAACGAGATTCTGCTATCTCTGATGTCATCTGTGGAAAAGACTCTCGTTTTCTTGTCATTATTGGACCATGTTCTGCCGATAATGAAGACGCTGTTTGCGACTATGTCAGTCGTTTAACTTCTATTCAGGAAGATGTAAAAGATAAGTTAATTCTTATTCCTCGTATCTATACGAACAAACCTCGTACGACTGGAGAAGGCTACAAGGGAATTGCCTCTCAGCCAGATCCAGAAAAAGATCCTGATATGATTGAAGGACTGATTGCAATGCGTAGAATGCATATTCGTGCCATTGCAGAGAGTGGTCTCACCTGTGCAGATGAAATGCTCTATCCGGAAAATTGGGGTTATGTCGAAGATTTACTCTCTTACGTTGCCATTGGTGCACGTTCTGTTGAAGACCAACAGCATCGTCTTACTGTCAGCGGTTTTGACGTTGCTTCTGGAATGAAAAACCCTACAAGCGGAGATTTCTCTGTTATGTTAAATTCTGTCTATGCAGCACAGCACCCTCATCATTTTGTTTACCGTGGCTACGAGGTAGAAACCACCGGGAATCTTCTTACGCACGTAGTTTTACGTGGTGCAGTCAGCAAACATGGTAATACTACTCAAAATTACCATTACGAAGATTTGATTCGGCTCTGTGATATGTATCAAAAAATGGATTTGGTAAACCCAGCAGCAATCATTGATGCTAACCACTCAAATTCCGGAAAAAAATTCAAAGAGCAAATTCGTATTGTAAAAGAAGTATTGCATAACCGCAAAATTTCTACTGAAATCCGAGACATGGTAAAAGGTGTTATGATTGAAAGTTATATTGAAGAAGGATGTCAAAAAATTGGTGAACACACCTATGGAAAATCGATTACTGATCCATGCTTAGGCTGGGAAGATTCCAAACGATTAATTTATGAAATCGCAGATATGCAAGTATAATATTTATTTTTGAAAATGAATACAAGAATGTACTCAAAAAGGACAGCTGATTCTAATCAACTGTCCTTTTTTATAACCTATCTAATCCAACTATTCTCTTACATATCTTGGATGTGCTTTCGCATAAACTTCTTTTACTCTTATCTGTTCTAACTGTGCATATATCTGAGTAGTAGAAATATCAGAATGACCTAACATTTCCTGCACCGATTTTAAATCCGCTCCATTGCTGACTAAGTGCGCTGCAAAAGAATGTCTTAGCGTATGCGGTGTAATCTCAGACGTAATTCCTGCTTTTTTTCCATAATATTTAATCAGCTTCCAAAAACCCTGACGGCTCATTGGCTGTCCAGAACAATTTGTAAAAAGCCATTCACAATTTTCATCCCCAACAAGCTTTGGGCGACCATTTTCCAAATATCTTTCCAATGCCCTTTTAGCCACATCTCCAAACGGAACAATACGCTCTTTATGCAAATCTACACATGTTAAACACTCCATCTGAAGATTCAGATCTTTTCTCTTTAGCGAAATCAATTCTGAAACCCGAATTCCAGTTGCATAAAGCAATTCTAACATTGCCTTATCTCTTAATTCTTTAGGGGTATCTCCATTTGGCTGTTCTAATAACAACTCTGCTTCATCTGTGGACAATATCGCTGGCGTTCTTTTCTCTATTTTAGGTGCTTTCAAGCTTTCTGTCGGATTGCTCTTTATCTTATCCATCATCTGTAAATAATGAAAAAATGCTTTCATAGAAGCTATACTTCTTGATATGGTGGACGCCTTTCTTCCTTCTTTTTCTAAGCTTAAAACATATGAGTTGAGAGTTTCAAATGTAACTGCATCTGCTTTTACAATTCCCTGCTCTACCAGATACTGACTCATCTTTCTCAAATCACGCTCATAGGATACTTCCGTATTGCTAGAAGTATTTTTCTCATTATGAAGATATTCTATAAATTGTTGTATCTCCTGTATCATATACTCTACCTGCCCGATTCCTTTTCCCTCAATCATTAATCAAAACTTAAAAAATGTACCTCTTTCGAGGTACATTCTCTATTATAATAACAAGTTACAAGAAAATCAAATGGTATTTTTCAAAGAAAAACAGCGATTTACATAAAACTACAACATCTCGATTCATTGCTTTTTTCACGCACCATATGTTGTAAAATTTTGGTAAATTTTTTTAAATTATTTTTAACAATTTTCTCAATATCGTTGGGTTTATGTAACTTTCTGTCACTACTCCTAAACTCATAATAAGTAATACCGCTCCATATAGAGCAAATATCATACCATATTTTTCCTTGCGGTTTTGATAATGATAAAGCTTTCCATCCACACCATTCACTTTATCGCTTCCTCTCACCAGTAAATATAAAGAAAGACCATAAAAGATCCATTGTGGCACCAATACGCCGCCTGCAATTACCATCCCTTTCCACCCAAAGTTAAAAATAGATGCAGTCACCAAAAATCCCAAAGAAAACAACAGAAAAAAAATACATCCTTTCCATACAGATACCCTTTTAAAAACAAATGACAACACAATAAGTAGTACTAACTCTTTCATTCTCAACAAAAAGATTTGTACTGCCAATTCCTTATAATGAATTGTAACTGAAGAAAGTTTATCCAAGAAATAAGAATTTAAAATACCATAGGATGTCAATTTTTCAATTCCCAAAAGATTTGCACCAACAATTCCACCCAAAAACGCTAATATCATCATCCAATATTCTTTTTTCAATTGTTCCGCCTTATTGTTTTTCTTCTATTCTATGCAGACAATCTCTATATCTTTCCCAGCTTTTCTCGTTCCTTCTTCTCAATCTCTATTCTTTTTACCTTCATTTTCCCTGATGAAGCAAATTTGCATAAGCTAAAATACCAGAAACCGTCTTAGAATCCTGTAATTTTCCCTCTGAAATCATCTGACAAAGTTCTTCTAACGGATATGCTTCTATGTTAATAAATTCACCTTCATCTAGATGCTGATTTCCCGGCTTTAAGTCCTTTGCCAGATATACATCAATAAACTCATCACAAAATGCAACCGTTGTTTTTAAAGACAATATTTTTTGAAGATTTTCACTTCGATATCCAGTTTCTTCCTCTAACTCCCTTGCTGCACAAATTTTTGTATCTTCCGTCTTACTGTTTCTTGCTCCTGCTGGGATTTCTAAAGTTTCCCGATCCAATGCATTTCGATATTGTCTTACCATAAGAATTCTTCCATCCGCCAAAACTGGCACAACCGCAGCTGCTCCCATTCTATGAGACACAAAATCCCATTTTTCCAATTTCCCATCTGGTAGTTCCATCGTATCTGCATAAAAATCTAAAATTGCTCCCTGAACCTTTAGTTCTCTGTTTATTCTTTTAACCTTCTGATCCATAAATAAAATTCTCCTTCCAACTATAAAAAATACTCTTTGTTAGTTTCCTCACTACTCGCCCAAATAATAAAAAGGGCAACACTGAATTTCTCAGCATTACCCTCTTATTTAAGCTCAGATACAGTTCTATTTTGCGTAATCTGTTACTCTTGATTCACGAATAACATTTACTTTAATCTGACCTGGATATTCTAACTCAGATTCAATCTGTTTTGAAATATCACGTGCCAGTAATACCATGTCTGCATCACTAACCTGTTCTGGAACTACCATAATTCGAATCTCTCTACCCGCCTGAATAGCAAATGACTTGTCTACTCCCTTAAATCCGTTTGTTATATCCTCTAACTGCTTTAATCTGTTGGAATATGTTTCCAGTGTTTCTCTTCTTGCTCCCGGTCTAGCTGCACTGATTGTATCAGCAGCCTGTACCAGACATGCAATCAAAGATTCCGGTTCCACATCACCATGATGCGCTTCTACTGCATTAATAACGATTGGAGACTCTTTGTATTTTCTACATAAATCCACACCAATCTGAATATGGGAACCTTCCATATCATGGTCTACTGATTTACCGATATCATGTAACAAACCTGCACGTTTTGCAGTTCTGACGTCAACACCGATTTCAGCAGCCAACAAACCTGAAAGTTGTGCAACCTCAATAGAATGTTTCAATGCATTCTGTCCATAACTAGTTCTAAACTTCATTCTACCCAATAAACGAACTAATTCTGGATGAATACCGTGTACACCAACTTCCAAAGTTGCTGCCTCACCTTCTTCACGAATCATTGTTTCTACTTCTTTTTGTGCTTTTTCTACCATTTCTTCAATTCTGGCCGGATGAATACGTCCGTCCACAATTAATTTCTCTAATGCAATTCTTGCAACTTCTCTTCTGATAGGGTCAAATCCGGATAAAATAACTGCTTCCGGTGTATCATCTATAATTAAATCTACACCTGTCATCGTTTCTAATGTTCGTATATTACGACCTTCACGTCCGATGATTCTACCTTTCATTTCATCATTCGGAAGCTGTACAACAGAAATTGTCGTTTCTGCAACATGATCAGCAGCACACTTTTGAATTGCAGTTACTACATAATCTTTTGCTTTCTTATCCGCTTCCTCTTTTGCCTTACTTTCTAATTCCTTAATTAATTTTGCAGTATCAAGTTTTACATCTTCTTCAACGGTTTTTAAGAGATATTCCTTTGCCTGTTCGGAGGTTAATCCAGAGATTCTTTCCAGTTCCTGTATACGCTCTTCATTGAGCTTTGCGATTTGAGCCTTCTGCCTGTTCATTTCTTCTTCTTTGGCAGCGAAACCAGCTTCACGTCTTTCAATGGATTCTAACTTTTTATCCAAGTTTTCTTCCTTCTGTACGATACGACGTTCGCTTCTCTGAATCTCTGCTCTACGTTCTTTGATTTCCTTATCAAGTTCATTTTTTGCCTTGATAGATTCTTCTTTGATTTCAAGCATAGATTCACGCTTTTTCGTCTCTGCTGTCTTAACTGCTTCATCAATAATCTCACGGGCTTTTTCATCCGCATTACCGATTTTAGCATCTGTTACTTTTTTGTGATAAGCATTTGCAATTAGCCATACTACCACTGCCGTAACTACCAATGTAATAATAACAGCAATCACAATCTTCAGCACAGGAGCACCTCCTTATTTAATTTTCATTGTACATATAACATAAAAAATATTACATATCTGTCATAAATAACAACATATAAATTTTATCCTTTTTTAGTAGTTATGTCAAGTAGCTAACTATACAATATGCATAATATTGCATATTTTTCCGAAAATTCCACTACATATTGTACCAAATTTTCAAAACTATAATGGTCATTTTCATGAAAGTTTCACTCTGCAAAACTATCCTCAAAATTAAGGTCTCCTGTTTCTCTCATAACATGCGTAATATCCGAACTTCGAAATCCCCTTCTCAACAGGAACTGATACATCCGTCTTATTTCACTCTGATCTGCCTGTTCAAAAGAAAATTTCTTTTTCTGCAATAAAGAACGGATCTGTTCCTGTTCCCGATTTTCATACTCACTTTCTAATGCAAGCTCAATCTCTTCTTTTGAAACACCTTTTCTTAGCAACTCCAACTTTAAACGCTGTCTGCTCTTATCTTTCTGATGAAACCTGATATAATTCTTTGCATAACGCAAATCATCAATATAATGATACGATTCCACATATGCAAGTGCGGTCTCAATGCATTCCTCAGGATAACCATTCTGCTTCAACTTGTCATAAAGTTGTTTTCTGGTACGATCCATTTTTTCCAGAAGATGCATAGCACGTTTGGTCGCCCTGACACTGATTACTTCCTCAAAGATTTCCCGATATGTCTCTTCTTCTAGATATCCTTGTTCTTCTATCCCATATTTTTTACATTCATTTCGGTATAAAAGAATCTCTATTCCGTTTTCAAAACGAATCTTTCTTCTTCCCTTATCCTGTGGAAGCACCGAAACTACCTGAATCTGTGACATTTTCTATGCCTTTCCTTTCTTTCAAAAGTCCGGTGACATTTTCTTATACAGCATTTTCGAGTTAGCTTTTTGAAATCCTTTTATTCTTCCGCTTTTTCTTCTTCAGACTGTACACCCTTACTTGAAGCATCAGCTTCTTCCTCAGCTGTTCCATCTAACTGAAACTGTTCACGCACTTTTGCTTCTACTTCCTCACAAATCAATGGATTCTCTTTTAAATAATTCTTGGCATTCTCTCGACCCTGACCAATCTTTTCTCCATTATAAGCATACCATGCACCCGATTTATTAATAATTCCATAATCAGCTGCCAAGTCAAGAATATCACCTTCTTTTGAGATACCCTGACCAAACATAATATCAAACTCTGCCTCACGGAAAGGTGGTGCCACTTTATTCTTAACAACCTTAACACGGGTACGGTTACCAATTACTTCTCCTCCCTGTTTTAAGGATTCTATTCTACGCACATCCATACGCACAGAAGAATAGAACTTCAAAGCACGTCCACCTGTTGTCGTCTCCGGATTACCGAACATAACTCCAACCTTTTCACGCAACTGATTAATGAAAATAACAACACAATTTGACTTGCTGATAACAGCCGTTAATTTACGAAGTGCCTGACTCATCAGACGAGCCTGAAGACCTACATGCGAATCTCCCATATCACCATCAATCTCTGCCTTCGGTACTAATGCTGCAACAGAGTCCACAATAATAATGTCAACTGCTCCGGAACGTACCATTGTCTCCGTAATTTCTAATGCCTGCTCCCCGCAATCTGGCTGGGAAATATAAAGATTATCAATATCTACTCCAATGTTCTTTGCATAAACAGGATCTAATGCATGTTCCGCATCAATAAACCCTGCAATACCGCCTCTCTTCTGTACTTCAGCAACCGCATGTAATGCTACCGTTGTCTTACCACTGGATTCCGGTCCGTAAATCTCAATAATACGTCCCTTTGGAAGTCCTCCTAATCCCAATGCAATATCAAGGCTTAAAGAGCCTGTTGGAACTGTCTCTACGTTCATACTTGCAGCGTTATCTCCAAGCTTCATAACAGAACCTTTTCCATACTGCTTCTCAATCTGTGAAATCGCTGCATCTAATGCTTTTAATTTATCTTCTTTTGCCATTTTTCTCCTCCATGCGAACTAATGTTCGTTTTTATATTCTTATAGTAGTATACTTTTTTCTTCTTGTCAACCAAAAAATCGAAAATTTGTTCGTTTTTATAGCACCAATGGAAACACCCCATTTCCTAATTTATTCTTTCACCTGGAACACTGACCGATATGGTCAAGAAAAAAAGAAAGCAGATACTTTCTGACTTTCTCAGTATAACATCCGCTTTCTTTTGTTACAAGTATTATTTTTTATCCTAGGAAATCTGAAATGTTCCGTCTCCACAATCTTCTATCATCTTTCTGATTGCTTCTTCTGTCTGAATTCCCTTCACACGTCCTCTAAAAATTCCATAACTCATTGCCACTATCGTTGGTGTATCCATAATCTGATACTGGAACGCTAATCCTACCGACTGATTCACATCAACGATTCCAAATATAACAGAGTCTTCTAATTCCTCTGATAACTTTTCCCAAAGTATCAGCTGTTTTTTAGAATCCTCACAAGATTCTGTCATAAACAAAAGCAGAACCGGCTTTTTACATGCCAGCACTTCCTGCTCAAAATTTTCCTTTGTGATTGTTCTGACTGCCATACACGCTACCTGCTATTCCTTTCCAAACTCAGATAAAATAAGTCCTTCATTTCGATCAAGTGTCATTCCAACACTCCATGCATTGACAAATAATAATAATGGTCTTCCTTTTAAGTCCTGAATCTTTTTCATATCAGAAGTTCCGGTAAGCTTGTCCATATCAATATCTTCATTTTCAATCCAGCGAATATGCTCATATGGAAGATTTTCCATACGAATCTCTACATTATATTCATTTTCCAAACGATATTTTAATACGTCAAACTGAAGTACGCCTACAACACCTACGATTACTTCTTCCATTCCCATATTATATTCCTGGAAAATCTGAATAGCACCTTCCTGTGCTATCTGTTGCATTCCTTTCATGAACTGTTTTCGTTTCATGGTATCTACCTGACGTACTCTTGCAAAATGTTCTGGTGCAAAGGTAGGAATTCCCTCAAACTTGAATGGTTTTGCAGTCGTAATGGTATCTCCAATCGAAAAAATTCCCGGATCAAACACACCAATAATATCTCCCGCATATGCCTCATCTACAATATGACGTTCCTGTGCCATCATCTGCTGTGGCTGTGATAATTTTATTTTTTTATTTCCACCCTGCACATGCGTTACTTCCATACCTGCTTCAAATTTTCCGGAACAAATTCTCATAAATGCAATTCGGTCACGATGTGCTTTATTCATATTCGCCTGAATTTTGAATACGAAAGCAGAAAAATCTTCCTGGAAAGGATCTACTTCTCCGATATCTGCTTTTCTTGGCAGTGGAGAATATGTCATCTGTAAAAAGTGCTGCAAAAAGGTTTCTACACCAAAATTCGTCAGTGCCGAACCAAAAAATACCGGTGAAAGTTCTCCCTTGCTGACTAATTCCATATCAAATTCTGCACTAGCACCATCTAATAATTCAATTTCTTCTAATAACTGATCTTTATATTCCTGTCCGATTTCATCAACCAATGCAGGATCATCAATATCTATCTGCTTTTCCTGACCTTCTTTTGTTCCTTTTAAGGTATCGGAGAATGTCATAACCTTTCTTGTGTTACGATCATAAACTCCCTTAAAATTCTTTCCAGAACCAATTGGCCAGTTGATTGGGCAGGTAGCAATTCCCAATTCCTTTTCAATTTCATCTAATAAATCAAAGGTATCATTTGCATCGCGATCCATCTTATTGATAAATGTAAAAATCGGAATATGACGCATGACACATACCTTAAATAATTTTCTTGTCTGTGCTTCAACACCTTTCGAACCATCAATTACCATAACTGCAGAATCAGCTGCCATTAAAGTACGGTAAGTATCTTCCGAGAAATCCTGATGTCCCGGTGTATCCAAAATATTAATACAATATCCATCATAATTGAACTGCAGTACGGATGAAGTAACAGAAATACCTCTTTCCTTTTCAATTTCCATCCAGTCAGATACCGCATGACGTGCTGTTGCCTTTCCTTTTACAGAACCTGCTAAATTAATGGCTCCTCCATATAACAAAAACTTTTCCGTTAATGTCGTCTTTCCGGCATCCGGATGGGAAATGATTGCAAATGTACGTCTTTTTTCTATCTCTTTTCTTAAATTAGCCAATGTTGCTCCTCCAAAATCTTTTCTATCTTCTCTATTGCGATTTTGCCTTTTCAGGCAGCTAGCTTTTCCATGTTATTTTTTTACAACATTTATTAGCATATACCGAAACCTTCATAAAATCAAGTAAAAAAAGTGTCGCCTGCGCGACACTTTTCTACTCTGCTGTTTCTTCTGTTGTTGTACTGATTGGTGTAATTACAATATTTTCCGCTGAGATATTTGTTTTTCGCTTTACAATATCTTCTACCTGTGCCCGCTTTGCATCGGTTACTTCCCCCATATTAAGTACCACATCGCAGCTTTCATCGGTAATGCTAACAACCACATCCGTAAATCCTTTCGCTTCTAAAAGCATCTCTGCCGCTGATTCTCTTTCTGCAATATCCGTTAACGCAATCATTTCATCAATTGCAGCCTGCTTCTGTGCATCTGTCACATTTGTATTATTTACGATTTCTAACAGAGTCTCTTTATTTTTAGAACGAATCTGCTCTCTGTTTAATTTCATTTCTGCCGCAAAAGATGCATTATCAATCGTGGTACTTGTCAAGACTGCCTCTCCTGCATCCTCCATATCACTTGTTTCATTCAAATTACCATCTTCTGCTGCCACTTCTCCGTTTTCACTCAATGTCTCTGTTGTATCCGCTATTTCATCTGTAAATATCTCTCCTTCTAAAAGACTATCTTCTTCTGAAATTTCATATTCTTCCTCCAATGCATCAGAAGTGACTGCCAATGTCTCATCTTCCATGTCTTTGTTCATGTAACTGATATAACCTGCTACCGCAATCATTAACGCTAATGCGGTAATGATGACCTGATTTTTTCGAAAAATCTTCTTCACTGTTATTCCTCCTGCATACACATCTTAACTACTTTAACTTTATGCGCTTCTACTGAGAATAATGCCATAGCAGCATCAGAAATATTTGAAATTACGGTTGGCTGGTCGCCACCCTCTGCTACCACTACAATTCCCTCAATGCGGGGTGTCATCTCTTTTTGCAGATACGGATAACGTTCACCGTCTTTTTCCACATAAACGGTGGTATTGCTGATTTCACTTTCCGTTATCGTTCTGCTCCCCCCGCTACTATCGGTTTCAGTCGTAGTACTCCCTGTACTGACGCAATCTTTTTCTAATACATCTTCTCCTAGATCTGAAAGTGTTATCATGACTTGTACCTTTCCGACCCCTTCCATATGTTCTAAAACCTTTTCTAAACGTTCTTCCAATTCCTCGGCATAGGTTTCTGCCTCCTTTTCCTCCTTTTGTTCACTTTCTAATTCTTCTGTCTGATTTACAGCGCTATCCACTTTTTTCTTCTGATTTACAGGCATTGCAAGGATTAAAATCAACACCCCTGCCAGAACAAGAATCAGCCAGTCACTTTTTTTCATCTTTTTCCACTTTTTCTGCTGTAAAAATTCTATTATCTTTTTACTGAAATTATGTTCCATTTTCTTCCTTCTTCCCTAACATTTAAGAGTTTCCTGCAACGAAAATTTCCACTTCCTCTTCCTCTATCTGGTAATAGTCGCAAATGCTTTTAAGCAGCGTACTGCAATCTTCCTCCAATTCCTCTGTCCTTTTTTCCTCAATCCCAATCGACACCTTTGCTATCTCAATCGTCGTCTCATCCTTCTCTTTAACTACTAGCGTAATTTTATTAATTTTTCCTTCATCGGTATAGGAAAGCTCTGTTTCTTCTATCTCATAATCATATGACAACGCTATCTGTTCTAATTCTCGCTCTATTATTTTTTTACACTGTTCCTCATAATAATCCTGCTGTAAAAATTCAATCCGATCTGTATCCTTTTCCAATTCTTCTAACTGTTCTTGAAATGTCTCATATTCTACCAATTCAAAAAATTCTCCCGAATCAAATAAAAGTGTTATCACCGGTGATAAAAAAGCAAATACCAATAACATTCCCATAAAAAACTGAATGTATTTCCGATAGCTCTCCTTTGGAATCAGTTGAATCAGCAACATCATCAGTAAAAAAAAGACCGTATAACTCTTTACGCATGCTAAAAATTGTGTCATATTCCACTCCTTTTCCTTAATAAGAAAGAAAGCTTGTAGCTGCTGTCGTCAGGGCAATCGTCAAAATAAAAAGTAATACACTTGCGCCAATTGTTTTCAAATAAAGCATTCCTCCCTTGGCGACCCCTTTCAGACATCCATAAATTCGCTTATCTGCTACAGGCTGAACCAACGCCCCCGCCAATTGATAAAAAATTGCCATGCATCCGATTTGAACAACCGGCGCCAAACAAAATGTTGTAAGGACGAAAACGCCTGCCGCTCCAACACAATTTTTTAATAATATTCCAGACCCCAGCACCATCTCCGTAATTCCATTGAGTGCATTTCCAATTCCCGGAATAACAGAAACTGCTTTTGATACTGTTCCTCCTGTTAATTTATCTTTTACTGGTGCAATTAAATTCTGCACTACATTTAATCCCAGCACAATTCCCCATGTTAATTTAAAACACCACTGAATAAACTGACACAACAACTCTGCCATCCCCTCAAACCGTTCTTCCTCAAAAAAGTGACTCAGCAATTCCATCAGAACATAAATATGTATGAATACTACAAGAAAGTTTTGAAACAGATATTGTATCAGATAAATCAGGAAAAAAGATAACTGATAAAATCCTACGGAGCTGCTTATATTCGAAGAAAACACCATCGTAAAACAATAGGTCGGAATAAATGCCCGAATAAAGTTGATACTCTTTTCTAGTGTTTCTGCCACAATGTCATTCATAACTACAAGTGATTTCAAAAGCAATACTGCCAGAATACAGTAAAAAAGGACAAATGAAATTTCTGTGAAATATGGCTTTTCCCAAATTCCTGCAAAATGAGAAAGCATGGAAAATGCAAATACCAGAATCAATACTTCTAAAAGAATCTGGCGGTTCTGATTCACTTCATAAAAAAGGATGTCCTTCCCCCATTGAAGCAACAAATCATAATCAATAGAAGTTCCTCCCTCTTCCAAAAACGCCTCCACAATCTCCGAGAAATTAATTTTTTCACGAGATTCTGTTTCTTCTAGAAAAGAATCCAGTTCACTATAATCAATTTCCTTCTGCATATTCTGCACTTCTTCCCAAAAGCTATTCTCTTCCTCTTTTGCATAAACGCACTCCGTTTTTCCTATTACAAGTAAAAACCAAAGAAAAAATATGCCAACTTTTATTTTTCTTTTCATAAGAACTGCTCCAGAGTTTCCAAAAATACTGTTAATACCGGAATACTGATTACCAGAATCGAAATTTTGGCAAATGTTTCTATCTGTCCCGCAATCGAACTATATCCGGCATCTTTACAAATTCCTACTGCAAATTCCGCCGCATAAGAAATTCCAATCATCTTCATGATTAACAGAATATAACGGCTGTCCACCATAACCATGCTCTCCATCTTTTCTATAAAGGTAAGAAGCGTTTCAATCTTAGAAAGCATAAACATAAAAATACAGATTGCAATCGCCAGACTAATAAAAAAACTATATTCCTTTTTCTCTTTCTGCAGTAGCACAGCTGTCAAAACACCGGTAATCCCCATCATTCCAACTTTAAAGATATCCAAAATATGCCTCTCTTTCTAAATGGTAAAAAGTGATTGCATTGTTTCAAACAAATCATAAATATATGGCACAATCCAGAACAATACCAGAATCAGACCTGCCAGACTTGTCAGGAAGGCATGTTCCTCTCGTCCACTATGTTTTAGCACCTGGCTTAATACTGTTACAAGAATTCCAACTGCCGCAATCTTAAATATTAAACTTACACCCATATTTCCCCCTCTTCCCTAAATCAGTAAAAGAACAAGCATTGCTCCTCCCATTAATACCACAGACTGCAATACTTTCTGTTTTTCTTTCTGTTCCTTTCGCTGTTCCTCTATTTGAAACCCCAATCTGTCCATTACCAAGGAAAAATATGTCTCGTTTTCTTCCATACATTTTCCAAAAAAAGCATTTCCGGCTTCTGCAAATAATTCCACTTCTTCCTCTGATAAATGTAGTTCTTTCCTTCTTTTTCTAAAAATCGTCTCCCATTCTTCCTGTGCGGATACCACATTTCCCTCTGCCAGTTTTTCCCCTAATTCTCTGCATATTCCATTGATTCTTTCATCCGAAGAATTTCCAGTTTGAACAAGTAACTGTTCCATGGGCTGTCTGCTGTATCGAATATCCTCTGCCAATTTAAAAAACAATTGTTGGAACCCATATAAAAGTTTGACGTGATCTGCCACTTCTCCTCTGACCCAAAGAGCCCCGCCAAAAGCTCCCATAAGTATCAGGCAGCATCCAAAAAACTTCAACATATCCGCTCCAGCAATTCGTTATAGATATGAAATCCACGTTCCCCCTTCTCATTACGCTCTAATAAAACAAATCGTTTGATTAGCTTTTTTTCAAACCATTTTCTTAAATATGGCTTTTCCCATAGTTCTTTGATATCTCCTGCATGAATTGTTCCTAATACTCTGCTTCCCGAACACACGGCCTGCTCTACTGCAAAAAAATCCTGTTCATTTCCTAATTCATCTACCGCAATAATCTGTGGAGACATAGAACGAAGCAGCATTTGCATTCCTGCTTCCTTTCCACATCCATCTAGCACATCTGTCCGCGGTCCCAAATCATTCTGTGGAATCCCCATGTAACAGGCTGCAATTTCAGACCTTTCATCAACCACTCCTACTTTTAATCCTTGATATGCTCCTTCTCCCTCCGACAATAAACGAATACAATCCCTTAAATAAGTGGTTTTTCCAATTCCCGGTGCCGATAAAAGCAGCGTATTATAAATACTTCTTTGGCTTCTTAGATACGGCAGCAAAGGGATAGCACAACCTTTCCATTCATGTGCTACTCTGATATTTAGAAACGTAATATTCGAAATCCCCCTTATCACTCCATCTTCCCAAACTGTTTTCCCTGCCAGTCCAACCCGATGTCCTCCTTCCATTGTCAAATAACCACTTCGTATTTCCTGTTGAAATGCATACAGAGAGTAATTACTTATGTAGTTTATCATTTCCAGCATTTCCTTTTCATCAATTTCAACTGCCTCCCTCCAGTCATCCTCTTTTTGTTTCTCCCGAATACAGTTCTCTTGTCCACTCTTTTTCCATAGATATTTTATTTTTTCTGCATAAATAAATTCCAATGGTTGTCCTATCCGAACTCTGATTTCTTCCAGCCCTTCTTTCCACTCTTCCTTTTCCAGATAAGAACGTATCCTCATTGGAAAAATCTGTTTCCATTCCGGCATAATTTTCCCTCTTTTCTAACATATTTCCCCACGAACAAAGAGCACTTTGTGCTCTTTGCGCGCTGGTGCGCGCAAGCGTCAGCTTGCATTTTACATCTGCGCACCAGTCGCATCCTGCCCGGAGGGCTTTTTACTCTATAGGACGTATTTTCCTATAGAAAAAAAAGTCATAGGCACATTGTGCCTATGACTTATATATATGACTTGTCTTAAATTTTATGACTGCAATTTACATACGTTCTGGTGCAGAAAAACCTAATACATCAATACAGGTCTCTAATACTGCTTTTGTAACTTCTAATAGCTTAATATAAGATGCCTGAACGGCTTCATCCTCTTCTGCCATAATTTTTGTTCCATGATAGAAGCTATTAAATGCATTTGCTAAATCATAGATGTAAGAACAAATTTTATGCGGTGCTGTTTCTTCAAATGTATTTTCCATTACAGCATTGAATTTACTCAATTCTAACATCAAATCCTTTTCACTCTTAGAATGTGCCGGTAAAATTTTTCCTTCTACCTGTTTTCCAAGCGTCTGATATTTCTTTAAAATAGATTTGATACGAACAATCGTATATAAAATATATGGACCCGTATTTCCTTCAAAAGAAGTAAAACGATCAATATCAAAGATATAGTCCTTACTTGCCTGATTTGACAAATCTCCATATTTAATTGCTGCCAAAGCAATTGTCTTTGCAGTTTCTTTTGCTTCTTCTTCTGAGATTTCTAAGTTTTCCTTACTCTTCTGATTCTCTGTAATCTTTTTCAACATCTCGTCATTTACGCTAGATACCAGGTACTCCAGACGCATAACGCCACCCTCACGTGTCTTAAATGGCTTTCCGTCTTTTCCATTCATAGTACCAAAGCCTAAGAACTTAAGTTCCGTATCTTCCTTTACAAGACCTGTCTTTCTTGCACAACGGAATACCTGTGTAAAATAAAGTTCCTGACGTTTATCAACTACGTAAATCAATTCATCTGGCTGATAATCTTTCATTCTCCAGACAATCGTTGCAAGGTCTGTCGTATTGTATAAAGATGCACCATCTGATTTTAAAATCATACAAGGAGGTACTTCCTTGGTATCTGTTTCTTCTTTCACATCTACCACAAGAGCTCCATCACTAATATAAGCAAAACCATCATCCTTCATCTTCTGTACCATAGCAGGAATATATGGCTGTGCATCAGACTCACCCTTCCATAATTCAAAAGAAACATTTAAATTCTCGTAATTACGCTTCAAATCAGTTACCGAAACATTTAAGATGTGAGAAAGAAGTGCCTGATAACCGCGTCTTCCATGCTGTAACTCAAAAGTTGCCTGCATGGCTGCTTCTTTATACGCAGCATCTTCTTTTGATTTTCCACTAGCTGTCGGATAAATTTCCTCTAACTCAGAAATGGTAAATGGAGGTTCTTCCGGATATTCCCCAGCATATGCTTCATCAAAGTAAACAAGTTCTGGTTTTCTCAACTTTAATTCCGTAATGATGAGTCCCATCTGAAGACCCCAGTCTCCTAAATGAACATCTCCTATCACACGATGTCCCATAAATTTACCGATTCGTTTGATACTCTCTCCAATAATTGCAGAACGCAGATGACCAACATGTAATGGCTTCGCTACGTTTGGTCCGCCATAGTCAATCATAATCGTCTTTGGATTCTCACATTTATCGCATCCAAGACGTTCTCCGTCTTTCTGCATTTCTGCCACATAATCAGCCAAATAAGATTCTTCTATTTTCAAATTCAAAAAACCAGGCTTTACAGATTCCGCCATAGAAAAAATTGGATTTTTTGCTAATTTTTCTGCAATTTCATCTGCAATCATAAACGGTGCTTTTTTATATTCTTTTGCCGCTGCCATAGCGCCATTGCACTGATATTCACAAAGATCTGGTCTATTTGATAAAGTTACCCTTGCATATTTTGCATCATAGCCGCATTCCAAAAATGCTTTGGTTACTTCATCTGTAATCAAGTCCAGAATTTTCTTCATCTTCTTATCCTCCTCATAAATTCTTCCATACATTTCACTATTGTATACATCTATGAAAAAAATGTCAAAGATTTTCTTTTATTGCAAATCCTCTTCTGTCAAAGTCTCTCCCGCCAAAACACGTTTTATGAAATCTGACGCACAGTCAACTGTCGTCTGGTCCGGTATCATAACATAACTTTTTTGATTCGGCATAGAATAAGTCGTGGAACTATCTCCCGTACCATTTACCGTGTAAGACAACACCTGCCATCCGCCACCTTCTGACAATTGCATTTTTACAAGTTCGGAAATTTGTTCTGAAGTAAGATTTGTATTAAAAGTGCCTGCCATACTATCCATAATACTTGTATATTTTGTCAGAATGACCGGTGATGTTGCTTTATCAATAATAGCAGCAATTACCTTCATCTGATTTCGCCCCCGCTGTATATCTCCTTCTCCAAAAGCTTTTCGTTCCCTTACATAACCAAGCGCTTCCGCACCACTTAATTCATTTTCGCCTTCTTTAATGTAATAACCGCCATTTAAGGTAGTAAACGAAATTTCAGATTCAATGGTAATTCCGCCTATCGCATCCACTAGTTCCTCAAATCCAGCAAAATTAACCTGTGCATAATAAGAAATTTCTACATCATATAGCATCGCTAACGTATCACTGGAAACATCTACACCATAAAGACCTGCATGTGTCAGCTTATCTTTTACTCCATTCGAAACAGAAAGTGGTATATAGTAATCTCTTGGTGTATTTACAAGCAGAATCTGCCTATTTTTCGGATTTACAACTGCCAAAAGATTTACATCACTTCTGCTTGTCGCTAGTTTTTCACTTCTCGTATCCGAACCACTGATATAAACAATAAATGGTTCTTCTGTTAAATCAACATCTTCTACTGCCTTTAATTCCGAAAAAACAGAATATTCATAAATAATCCGGGTATCAGAAGAAAAAGTAGCATATTCCTCCTGCTCCTCTAAAATTCCAACATACGCCTCATTTAAAATAATAGCCCCTACTTCTCCCTGATAGAATGCTTCGACCATATCATGTACAGTATCATAAGAAGTTAGTTGCAATTCCTGATTCAATTCTTTCTCCATTGCATGGATGGTAATTGTAGTATTTTCAGCATCATACGTAGTTGTATATCCAAACACATAATCCTTTGCATCTTCCAGATTTTTTGCTGAATCTTCTTCCTTCACATAAACAGCAACAACATCCTCCATCTGCACTTCAGATGCAATTTCTTCCATCGCTACATTCGTACTTAGAATCATATTTGCTAAATATAAATATACTAGTATTAAAAGGATATTTAAAAACGCACCACCAACTTTTCTTCCTTTTTTATGCTTTTTCTTTCCTTTTCCCATCAACAGCCATGTGTTCCATCCAAAAAGCAATAGCATAATGACGCATAATACAATGAAGTATTTCATTGGTAGCATATTTAAGAAAAACAGGGATATTCCAACCACCAATCCCAGTATTGCCTGTAATCCAAGATAACCTATCCCCAACCAATGCAGGATTCTATTCTTTCCGTGTTCTTTTTGTGTTGATTTCTTCCCTGTCATCACCATAACATCCTTTTCTTTATTCTTCTGTCACTTCTCCAGTCTCTTCCATTTCAATACTTTCTTCTTGTATATTCTCTGGTACTTCTTCTATCTTCTCTCCCTGTTCACCTAAAATAGCCATCTGCTCTTCTAACTTTGTTTCTTCATCAATCATAGAGCGGATTGCTGCATCCTTTTCTCCAAGAATTTTATCAATCTGTCCCTGTGTTACACTATCGACTTCCTGCTTTCCATACTGACCTGAATATGCCCCTGTTGTTTTGTTATAATCCTCAGACATTCTCCTCGCCGCTTCTATTTCTGCCTGAAACTTTGCTTCATCTGCCGCTGCCTCCGCTTCTAAACGTGCATAAACATCTGCTGCCTCATTTTGCTTCTCTAACTCTTTTAGTTCTTCCGGCGTCATATAATGCACATTCCAGCTTTTAATAACGCTTTTTTGAATTTTTGCTTTACGATCTCTTTCTTCAATCAAATCTTTCATACACTACACCTACTTTTCTCTCTTTTGATTATTTTACCATTTCCATCTAGAAAAAAAAAGATATTCTTGCATAAAATCACTTCAAATGCAGCATCCTTACATTATCAAAACTACCGGAGGAAATGTATATGGCTGCATACAAAGTTGAAATCTGCGGCGTTAATACCGCAAAGCTTCCTATTCTCAAGGAAGAGGAAAAAGAAGTTCTCTTCGCCCGCATAAAAAATGGAGATCTTGAAGCCCGTGAAACCTACATCAAAGGGAACTTACGTCTTGTCCTAAGTGTGATTAAACGTTTTTCCGGTAATCACGAAAACGTAGACGATTTATTTCAAATTGGCTGTATCGGACTCATAAAATCAATTGACAACTTCGATCCCACTATGGGAGTAAAATTTTCTACCTATGCCGTACCTATGATTATCGGAGAAATCCGACGCTACCTTCGAGATAATAATACCATCCGTGTCAGCCGCTCTCTCCGTGATACGGCCTATAAAGCAATCCACACGAAAGAAATTCTCTCCAAAACTACCTTCAAAGAACCAACTCTTCAGGAGATTGCGGAAGCATCCGGTCTGACAAAAGAAGAAATTGTCTTTGCTCTAGATGCCATCCAAAGTCCTCTCTCCCTTTTTGATCCTGTCTACACAGACGGAGGCGATACACTCTATGTCATGGATCAAATCAGTGACAAAAAAAACAAAGAGGAAAACTGGGTAGAACAGCTTTCCCTATCTGATGCCATGGAACGACTTGGTGAACGTGAAAATTATATTCTGAAACTGCGTTTTTATGAAGGAAAAACACAAATGGAAGTTGCTGAAGAAATTCACATTTCCCAAGCTCAGGTAAGCCGTCTGGAAAAATCTGCCTTGAAATCCATCCGGCATTACCTGACTTCATAACTACATTTGCCTTATCGTTCCCACTTATTACAAAGCGCATTAATCTGGTCTGCGAACTTGCCAAGTTCTTTATTTGGCATTCCTTCGCATTTTTGAATCACAGTAAGCAGACGCTGACCAGCAGCAAGTAATCTGGCAAAGACATTGTTGGAAACCCTTGTGGTTCCTTCTTTCTTTGCCTTAACTTCTCTGGTTCCTTCCTTTATACATTCTCCTGTCAATAAGTCATAGGCATCTCCACTAAAAGGTGCTACCGCATCCAATCCTAACTTTTCTTTGACATGATCTGCAAAAATTTCTGTAACTTTATCTTCTCCATGCACAACAAATACTTTCTGTGGTTTCTTCTGAATTGCCCCAACCCATTCTGTCAATTTCTCCTGATCTGCATGTCCACTAATACCTGGAAGATTTTCAATCTGTGCATGTACTTCAATTGTTTCCCCAAAGAGTTTTACTTCCTTGACACCACCTAACAAAGAATTTCCTAAGGTTCCCGGCACCTGGTATCCTACAAAAAGAATGGTAGAATCCTTTCGCCAAAGATTGTGCTTCAAATGATGACGAATTCGTCCAGCTTCACACATACCAGATGCAGAAATAATTACCTTTGGTTTAGGATCAAAGTTAATCATCTTGGATTCATCACTGGTAACCGCCGTTCGCAATCCTTCAAAACCAATTGGATTGATTCCATTCTGCACCAGTTCCAAGGCCTCCTGGCTAAAGCAGGACGCCACATTTTTATTGAAAATGTTCGTTGCTTCCACCGCCAAAGGACTATCAATATATACCTCAAACCCTTCAAATTCCGGCAACAGATGTTCTGTCTTAATCCTTCGGATAAAATAAAGCATCTCCTGGGTTCTACCAACAGAAAATGCTGGAATTACAACATTTCCTCCCCGAATAAACGTACTTTTGATAATTTTTGCCAGCTCTACTGCATAGTCTGGCGGTATCGAATGAATTTTATCCCCATAAGTAGATTCCATTACAACATAATCTGCTTCTTCTATATATTCCGGATTCTTTATCAATGGACGGTCTCCATGTCCAATATCTCCCGAAAAAACAATTTTTACTTCTTTTCCTTCCTCCGTAATCCACATCTCGATGCTAGAAGACCCCAATAAATGACCTGCGTCCCGAAACCGCACTTTCAGATTTTCGCATACCTGCACCATATTACCATAATCACATGGAATAAAATGTTCCAGAACTCCCATAGCATCATTCATGTCATAAAGCGGTGTTATCTCAGGTTTTCCTGCTCTTCTTGCTTTTCGGTTGCGCCATTCCGCCTCAAACATCTGAATATGTGCACTATCCTTTAACATAATATTACATAGCTGACAAGTTGCCTCTGTTGCAAAAATTTGTCCACGAAATCCGTGGCTATACAACAATGGTAACAACCCCGAATGATCAATATGTGCATGTGTAACAAACACATAATCAATCGCTGCAGCATTTACTGGAATCTCCTGATTTACGTATAAATCAGGGCCTTGCTCCATTCCACAATCCACCAGCAAGTGTTTATCTCCAAAAGCTAGAAAATGACAGCTGCCCGTTACTTCATGTGCAGCACCTAAAAACTCAAGTAACATATCTGCACCACCCTTTCGTCTTTTCTGTTTTTTCGAAGAAATTTCGTATCATTCCCCCCGGAATTTCTCTATCTTATTATCATTGTATCATCCTCACTCTAATCGCACAATTTCCTTTTTCAGCCTTCCCATGATTTTCTTCTCCAATCTCGAAATATAAGATTGAGAAATCCCAAGCATATCCGCCACTTCTTTTTGTGTTTTCTCCTTTCCCTCTACAGAATTGATTCCAAACCTGAGTTCAATAATCGTCCTTTCTCTTCCAGATAATTTTTCAATTGCCCTACACAAAAGCTTTTTTTCTACATCATGTTCCATATCACGATAGATTACATCTTCATCTGTCCCCAAAATATCTGACAAAAGCAACTCATTTCCATCCCAGTCCACATTTAATGGCTCATCTATGGATACCTCCATCTTTGTCTTATTATTTCTCCGCAGATACATTAAAATTTCATTCTCAATACATCTGGATGCATATGTTGCCAGTTTTATATTCTTTCCGGAATTAAAGGTATTAATTGCTTTAATCAAGCCGATTGTTCCAATTGAGATTAAATCCTCCACTCCAACTCCCGTATTATCAAACTTTTTGGCAATATACACCACAAGTCTCAAATTATGTTCTATCAGCTTCTGCCTGGATGCTTCCGGTGTATCACTCCCAAGCATTTCAATACACTGACGCTCCTCTGCCGCATTCAAAGGAGCCGGTAAAATTTCTACACCTCCTATGTAAAAAAGATGATTTTTCTTTTTTCTAAAAAAATAATTTACTCCGGGAAGCAAACGCCATTTTACTTCCCTCCATCTGATACAAAACATTCTTTTCTCTCCTTTCTCCTCATTCTTCCAGAACTCCGGCATGCAGAATCACTTCAAAAGGCTGACCATCCAACTCCCCTTTTTCTGCAATTCCCAAAACAGCCGGACCTATTTTTTTCTCTTTCCCTTCTATGTGTAAAATCATCTCATCAATTGTAACTACGCGCATCAATCCATCCGTTTTCCCCAATACCGTATAAGGCAATAACCTTACCGGTAACTCTTTTTCCTGAAATAATTCTAAAACACGCTTTTCCGTTATAATATGTACTGCATTTCCTGTATAGATATCTCTAAGCTGATTTCCACTATCTAAATAAGCCTTCAAATGCAGCTTTTTTTCTCCCTGTCGTAAATCTATCTGATATTCATGACTTCCATATTCCCTTCTTCGCGCCAAATAACGTAATATCAGCAAAAATATCCCTATCGTAATTCCATATTCCGCTACTCCTCCCCTACTAAAAAAAGACTGCTCCCATATCCACTCCCGTACTCCGCCCAACACCAGTATCATGAAATACGAAACCGCCCAATTTTCGAGAAACTTCTTTTTCCCGCCCTTTCCAAACGTAAAAAAAATAGCTGCCGGAACAAGTAAGAAATGTGTCATCATCAGATAAATTCCATGGTTTCTGCAAATAAGCAAAAGTAATGTTTCGCATATTGCAAGCAAAATAGCAGTCAACCAAATTTTCCCTTTTCTGCATCCACGCTTCAAAAAAAAGTTGACTGCCAGAAGTGCCGTTGCATCCATTAATAGATTTTGAAACCAAAATACATCCACATAGAATACATAGATTTTCTGTCACCTCCATCTCTTTTTCCATTATAAAAGGAAGACGACTGATTTTTTGTCAAATCAGTGTCTTCCTTTTCTTAGATTCATCTTCTTTTTTCTACAAGAATCTTCTTTTATCTGTCATAGAGATTCTTTATTTTCTGGAATTCTTTAAGAAATCCGGTATTTTAATATCAACCTGCTGAACAGTGCTTTCCGGCTGACGTGGCTTCTGAATACCGGAAAATGTAGGCTGTGCTGTTGTTGTCTGACGACTTGTTGCTCCTGTTACAGAACCAGCACCCATTCCAGATGATACCGTACCTGCTGTCGTTGTCTGACGATTTAACAGACTTCCTGCGGCCGGTCTTGTTGCTGACTGAGGTGTCTGATATTTTAACTGTGGCATAATCTTGCTTGCCGCAGATGGATTCTCTAATCCTGTTGCAATAACAGTAATTGTTGCCGCATCTGTCATAGATTCATCAAACTTCGCACCGAAGATAATATTTGCATTATCTCCAGCTAAATCCTGAACATAGCTTGCTGCATCATTTGCATCCATCAAGGAAATATCACCAGAAATATTAATAATAACATGAGTAGCACCATTAATGGTTGTCTCAAGTAATGGGCTGGCAACTGCAAGTTTTACAGCCTCAATTGCTTTCTCATCACCCTTCGCATAACCGATACCGATATGAGCCATACCCTTGTCCTTCATAACAGTAGATACATCCGCAAAGTCTAAGTTAATCAATGCAGGTAAGTTAATCAGATCTGTAATACCCTGAACTGCCTGCTGCAATACTTCATCCGCTTTCTTTAATGCATCTGGCATTGTTGTACGTCTGTCGACAATTTCTAATAACTTATCATTTGGAATTACAATCAATGTATCTACATTTTCTTTTAAACGTTCAATTCCGGAAAGTGCGTTCACCATACGCTGTTTTGCTTCAAATTTAAATGGTTTTGTAACAACACCTACCGTTAAGATTCCCTGATCTTTTGCAATCTTAGCTACAACTGGAGCTGCACCTGTTCCAGTTCCACCACCCATACCACAGGTAACGAATACCATATCAGCGCCTTTTACAGCAGCGGCAAGTTCTTCTGCGCTCTCTTCTGCTGCTTTTTCTCCAATTTCAGGCTGTGCACCTGCACCAAGCCCCTTTGTTAATTTTTCACCAATCTGAATCAATGTTGGAGCCTTACAAAGTGTTAATGCCTGTTTATCTGTATTTACACCGATAAACTCTACTCCACCAATATTTTCATCAATCATTCTATTGACCGCATTATTACCAGCTCCACCAACTCCGATTACAATAATTTTCGCGCTGGTATCAGCTTCTGTTGTTTTAATTTCAAGCAAGGTACTTCCTCCTTTATATTCCCAAAATTTATATCAAACAATAAACTACATCCGCTAATCTATTGTCCGGAATAATATCTTCTATTATGAACCGAGCCTATCAAAATATACAATATGCGTATTTATAAACTCATATACTATAATATAATTTTTCGTCCAATTAATCAACTATATTTTTCAAAAAAATTGCATTAATTCAATTTTTTTATTCTGCTTTATCAAATACAATATCTGTTGTTTGTTCTGTCCAATTTTCTAAATGTAGCGTTCCTGCCATTCCATCTAACTGTGGTAAGATATACGACAGACGTACAATTTTCTGTGAAAGAGAATCATCATCACCTACGATTACCGTTACCCCGCCATAAGTAAGCGTTGGCTGACGGCTACTGTCATAGGATATCTGTTCCGGTAAAATATCATACTTCTTTAACATCTGAGTCAATGTCAGAAGTTCTTTTAAAATTGTTTCTTCCTCTAGCGGAAGCTGTTCATACAGAACAACAGAATCACAGCTGATTCCTGTAATTTTAGGAATTCCCGCAATCACATCCGAAGATGTCTCAACGACAAATCCATCTTTATCAAAATATGCGTTTTGCCCAATGGAATCAATGTATAAATATCCAAGCATTCCCTTTTCATAAACATGAACATGAAGAACATGTGGGCTGTCTAACGAAATTTCCAGTGTGTCAATAAACGGAATTTCTTCTGTTTTAAAAAATTTGTATTTCAAAACAACGTAGAGCGAATTCCATGAATATTCATCATTGAGCACCCATTCTTGTATTTGTTCTGATGGATAAAGTTCATTTCCCTCTACTTTTACTTCTTCTACGGTAAAGACTTTAACAATAATAATCGCAGCCACACCTAATGCAAGAAGAATCCCAAGAAAAACGAACAGTCCTATCTTTCTCTGCTTCTTTTTCTTTCTCTTTTCTCGAATCATACCTTCAACCAGCCCTTTCTTCCATAAACAGAATTCCGTGTTTTTTCAAGGTATCTTTTATGTAGCATCCAGTTTTATTCCTCTTGATACACTAAGTGCCAGCCCCATTTCAGAAAGCAGGAACAAAATAGAAGTTCCTCCATAACTGATAAACGGAAGTGAAATACCTGTGTTTGGAATTGTATTCGTAACTACCGCTATATTTAAAACGACCTGTATAGCAAGATGTGCCATAATTCCAACTACAATCAACGCACCATATAAATCTGCCGCATTGTTTGCAATAATCATAAATCGCCAAAGTAATAATAAAAACAAGGCAATCACACAAACTGCGCCAAATAACCCTAATTCTTCACATATGACAGAAAAAATCATATCATTTTGTGCTTCTGGAATAAATCCAAGTTTTTGCATGCTCTCTCCAAGTCCTTTTCCAAACAAACCACCGGAACCGATTGCATACAATCCCTGCAACGTCTGATATCCTTTATCGGAAGAAGTCGGGTCTAACCATATCTTAATTCGGTCGCCTCGATAAGATTCTGCCATGATAAAAACAACTCCGACCACAATAACCGTAATTCCCATCCATACAAAATGCGAATACTTCGGGCTTGCCACAAATAACATACACACTGCAATTCCTAAAATAATTATCGCCGTACTCAGGTTATTATAAGCAACTACAGCCACAATTGGTATTACTAACGCAATAACCTTTACCAAGCTTTTGAATTTTCCCATCTGCTTCGGCGTTTTGTAAATAATCATAGCGAGAAAAAGAATAACAGCCAGTTTTGCGAATTCAGACGGCTGAAACGTAATAGGTCCTACCTTTAACCAACGAGAAGAACCGTTATAGTTCTGTCCCACAAAAATAACTGCCGTACAAAGACCTAACGCCACCAGATAAGCAAGACCTCCCAGCTTCTGCCAGACATGATAATCAATTCTCGACAACACGAACATAAAGACCAATCCCAATGAAGTTGAGAACATCTGCTTTTTTAAGAAATAAGCTGCGTCTCCCCATTTTGTTGCTCCAGAATAGGAACTCGTACTGTAGAGCATAACCAAACCAAAGCACAGTAAAAAAATGATGATAAACAACAGACTGTAATCAAAATATTTAATTGGCTTTTCTCTTTTTTCTTTTTGTCCCTGTCTTTTCCGACTCATTTTGAACTCCATTCACTTTCATTTTCACTTAAAAAGCTCACTTATTCAGAAAGGCTATTCACATAGTCCTTAAATATCTTTCCTCGTACTTCGTAATTCGGGAACATTCCCCAGCTTGCACATGCCGGTGAAAGCAAGACAGCCTCTCCACTTTTTGCATTTTTATAACAATAATCAATTGCTTCTTCTAAAGTTTCGCATAAAACCACATCTGTAAATCCGTGTTTTTTTGCACATTCCGCAATTTTTTCCTTTGTCTGCCCAATCAGAACCAACTTTCTAACTTTTCCATGAAAGCTCTCAATCCACTCATCATATTCGGATTGCTTATCATATCCTCCACCAATTAGATATGTTGGACGATTCATTGCTGAAATTCCTTTGATTGCAGCATCCGGATTTGTTCCTTTAGAGTCATTATAAAAACGCACTCCACGCTTTTCTGTTACATATTCGATTCTATGCTCTACTGCCTGGAATTTTTTCAGAACTCCCACAATTGTCTCCATCGGAACTCCCATGCTTAATGCCATTGCGGTTGCTGCCATCACATTTTCATAATTGTGTTTTCCAAGAATATTTAACTCATCCACATGAATTACTTTTTCTGTCTTTCCGGCATTTGCATAAAAAATTTCGTTTCCTTCTAAATAAAGTCCTTGCTCTAATTTTCTCTCACTGCTGAAAAAAATAACTTTTGTCTGCAGTGTTTCTCCAAAACGACGTAATTCTTCATCTTCATAATTCAACACACAGGTTTCTTCTGCCCCTTGATTTTTTGTAATACTTTCCTTTGTCTGAATGTAACATTCCATAGTATGATGACGATTCAGATGATCCGGCGTAATATTTAAGATTGCAGATACCTGTGGCTTAAATGTGTGGGTTGTTTCTAATTGGAAACTACTGATTTCCGCTACCGTCACGGTATCTTCTGTTGTATCAGCAGCCACAGAAGTATATGGGATTCCAATATTTCCAACTACTTTTACATCTTTATAATATGCCTCCATAATCTGTCCTGTCAAAGCAGTTGTTGTAGTTTTTCCATTTGTTCCTGTAATTGCAACAACTTTTCCTTTTCCAAAGAAATATGCTAGTTCAATTTCTCCCCAAATTGGGATTGCAAGTTCTCTCATTTTATTTACAAATGGTAAATCTGTCGGAACTCCAGGACTTAACACCACAAGATCCATTTCTTTCATCTGTTCCTCTGTCAAAGTTCCAAGAATAATTGGAACATCACAGAATACCGGGGCTTTCTCCTTCAAAGCTGCAAGATCTAGATTTTCATTTCCATCATATAAAACAACTTCAATTCCTTTTTTCTTCAATAATTCCGTTGCCGCAATTCCACTAACACCAGAACCGACAACAAGTACTTTTTTTCCTGTTAAGTCCATTTTTTACCCTCATTTCTCTTTTTCATACAATCTTCTTTTTATGCGTTTCGCCCGTATGTACCAACGTTACATAGCAAGAATAGAAACCAGACACAACATAGCCGTTACAATCGAAAATACTGCCACTACCTTTGTTTCTGACCATCCACCCAGCTCAAAATGATGGTGGATTGGTGCCATACGAAAAATTCGCTTTCCACCTGTCTTTTTAAAGTAAGTCACCTGAATAATGACTGATAAAACTTCTATCAGGTAAATAAATCCTACCAAAAGAATAAATAGCGGCATCTGCATCATATAAGCCGTCGCTGCCACAAATCCTCCTAACGCAAGAGAACCGGTATCTCCCATAAAAACACTGGCCGGATATACATTAAACAGCAAAAACCCTACTAAAGCTCCTACGACTGCACAGGTAATTGGTGAAATTCCAGCATTTGTTCCAATTGCAACAACAGAAAAGAAAGTTGCTACCATAATTGTAACACTTGAAACCAGCCCATCTAATCCATCTGTAAAATTCACACCATTCACCGTTCCAATTACTACAAAATAAATCAATGGAATAGCAACCCATCCAATGTCTAAATATTTTCCACCTGAAAATGGAATCAACATGGTCAGACTAACGTCCGAATATCTTACCATGTAGATTACAAATATAGTTGTGACAACAATCTGACACAACATCTTTTGCCATGCTAACAATCCATCCGAACGTCTCAATACTACTTTTAAATAATCATCTAAAAAACCAATGACACCAAAACCGACTGTCATAAAAAGAATCGGAATTATCTTCGGATAATCTTTCAGATAAAACAGTGACGTAATCACAATTGCTGCTAAAATAATAAGTCCTCCCATCGTAGGCGTTCCATTTTTCTTCTGATGGGACTCTAACTCTTTTCTCTCTGTCTGCCCAACTTTTAATCTTCTTAAAAATGGGATTACGATTGGTCCTAATATAGCACTGATTGCAAATGCTATGAGAACCGGAATAATTACATCATATTTCATATTTTACACCTCTTGTACTTTTTTGACGAACATATGAGCATCACGCCCGCGCGGATGCTCATTTGTTCTCTAGTATACGTTATTTTTTATCATTTATCAAGGTAAGGCAGTATGTTTTCAAAGATTTCTTTTGCCACCGGAGCTGCAATAGTTCCTCCATAATAAGTTCCCTGAGGTCGGTTAATAATAACAAGCACTAACACCTCCGGATCTGAAGCAGGTGCAAATCCCAAAAAGGATGCTATATACTGGTGCTCGCTTCGAGGAAGTGTCTGCGACGTTGCTGTTTTTCCCCCTATCTCAAACCCCTCAATTGCCGCATTTTTTCCGGATCCTTCTGATACTACTTTTTCCAGCAGATATCTCATTTTTTCCGAAGTATCCTCACTACAGATACCGGTATAAGTCTCATAAGCAAACGTTTCTACTACATTTCCCTCTTCGTCCCTGACCTCTACTCCAAAATGCGGCGTCACTCTGTTTCCTCCATTTACAATAGAAGAGACTGTTGTTGCCAGTTGAACCGGCGTAATTTGAAAGGATTGCCCAAAAGAAATTGTTGCCAATTCCACCTGCCCAATATTCTCCAATTTGTGCATGATTGTTGCAGCTTCTCCCGGCAAATCAATATTCGTCTTCGATAACAAACCAAACTGCTTAAAATAATGATAAAAATTCTCTGCGCCCAGCCTTAATCCAACTTCAATAAACACCGGATTACAGGAATTCATGATTCCCTCTACAAATGTCTCGCTTCCATGCCCAGCTGTCTTATGACAGCGGATTTTCCTGTCTTCCACAATCCGATACCCCGGACAATTGAACTTATCCTCCAAGGAAACAACTCCTTCTTCTAACGCTGCAGCTGCTGTAATAATCTTAAAAGTGGATCCCGGCTCATAAGTATCGCTGATACACTGATTTCTCCACATCTGATTCAGTAAATTCTGTTTTTCTTCTGCTGTCACTTCTCCTTCCGGTGGATTAATCAAAGTAAATGGATCATTGAGATGAAATTCCGGATAATTTACCATCGCCATCATTTCTCCATTTTTCGGATTCATAACAAGGATAGAAACTGATTCTGCCTGTTTTGCTTCATATGCCTTTTCCGCCGCCTGTTCACAGTACATTTGAATATTATAATCAAGTGATATGTATAAATCATATCCATTTACAGGTTCCATTCTTGTTTCTCCTGCATTTTCAATTTCGATTCCTCTTGCATCCGTCAATGTCAATATTTTTCCACTGGTTCCCTGCAGATATTCATCATACTTGACTTCCAACCCTAGAATTCCCTGATTATCTCCTCCTGTAAATCCAATTACTTTTGACGCCAATGTATCATATGGATAATAACGCTTATAATCTTCATCTACTTTTACGCCTGCCAGCCCTGCTTCCCGAATACGGTCTCCCACTTCTTTTTCCACATTTGTTTTCACTCTTTCAATGGAGCTTACCTTTTCCACACGCTTCCGAACCGTTTCTTCTGACAAACCCAATTCTTTTGTCAACAACTCAATTACAGCTTCCGGATCTTCTATCTGGCTGTGAATCACCGATATGGTACAGACAGATTTATTGGTCGCTAACACAGTTCCTGTGGCGTCGACAATCTTTCCTCTTGCCGCCTTAATGTCTCTTTCCCTTTCATGCAGGTCTTCTGCCACCTCTCCATAATACTCAGAACAAAAAACCATAAGATAGACCAGACGTCCAATTAAAAATAGTAATATCAGAAAAACCACAACGAAAATAATCCAGATTTTCCTTCTGTGAAATGTTTTACTTCGATACATAAGCAAAACCTCATAAAAGCCTTTTTAAAATCTATTCGAACTTTTATGAGGTTATGAAGTCATTTCACCTATGTACTTTTTATTTCTTATTCTCCACCAGACACATCTCCACTTTCTTGTGAAACCGGCATGTTATCTTCTCCTTCCGGAAGCGCATCGCCCTCTTCTTCCTGTACCACAGAATCTGGTACTGCCTCCGGTGATACACTTTCCGCACTCGCCTGATTTGCTGGTGAAGTAGAAGAATTCGGTGCTCCTGTTATCGTATAGGTATTATTAGCACCTGTCAGTTCTTCGTCCTGGTAAATTCCCATATACGGGAAAAGCTCTTTTAAAATTTCTCTTACAATATTCTGAGCATATGTACTATGCGACTGTGATGCCACATTTGGCTCATCCACAACACAGTAGATAACAAGTTCCGGGTTATCCTGTGGGGCATATCCAATAAAGGATACCAGATAGTTAACGCCATCTCGTCCCGTTTTCTGCGCTGTACCGGTCTTACCGCCCATCGAGTAACCATCTACCTTTGCGGTAGAGCCTGTACCGCTTCCAACTACGGAATATAGATATTCTTTGATTTTATCACTTGTTGTATCAGAAACCGTTTCCCGAAGTAATGTTGGTTCTATTTCTTCAATAGTATTTCCTTCCGAATCCGTAATTTTCTTTACCATATGTGGCTGATATAATTCTCCACCGTTCACCAATGAACTAAATGCAGTTGCCATTTGAATCATCGTGGTATTAAAGTTCTGTCCAAATGCATTGGTTGCCAAATCAATCGACTTCATATTCTCTGCTGTATAAATTAAAGAATCTGTCCTTGTCTCACCCGGCAAATCAATATTGGTTTTTTGTCCAAAACCAAATATCTGTTGATAGGTTGTAAAGTTCTCTACACCTATACTGTAAGACATCTGCATCAATGCATCATTACAGGAATTCATTAATGCCTGTTCCACAGTCTCCGTGCCATGTCCGCTTCTATTCACACACTTTACTTTATCTGTTCCAAACATCTCATATCCATCACAATAATAGATTTCATCTCCTGTTAATGTTCCAGTATCCAGTCCTGTTGCTACTGTAAAAGGCTTTGCTGTAGAACCCGGTTCATACGTATAAGTAATACAGAAATTCTGCCACAAATTATTCAATGCATCCAATTTTTCATCATCCGACAATGCTGCTAATTCTTCCTCTGTATAATAAGCAGATAAATCTCTTGGATTATTCAGGTCATAATTCGGGTAATTTGCCATTGCCAGCACTTCTCCGTTATTCGGATTCATAACAAGTACCGCAATATGGGTCGCACCTTCTTCACCCTCTCTGTAATTTCCAGCATATGCTGTATTAAATTCTGCAATCTTAGATTCTACGATGGACTGAATGTTAGTGTCAATTGTAGTTACAATTGTATTTCCATCCTGTGCAGCCTTTACTGTCTTTTCAAAATTATTGTCCGAATTCAGATATCCATATTCTCTTCCGTTAATTCCGTTTAAGGTATCATTATAATAATTTTCCAGTCCATTTATCCCTACATTACCGGAAGTCGTAAAACCTATTACAGAACTTGCCAGAGTGTTATAAGGATATTCTCTCTGATATTCTTTTTCAAACCAGACTCCCTTAATATACGGATTAACAAGCTTTCCATTATCATCCACTGCTTCCTGCATCTCTACAAATGCCTGTATATTCTCATATGGAAGTTTCTTCGCTAAAACAATATACCGACTATCTGCCGAATCCCTCACATAACCATAAAGCTGGTCACTTGTCACATAGTCAGGAAAACAGGTCACTAATGCTGTAATGGTTGGTTCGATATAATTTTCTTTGCTCGTCAGAACGGAACAGTCCAATATTACGTTATATACCGCAACACTTGTGGCAAGTACCGTTCCTTTCGTATCTACAATATCCCCTCGCTGATATGGTATCGTCTGACTGTCATATTCCTGTTGAGACAATACGATTTTTTCGTATTTTTCTCCGCTCGTATATTCAATATACATCAGTCGTCCTATCAATCCCACCAACATAAATGCAATCAGTAGAAAAGTTACAATCAACTTTTTCTGCATTCTCTTTGGGAATTTCGTCATTTCCTTCTTTTTTCTTTTTGCTGCCACCATGTACTCCTATTTCTGATTAATTATTTGGTATATCACTATATTGATTCATATAGTCCTCTTTGTCAACCGAATAATAAATAATCTGATCCGGAGATGCATATGTCATCCCTAACTGATTCATTGCAATGTCTTTTACTGTATTCAAATCAGCGCTTGTATTAATTCTTTTTTCAACTGCGTCATTATCAGCCCGTAACTCTGTAATCTGGCTCTCTAAACTTGCAATATTTTTCATACGATTTGTAATATCTGACTGTATTTTAATATATGTACCAGCAAAAATACCAGACACAATCACTGCTACTGTCAAAAATGCAACATAGCCTCTGCTCATTTGCAAAGCACGTTCCTGGTTTCTTCTTGCAACACGTTTCTTTCTTCGTAACTCTTCCTGTCTTTCCTCTTCTCTGCGGCGTTCTAACTCTCTTCGATTATCCGGTGCCGCTTCTAATCTACGAACAGTATTTCCATCTACATAAAATTCATTTCCTACATATTTCTTTACTCTACTCAAAAAATCACTCCTTTACATCCTTGTACCACTACTTACGTTCGAACACACGAAGTTTCGCGCTCTTAGAACGGGAATTTGCTTCCAGCTCTTCCTCTGAAGGTAAAATCGGCTTTCTCGTAACCACTTTCCCTTTTGATACTGCTCCACATACACAAACCGGAAAATCGCTCGGACAAGTACATGGATTCTCGTTTTTCTTAAAATTTACTTTTACAATTCTGTCTTCTAATGAATGAAATGTAATAATACAAATCCTTCCTCCCGGATTTAGCATTTCAATCATGGTGTCTAAATTTTCCTGTAATACTTCCAGTTCATGATTCAGTTCTATCCGAATTGCCTGAAAAGTTCTTTTTGCCGGATGGCCTCCAGTCACCTGAACTTTCATTGGAATGGCAGCACGAATAATCTCTGTTAAGTCACCTGTTGTTTCAATCGGCTTTTTCGCTCTTGCCTGCACAATATGTTTTGCAATATTTTTTGCGAACTTGTCCTCTCCATAATCACGAATAATCCGATACAGTTCCTGCTCACTGTAATCATTTACAATGTCTTTCGCAGTTAAAGTCTGTCTATCGTCCATTCTCATATCGAGTGGTGCATTTTCTTCGCGATAGGTAAATCCTCTTTCCGGTGTATCTAATTGGAAGGAAGAAACTCCAAGATCTAAAATAATTCCATCCACCTTGTGAATTCCAATCCGTTCCAGTTCCTCTTTCATATTTGCATAATTGCTACGGATAATCGTAACTTTGTCTCCAAATTCTTCTAAACGTTTTCCGGCTGCACAAATTGCGTCCGCATCCTGATCAATTCCAATCAGTCGTCCTTTTTCCGAAAGTCTTTTTGCCACCTGATAGGAATGTCCACCCCCACCAAGTGTTCCATCTACATAAATGCCATCCGGCTTAATGTTCAGATTTTCAATTGTTTCTTCCAATAATACGGAATAATGTTTAAATTCCATCTCTTTTCAATCCTTTCTGCCGATGGTCATCTGTTTTTTTAAATGCTAAGTCCTAATTCCGCCATATGCTCTGCAACTTCATCCATGTCGTCGTAATTATTGGTATCTAACCATCTTTCTTTACTCCAGATTTCAATTCTGCTTAAAACACCAACCAGAACAACATCTTTCTCTAAGTCTGCATATTCACGAAGTACGGCTGGAAGCAAAATTCTTCCCTGCTTGTCCAACTCACAGGAAGCTGCCCCTGCGAAGAAGAAACGGGAGAATTTTCTTGCATCTTTAGAGGTCATGGAAATATTACGGAATTTTTCCTCGATGTTCTGCCACTCTTCGTTTGGATACACGAATAAGCATCCATCAAGTCCCTTTGTAACCACAAATTCATTGCCCAGCTGTTCTCTGAATTTGGATGGAACTATCAGTCTGCCCTTAGGATCAACTGTGTGATTGTATTCTCCCATAAACATGACACAAACACCTACTTCCGTGGAATGGCACTTTCACCACTTTGTGGCACTCATATCCACCACTTTGCACCATTCTCTACCACTTTCCTCCACTTTTAACACCATTGTACCCCACAATCGCCAATTTTGCAAGTAAAAACAAGAAAAGACCTTGAAATAAGTTCAAATTAACTTATTTCAAGGTCTTTTTCATTAAGCCTCTATCTTCTTTTATTTATGCATATGCCTTTTTCTACGATAGAAAAGAACTCCTGCCCCTACTATACAAGCAAAAGCTATTCCTACAACTACAAACTTCGCTATTTGCGAATCATTTTTCTGAACTGCTTCAGCTTCCATCGCTGTTTGTGGGACTTCTTCCTCTTCAATTTCCGTTTTATCAGAAGATGCATTTGTTTCTTCCGTTTCAATTTCTGACTCCATTGTCTGATTTTCTTCCGAAGATACAATTCCTTTCACATCTTCCTCTGCCACCTTAGTCTTCCTTCCACTATTTTTATTATTTCGGTTCTCCTTCTGTGCTACCTGATGACTTACCGGCTCTAGATTTTTCAAGTTTTCCGACGATTTATCCGGTTTCTCCGGTTTCTCCGGTTTCTCCGGTTTCTCCGGCTTATCCGGTTTCTCCGGTTCTTCCGGTTTCTCCGGTTTCTCCGGTTTATCCGGCTTGTCCGGCTTATCCGGCTTATCCGGTTCTTCCGGCTCTTCTGGCTTATCCGACTCTTCCGGTTCACTCGGTTCTTCTGGTTTCGTCACTGCTTCTATTTCGAAAAATACCTTCGCGAGATTTCCCACTGCACGATAGTCAGAATTTTCATCTGGGAATGCTGCCACCGCTACATAATAAGATCCATCTATGGCATTTTCTAAAACATATTGCGTTTCTTCTACCACACTGTCTAAAACATAATTGCCAGTCTCTCCGTTTGCAACATAGATTCCATAAGTTTTTGCACCGGCCACTGCATTCCAGCTGATAATGACGTTATTCTGGCATTCTCCCGAAATTTCTGTCTTTACTAACTCTGGCGCTGCGAGGACTTCTTTTTTACCAACTTCATCCGCTATTTTTTCATGAAATTTAATATTTTTAATTGAAATGGTATGAAGTGGAGTGCTGTAATCCTCCTCAGTCTCCCCAAGCATGAACATCACATAAAAGTCCGTTCTTGCTCCCGGTGTTATTTCAAGTTCTACCTTAGACTTTCCAACCGGAATAGTAATGTACTGCTGTCCTGCAGATGTTTCCATAACAATTCTTCTACTCTGTGCCTCACTATCTTTAAATTCTAATTCTGTATCAAATGAAAGAACGTATGTCTTTCCATTCATTGTAGTAATGCCTGTTTTTTTTGCCTGCGCAGACCAAAACTCCGGTGTGTTCCAAACAGATTTAATTGCTCCTGCATATTCAAAATTCACACTGTTATCAGACAATTCCATCTTTCCCTGGTCACCGTCACCAATCCAAGTTTCCCAATCCGTAGCAAGTATTGAATCATCTTTCCTCTCTAATACCTGTGCACTCACACAAACAGGCTGATACCCCTCCGCTTTCAGTTCTATCTCATAAGTTCCCGCATTTCCAAAAATATGAGTATCAATCTGAATCTCATTTTTTTCTTGATTAATAGTCACATAATTCAATGGAATTTCCTTTCCATCCACCGTAACCATCACATTTTTTTCTTCCCATACCGGATTTTCAGTATAAGAAAGCACTAAATTTTCTCCTAATACAGGCTGTCTTATAATCGAAAAAATCGGCTCAATCACAGTATCTACATCAACCTGATCTGCTGCATGAAGATTTACATTGTCAATTACCACCTGATGTTTTCCAATCGTTGCAAAATCAGCCAAACATCCATTGACATTTCCCATCATAAATAAAATGGAAGCATTCTTTGTTTTATTTACATTTTCAAAATAAATATAATAAGTCTGTTTTTCGGTTGTTAAATCAACAATCGTCTTTGATGCAATTCCAAGGTTTGCAAATTCCATTTGAATTGGACGCGCTACAGAAGCATAGGCATCAAAAGAAAGTATATAATAATCTGACGCATCTAATTCAAGGCCTGCCTGCTTCAATTGGCAATCCCAATTATTTCCTTCTGTACTTGCAATCTCAACAACTGCTTCCCCATCCACTATTGTAGTCGAACCATTTGTGACATTCCAATCAGAAAAATAAGTTGTCCAACCGTCAAGATTATTTTGAAAGCCTCCATTTACAACAACATTTCCATCTGTAGATAAAATATTCTGTGTCATTGCTTTTGTTGTCGCATATCCATCTGCTACAAATTTTATAGTATAAGTTCCTTCTTCATCAAAAAGATTTCCATTCAAAATCAAATTATTTTCATCCACATTGATATAGGATTTATCATAAGCTTTCCCATTTACAATAACTTGACTAACTTCTTTGGCCCAGTCATTATTATTTGTTTTTACTGTGACATCTTTTCCCGCCCGAACTGCTCCTTTAGATGCAATACTACCTGGCTTCTTCACTTGATATTCTTTCGGAATCTCTGTCTGACTCTCATCTACTGCCACTTCTAAATATCGAAGAATAAAATGCTGGTTTCCATTGGAAGGCTGATTGCCAAAATACATGGCAATATTTCCTTTTACATCTTTTGGCGATGTAAACGTAATCTCTTTATCATGAGCTCCTTTTTCAAAATCATAGTCATTCTGTACTCCATCCGGAGTCTCTACCTTAAGATTCACATCTGCAGTAGATTCATAATGGATTGTAATTTTATATGGAACACCTGCTGTCATCTCCACTACTGCAGACTGCACACCTACACACCAGAAATCAGCATTTGCTCCCACACTATATTCCATATCCATCTTACCATCTTCCACAGTATGCTGTTGCCATCCTGCATTTTCCGACCAGATATTCCATCCGTCATCTCCATTGAAAAAGTCATCGTTGTAGAGTGGATAAAAGTCTACCTTACTCCAGTCTAAATTATAGTTCGTAAGTCGAAACATCTTTACATCATCCAGGGTAACCGTTCCTTTTCCTGTTATAATAGAAAGAATTGCTTCCTTGTCTGTCTTTCCCTCTGGCATAGAAAAACGAAAATCATAATTTTCCATTTTATCTGTTACTGCCAATATTTTTTCACCATAAACTTCACTTCCATCGCCACTCAATAACTGCACTGTAACATTCTGGTTTTTGTCTGCTTTTATAGAAAGACTTACCCGATAGGAATCTGACTGTAAAAGGTTCATTCCCTTTTGGAAAATACCAGATGCATCATCTTCCCCTGTCACAACTGCTTGACAAACTCTTTTTGCAGAACTTAAGTTTGTATCATAATACGTATGCCAATAATAAGTTCTTCCTGTTCCCTGGTCAAAAGTTCCATTATAAACATGATTTCCATCCGATAATGGTTCCTTTGCATCATCTTCTCCCGCTACTGGAGTTTTTCCGGTACATACAATGGAAAAATTTTTAAAATATGTTTTTCCTACTGCACCACCCAATGTGAATTCAATCCTGCCATCCGCATCGGAATCCGCCTCCATATCAAACTGATAACAATAATGCTTCCAATCCGATTCCAAACCCACTGCCAACGCATCCGAATAAGCCGGATAGCCACTGATATTGGCAAACTTTCCGTTTATTGTCTTTGTTCTATCCGCCTTAGCATCAAATGAAATTTCATAACGATAACCTCTTGTAAGTGGCACATTATGAATCAACTGCACTTCATAATCATTAGCTCCCACATTCGTAACATTAACGCACAATACATCTTCACCATTCTCATCGCTTAATGTATTATTAGATGTTCCAGTACCAGATGATAAATTAGAAACATACCACTGATTGCCACGAATTTCTGCTGCTTCACTTGGGTAATTTCCCGTTGTACGATATCCTGTAAGATCACTACTATCTACCACACTGCTACCTACTTCTCCAGCTATTGGCTGTTCATCCGGAACATAAACCGGAGCTTTCACCTCTGCCTCAAGTGCCTCGTAATCTTCCTGCGTATAAACTTTTCCATCTTCATCTATAAAATCATAAGCTCTGACATAATCTACATACATAGATGCCTGAGTCAAATTATCCGATAGTTTTCCACCATCATAATCTCCACCCACTGCCAGATTTAAAAGAATATAAAATTCCTGATCAAATGGCGCCGGATATGTATAATTTTCCGCATTAGTAGAAGAAGTTGCATACCATTCACTCGTAGTATAATAACAGATATCATCCACATACCATCGAATTTCGCCCGGCATCCACTCCACAGCATAGGTGTGCCATTCTGAAGTTGAGAAAGTATCCTCCGTATAACTACCACCATTTGCCTTGTTATTCGGCCACTGGCTTCCATAGTGAATTGTACCATCAACGGAATGTTCATTTCTTCCTCTAGCTTCCATGATATCAATTTCACCCGAAGCTGCCCATCCACCATAAACATCCTCTGCCGGCATCATCCAAAATGCTGGCCACAGTCCTGTTGCATCTTCATCATCTTTTGTTTCAATCTTTATACGTGACTCAATACGTCCATACTGTTTTGTATATAAAGCTTCTTTTTCTTTTGTCAAATTACCATCATCCATGGTCCACAGTCTCGCAGAGGTATAAGTACTTCCTGCATAACTGTTATCCTTTTTTGCTTGAATAACAAGAGCGCCACCATCAATATCATCTCCAACTGCTACCGTTGTATTATCTGATGTGTAATATTCCTCTTCATTATTTCCCCATCCAGCTCCGGAATAACCACTTCCATTTCCTGTCATATATTGAAACATCGCATTTTCCGTCGGACTACCAGAACCATCTACATTGTGAGCAATCAGTTTTCCATTAAAAAATTCTTCTGTTCCAAACTCATCTGACCACTGCAGTGCCCATTTTCTTGTCACTGATTTACTATCAGTGGAAGTTGCCGTCATTTCTGCTAAAGAAGTATATCCGGTACCATTCAAAAGATTCTCCGGATATTTTTCATCAGAAAGCCCTAGTCCCTTATTTTCCCCATCCGGCTCTGTCGGTTCCGCCGGCTCTGTCGGCTCCGTTGGTTCTGTCGGCTCCGTTGGTTCTGTCGGCTCCATCGGTTCTGTCAATATTTCCTGTATTTCTACATTTGTAATTATAATCTCATGTGCTGTTATATAATCCTCTTCATTATGTAACTTACCTAAATAAAAATAAAGTTTCTGTTCTTCTATCGCGCTTTCAGGTATCTCTCCTGTCTCATAAGATACATGTTGTAATTCATCTGCTATCAATTCTACATCTTGCATTGCGATTCGTCCGTTATCAAATCCTACCGTTATTCCACGGTTAATTGAAGAAACAATATCAAAACTAACCTGATATTTTTTTCCATGCTTTAAGGATAATCCATCCTGAAACAGTCCAGGCATCCAATCCGCTCCCAAAGAATTTTCTGCGACACTTAGAATTGCTGCTCCATTCTCAAATGTAAACCCTGCACCATTGAATCCCCAATCAGATCCGCCTTCTGCAAAATTTCCATTCTTTAATAGATTCTCTCCTAATTTTACAGACGCTTCCATCTCTTCCGCCCCTGACGCATATACTGTTACAGTTTCCAAAAACTCTACCGGCGTCAAAGACAAGAGCATTGCTGTCGCCATAGACGCTGCTAACGCTCGGCCAACCATACACTTATACCTTCTCATACAATATTCCTCCGTTTTTATTTGTTGCATCTACTTTTTCCTACTTTAAACAAGAAGAGATAATTTTAAAAAGGAAAGAGTATCCGCTAACATAAGGAAATTATACCGTCGATATACTTTCAATTTCAGTAACTATATTTTAGAAAAGGTATTCTTATTTTATAAAAAAATGAAAGGCGCATCCTACAAAAAGGATACGCCTCTCATTTTAATTCATGCCATTTCTTTCATCTCTAGGTATTCTTCTATTAATTTATCAAGTCTCGTACTCTTCTGGTAGTACTCTTCAAATTCATCTTCCTGTAAAAGCGCTTCATCAAGCTCTAGTCTAGCCAGCTCGATTTCCATCTGTAATTCTGTCATGTCCTTCATATGAATCCTCCTGAATGCTTAGATTCCTATGTCTGCCGCTTCGTCTTACGCCACACAGTCCTCACATTTTTTGAACCATGCCCCTTATGCCGTGCCATTTAGGCACTCTCTTTATCCAAAAAGAATTTACATTTCCTTTCTCCATAATTCCATATTACTCTCTTGCTCTACAAAAATCAAACAAAAACCACCTTGTTTTTTCCACATTTTTCGACATTCTCAAAATGTGTTTCCTCTTTCCTCTTATCTTTTCAGTAATTTACTTAGTGGAGGGAAGTGGTAGTTTCTTTCCATTTTAAGAATGCTGCAGAAAATGTTCTGCTCTTTTCTCTACCCAAAGGTCCATCAGCCCTTGAATTGCTTTATGATTGATTTCTACAATATGCTGAATATCTCCAGCTACATCATGTTTTTTATCAATGTATTCGTTATGGCTTTTCTGAATAAAGGAAAACAAATCCTGGGTATCCCGAAACTTCAGCTCCTTCTGTTCTTCTTTCAAAAATTCTTTTTTCTTCAAATAACTACGTAAATCTTTTTTCAATTTTTCCTCATAACTACAATGTTCTTTCAAACTTCCTGAAAAAATTTTATTATGTGGAAAAGTAAAATAATCTGCAAGGTAATGACTTACCTGTCCTAAGTCACGGAAATAGCCACAGCCCTTTTTTCCTTTGTGTTTCTTTCCCTCTGCAAGCTTTTCCATTTCTCTTTGTAATTGCGGAAAGGTTCCAGTAATTTCATGTCTTTTATAAAGAAAAGATGGTTTGATATCCGGTAAAATACTTCCAAGGTAAAAGGAAAACTTGTGTTTCTTTAAGTTTTCATCCCCTAAAGTATTTACCATGTAACGAGCTAACGAGATATGTGATTTCTTTCTCATACAAAAACAGCCTCCATTTAATTTAACTACTTTCCTATTAACCTACTTTTCTCCTGTCCGTAATCTATATCGCCTCGCACTCTCTATCTTACTCTCTTCTCTCTATACTGACAAGTTCCATTTTCTTCTAAATTCCCCCTCTTTTTCGCAATATTAGGTGCAAAAGAGGGATTGCTTTCTGCAATCCCTCCATTTTTGCCTTTTACTGTTCTTAACAATTACAGCTAAAGCTTGCACATTCTGTCTCTTTACAATGACAGGCATCTCCTCCTGCAATTCCGATGTGTTCCGCATCACATTTACAATCACTATTGTAAATGCAATGCGTTGCTTCACAACTCACATCTACTTCCTTTGAGACTTTCTTTGCAGCATTCGTTCCACAGCCACATCCTCTTTCCTTAAAGCTGCTGCAACAAGTCTCACTATTTTCTTTTGCATTTGTTCCTTCTACCTTAATATTCTCTTTCATGCAACATCGGTCCTCATTATAAGCACATCCCGTAACCGAACAATCCAAAAACGTCATTTCTACCCCTTCTTTCCTTTTACTTGGTCATAATTTTAATTTATCTGTTTTCGCAAAACTTACTTTTCGTAAAATCCTGCT
>JBJELY010000195.1:0-4136 GCA_051879395.1 Roseburia sp. | reverse complement strand
AGAGCAACGCATTCGTAATGCGTGGGTCAGGGGTTCGAGTCCCCTTATCGGCTTTATAGCGGGGCTTAACGACAATAGTGTCAGAAGGGTTCCCGCTATATTTCATTAAAGGAGGAAATTTCATATGAAAAAGAAATTGATTAGTATGCTTTTAGTAGCAACAATGGCTGCAACAATGGTGGCTGGATGTGGATCATCTAATGATGCAACAGAAAGCAACGATGTAGATGCAACAGAAGCAACAAGTGGTGCAGATGCATCCGCAGATAAGGAAGAGGCAAACGACTCTGATGAGAAGATTGCTATGATTACAGACTCTGGAGATATCACAGATGAGTCATTCAACCAGATTACATGGGAGACATGTGTAGCTTATGGTGAAGCAAATGGTGTTGAAACAGAATACTATAAACCAGCAGAGGATACAGATGAAGAGCGTATCAACTCTATTGATTTAGCTATCAGCGAAGGTGCTACTGTAGTAGTAATGCCAGGATACTTATTTGGACCAGCAATTGCTGAAGAACAGGATCTTTATCCAGATGTTACATTTATCGCTGTTGACGTTACAGAGGGCGATATTGTAAACCTTTCTGGCGAATCTGTAGCACTTAGCGACAATGTATATGTTTGTTCTTTCCAGGAAGAGCAGGCTGGTTACCTTGCTGGATACGCAGCAGTTAAAGATGGTTATACAGACCTTGGTTTCTTAGGTGGTATCGCAGTACCTGCAGTTATCCGTTATGGTTTCGGATATGTTCAGGGTATCAACGATGCAGCTGAAGAACTTGGTGTTGATGTAAATGTTAAATATTACTATGGCGGACAGTTCTACGGTGATGATTCTATCACAGCTCGTATGGAAGGCTGGTATGCTGATGGAACAGAAGTTGTATTCGCTTGTGGTGGTGGTATCTACACATCTGCTGTAGACGCAGCTGCTGAATATGATGGAAAAGTTATTGGTGTTGACGTTGACCAGCATCCTACAATTGGTGATTGCTGTATCACATCTGCTATGAAAGGACTTGGTTCTGCTGTAACAAGTGCATTAGATGCATACTTTGGTGGTGACTGGGCTTCTATCGGTGGAAAATCTGAGCAGCTTGGACTTACACAGGGTGATTACATTGGACTTCCTACAGATGCTGAGTCTTGGGGATTCACAACATTCACAACTGATGAATATGAAACAATCTTAGCTGGCATTAAAGATGGTTCTATTGAAGTTTCTAACGATACAGAGAACCAGCCAGAAGTTGGATCTCATGTTACTGTAACATATATCGAGTAATACTTTTATCCAAAAAGGGAAGAGAATGTATTCTCTCCCCTTTTTTTTTGCGGTAAAAGATGTTATACTAAGAAGAACGCAATTCTTTTTTGCACAAAGGAGAAAAGAGAATTCTTTTGATGCAGAGCAGATTATGTGTGCGAAAAAAGGAATAAAATCAGATAAAGAGGAAAATTAACCATGGAAAATGAGTACATTATTGAGATGCTGAACATCACAAAAGAATTTCCGGGAATCAAGGCTAATGATAATATTACCTTGCAGTTGAAAAAAGGAGAAATCCATGCATTGCTTGGAGAAAATGGTGCAGGTAAATCCACATTGATGAGTATTCTGTTTGGGTTGTATCAGCCTACATCCGGAATAATCAAAAAGGATGGAAAAGAAGTACAGATCAATACGCCAAATGATGCAAATGCATTAAATATTGGTATGGTACATCAGCACTTTAAGCTGGTAGAATGTTTTTCTGTATTAGATAATATTATCCTTGGTGTTGAGCCTACAAAAGGGATCTTTTTGGAAAAGAAAGGTGCTAGAGAAAAGGTAATGGAGCTGAGTAATCGATACGGACTTATGGTAGATCCGGATGCAATTATTTCAGACATTACAGTGGGTATGCAGCAAAGAACAGAGATTCTTAAGATGTTATATCGTGATAACGAAGTATTGATTTTCGATGAACCGACGGCAGTTCTTACGCCACAGGAAATCGAGGAATTAATGAAGATTATGAAGAATCTTGCAAAAGAGGGAAAATCAATCTTATTTATTACACATAAGTTGAATGAGATTATGGAAGTGGCAGACCGTTGTACAATCTTACGAAAAGGTAAATATGTTGGAACGGTAGATGTTAAGGATACCACAAAGGAAGAACTTTCTAAAATGATGGTAGGAAGAAATGTCAATTTCTCTGTTGAAAAAAAGCCGGCAACACCGGGAGAGACGGTACTGAAAGTTGAACATATGACAGTTCCAAGTAAGGCTCATTCGAATAATGCAGTGAAAGATATTTCTTTCAACGTACGTCGGGGAGAAATCGTCTGTATCGCAGGTATTGATGGAAATGGACAGAGTGAATTTGTACAGGGATTGACAGGATTGGAGAGAATGAGTAGTGGAACCATTACATTTAATGGTCAGGACATTACCAAAACGTCCATTCGTGAAAAATCCAAGCTTGGTATGAGCCATATTCCGGAAGATAGACATAAACATGGACTTGTTCTGGATTATTCTTTGGAACAGAACATGGTTTTGCAGCGTTATTGGGATTCTGACTTCCAGAAGGCAGGATTTATCAAGTCAAAGGCAGTACGTCAGTATGCAGAAAAATTAATCGAACAGTATGATGTACGTAGTGGACAGGGACCTGTTACAATTACAAGAAGTATGTCGGGTGGTAATCAGCAGAAAGCTATCATCGCGCGAGAGATTGATAAGAATCCGGAACTTCTTGTTGCAGTACAGCCAACACGTGGACTTGATGTTGGTGCTATTGAATATATTCACAGCCAGTTGGTGGCACAGAGAGATAGCGGAAAAGCTGTTTTACTAGTTTCATTAGAATTAGATGAGGTCATGGACGTATCTGATCGTATTCTTGTTATGTATGAGGGAGAACTTGTTGGCCAGCTCGATCCAAAAGAGATTACAGTGGAAGAACTTGGTCTTTATATGGCAGGTGCAAAAAGGGATACAGTTCCTGCAGAAGTATAGAAAAAAGAAAGGTATGGTTATAAAATGAACGAAAAGAAAAAGGACGTCCTTTTGTCTATCGGTGCATCTCTTCTTTGTATCGTAATCGGACTTTTGGTAGGACTGATTATTCTATGTTGTATTAACCATGAAAATGCATGGGATGGATTCATTCGAATCGTTAAAGGTGGTTTCTATTTGAAACCAAAGGGAATCGGAAGTGAGATTTCCCAGGCTGCACCATTAATTATGACAGGTCTGTCTGTTGCGTTCGCATTTAAGACAGGATTGTTCAATATCGGTGCTGCAGGACAGTACACAGTCGGTGTATTTGGAGCTTTATATTTTGCAATTATTTTACAGATGCCATGGTATGTATGCTTATTGGCAGCTATGGTATGTGGAGCACTCTGGGGAGCTGTTCCGGGATTTTTTAAAGCATATTTTAATGTAAATGAAGTTATTACATCTATTATGTTCAACTGGATTGGATTGTATCTGGTGAATGAATTGATGTATAACACAATTGATGGAATGTATGATCAGAAGACAACTAGAACTTATAAGTTGAGCTCTGTGTCTCCATCTTCTGTTATCCCTGATATGGGACTAAACAGTATTTTTAGAACAACATCTACAACAATTGCAATCTTTATTGCGATTTTTATTGCAATTTTAATGTATGTAATTTTGAATAAAACAACCTTTGGATATGAGTTAAAGGCATGTGGATTTAATAAAGATGCTGCAAAATATGCAGGTATTAATGAAAAGCGTAACATTGTGCTTTCTATGGCAATTTCTGGTGCTTTAGCTGGAATTGGTGCTGGTCTTTACTATTTGTCAGGAGCGGCAGAGTGGAATCCACAGGTGGCAACAGCATTGCCGGCGATTGGATTTAACGGTATTCCGGTAGCACTTTTAGCAGCGAGTAATCCAATTGGTGTTGTTTTTGCAGCACTTTTTGTTGCGCATATTTCTGTAGGTGGAGCTTATCTCCCAACGAAATATTTCCAGCCGGAAATTGCAGATTTCATTGTTGCAGTTATTATCTACCTTTGTGCGTTTGTTATGTTGTTTAAAGGCGTTGTAATTAATATGATGCAGAAAAAACAAAAGAAAGCAACTAAGTCTGCAGTTG
>JBJELY010000194.1:0-17188 GCA_051879395.1 Roseburia sp. | reverse complement strand
CCGTTCTGCTTCTTATTTCGAATCCGGTATCGGACGTGGTATGGGATTCCGTGATTCCTGTCAGGATTTACTTGGTTTCGTTCATTTGATTCCTGATCGTGCAAGAGAGCGTATTTTAGATATTGCTGCCACTCAGTTTGAAGACGGTAGCGCTTATCATCAGTACCAACCATTGACCAAGAAAGGAAATTCTGACATCGGAAGCGGCTTTAATGACGATCCACTTTGGTTGATTGCTGCAGCTGCTGCCTATATTAAAGAAACCGGAGATTACTCTATTTTAGACGAGCAGACCGCCTATGACAGTGATATGAGCAAGGCAACTGATTTTATGGAACATTTAAGACGTTCTTTCCGCTATACCATCGAACATTTAGGACCTCATGGTCTTCCTTTGATTGGTCGTGCCGATTGGAATGATTGTCTGAACCTGAACTGCTTTTCTGAAGAACCTGGTGAATCCTTCCAGACCTTTGGTCCATCTGAAGGACCAAATGCTGAATCTGTCTTTATTGCAGGTATGTTTGTAAAATACGGAAAAGACTATGTCGAAATCTGTAAACACCGTGGTTTAAATGCAGAGGCTGCAGATGCCGAAGCTGCAATCGCTTCTATGGAAAAAACTGTTTTAGAAGCAGGCTGGGACGGAGAATGGTTCTTACGTGCTTATGACCATTATAAAAATAAGATTGGTTCCAAAGAATGTGAAGACGGAAAAATCTTTATTGAGCCACAGGGATTCTGTGTTATGGCAGAAATCGGCTTAAAGGAAGGCAAATGTTTAAAAGCCATGGAATCTGTTGAGAAATACTTAGACACGAAATATGGTATTGTTTTATTACAGCCACCTTATCATAAATATCACGTGGAACTTGGAGAAATTTCTTCTTATCCACCTGGATATAAAGAAAATGCCGGCATTTTCTGCCATAACAATCCTTGGATTTCAATTGCAGAAACTGTTGTTGGACGTGGTAACCGTGCATGGCAGGTATACACTAGAACTTGTCCTGCTTATATCGAAGATATCAGCGAAATCCATCGTACAGAGCCTTATGTATATTCCCAGATGATTGCCGGAAAAGATGCTCCTAACTTTGGAGAAGCTAAGAACAGCTGGCTGACCGGTACCGCCGCTTGGACATTTTTAAATGTTTCCCAGTATATCTTGGGTATCCGGCCAGATTATGACGGTTTGGTAATCGACCCTTGTATCCCATCTTCTTTAAAGGGATTTACTGTAAAACGTGATTTCCGTGGGGTTACCTATCATATCACCGTAAAGAATCCAAATGGCGCTGAAAAAGGCGTTACTTCTATGACCGTAAATGGAAAGAAAGTGGAAGGAAATATGATACCGCTTGACTCTTCCGTAAAAAATGTGACAGTTGAAGTTGTTATGTAAGCAAAAAAATTAGGATGCATATGCATCCTAATTTTTTACTCTATTGATTTGCGCTTACGATTCCTTTTCTCGCATCAATGCTTACAAACGCACCTGATTTTAATACCTCTAATGCATTCTGAGTTCCAATAATAACTGGAATGTCAAGGCTTAAGCCTGCGATTGCTGCATGACATGTCTCACTGTCTGCTTCTACAACAAGACCGGAAGCCTGACGCATCTGATCCATCATATCATTGCTAGTATCTTTTGCAACAATGATGTCACCCGGTTTGAAATTTCTCTGTAAATCTTCTGTTGAATGACATACACATAAATTACCGGAAGCATTTCTCTGGTTTAAACCGCGTCCATTCACAAGAATGTGACCTGCAACCTGAACTTTCAAAAGATTTGTAGTACCAGATACACCAAGTGGAACACCTGCTGTAATTACAACTACATCTCCTTTTGAAATTGCGCCAGCTTCTTCTGCTGCATCTACTGCATAATCAAATAACTCATTTGCATCATCTTTCTGCTCTAACAGAAGTGGAATAACACCCCATGCAAGATTCAACTGACGATATACTTTCTTTGTCAGACAACCTCCTACAATCGGACAAGATGGTCTGTATTTTGAAATCATATGAGCAGTACGTCCTGATTTTGTTACTGTGATAATAGCAGATGCATTTAAGTCAATTGCCATTGTACAGCTTGCATGTGAAATAGCATTTGTAATATCAGGATTTGCCATCATATGACGCTCTCTCAAACGTGAAGCATAATTGATATCATTTTCTGTGCTGACTGCAATACGAACCATTGTCTTTAATGCTTCTACCGGATACATACCATTTGCAGTTTCTCCAGATAACATGATAGCACTTGTTCCATCGTAAATAGCATTTGCAACGTCTGTTGCTTCTGCTCTTGTTGGTCTTGGGTGTTTGATCATAGAATCTAACATCTGTGTTGCAGTGATAACTTCTTTTCCTGCGTTATAGCTCTTCTTGATAATCATCTTCTGAATAGCCGGTACATCTTCAAGTGGAATTTCAACACCCATGTCACCACGAGCTACCATGATACCGTCAGATACGCGGATGATTTCATCAATGTTCTGAACACCCTGCATATTCTCAATCTTAGAAATAATCTTAATATCATGATTTCCATTATCCTCTAAGATCTTTCTGATTTCTAATACATCAGCTGCAGTACGCACAAAAGAAGCTGCGATAAAATCGTAATCCTGCTCTACAGCAAACACAATATCGCTGTAATCTTTTTCACTGATATATGGCATTGCCAAATCAACGTTCGGTACATTCACACCTTTTTTATTAGAAATTACACCACCATTTAAAACACGGCAGACAATATCCATTGCATCGGACTTTTTATTTTCAACCGGCTTAATTTCTGTTACTTCTAATTCTACAAGACCATCATCAATTAAAATACGATCACCGGCTTTTACATCCTTTGGCAATCCTGTATAAGTAATGGCAACACGTGTCTCATCACCCATAATGTCTTCTGTCGTTAAAGTGAATGTCTGACCGTCAGCTAATTCAATTTTTCCTGTTTCAAATTCTTTTAAACGGATTTCAGGACCTTTGGTATCTAACAGTGCCGCTACCGGACGTCCGATTTCTTCACGAAGTTCTCTTAATTTTGTTAATCTTCCTAACTGTTCTTCATGATCTCCATGGGAAAAATTAAATCTTGCGACATCCATTCCCGCTTCAATCAACTGTTTTAAAACATCGCCCTTTTCAGTGGCTGGTCCCATGGTACAAATAATTTTTGTTCTTCTAATGTTTCTCATTTACTACCTCTTTATTTTTTTATTAATGTTCCCATACCAGTTTTGATAGCACTTTCATCTTCCGTACCATCTTCTTTTTTCAACTTGGTAATCAGAACAGATTTAATTGCAGAGTCATCTATAAAATCGATTGCAGCCTCAATCTTTGGCTTCATCGTGCCTTCTTCAAACTCACCTTTGGCAAGATATTCTCTTGCCTCCGCTACAGTCAGCATCGATAATGGCTTTTCATCTGGCTTTCCATAATTCAAGCATACATTATCCACACTTGTCAAAATAACGAGCATATCTGCATCTAACAGTTCTGCCAGTTTTCCTGCTGCCAGGTCCTTCTCTATTACTGCGCTGGCACCTTTTAAATTGTTCTCCTGTGATAATACAGGAATTCCACCACCACCACAAGCAATGACAACCTGATCTGCATCCGATAATGCACGGATAGCATCAATTTCAACAATGTCAACCGGCTTTGGAGCAGCCACAATTCGACGATAACCATTCTCTACTTTTACGACATGGTTACCTTTCTTCTCTTCTGCTTCTGCTTCCTCTTCGCTCATGACACGACCAATAATCTTGGTTGGTTTGTAAAAAGCTTCATCATATGGGTCAACTACAACTTGCGTCAATACAGTGGATACTGGCTTATAAATTCCTTTTCCAAGTAATTCTGTACGAATTGCATTCTGTAAGTCATACCCAATATATCCCTGACTCATTGCGGAACAAACAGACATTGGAGTTGCAGTATACTCTGGATAAATTCTACAAAATTCTGACATAGCCGTATGAATCATCCCTACCTGAGGGCCATTGCTATGTGTAATCACTACCTGATAATCATCACGAATAAATTCCGCTACCGCTTTTGCAGTTCTCTTAATCGCCTCCTGCTGCTCCGGTAAAGTAGTTCCTAATGCTTCATGTCCAAGTGCAATCACAATTTTTTTCTTCTTCATGTTCATTCCTCCGTCTATTCCACAGATGGAAATTGACTCCCACGATTCAAGATATTACCATCTTTTCCGCATCTCGTCAATTCTATTCTTACACCTCTGCAGATATTTCTCTAATTTATTTTAGCACGAACGGTATACTCCTTACAATAACATTTTCAGAAATAAAAAAGTAATTTCAGTTCTTTTCAACCGAAATTACTTTTTTCTAATAATTTCGACAAATTTTTCCGGCATTTTTCCTGCCTATTTTTTGAACTCCATCGAAATTATATATTTAATTCTTACTTCCTAATACAACAGTGATGCTCTGTTCTTCATACTGACCATTATTTGCACGTTGTACCGTAATTGTAACTTCTGTTCCTGCTGCATAGTATTCTAAGGTTTCAGAAAGTGACTGCATCGATGAAATCTCTCTTCCATCAAATGCTGTAATAATATCTCCCTGACGGATTCCTGCCTGTGCTGCTGCTGAATTTTCTACTACCTGCGCTACATAAACACCTGTTGGCATATTATAAGTCTGTGCCACATCACTTGATACATCTACACCTTTGATTCCAAGATAAGCACTATCTGCCTCATCGACTTTCTCCTGTGTAATTAACTGGTTAATAATTGGAGCAGCTGTGTCAATTGGAATTGCGTATCCGATTCCCTCTACCTCTGTAGAAGAATATTTGACAGAGTTAATACCAATGACTTCCCCATTTGTATTTAACAAAGCTCCACCACTGTTACCAGGGTTAATTGCAGCATCGGTCTGAATTAATTCACTTGTATAGCTGGTTCCAGAAGATTCATCTGAAACGCTTACTTCACGATTTACTGCACTGATAACTCCTGTTGTAACAGACTGTCCATATCCTAATGCATTTCCGATTGCAATACAGGATTCTCCTACCGAAAGTGAATCAGAATCTCCAAGCGTTGCAACTTTAATTGCTGCCATTGTATCAGAATCGATATTGGGAATTGCAACTTTTACAACTGCAAGATCTGTGGCAGAATCCTGTCCCTTTATTTCCGCACTAACAGTTGTGTCATTACAGAACTGAACCGTAAGACTGTTCGCACCATCTACTACATGATTATTCGTTGCAATATATAAATAAGTATCATCCTGGCTTACGATAATACCTGATCCACAACTTGTGCTTTCATAAGTCTGGGATGGTCCGAAATAACTCTGATACTGTGTTTCGCTTACATTTGTAATAGCAACGATAGAAGGCATCACTTCTGTTACTACTTCCGATACATCTGTCGCCGTTGTCGCAGAACCTGTCGAGGTAGACTGTACTTTTCCTCCGTTATTGGATTCATTAATCGCTTCTGCTTCTTTAGCACCATCCGGATTGCTTTCTTCTGCTACTGTTTCTTTCGTTCCAAGTGCATTGCTTACCAGATAATTTGCTCCTGCAAAAGTTGGCCCTGCAATCAATCCAAATACCAGCGCAATTGCTGCACATTTTGCAAGCTTTATTCCAAAGCCCTGAGGCTTTTTCTCTTTTTTCTTCTTTTGCTTTTTTCCACCAGTTGCAGCATTCTGATACATATTCTGATATGGATTGTTGGTATACGGATTGCTGGTATACGGATTATTTGTATACGGATTGGATGTATTCTGCTGTGTTGTAGTATCCGTATTTCCGCCTCCTGTCTGCTGATAAGAATAAAAGTTGTCATTTCCTGTATTATTTTGATTCTGGTAAGAATTGTTATTATAATCCATAATGATTCCCCTTTCTCTTTCGAGTGATATTTTCTATTTCTAAAAAAGAGTTTACCCACAAAATGTGTTCGATTTGTGACTAAATTATCAAGATTTTATGATTTTCTTGTTATGGTTTCAAGAAAAAGTAAAAATTCTGGTTCAACTACCGTCAAACCAGAATTCTTTTCTTTTTCTATTCTACTGTTACTGATTTTGCAAGATTACGCGGCTTATCCACATCTAATCCTTTTCCAACTGATACATAATAGCTGAACAGCTGCAATGGAATAATTGCCAACGAATTTGTAAAATACTGGTTTGTCTTTGGTACATAAAGAATAGAATCTGCTGCCTTTTCCATTTCTAAATTATCCGCATTGGTAACAGCAAGCACATAGGCTCCTCTTGTCTTCACCTCGACAATATTACTAATGGTCTTCTTGTATAATTTCTCCTGTGTTGCCACTGCTATAACGAGAGTTCCATCCTCAATCAACGAGATAGTTCCATGCTTTAATTCTCCTGCTGCATATGCCTCTGAATGAATATAAGAAATTTCTTTTAATTTCAAAGAGCCTTCCAGAGAAATCGCATAATCAATTCCTCTTCCTATGAAAAATACATCCTTTGCTGCAATAAAACGGTTGGCAAATTTCTGAATTTTTTCCTTATCACCCAATAAAAACTCTATCTGAGCCGGAAGCTGCTGTAAATCCTTTAAATACTGTGCTTCCTGTTCTTCCGTAATGGTACCACGTTCCTTTGCGAACTTGATTGCAAGCAGATATTCTGCCACAAGCTGACAACTGTATGCTTTTGTCGTTGCTACTGCAATTTCCGGTCCTGCCCAAGTATACATTACTTTATCTGCTTCACGGGCAATCGAGCTTCCAACTACATTTACAATTCCAATTGTTGTTGCTCCCTTTTCTTTTGCAAGACGAAGTGCTGCAAGAGAGTCTGCCGTTTCTCCCGACTGACTGATGATAATCACAATATCCCCTTCTGTTAAAATTGGGCTCCGATAACGGAATTCAGAAGCAAGATCCACTTCTACCGGAATTCTTGCCATTCCTTCAAAAACATATTTTGCAGTTACACCGGTATGATAAGCCGATCCACAAGCCACAATGAAAATCTTCTTGATTGCACGAATCTCTTCTCCTGTCATGCCTAATTCTTCAATTACAACTTTATTATCAACGATACGAGGGCTTATTGTATCGCGTACCGTCTTTGGCTGTTCATAGATTTCTTTCAGCATAAAATGCTCATATCCGCCTTTTTCTGCTGCATTAATATCCCATTCGATTGTTTTAAATTCTTTTTCAATTGCCTCTCCATCTACATTGAAAAACTCGATTCCTTCCTCTGATAAGCGGGCAATTTCTTCATTTTCAATAAAGCAGACTTCTCTGGTATATTTTAAAACCGCCGGTACGTCAGAAGCAATCAGATTTCCATCTTTTCCGCGTCCCACAATCAAAGGGCTGTCTTTTCTAACAGAATAAACAACATCCGGATGATCTGCAAAAATAATTCCTAAAGCGTAAGAACCTTCTACACGATGCATTACCTTTGTAATTGCCTCTAACGGATCTCCTGTATAATAATAATCCAGTAAATGTGCAACTACCTCCGTATCTGTCTCAGAACGGAATTTATATCCCTTATCTAATAATTTCTTTTTTAACTTCAAGTAGTTCTCAATAATTCCATTATGAACAACCGCAATCGTTTCATTTTCATTGTAATGCGGATGTGCATTTACATCAGATGGTTCCCCATGTGTTGCCCATCTTGTATGACCAATTCCAACGCATCCCGGCATAGTTTCTCCTGCATGTGTCATTTCACTCAATACCTTTAGCCGACCAGTTGCTTTTTTTACCTGAATCTTTGTTCCATCATAAACTGCCATTCCCGCAGAATCATATCCGCGGTACTCTAACCTGGAAAGTCCATCTAATAAAATTGGCGCTGCCTGTTCTTTTCCAATATATCCAACAATTCCACACATAATCTCACCTATTCTCTCTTTTTGTTGCTAATTATTTTAGTATCTTTTTAGAACCAACAAATAAATCGGTTCCTATGCAAAAAAATGCAATCATTGACATTGTATCATATTATATCAACAATTGCATTTTTTATTTTATTCTTTTTCGGACTCTTCTTCCGTATCCTCTTCAGTCGGAACATAATCTGCCGAATAAGTATTACCGTCTTCTTCTGTTTTACCAGTATCACTAATAATCTGTTCGCTCAACTCCGCAACCGTATCAGATGGTTCATATTCCTCATCTCCAAACAGATAAGCATGAAGAAGCTTAACATTTGATTCCAAAGTTGTAGGAACGACAACGTCACCTTTTTTTCCAAGTTGCATTGTTGTCTGTGAAAATGGGAATCCTGATGTATCTGCAATTTCATACTGTGATACATATGCTGCAAGCCCAACAATCTCTGACGAAGTCAAACTTGTATCAATATCTTCAAACACTGCATCAATAATCTTATTCAAAGTCGTTAATTTCGCTTTTTTTGCCTTATCCGCCATTGCGCTTAATACAATTCTCTGACGTTCTGCACGTTTAAAATCATCTCCAGCGGTATAACGCACACGACAATATGCGGTTGCCTGGACACCGTCTAACGTACAGACACCACCACCTGTTACATAGCTTGATTTCACACCTGTTACTTTTTGAATTTCGTCAATATAAACCTGCATGTAGCCAGCCTCTTCTGTCGTAACCTCAATATCGATTCCACCCAGAAGATCAATCACTTCTACCATTGCGTTAAAGTCAACCGCTACATAATCCTTAATATTCAAATCAAGATTCTGATTCAGCATAGCAATTGCTCCATCTACACCTTTTTTCGCATAAGCAGAATTACATTTTTTAAAATCATCATCATAAACATTTAAATACGTATCACGGTAAACAGATACTAATCTTACTTCATGCGTATCATTGTTAATACTTGCAATCATGATACTGTCACTGTTACCGGAACCGTAACTGCCATTTGAACGGTTATCCAGACCAAATAACGCAATATTCGTATATCCCTCTAACAATTCCCGTGTTTCTTCATCTAAATCATTAATAGAAAGCTGATCTTCATCTAATTTTCCTGTCTGATTGATTTTCGATAACTTCAACCAGATTGCCAAAACACACAAAAGAAGCAACACTACCACAATTTCTACTCCAAGTATGATTCTCTTTCTCTTGCGTCTCTGCTTTTTAGACATTCTCTTTTTTCCATTCGGTCTTCCTGCTGCTGCCGTTCTATTTGCTGATACCTGTCTGTTAGCAGATGTTTTTACACTGCTCCTGTTTCTTTCTTCATTTCTATTATTACTCATTCTATAATCTCCAATCCACTTTTATGCCAGTTCTACTTTTCACATCGATAACTGATTTCTTGTTCATTCGTAACACAATTCTTAATAACAAATATAAAAGAATAACGACTGCCTTAATATAATACAATTTTTTCAAGGTGTCAATAAATGGCAGGCGTTACTTTTCTTATCTTTTCCTTAAATTTTTATGAATCTGTGATAACAGCCTGCCGGCAAGACGCAACCTGTTTTTCAACATAACCAGCACCGTATTATGTGAAAAATCAGAAGCATTCTGCTCATGACGACGATATAGCAGTAAAGGTTCCTGTAAAAAGAACGATTTTCCAAAATAATAATCACTTAATATTCCAATCCACTGGTCATGCATCTGGATGTCTTTTGGAATTGGAAGTACCTTGTCTTTTACTTCCTTTTTAAAAGCCATACAACAGCCCATATAGGTATTTTTCATATAATTTTTCCAGACTCCTGCACCTGAACCGCGATAAGCAAAAAAAGAAGGCATCACCTCTTCTTGTAAATCTCCATTACATACCTTCGCATCATGAATCACAAGTGATACGCCCTTTTCTTCCAAAATCTTTAATACCTTTTCGACTTTTCCGGGCACCCATACATCATCCTGATCTGCCAGAAAAATATATTCCCCCCTACATTCCGCAATCGCATGCTCAAAATTTGCAATAATACCGTTACACGGTCCCTCTGTCAAATGGACACGAGCATCTTTTCGTTCATATTCCGCAATTATATGTCTTGTTTCATCCGTAGACCCATCATCCGACACAATAATTTCATCCTCTGAAGATAAATTTTCCAAAATAGATTCTAGCTGCTCTCCGATATAGGCTGCGCCATTATAAGATGCGAGTGCTACTGACACCCGGACTTGTTCCATTTTTCTTTACTCCTTCTTTCCAAACAAAGTCTCATATTGTTTCACAATATAAGCCCAACTATACGATTCTTTCATGCGTTTCTTTGCCGCTACAGAAAGTGCTAAGCGTTCTTCCTCCGATAACTGCTCTGCCTGTTTCATCAGACCGCACAAACTTCCCTCATCCTTACTCCAATATAGCGCACCATCCTCAGCAACTTCCTGATTAAATCCAACATTCAGCAATAAATTTAGTTCTGTAGTTGATAATGCCTCCAATAAAGATGGATTTGTTCCACCAACCTCATGTCCATGAAAATAAGCAAATGCCTGTTTTCGAATGGATGTCAGCAATTCCGAATCATATACAGTTCCCACAAATTTAATCCGGGAATCCTTTTCAAAATGAGTTTTTTCCTTTAACTGTTCATAAAATTTATTTTTCTCTACATTTGTAATCAGTACAAAATCTTTTTTTGTCTCGGATTTCATAAACTCCCGAAGCATTGTTTCATAATTATTCTCCGGAACAAAACGGCCTACTACAAGATAATAGTTCTTTTCTTTCAAACCAAATTTTTGATACCATTCTTTCAACTTTATAGCAGAAGATTCTGATATCTTTTCTTTTTTTCCGATAACTGCATCATCTCTTTCAAGATTCGTTCCATATGCAATAAAAGTTGTCTTTGGCTGATAATTTGCATATTCTTCCTGAATATACTGTTCAATATTTTTAGAGTCACAGATCAACAAATCCGCATGTTTTACCATTAACCTTTCAGAAAACTTCCAATATTTTCGAATTGCAGCGTTCCATTTCGCACGCATCCACTCATGTCCGTCCGGATTCACAAATAAAGTTCCTCCCAAACGTTTTAGTTTTTTCTTTAAGTGTCCGATAAATGGTCCGATTCTGCATGCCAACACATAAATTACCGGATTTTCTATCTTATTTTTCCGTATTTCCTTTAAGCAATAACAAAATGCTGCAATATCATAATAGACTGCCTTCGCCGGTCCAATCTCCGGCACCTTTATTTTAAAGCAATCAGCTCCCAAATACTCAAAATTTTCTTTTCTGTCAGACATACAGGCAACATGATACTGAATCTCCTTCGATTCCTGATTCCGTACCAGTTCTTCTACAAAAGTTTCAAATCCGCCATAATGTGCCGGAATTCCTTTACTTCCTATAATATAGATATGTTTCATACTTAACTCCATTTTTCATCTTCTAAACACTCTTACGAAACAGTTTCTTCCTTTAACCGAAATGTTTCCTGCCCTTTTGCAAGGTTTGGATTATAATAAGGATCTCCCTCCATCAGATATGGATTCCAACGCTCCCTTAAAATCTGTCTCGCTTTTTTGGCTTCTTCTTCCTCTACCTGTTCCTCTTCCATGCAAAATGCGCGAATGGATGGATCAAGTACAATCTGATAACCAGCTTTTCTTAATCGAAATGCAAAATCCAAATCCCGGTATGGCACCGGCAATGTCCTGTCAAAGCCTCCTACTTTCTGATATGCTTCTCTGTCAATCATACAAAATTCTAGTGAACCAAGGCTTATATTCTGTGGCACTGCTGCCCTCCGAAAATATCCCTTATGGTACACCTTCAGTCCTTGAAAAAGAGGATAGACATTCCCTTTTTCGTCATATGTATAACCACAGGATAGCACTCTGCCTCCCCGGATTAGTTTTCCACAGACCATTCCTATTTTATCCGAATCATCCACATCAGAGTCTTTTTTCTCAACATCGGATGATTTCTGACCAGGAAAATAACGCATCATCTTCTGCTGCCAATCTTTTGAAGGATTCTTTATGCTTCTTCCCTGTTTTACAATATAGACATTTTCTTCTAATGCCTCTATCTCTGGCAATGTTCCTTTTTGCTTCTCCTTTTTCGGAAGCTTATATGTAACATTGATATACTCTCTTCCTTTTGCCGTTTCTACCCGGGCGTCTCTTTCTGTCCGCTTCAAATGTGCTGCAACTGCCCGTTTTCCTGCCTCATAAGCATAATCCTTGCTGGCAGAACTTGCTGCAGTTGAAGCTTCATGTACTCTCCAATGATATAGAATCTTTGGAATATGATAAATACATTCCGAAGACAAAACTTCTGTACAACGTAGCATATAATCATAATCCTGTGCCCCATCATAAGAAGAATCCAAAAACCCAACCTTTTCTAACATAGAACGGTGAAACACAACAAAATGACATATGTAATTATAATGATGTAATAATTCTTCATTATAGTCCGACTTAAAATGCGGTTCAAAATGTTCTTTTAAATCTGCAGACACCTTATCTTCATCCGAATATAATAACTGCGGCATTTTTTCTGAAACAACAAGCCGTGTTTCATCCGATTGTTCTTCATAAACGAAGTCATTCAAACATTTTACCACTTCAAAAAGTGCGTTCGGCGCCAATACATCATCATGATCTAACAAACCGATGTATTCCCCATCTGCCATCGCAAATCCTGCATTTGTATTTCCAGAAATTCCTGTATTATCAACTAATTTTTCATAGCGGATTCGTTCATCCTTTTCCTGATAATTTTCTACAATCGTCTTTACACTATCATCCGGGCTTCCATCCGCAATACACAGTTCCCAATTGGAATACGTCTGTGCCTCTACCGATTCTATTAACTCTTTTAAAAATACATCGAGTGTCCTATAAGCAGGAACCACAATACTAATTTTCGGAAGATAGGAAAAAGCAGTCTCCCGCTCTTTTTCCAATTCCTTCTCTCCCGGTAAAAAGTGCTGATACTGCTCTCTGTATCTAAGATTGACCGGCTCAGTCTTCTTTTCTTCTGCTTTTATCAGTAAACCAAGCCAGCCATGTTTTTCAATTAGCCCTGTGACTCGTGCAATCTTCTTTTTTAACTGCATCAATCTAACTTGCTCCTCTTCCAGATACTACTACCTGGATTGTTTTCAATAAAATCTTAATATCCAGGCCGATACTCCAGTTGGTAATGTAAGAAGTATCTAAGGCAACCACCTCTTCAAAATCGGTTACCTTATTACGGCCACTAACCTGCCACATTCCAGTCAGTCCCGGCTTAATTCCAAGACGTGCTTTATGATGTGCTTCATACTGCTCAAATTCATCTACGGTAGGCGGTCTTGTTCCAACAAGACTCATCTCCCCCTTTAAAACATTCCAAAACTGTGGCAGTTCATCAATGGAGTATTTCCGCATAAATTTTCCGATTGGGATAATACGCGGATCATCCTCCATCTTAAACATCAATCCCTGCATTTCGTTCTGTGCTTCCAAATCTTTTTTCATTTCTTCCGCATTTACAAACATAGTACGAAATTTATAAAATTTGAATTGGCGTCCGTTTCGTCCGATTCTCACCTGGGAAAAGAATACCGGTCCCGGTGACTGGATTTTAATAATTGGTGCAAAAATAAGGAAAGCAATCCCCATAATTACAAGTCCAACAATACTTCCGATAATATCAATGGCTCTTTTGACAAAAAGCTCTCTTCGGGACGCAATTCGCATACTTGTTGTCAAGACCATATAATGTCCATATTTTTCTACCACTTTATTCGGTCTTAAAGAAGATTCGTGCACTAAAGAAAAATGCACGGTAACGCCGAGTTCCAGCAATTCATCTGCCAGTGCCTCACTACTGCTTCTGGTATTTCCTAAAATAAATACCTCATCTACTACATTTTTCTTAACATATTCCAAAAAGGTATCCGCACATGCTACCACCGGAACTCCGCGCAACTTTTCTCCTACTCTGTCATGATCTACAATCACAAGACCGGTAATTTCATAATCGCGGTATGGAAGCCCTTCAAATTCACGCAGGCATCCAATTGCCTCTTCCTCGGTCGTGACAATTACCATAGAAGACAAATTTCTGGCACGTAACATCCGTTTCCGAAGATAGTTTTTTAATAAAACATGTCCAATCAGCTCAATCACTGCCGCTAAAATCCAGAACGAAAATAACAACTTTCGAGAATAAATTACCGACAGTTTCATACCATACATATATACGACAGTTCCCAAGAACACCGACGTACTATGCACAATAACCGCTTTAAATTCCTGTATATTTCCACGTCTTAGAATTCCTGTATAAGATTCGCTCAAAAACACAACGCAAATATCGATTAAAATCATAACAATTGCGAGTCTCATGTAATCTTCATTTGCATAAGGATTGTCAAATCCGAAACGCATCCAAAAGGCCAGTACCAACGCAAACTGCACTGCCAGAATATCGACAATTGTAAAGTCGATATGCTTCATAAAACTCTTTTTTTCTTTCTTATACATAAAACTTTATATACCTCTTACTCTGTTTTCTTCTATTCTACTCTGCTTTTGTGACAGATTTGTGTATATAACGCCAGCTTTCCGAATAATCTTCTCTTTCCTGTTCTGACATTTCGGTATATTTTGCAAAGGTAAGTTTCACTGGTGTCATCTGTTCTAAGCCGCATTTGAAGCATTCCACTTCTTTTCTCCTCGAAACGGTACGTAACCATCCACATCGCGGGCATATATATACTTTCATCATAGTCGTTCCCTCAATTCAATTTTTCCATACACCCTATCATACCATTAATGTAAAAAAAAGGCAAAGATTTGCTTTGCCTTTAAGAAAAATTTAATATGCTTTCTCTTTTTTCTTATCTTTTGTGTAAGTTTTTAATATAACATGCACATTCAAAAATGTCCATGCTGTTTGATGCAAATTTAAATTTCCACCAAATAGTATGGGGTTCTTTTTTATTCCATTTTATAATAATTTCAATTTTTAATGGAGGTCACGATTATGAAAAGATTTTTAGCATTTATGTTGTGCATGGTTCTTGTTGCAGTTCCAGTTTTTTCTTCCATATCAGCATCAGATTCTAACGTAGCAGCACCATGTTTCATCTTTGATGATGCGCTTGAATGTGATTAGATGTCAATTTCAATCTGGTATCTAGTCTTACACCAGGCAATTGCCTTTTCTTTTTTCTTATTGTCACCGACACTGTCAAAAATCGCAATTGCCTGTGTAAAAAATCTTTTTGCTTCCTCTTTCTTTCCTAGTTCTGCTAGTGCGCACGATTTATTAAATATCATATTTGGAAAACAACGAAGTGTCCCATTTTGAATGCAAAATTCAATTCCACAATCTGCCATTTCTATCACATCAAGATAACGCTGATAATGTCCAAGCCAGTTGGTCAGATTGTAAATTATCATGGGATACTTTCTTTTACGCTCATTTTCATCAATGACTTTCTCTTCCATATATTCTTTTAACCAATTACCAATCCTAATCGCCGTTTTCAATCTTCCCTCTTTTGCGTGAATGCTTGCGATTGCATTGATAATTGTAATTTCATCGAAAGTCAAAAGATTTCGTTTTAATGGCTCAACACCGTTGAAATCAGGTAGTGTAATGTGAATTGCTTCCATATAATATTTCATTACTTTTTGATACTCTTTTTTCTTTTTCAAATGTAATGTACCTTTTGCATAAAGGAAATACTGCTTTTCAAAAATAATTTTACTATCAATACTCTTTTCCATTTTTTGAAGCAGTCTTTCAAGTTCTTCATCTTTCTGCTCAATAATAGCCTCACGAATCTGCCTCTTTAATTGGTAAAACTCTGCCTCATCCTTACTTACGAATTGTGTAAAAGCACCATTTTCTGTCCCAAGCCGCTCCAACAGTGCATCCAATGTCTGATAATTCGGATTTTGCCCACCGGTTTCAATTCTAGATAGAGATGACGTAGAACAAATTCCAAAGCTTAATTGCTCTTGTGTATAGCCCCTACGCTCCCTTGTTTCTTTAATGAAATCGCCAATACAATATTTTGCCATAAACCAACACCTGCATTTCTTTTGTATTTATGTTTTAAAAACAAAAAAAGAATAAGTAGTATTTTTTCCTACCTATTCTCCCTGGTAACTTTATGAAAGCCAATATAAGATTATACATTATTTGACTTTCAACCCCAGTCAAATCAGTAGAACTATGTCTTTCATAAACATATTTAATTAGTTCTTAGTTTATACCACTACGAAAATATATACTATTTTCCGACGCTGTTGGTTCTTGTTGGTTTTCGTTAGTTTTTATTGATATTTTAGTTCTTTAGGACTATAATAAGAAAACATCTTAAAAGAAAGTGATAAAAAAATGGAAAAAGAATTAAGTATTTTATTAATTGAAGATGACGAGAATGCCTGTGATGAAATTCAGGATTATGTAGATACCTTAGACGATATATCTTTAGCCGCTATTACCAATAACTCCTTTGAAGCCCTAAATCTTGTAAAAGACACCTTGCCGGATGCTGTTATTTTAGATTTGGAGCTACATCTCGGTGGCGGAAACGGCTTTCATTTTCTAAATGGATTAAAAGAGCTTCATCTTGTTAAACAGCCTTATATTTTGATTACTACAAATAATTCCAGCACCCTTACTTTTGAATCGGCCAGGATGCTTGGTGCTGACTTCATTCTTGCCAAATATGAGGCTGGTTATTCCGCTCAATATGTAATTGACTTTTTACGAATGATGAGGAATGTAATTCTCAAACATTCCTCATCTTCAAAAAGTAGTAGTCATTTACCTATCGAATCCACTGAGCAGCAAAATCGGAAACTAACACAGCGAATTCAGCGAGAATTAAATTTTGTTGGAATAAGTCCTAAAGCTGTTGGTTATCGTTATCTGACAGATGCAATTCTGATGACCATTCACAATTCCGAGACAAACCTCTGCCGTAAAATCGGTGAAAAGTATAAGAAAAGTGATGTCAGTATTGAACGCGCCATGCAAAATGCGATTAATCGTGCATGGCGTACCAGCGATCCTGATGACCTGCTTGAACACTACACTGCCAGAATCAGTTCAGAACGTGGTGTTCCAACTATTATGGAATTCGTTTACTATTATGCCAACATGCTTAAGGTTGAGTATAAATTCTAGCGGTATAAATTATAGGAGTATTTGCCGCTGGAAGATATACT
>JBJELY010000193.1:0-17202 GCA_051879395.1 Roseburia sp. | reverse complement strand
AGAGCACACGGTTCATACCCGTGGTGTCGAGGGTTCGAATCCCCCTCTCGCTACTAAATGTGGAACCTAGAAAATTCAATATTTTCTGGGTTTTTTTTAATAATATAGATCAAAAAAGAGAATGATAAGAAGGAAATTTTGACAGGATAATCAAAGGTACGGTTAGTAAGGAGGAAAGAATGCGCGTAGGAATGGGGTATGATGTCCATAAGCTGGTGGAAGGACGAGATTTGATTTTAGGTGGAGTAAAGATTCCACATACAATTGGTTTATTGGGGCATTCAGATGCAGATGTATTATTACATGCAATCATGGATGCGTTACTGGGAGCTGCTGCATTAGGAGATATAGGAAAACATTTTCCAGATACGGACCCACAATACAAGGGGATTTCCAGCATCAAATTATTGGAACATGTACGGGATTTGTTAGAAGAAAAAGGATATGTAATTGAAAATATTGATGCAACGATTATCGCACAGAAGCCAAAGATGCGACCTCATATCGAACAGATGGAAAAGAACATAGCAGATGCACTTCGAATTGATGTCAGTCAGATTAATGTGAAAGCTACAACAGAAGAAGGGCTAGGTTTTACAGGAACAGAAGAGGGCATTTCCTCTCAGGCAATTTGTGCTTTGACGACAATCTATGAGAGTAGCATGGTGGTAGCAGATTCTGCAGCCGGATGTGCGGGCTGTAGTGGATGCCGGCGCAGAGAGGTGTAGTGCGAGAAGTGTAGATGTATCACACTTTAAAAGTAGATAAGAATACTGGAGAAATGAAAATATCCCGCAAGTTAGTTTTTTTTCTAACTTGTGGGATATTTTTCAGTTTAGCATATGTGCTTAGTGCCGCACGTTTTCGCAGACAGCGACTCTTTTAGAGAGCTGCGTATTCTTCTTTTGTATAGAACTGTGTAGACTTTAAGTAGTTCGGAATCGATACGGATTCTCCATTGATGTGGATATCTGCGTAATGGTCTGCAATTTCAAGTACATATGTATTCTGATCTGTTGGAAGATTTCCAATTACGGTAACACGAATCTTTAAGTTTGGACTTAAATGTTCAATATCAAAGAGGCTTAGGAAACGCTTGCAACGACCTTTGAAGGAAAGCTCAGGATCTAAGTTGTCCAAATTCGTATTGTTGAATTCAAAAGTAATGTCAAACCATCCGTCTTTCATTGTAAGAGCGGTATCGCAGAATTCTTCGACATACTCACGGTTTTGGCTGGCACGGGAGATACGGGAGAATTCTTCTAATTCATCGACAAAGGTCAGGTAAGTCTCACTGTCAATGGAGGAAATCTTGAACATATCACTGGTATGTTTTGAAATTGAAGTTAAAATACTCTGTAAAGATAGAATTTCGGCATTTGAGTAATAATTTAAATTGCTTGGTTTTTCGGAAATTGCATTATAATCGATATTCTGGAACGCACGAAGATTTTTACAGAGTAAAAAAGCACTCATAATACCATGACGATAGTCTTCAAAATCATTGTAAAAGCCATTTTTCTTTCCGACGACAGCATGGAAAGAGACATCTAATTCACCGGCTCGGGCGAGAGAATCGCGTTCCTCATCCGTAAGAGCTTCAAAGGCATCTTTATTAATGGAGATAAGCTCACCAAATTCGTTGAAGGTAAAGAGCTTTTTGATAATAGCCTCAGAGTCATTATTGAGGTTGAGACGGGTCATATAATTTCGGCTGATAAAATCAATAAAATTATTTACGAATTCCTGTTGGATATTTTCGTATTCGAAATTAAAATCATTGAAATTATTAATGGCGAAGTAAGGAAGTACTTTTTTGATACTCTTATTAATTTTTTCGATTTTCTTTAATGGGTATCCTAAGTCGTGTGTTAATGCAGAAACACAGCGGATTGCTTCATCATTTTTTATGAGTTGTTGCAAGATATCAGTAGTACTTTTGATACGTTCCAAGGCATCTCCGGTTACAATATGATATTCTTCTAGAAAGTTTAAAAAAGAAAAATATAGGGTGCTCATGCTGGTTTCATCTGCAAAAAGCGGTTTGAACGTATCCTTTCTTCTGATATATTCCCCTAAGAAATAAACCCAGATGCAGTGAAGGGTATGATCCCGGTAGAAGGAATCAGAAGCAAAAATTAATTCCTCGAACTCTACATAGGAATCAAAATATTTAAAAATTTTATCATATCCCTGTTTGTCAGAGGAAATGGAAGACATGGAAGCTTCGAAGAGATATTTCCAAAGCTTGGTTGCAAGCTGAATCTTGTAATTCATTTTTTCTTCTGCCATGAGTTCCGCAATTGTAGAACGAATGGAAGCCTTTAATTCTGGTCTTTTTTGCAAAAAGCAAATGTGGTCAGCATCTAATTCGTCTAAATAGAACTGCATGACGGTATTTTCGTTGATATAGTTTTCCATGGGTAAAATCCTTTCTTTTGTTACAATATATTACATTCGCGAAATTCTTTTTACTTATTTCAAAAATGTTATACTGTTGCAAAATAGGTAAAAAGAATTTCGCAATCGCCGAGTACAATATGTTTCATATTATAGTGCGTTAAAGTGGAAAAATCAATGAGGAAATCAGATTGGAAAAGAAAATCATTGACAAATTCCAACAAAGTGCATAAACTATAGAAAGCAGAAAAATACATTTAATTAAGAAGAAAAGGCATAGAACGGAAAGAGTAGGAAGTCTAGGGAGTCTAAGAGAGAAGCTGTCATCGGCTGTAAGCAGCTTTGACTACAGGATTTTTGAAGTGCGTCCGGGAGCTGGTTTGGCGAAAGTTCAAAAAGGAAATGAGTAGTCAGACTCGTTTGACATACGTTACGTGTTTTAAGGGAAAATCAATGATTTTAAATAGAGTGGAACCGCGGATAAATTCGTCTCTAAGAAAAGAGACAGTTTCCGTGGTTTTTCTTTTTGGAAGGTAGTTGATAGAATCTGGAAAGGAGTGGAAAAAGTGGGTTTTATTCAATATATCAAAGAAGAGATTGCTGTGATACAGGAGCGTGACCCTGCTATTAAGACACCTATGGAAGTGCTGCTTTATCCAAGCTTTCGTGTTATGCTTAGTTACAGGCGTGCACATAAATTATATTTGAAAGGTCACTATTTCTGGGCAAGATACGTTTCGCAGAGAGCGGCTAGAAAAACAGGAATTGAGATTCATCCGGGTGCGACCATTGGAAAAGGATTTTTCATTGATCATGGTACAGGAGTTATTATTGGTGAAACTGCAATTGTAGGTGATAATGTTACCATGTATCAGGGAGTTACGTTAGGTGGTACAGGAAAAGAGACAGGAAAGCGTCATCCAACGATAGAGGATAACGTTATGATTAGTGCAGGAGCAAAAATTATCGGTTCGTTTACGGTAGGTGAAAATTCCAAAATCGGTGCAGGAAGCGTTGTTATTGAAGAAGTTCCGCCAAACTGCACCGTTGTAGGTGTGCCGGGACGAATTGTCAAACGTGATAATATGAAAATGCCTCGTAGCGATATGGATCAGTGCCATCTGCCAGATCCGGTCAAAGAGGATATTACTCTGTTGCAAAAAGAAAATGCTGAACTGGTCAACCGTGTGCTTGATTTAGAGCAGGAACTCCGTCAGCTCAAACAGAATAAAAAGAAAGCTGAACCGGAAGAAGTTGAAGTAAAAGCAAATATGCGATTTGAAGTGCCGAATTTGGTTATGGCAGAGAAAAAATAAAGATACAAAAAGAATGGAGATTACAATGGAAAATAAATTTAAGTTTTATAATACTTTAAGCAGAAGCGTAGAAAACGTGATTCCAAATGTAGAAGGCAAGATTGCCATGTATACCTGTGGACCGACTGTGTACCATTTTGCACACATTGGAAATTTAAGAAGTTACATTATGGAGGATGTGTTAGAAAAATCCCTTCGTTATGTAGGATATGATGTAAAACGAGTTATGAACATTACGGATGTAGGTCACCTTTCTTCTGATGCAGATACTGGAGAAGACAAAATGTTAAAAGGTGCACAGAGAGAACATAAGACAGTAATGGAAGTGGCAAAATTCTATACGGATGCATTTTTTGAGGATTGTAAAAAACTGAATATTAAAAAACCGGATGTTGTGGAACCTGCAACAAACTGTATTCCGGAATTTATTCAGATGGTAGAAGGATTATTGAAAAAAGGCTATGCCTATGTGGCTGGTGGTAACGTATATTTTGATACCTCTAAATTAGAAGATTACTATGTATTTTCTTCTCAAAATGAAAAAGAATTGCTCGTAGGTGTTCGTGACGATGTAGAAGAAGATGCAAATAAGAAAAATAAAAATGACTTTGTACTTTGGTTCACAAAATCTAAATTTGAAGATCAGGCATTGAAGTGGGAAAGCCCTTGGGGTGTTGGATATCCGGGCTGGCACATTGAATGTTCCTGTATCAGTTTGAAACATTTAGGAGAATATATGGATATTCATTGTGGTGGTGTGGACAATATTTTTCCACACCATACCAATGAAATTGCACAGTCTGAGAGCTATTTAGGACATAAGTGGTGTAATTACTGGTTCCATGTACAGCATTTAAATGATAAGTCTGGAAAAATGAGTAAATCTAAGGGTGACTTCCTTACGGTTTCTCTCTTGCAGGAAAAAGGATATGATCCGATTGTATACCGTATGTTCTGCTTACAGTCTCATTATCGGAAACCATTAGAGTTTTCTTATGAAATTTTAGATAATACAGCAGCAGCTTATAAAAAATTAGTAAAACGAATTGCAGACTTAAAAGATGAAGGAGAAGTAGATCAGGCAAAATTTGCAGAAATTAAGACAAAATTTGAGGATGCAATCTGTAATGACCTCAATACTTCTATGGCACTTACGGTTGTATATGATTTGTTGAAAGCGGATACGAATGATAAAACAAAATTAGAGCTTGTCAAGGATTTTGATACTGTGTTATCTTTAAATTTAACAAGTGGTGTAAAAGAAGAAAAAGAAGAAGTGGATGCAGAATTAGAAAGTTTTATTCTTGCAAAAATTGAAGAACGGAAAGCTGCAAAGAAAGAAAAAGATTTTGCAAAAGCAGACGCAATCCGTGATGAATTGTTAGCAAAAGGAATTGTCATCAAAGATACCCGTGAAGGTGTTGTATGGCAGAAAGCATAAGAAAAATTTCAGGCATAAAAGTGTGTTACAGTATACTTTAGGAGGATGTTTGAGTGGAAGAAAAAATAGGAATTGATTCTTATATCAGAGAGCAGTTTGGGGTGAAAGATGTGGATATCCGCACCTATTCCCCACTTGTGCTTGCTTATATCGGTGACGGAATCTATGATCTTGTAATAAGAACAATCGTAGTTGGAAAAGGAAATACAAGAGCAGGAGAACTGCATAAACGGACAAGCCAGATTGTAAAGGCACATACACAGGCAGAAATGATGGAGATTATACTGCCAAGATTGACGGAGGAAGAAGAAGCTGTCTATCGTCGTGGTAGAAATGCGAAATCTCCAACTATGGCAAAAAATGCTACAATGGCAGATTACCGGAAAGCGACAGGATTTGAAGCGCTGATGGGCTATTTATACTTGAAAGATGAGTTTGAACGTTTAGTTGAATTGGTAAAAATCGGAACCGATGGATTAAAAGTGAAATTTTAAAAGGAGATTATATGGGATACGAAGAGTTAAAAATAGAAGGAAGAAATGCAGTATTAGAGTCATTTCGTTCTGGAAAGACCATTGATAAATTATATGTATTAGATGGTTGTCAGGACGGACCGGTCCGCACTATTATCAGAGAGGCAAAAAAGCATGATACGATTCTTAATTTTGTGGCAAAAGAACGTTTAGACCAGCTTTCTGAAACAAAGAAACATCAGGGAGTCATTGCAATTGCCGCAGCTTATGAATATGCAGAAGTGGACGATATTTTGAAAAAAGCAGAAGAAAAAGGGGAAGCTCCTTTTATTTTCATTTTGGATGGAATTGAAGATCCGCACAATTTAGGTGCCATTATCCGTACAGCTAATTTAGCAGGTGCTCATGGAGTCATTATCCCAAAACATCGTGCAGTAGGATTGACAGGAACAGTTGCAAGAACATCGGCAGGTGCGATTAATTATACACCGGTCGCAAAAGTGACAAATTTAACGACAACTATTAAAGAGTTAAAAGAAAAAGGAATGTGGTTTGTCTGCGCTGATATGGGTGGAACCGAGATGTACCAGCTGGACCTAAAAGGACCAATTGGCCTTGTGATTGGAAATGAAGGAGAAGGTGTCAGCAAATTAGTAAAAGAAAATTGTGACTTTGTGGCATCGATTCCGATGAAAGGTGATATTGATTCCTTAAATGCATCGGTAGCAGCAGGCGTTTTAGCTTATGAAATCGTACGACAGAGATTGCAGTAGAGTATAGGTCGCTTAAACTATTTAAAATGGGAGGTGGAAAAGGGTGGAATCTTATCAGACTTTAACGGATGAACAGCTAATCCAAAGGCTAAGAGATGGTGATAATAAAATCATGGATTATATTTTGGATAAATATAAGCCATTGGTGCGTAAAAAAGCGAATGCAATGTATCTAATCGGTGGTGAGACAGACGATTTGATTCAGGAAGGCATGATTGGGCTTTTTAAGGCCATCCGGGATTACAAAGAAGAGAAGGAATCCACATTTTTTCACTTTGCAGAGCTTTGTATCACAAGGCAGCTTTATAGTGCAGTAGAGGCATCGAATCGAAAGAAGCATTCACCTTTGAACTTTTATATTTCTTTTTCAGCAACAGAAGGAGAAGAAGGGGTTCCGCTAGAGGAAACGTTAGGAGCAGACAGCCGTTCGAATCCGGAAGAACTAGTCATTAATCAGGAAAACCAAAAGTTGTTTTTGGAACAACTGCGACAAAAACTCAGCCGTTTTGAACGGGAGGTACTTGATTTTTACCTTTCAGGAATGAACTATCAGCAAATTGCAAGGCAGATGGAGAAAAGCCCGAAGGCGATTGATAATGCATTGCAACGTATCAAAGGCAAGATAAAGTAAATGGGAAGAAGGCTCATATGAAAAGTGTTAGGAAAAGACAAGCGATTTTTGTAGGATCGACCATATTGTGGTTGATGGTATTACGTTGTTGTCTTTCAGAGAAGAAGCAGCCTCCGGTTGGACTCGTGGGAGAATGGGCTTGTGAAGAATTGGCATCAGATGGAGAAACGGCTACGGAATTCTATTTTTTACGTATTGAAGAAAATGGAGAATTTAGTTTGTACGATAGAGATGCTGGAAATCCGGGGATTTCAGGAACGATGAATTGTGAGGACCCGGAAGCGGAAAAAGGGGTTGTGGAAATAACATGTGACACAGATGATTTCGACCCGCCAATTTGCTGGGACATAGATGTGAGTGATGAGTTGGACTACGAGATTGATTGTGCAAGTGGAGAAATCAGATTGGGATATCAGGGGATTTATCTTATTTTTTATCTGGAAAAATAGAATATTACCTTGACAACAAATTTTTGTTATAGTAAAATATTGCGTGTTGAGACAACTTAACAGATGCTGGTATGGCTCAGTCGGTAGAGCGTCGCATTGGTAGTGCGGAGGTCACGGGTCCGATTCCCGTTACCAGCTTTTAAAAACCCTTGAAAAATCAAGGGTTTTATTTTTTTGCGTTGCAGTTTGTGTTGTATCTCTCCTTTTTATTTGAAATGGAATGTGTGTTTAATACACATAAATAGGTTGAAAATACACATTAAGTGTGTATAATATAATTATAAGGGGGAAACTAATGCAGCAAAGAGACTTAGTTAAGAAACTTGAGTCCGCGGGATTTAGATTTGAACGACATGGAGGCAGCCATGATGTATATGTTAGGGGTTCGGATGAGGAGCAGATTCCAAGACACAAGGAAATCAATGAGATATTGGCAAGAGCAATCATAAGGAAATGGGGATTATAAGATATCCTCACTTTGTGTATAGTTAAGAAGAGAAATGGAGGTTGTTTGATATGAGAGAAGTATACCCAGCAATATTTACACCATTAAACGACGAAAAAAATACGGTGCTAATAGAAGTACCGGATTTACAAATTTTAACTGAAGGTTTTGGCATGGCAGATGCTGTTGAGATGGCAAGAGATGCGATTGGACTAAAAGGAATCTGTTACGAGGATGAAGGAAGGGAACTTCCACAACCTAGTTTAATGAGTGATATTGATGTATCAAAAGGAACTTTTGCAGAAGATGGAGTTGGTTGTGTATCGTTGGTGGATATTGATTTTGCGGAGTATCGCCGTAAGGTAGATAACAAAACAGTACGAAGAAATGTAACTCTTCCTAATTGGTTGAATCAAGAGGCAGAGAAAGCGCATATTAATGTATCGAGGGTATTACAAGAAGCACTTATGATGAAATTAGATGTTTCAAGATAAAATTTGACGGAACGTTTGTTCTGCTGTATAATAATCCTATAGCAATAGTGCCTGAGAGCCAGATATATTTAACTTTTAAAGCTAGATGTATCAGGCTCTTTCGCATTTGTGTGAAAGGGATGAATGCGCAGTAATTATGATGCAAGAAAAGTACATTTTTGATTTTCATGTCGCATATATTATAATAGCAACAATAGTAATTGGCAGGAGAAGGATAGGAGGAGCTTATGTCAAAAAATTGTGTGTTTTATGCGGCAGTTGATACAAAAAAGTGGATAAAAGCAGCTGTTATCAGGGCAGTAAAAACGATGGCACAGACAGCAGTTGCATTGATTCCGGCAGCAGTAAGCGTGTCACAGGTAGATTGGAAAATTGTGGTAGAGACTGCGGCGTTGGCAGGAATTGTATCTATCCTGACTTCAATTGCGGGAATTCCGGAAGTTGGCTGCGAAGAAACGCAGAAAATATCAGAAAAAGATTCCTGAAAAAAAGATAGATTGAAAAAGAGAAAAAGAAAGAAGTAATGGACAAATGAAGAAATGGAAAAAAAATAAAATAATTACAAGTGTATGCATATTTTTGATGTTGTTTTGTTTCGGATGCGCTAATGTATCGGAAGATGAAGGACAAAGGGAGCAACAGACAGAAGAAAAGGAAAGTACTGCAGGAAACTTAGAAGTTCATTTTTTAGACGTGGGACAGGGAGATTGTACTTTACTTTTGTGCGATGGATATTCCGTGCTGATTGATGCAGGAAATAACGACAAAGGTACTTATGTGCAAAATTACTTGCAAAAACAAGGAATAACAAAGTTGGATTATGTGATAGGAACACATCCAGATGCAGACCATATCGGAGGTCTTGATGTCATTCTTTATAAGTTTGACTGTGATACTGTCATTCTCCCGGATGTCACCAATGACACAGCGACTTATCGTGATGTAATAGCTGTCATGGAAAGTAAACAATATCAGACAACATATCCTGTTGTGGGTACAACGTATTCCCTTGGAAGCGCAAGTTTTACAATTGTGGCGCCGAATGCAAACTATGGTTCGAACTTAAATGAGTGGTCGGTTGGAATTTTAGTGCAAAATGGAGATAATCGATTCCTTTTTACCGGAGACGCAGAAGAGAATTCTGAAGCGGATATGCTAAGAAATGGAATTGATTTAAAAGCAGATGTTTATAAAGTTGCGCATCATGGAAGTAATACGGCTACAACAGAAGATTTTTTAGAGGCAGTGAATCCGACTTATGCAGTTATTAGTGTAGGAGAGGGAAATTCCTATGGACATCCTCAGGCAGAGGTGTTGAATCGTTTGAGAGCACATGGAGTCAGTGTATTTCGAACGGATGAGCAGGGAACGTTGGTTGCATCCTCGGATGGAACAACGATTACCTGGAACTGTTCTCCAGACGAAAGCTGGAAAGCAGGAGAAGCCGTTGGCGGAAGCACAGGAACAGAAGATTCGGGTGCGACAAAGATACAGGATGAAATAGAGACACAAACAGATATATCTACAGATATGGTACATATTACAGCAACCGGTTCAAAATATCATAAAGCCGGATGCCGTTATTTAAAAGATAGTGATATTGAAATCAGCTATGAAGAGGCAATTGCACAAGGATATGAAGCCTGTAAAGTATGCGGAGGACACTAAAGCTTTCGGAAATAGAATGTGAAAAAAACAAAAAAATATGTGTAGAAAAATGAGAAAGAAGAAAGAAAAAGAAAGATAATATTTTGTATTCAAAGGAAAAGTAGAGAAGAGACTTGCTTTTGAAAAAGAAAAAATGTTACGTTAAAGGTGCGAAACGTATACAGGGACTGTACTGATTGGTGACGATAGAAACAAAACTGCAACTGTTGATGTATGTGAAAAGCAGGGAAGATTCCCTGGCTGATTCAGAAAAGAGGGGTGCCATATGTCATATTATGAAACAATGTCGTTACTGTTTGCATTTGGAATGTTTCTTTTAGCGTTAATTAATTATCTGGATAGAACTCGTAAGCGTTAGAAAGGAAAAGTACAGAAATCCCTGTATGCGTAGCTTTCTCGTATTTGCAAAGAATAGAAATGGAATGTTATTGGTATGTAAAAAAGGAGAAAAAGTACCAGAACTAGGAATATCATGTAAATTTTGGGACAGATATGGTATAATGCATTTGTTTTTTAAATTATTGGAAGGCAAAGCAGTTTGAAGTAGGAGAAAGCGTGAGAAAATGAGCACGAAAAAGAATAATTTTTTGAAACAGGCAGGAATTCTTGCGATTGCAGGAATTTTATGCCGTATCATTGGAATCTTATATAGAAGTCCCTTAACATCAATTATAGGGGATGAGGGAAATGGATACTATACATCAGCTTATAACATTTACACCATAATTTTGTTGTTATCATCCTATAGTATCCCTTCCGCGGTATCTAAGATTATTGCAGAAAAGCTGGCTAGAAAAGAATATCGTAATGCACAGCGTATCTTTAAATGCGCATTACTTTATGTTTTCGTAGTAGGTGGTGCGGCGAGTTTATTTACTTTTTTTGGAGCAGGACTTTTCTTAGAAGGAGATGCAAAATTTGTTTTAAAAGTATTTGCACCGACCATTTTTATATCGGGATTCGTAGGTGTATTGCGTGGCTATTTTCAGGCACATGGAAGTATGATGCAGACCTCTTTTTCTCAGATTGTGGAGCAGATTTTAAACGCAGTGGTCAGTATTGGAGCAGCCTATTTTTTAATTGGATTGGTAGAAAAAGAGAACGAGACAACAAGGGCGATATATGGGGCAGCGGGAAGTGCACTTGGAACAGGAAGTGGTGTTTTGATTGCATTTCTTTTTATGCTTGGTGTATATGGTCTGAATCTTAATTTTATAAAGAAACGAATCCGTCATGACAGAACGAGAAAGGTCGATGCTTATCCTGAAATTATCAGGATGCTTCTTACAATGGTAACACCGATTATTATGAGTACTTTTATTTATAATTTCAGTACCTCTTTTAATCAGGTAGTGTATACAAAAGTGATGATTTATGCAAAGCATTTTACAGCGGCAGAAGCAGCAACCCAGTATGGTATTTTTTCTGGAAAAGCAATGGTTATTATCAATATTCCGATTGCGATTGCATCTGCAATGTCTTCGACAATGATACCAACGATTTCGGCAAGTAGCGCAAGAGGAAATAAAAAGGAGACAAATTCCAAAGTTGAAAATGCGATGTTTACAACAATGCTGATAGCAATTCCTTCTGCTGTCGGACTTGGAGTATTGGCAAAACCGATTATGCAGCTTCTTTTTCCTCAAAAAAATTCATTGGATCAGGCGGCATTTTTACTTGCCTGCATTGCAATTACGGTTGTCTTTTATTCGCTTTCGACTTTAAGCAATGGAATTTTACAGGGAATCGGGAAAGTCAATCTTCCGGTGCGTAACGCGGCGATTGCGCTTGCAATACAGACCGTACTTTTGGCAGTACTTTTAGCATTTACAGACTTGAATCTTTATGCACTTGTAATCTGTCTGATTGTTTATTCCGGCATGATGTGTGTATTAAATAGCATTTCTGTGCGAAGGGCAATAGGCGTAAAGGAGAATGTGAAAAAGATGTTTCTTATGCCACTTTTGGCTGCAAGTGTGATGGGACTTATTGCAAAACTTGTTTATGAAGGGGTGTATCTGCTCTATCCAAGCAATACGATTGCATTGATACCGGCTTTAATTGTTGCAGTGGCAGTTTATTTTGTGGCAGTTTTGAAATTCCGTGTTTTAACAGAGGAACAGTTAAAAGAAATTCCTTATGGGGGAAAAATATTACGAGTAGCCAAGAAGTTTAAAATATTGTAAAATAAAACAAAAGCAGAACCAAAGAGTCTGCAATTAAGAAAGGCAGGAAAAGAAAATGGAAACGATGGACGATTTTAAAGAAGAGTTAGAGGCATCTTTTCGCCAGATAAAAGAGGGAGATATCATTTCAGGAACTGTTATTGGTGTCAATGAAGAAGAAGTGATTTTAGATTTGAAATATTATACACAGGGAATCATTAAGGTAGAAGATTTGAGTAATGATCCGGATTTTAATGTGTTGGAAGAAGTAAAAGAAGGCGATGTCATTGAGGCAACAGTGGTAAGCCGTGATGACGGTCAGGGAAATATTCAGTTATCCAGAAAAGAGGCAAATGATGTTTTGGCTTGGGAAAAGCTTCAGCAGATGATGGACGATGAGGTAACGGTAAAAGTTCGTATCAAAGAAAGTGTACCAGCTGGTGTTGTTGCTTATTTAGAGGGAATCCGTGCATTTATTCCGGCATCCCAGATTTGCCTTGATTATGTAGAAGATACAGAAGCTTGGATTGGAAAAGAAATCAGTGCACGTATCATTACTGTGGATGCAGAAAAAGAGAAGCTTGTTTTATCCGGAAAAGTAGTGGCAAGAGAAGCAGAACAGGAAGAGCGTAATCATAAAATTTCCATGATTGTACCGGGAAGCGTATTGGAAGGAATCGTAGAAAGCCTGATGCCATATGGAGCCTTTGTAAATTTAGGAAATGGATTAAGTGGTCTGGTTCATATTTCACAGATTTGTGAACGACGTATCAAAAAACCTTCCGAAGTATTAAAAGAAGGTCAGCATGTTAAAGTGAAAGTACTAAATACAAATGATAATAAAATTAGTCTTAGTATGAAGGCCTTGGAAGAAGAAATGATTGATACAGAACCGGTAGAAGAATTAGAAGTTTATAATTCAAATGAGAGTGCATCTACTAGTCTGGGAGATTTGCTTTCTAAATTTAAGTTTTAGAGTATTGTTTTGGGACAGGCTTATATAAAGAGAAGAATATAGTATTTTAGATTGCTCCGGCAGATTACCTTAAACATGAAAAGTATGGTAGGTAATTTGACGGAGCATTTTTGTTTTGTGAGCGTTATTGAGAAAAATAATGAAAAAGAAACAAATATTTTTTGTTGACATGGAAACAAAGATGGATTATAGTAGGTACAGACAATATTGTTGAATTGGAAACAAAAAGTCAGACAGATAGATTGTCGGCAGAGAAAAGGATGTGAGAATGGAATGACCAAACAGCAGATTTTATTAAAAGAATTAGCAGCAATGCTGGAACGGCAGGATATGTTGTCGAAATTGACAGAAAGCAATATTCTGGAGGGATATGGATATTCCGAAACACATTGTATTGATGCAATTGGCAGATTGGAACATCCGAATGTTACAAAAATTGCCGAACAGATGGGAATGACAAGAGGCGCAATCAGTAAGATGACTAAGAAGCTGTTGTCTAAGAAGTTAATTGAGAAATATACCTTAGAAACAAATCGTAAGGAAATTTATTTTAAATTGACAGAAGAGGGAAAACTTTTGTTTGATGAACATGCAAAACGTCATAGTCTTTGGGAAAAACGTGATACAGAATTTCTGAATCGTTATTCCAAAGAAGAAGTAGATGTGTTGCTTAACTTTATGAAAGAGTTTAATGTTTATCTTCAGGGAAAAATAGAAGAGCTTTCTTGCTAAAAATCCCGGAAAGAATCCGGGATTGAAAAAGCATATAAAGTTTAGGAGTTTCCTTTTACAGCCTGAATGACATCTACCATAGCATCAAGAGAATTCTTGTTGATGTCTAATTTAGAGAAAATAACCTCTAAAGCGGTATTTACAACTTCTTTTTCTTTAGCAGACATAGAAGAAACAGCAGAAGTTGTTGGAACGGAAACAGTCACCTCGCCACCTAAGTAACCAAGAATCTTAGAAACATAGTTTTGGGTTTCGGTAAAAGGTGGAATGCCGCCATATTTTTCGACATTACCGCTTCCTGCATTATAAGCTGCAAGAGCAAGAGAGACATCTCCGTTGTATTTTGTTAAAAGCTGGCTAATTAGATTAGCACCGCCCATAATATTTTGCTCTGCATCATATGCATCTGTGACACCTAATGAAGCAGCGGTTGCAGGCATAAGCTGCATAATTCCCATTGCACCGGCATGACTGGTTGCATACTGATTAAAACCAGATTCAGCTTTGGCGATTGCCTTTAATAGGTTAACAGATACACCGTAGGTATCAGAAGCCTTTTGGAAAATAGCTTCTAAGGTATCGTTTGTATATTCTATCGCAGAAGTTGTACTCTGGGTAGAAGTTGTATCTTGAGCAGATGCAGTGTTTTGAACAGAAGAAACAGTGTTAACAGCATCGGCTAGAGTAGTTGCAAAATCTGTAGTTGTATCGTTTTCAGTTGAAACAGGAGTGGATGTTTCCTGCTGTTTTTGGGCTTCATATAATGAATTTACATAAGCCTGATCTAAATATTGTAAAACAGTAACGTTCATTTGTAACTCCTTTTCTGTTGAAACATAATCAAATATGTCCGCATTGCATTTATGCAGATATTATAGCATAACACATTTTTTTAGAAAAGAAATTTTGACAAATTCTGCTGTAATATGGCGAAAATGTCAAAAATAAGGAGGCAATATCCTCTGCTCCTGCAAGGGCAGTCGCATTTTGTCTTCGACAAAACAAGGAGGCAATATCCTCTGCTCCTGCAAGGGCAGTCGCATTTTGCCTTCGACAAAACAAGGAGGATATGAAAAGTGAATAAGAAACCATTTGTAACAAAGGAACAATTAGAAAAGATTGTGGAGCAGTATCCAACCCCATTCCATCTTTATGATGAAAAGGGAATCCGTGAAAATGCGAAGGCAGTAAAAGAGGCATTTGCCTGGAATCCGGGATTCCGCGAATATTTTGCAGTAAAAGCAACACCAAATCCATTTCTTTTAAATATTTTGAAAGAATATGACTGTGGATGTGATTGTTCTTCTCTGACAGAATTGATGCTTGCAGATTCGCAAGGATTTGATGGAAAGCATATTATGTTTTCTTCTAACGAAACACCGGCAGAAGAATTTGCTTTTGCAGATGAGTTAGGAGCAATTATTAATTTAGATGATTTTACACATATTGATTTCTTGGAGCAGACAATTGGTAAGATTCCGGAAACAATCAGTTGCCGTTACAATCCGGGTGGAGTGTTCCAGATGAGCAACGGAATCATGGACAACCCAGGAGATGCAAAATACGGATTTACAAAAGAGCAGCTTTTTGAAGGCTTTAAAATCTTAAAAGCAAAAGGAGCAAAATATTTTGGTGTTCATGCTTTTTTGGCAAGTAATACTGTAACAAACGAATATTATCCGAAGTTAGCAAGAGAATTATTTGAATTAGTAGTTGAATTGAAAAAAGAAACAGGATGTGATATTCGTTTTATTAACCTTTCTGGCGGAGTAGGAGTTGCTTATAAACCGGATCAGACACCGAATGATATCCGTGCTATCGGGGCAGGAGTAAAAGAGGTTTATGAAGAAATCTTAGTACCTGCAGGAATGGGAGATGTGGCAATTTATAGTGAAATGGGTCGTTTTATGATGGCACCATATGGCTGTCTTGTAACAAAAGCAATCCATGAAAAACATATTTATAAAGAATACATTGGAGTAGATGCCTGTGCAGTAAATCTGATGCGTCCGGCAATTTATGGAGCATATCATCATATTACAGTTATGGGAAAAGAAGATGCACCATGTGATCATAAATATGATGTGGTAGGTTCCCTTTGTGAAAACTGTGATAAATTTGCAGTGGACCGTATGCTGCCGGAGATTGAAAAAGGAGATTTGTTAGTCATCCATGATACCGGGGCGCATGGCTTCTCTATGGGATATAACTATAATGGTAAATTGAAATCGGCAGAAATCTTATTAAAAGAGGATGGAAGTGCACAGTTAATTCGTCGTGCAGAAACTCCGGAAGACTACTTTGCAACCTTTGATTGTTTTGATATACTAAAAGACATGAAACATCCTGAGAAAAAATAAAATCAAAACAGTAGGTGAAAGTTTTGTGGATGTGGGAAGGCACAGGTTTTTGGAATGGCAATTGATAAGAAGCGTTTTGAGGAAGCAAAAAAACGAATTATTGGAACGGACCGGGAGCGTCAGGGGATAGGAACTCTGTCAGAAAAAACGGTTCACGCTGTTCTAAAAAATTATTATGCGCCAGATACCGATATGCATGAAGTACCGATTGAAAATTATGTGGCTGATATTTTTACCGGGTCTGAGATTATTGAAATTCAGACCCGGTCTTTTAATGTCATGAGAAAAAAGTTAGAGTGTTTCCTTGCTCTTTATCCGGTGACAATCGTCTATCCGATACCGAGGAACAAATGGCTTAACTGGATTGATGAAGAAAGTGGTGAGGTTTCTGATAAAAGAAAATCACCGAAAAAAGGAAATCCCTATTTCATTTTTCCGGAATTGTATAAGATAAAACCATATCTGAAAGACAGCAATATTCGTTTCCGACTTGCCTTAATCGATATGGAAGAGTATCGTTTGTTAAACGGTTGGAGTAAAAATAAAAAGAAGGGAAGCAGCCGTTATGACAGGATTCCAACGGAATATGTAGAGGAAGTTGAAATAGACTGTGTCAAAGATTATATGCAGTTTATTCCCTTTGAGATACCAGAGCCTTTCGACAGTAGAATTTTTGCAAAAGAGGCACATATCAGTCTTGATCTTGCAAGAGTCACATTGAATATTTTGGAATATTTAGAAGTAGTAGAGCGAATTGGAAAAAAAGGAAACAGTTACTTATATCAAGTAAAAGAAATTATATAATAGAAAAGCGTCAAACCAGGTGAGGTGACCCCAAAAAGTTAGACTTTTTAAGCGTAGCAGTTATAATGGCTGCTA
>JBJELY010000192.1:0-4181 GCA_051879395.1 Roseburia sp. | reverse complement strand
AATCGGGGTAACAAGATTCGAACTTGCGACCTCACGGCCCCCAGCCGTGCGCTCTAACCAAACTGAGCCATACCCCGATACGTTTATTCTATCGAATTGCGTCAGATAATGCAAGCCTTATTTTCCCTTTACGACTCCTGTGTTATAATAGATATAATTACAGGAGTCGTATTTATTATACGCGAAAGGAGTTACGATTATGAAAGTGATTGTAGTAGGACCGAAAGGAAAAATGGGAAGATTAATCACACAGATTGCTGCCGCAAGAGACGATATGGATCTGATTGCCGGAGTAGGTCCAAAGGGCCGTGATTATATCGGAAAGGATCTGGGAACAGTAGCAATGACCGGGTATGAGCTGGGTGTACCCGTTACAGATGACCTAGAAAGTGTGATTGATGATTGCGATGTAATTATTGACTTTTCAACAAAAGAAATGGGAATGCAGGTTCTTGATATGGCTATTGCTCATAAAAAAGCCCTGGTATGTGGAACAACCGGATTCAGTGCGGAAGAGATGCAGCGCTTTAAAGATGCAGCCTCCGATATTCCTATGCTATATGCTGCCAATACATCAAAACTTGTAAACATTATGAATAAACTTCTGGAACTAATAACTAGCACTCTGAAAGATGAGATTGACATTGAAATATTGGAAATGCACGATCAGTGGAAAAAGGACGCACCAAGCGGAACTTCCAAAGAGATGGGCGAGATCATGGCCCATGCATTAGGGAAAGAGCTTAAGGATATTGCATTATATGGACGTGAAGGCACATCGCCAAGAGAACCGGGTACGATTGGATATCATTCTCTTCGGGCAGGGAATATCCCGAGTAGTCACACGGTATATTTTGGAGGCATGGGTGAACGTCTGGAGATTACCCATCATTCCTACAATTGGGAATGCTTTGCAAGGGGTGCCTGCGATTGTGCTGCATATCTGGCAGGAAAGACCCCTGGTTTTTATACGATCAAAGATGTATTAAATCTGTAAATAATAAATTACAAATCAGTATCAGCCCGAAACTCCTGATAGAAGTTCGGGCTGATAATATGTCAACTAGTTTTCTTTGATCAGGTTAATATCTTTTTCGTCCAGACGCATTTTCTCCAGACGTTTAATCCTCTCATCCAGATGATGTTCGGTCAGATAACGATACACGCTTTTTGGAACATATTTTGCCCAATCCTGGTCGGTAGCAATGCAGTTTCTTACCATAGATCCTGTAATTCCTCTTTCGTCAGGAGCCTTTCTCCAGAGAACAATTACTTCAAGACCAAGAGACTTTAATCTCCGGTATTTCTCTTCATCCCATTCATTACAGATTCCCATATAGTACACAGCGTCTTTTGGAGCATATTGTAAAATATATTCTGGAAAACTGATGGGAAATGGAATAATCTCGTATTCCGATTCAGGTACGCCAAATTCAGCCATTGCACCTTTGATCATTTCGCAGCGTTCGAAATACGTAAGTGGATTGGCGGATTTAGTAGAACGATTCGTATCGTAAATAGTTTCCCCGGTATGCAGACTGTCAGGATTGGTGATCCCGATGTAGAGCTTGCGGCACCTCATTTTTGCCGCAAGTATATATTCCATGTGCTTTAAATGCAGCACTTGAAATCTTGCATGTATTACTCCCGTTTCTGCTAACATATATAAAATTCCCCTTCCTTTGTATCATCTTAGTCGGTTCTTGTCTGATTTTAGTATACTCTGACAGGGAATGGGATTGCAAGCTTTTATCAAGGCTGATATAAGAACTTATATAAATTGCCTTTTCATCTCATATTTTATGCTTTTAATAATTCTGCCAGTTCCTCCTTTGGTTTTGCGCCCATATCTCTTTTTACCACTTCCCCATTACGGAACACCAAAAACATCGGAATTGACATCACATGATACTGCCTTGCCAGCTCCGGCTGATCATCCACATCGACTTTGCAGATCTTAGCATCTGTTACTTCTTCCGCAAGTTCTTCGACAATTGGCCCCACCATCTGGCATGGTCCACACCAAGTTGCCCAAAAATCTACTAACACCGGAACATCCGACTCTAATACCTCTTTCTGAAAATTATCTTTTGTTAAATGTATTACTGCCATATTTTATCTTCCTTTCTTTCTGCATTCTTTTTCGTTATATTGCTATTATAACCTATTTTTTTCAATTCTGTAGTTTTATCACAATATATTATATTTTTTTCAGAAAATATTATCCTAAAAGTTATCAGAATAGCCAAATGGCTATACTGGCATCATGCAAGTACTACCACTTGATATTCTGCCTGAAACACTTCTCCGGCCCCTAATGTATTTTCCCAATCACGATCTTTCAGTTCTCCGTTAAATCCCTCACGATCACATCTTCCATACCATGGCTCAATACAGATAAACGGCGCCTGTTTTTTCGGTGGGGACCAGATTCCGACTAGTGGCGCATCAAATTCTACCGCAAGATATTCTTTTTTCTCATGATCCATCAGCGCAACTCTTTGTACCTGGTTATTCTCAATAACAAGTGCATCACCGTCAAATAAATCTTTCGCGATTGGCAGAATTCCTTCCTGTAATATGTAATCTTTCTTTTCTGTCGTGACTAATCCGCCCTGCCCGAATACAGTATTACATAACATCTCTGGAACTGTTCCATCTGCTTTTCGGAAACTCAGATAACACTCTGACTGCTTTTCTCCTTCCCGAATCGGACAGAAAAAAGCCGGATGTGCTCCTATCGCAAAATACATCTCTTTTTCATCTGTATTTTTCACCTTCCACATGACTCTAACTGCATTTTCTTCTAAGCGATACCCAATCTCCAAATGAAACCGGAAAGGATATACCTGATAAGTTGTCTCATCAGAGCCCAAGGCAAACCATACTTCATTCGAAGATTGTTCCACCAAAGTAAACTCCCTATCTCTCGCAAAACCATGCTGATTCATAGAATATTCTTTTCCCTGATATCGATAAACCTTATCCCTGACTCCTCCTACAAAAGGAAAAAGTACCGGTGAAGAACGTCCCCAAAATTGGGGATCTGCATTCCAGAGATATTCACAATCCTTTTCTTTATCTTTCACAGAACGAAGCTCTGCACCATGCGGACTGATTGATATCATTAATTTAGAATTTTCTAATTTCATCTTCTGCTTCTTTTCTCCTTTCACGTTTTGTGACTTTAGCTTTCTATAATTAATTTCTATTATACACATTTTTTCTGACATGAGTGACTCTTTCAGCGAATTTGTCCATTTTCCTATTAAAATACATAAACATTTGTGAATTTTTATATTTATAAAGCAATTTTATATTTATTCTCAATTCTTCTTGTGGTAAAATTAGACTATATATAAAAAAAGGAACGTTGCTTATGAAGAATATTATCCATCACAAAACTCTGCGTGAACAGGTCGCAGATGCCATTCGGAAAAAAATATTATATCATGAACTGGAGCCCGGTATGCGTATTACCGAATCAGAATTAGCTGATAAATTCGGTGTCAGTCATGGTCCTGTACGCGAAGCTCTCCGCGAGCTTGAGCAGGAAGGACTGGTCGTATATACCCGAAATGTGGGTTGCTCTGTAAGAGATATCTCTTTCCAGAATGTAATTGAAGCGTTGCTGGTCCGAGGTTCTTACGAACTTACAGCTGCCCGTGCCTGCCGCGGTAAACTCTCCGACAAAGCATTTCATGAAATGCATGATATATTAGAATCCATGAAAAATATGGATGGTTCTGATTTTACAGAACCAATTATCTTTGATAATAAATTCCATACGGTACTGATCCATGAAGCACATATGCCTTATCTTACAAAGGCTTGGAATTCTTTGGATTTTGCCACATTTTTTACGTTTTATGAGCAAGCGGATCAAAAAAATTCCGTGACTTTAAGACAATATAATGTCCATAAAGAAATCTATGATATTTACCTGAGCAAAGACTGCCAGGCTATCTGTAACATGATTTCCAAACACTATAAAAATTCTGTGGAATATATGGTAAAAGAAAAGAAGATGACAGAATCTGATTTTCCATTTTCTTTTGGCATAATCGATCCACCTGTCTTTCCATAAAACTACACAAAGAAGTTCTTTTTATAATTTTTTAGATTGTATATTTTAAGTGCCGGGGCGCATCATTTCATGCGTCCCGGCACTCTTCAATCTA
>JBJELY010000191.1:0-17469 GCA_051879395.1 Roseburia sp. | reverse complement strand
GCAGCCGGGGTGGTAGCGGTACCTTGAACCAACAATCCGCTATAGTTGGGGTGATGCCAAGCAGAGGGTCTTAAGCTTTAGAGCAGCCCTTCATAAGTGGCGTTGACGCTTGGGTCTTGCGCAACAGGAATTTACGAACCGGGTCAGGTCAGGAATGGAGCAGCCCTAAGTAAAAGCTCTTGTGTGCCGCGAGGGTGCCTGGGCCGAGTTAACTGTGGAGGTAACGTCTGGGGTCGCGATTCGAAGCGAGGCGCTCGGTTTTAATTTGAAAATAAATAGAATGGAATGTATCATATGTGGAAAAAAATTCAGAAGGTTATGCTTCACATTTGTGATGTGTTAGAACTCTTGACAGCAGTTGCTGTTGGAATCGGGATTGTTGTTGCAGTGATTGCGCTGGTTCCGGGATTTTTACATTTCTGGGAAAACAAAATGGAAACAGAAGCTTTTTTGATTTTCCTGGAAGAGGTTTTAAATGTTGTCATTGGAATTGAATTCATGAAAATGTTATGTAAACCAAGTTCGGAACATATTATTGAAGGTCTGATTTTCCTAGTGGCGCGTCATATGATTATCGGCACGAATTCGTCGGGAGAAGATTTACTATCCATTCTTGGAATTGCAATTTTATTTGTATTAAGCCGCTTTATGGTTATGACAAAACAAGGAAAATTGTTAAAAGGTCAGGAACAAAAAGAAGGGATTGACACAGAGAAAAAAAGCGAGTAATTTATATAGACGAAGCAAAGACGCTTGGCATTATGCCAGGCGTCTTTTTTGCGTGAAAAACATTTTGATACAAGTAAGAGGATTTAGGAATGAAAATAAAAGTGAAAAAGACGTTACCACCAATCGGGCTGCGTATCGTGAAATCAGCAGTGGCAGTCGCACTCTGCTTTTTGGTATCTTTTATCAGAGGGAACAGTGGAATTGTGTTTTACTCTCAATTGGCAGCACTCTGGTGCATCCAGATATATGTCTCTAACACATGGAAAAATGCCACTCAGCGTTTTATCGGAACAACAATTGGAGCGTTGTATGGTCTTGTCTTTTTATTGATGAAAGGGAAATATGAGACAGTTTTTTGGGAGCAGAGGGAGATAATCAATGCAGCGGTTATTTCAATGATGATTATAATTGTATTGTATACGACAGTTGTGATTAAGAAAAAACAGGCTTCCTATTTTTCTTGCGTTGTGTTTTTAAGTATTGTAGTAAATCATGTAACAGATACGAATCCATACCTGTTTGTGTGGAACCGTTTTTTGGATACCATGATAGGAATTATAATTGGAATCGGTGTAAATAATTTTTCACTTCCAAGGGATAAACAGACCGATACACTTTTTATTTCCGGTTTGGACGATACGCTGCTGAATCGAAATAATAATCTTAGCGACTATAGCAGGGTCGAATTGAATCGTATGTTAGATGGTGGCTTGAACTTTACAATTTCAACAGTGCGAACGCCGGCATCTTTGCTAGAGCCAATGCGGGATGTCAGGCTAAAATTACCGGTTATCGCGATGGATGGGGCGGTGCTATATGATATTCATGAAAAAATGTATCTTCGCACATATGTGATTTCGTATCAAAAAAGTTGCCAGATTTTAGAGTTACATCAGAAATATCACTTGAATTGTTTTACAAATGTAATTGTAGATGACATGTTGGTAATTTATTATAAAGAAACAGAGGATGAGGTACAGCAGAAATTAGTTCGGGAGATGCGCCGTTCTCCTTACCGCAATTATGTGAAAAGAGAGCTGCCGGAAGCGGAAGATGTGGTTTATTTTATGCTGCTTTATCCGAAGTCTGTCATTGAGGAATTCTATCGGGTCTTAGTGAGGGAAGGAATTACCGAGCAGCTAAAAGTATTAAAATATGACTCGAAAGACTACCCAGGGTATGCTTATATCAAGATTTACAATCGGAATGCCAGTAAAGAAAATATGATCTGCTATCTGAAAGAGATGGTTGGATTAGAAAAGACGGTGACGTTCGGCACAATAGAAGGACGCTATGATGTGTTAGTAGATTCAGAAGATATGAATAAGGTGGTACATGAATTGAAAAAATTGTATGAACCGGTGAAAAGAATAACGGGAAAACTATTTTCTGTTAAAAAATTCACAAACTATCAACATAATAGCAAAAAATTCTCAATATGTCAAACAAAAGTGCATTTTATCGAATACAAGCATTGAAATTCCCAGAATCTGCTATATAATGAAACTAAGTGAACCGCCTATTTATGCCTGTGTAAGGGCTTACATAAGCGCAAATGCAAGTGCGGACGGAATAGAGAAAGTTCTGGATGCACATGCTACAGATATTATATAAAGAAAAGTGAGGAATAAATCATGTTTGGTTTCGGTCAGTTAATTGAAATCTTAAAAAAAGACCCAAAGAAAATCGTATTTACAGAAGGAAATGACCCTCGTATTTTAGAGGCAGCATCACGTTTGTTAGCAAGTAACTTCCTTCATCCAATTCTTGTTGGTGACCCAGCGGAAATCAACAAAATTGCAGAAGAGAGTGGCTTTAACATCCGTGGAGCAGAAATCATTGATCCGAATCACTATGACAGATTTGACGAAATGGTAGAAATGTTCTGTGAACTTCGTAAGAGCAAAGGAGTGACTCCAGAGCAGGCAAGAGGAATTCTTTCTCAGGCTAACTATTTTGGAACAATGTTGGTAAAAATGGGAGTTGCTGATTCCTTATTAGGTGGTGCAACATACTCTACAGCTGATACAGTTCGTCCGGCTCTTCAGTTAATCAAAACAAAACCAGGTAACAGCATCGTATCTTCTTGCTTTATCTTAGTTCGTCCATCTGCTACAGGTGAGAACGAAGTATTAGCAATGGGTGACTGTGCAATCAACATCCACCCAACAGAGGATGAATTAGTAGAAATCGCCGGAGAAGCAGCAGCATGTGCTAAGATTTTCGGTGTTGATCCTAAGGTTGCATTCTTAAGCTATTCTACACTTGGTTCTGGAAAAGGAGAAGATGTAGATAAGATGCGCAATGCAGCAGCAAAAGCAAAAGCAAAATATCCGGAATTTCCAATCGAAGGAGAACTTCAGTTTGACGCGGCTGTTTCACCAAGAGTTGCTCGTACAAAATGTCCTGATTCAGAAGTTGCAGGTCATGCAAATACCTTTATCTTCCCAGATATCAACGCTGGTAACATCGGTTATAAGATTGCACAGCGTCTTGGTAACTTCGAAGCTTACGGACCAATCTTACTTGGTTTAAATGCTCCTATTAATGACTTGTCTCGTGGATGTAATGCATCTGAAGTATATTCCATGGCAATCATCACAGCAGCATTGGCATAATATTATTTTAAACAACGACACGCAGGTGTTGACATCAGAGTGTAGATAGCAGAAGCTTTCTACACTCTTTTTACGCGATGCGGTATGCGAAAAAAGGATTTATACCGATATACTAGATAGAAAAGCGAGGAAAAAACATGGACAGGTTATTCAGCCGTCAGGATATTCGAAAATTGATGATACCACTTGTGATTGAGCAGATTCTTGCAGTCAGCATTGGTCTTGTGGACACACTTATGGTATCGACGGTTGGTGAGGCGGCAGTATCGGGTGTATCTTTGGTAGATAGCATTAGTATGCTGGTTATTCAGATATTATCAGCACTTGCAACAGGAGGTGCTGTTGTCTGTAGCCAGTATTTGGGAAAAAAGGAACCGGAGCAGGCAAAACAATCAGCGGGACAGTTGATGTTAATTATGCTTGTATTTTCAGGAACCGTAATGATTGGAATCCTGTGCAGCTATCATTTTTTATTGAGAGCAATTTTTGGAAAGATTGAAGCAGATGTAATGCAATGTGCAGAAATCTATTTCGTATTATCTGCCATTTCCTATCCGTTTTTGGGAATCTATAATGCGGGAGCAGCGCTTTTTCGGGCAATGGGAAACAGCAAAATCAGTATGTATAACAGTCTGGTTATGAATGTTTTAAACATTGGTGGAAATGCGATTTTGATTTTTGGATTCCACATGGGCGTTCTGGGGGCAGCTACCGCCACACTTATTGCAAGAATGATATCTTGTATTGTTATGACGCTGCAGCTTTGCAAGAAAACAAATCCACTCAGGGTCAGCATTGCAGGAATGAAACCGCATAAAATAATGATTGGAAAGATTTTAGGAATCGGTATTCCAAGCGGAATTGAAAATGGAATGTTCCAAATAGGAAAACTGGCAGTTTCGAGTCTTGCATCCACATTCGGAACGGCAGCCATAGCAGGAAATGCGATTGCGAATAACGTAGCAGGTTTTGCCAACATTCCTGGAAATGCAGTGGGACTTGCAATGATAACGGTAGTTGGAAGATGCATTGGAGCCGGAGAAAAGGAACAGGCAAAATACTATAGCAAACGATTACTTCTTACGGCATACATAGGAATCTGGATAACCAATGCATTTTTAGCAGTCGGGGCTGGAACTATCGCCTCTGCTTTTGGGTTATCCATGGAAGCAAAAGCAATTGCGGTACAGCTCTTACATTCTTTTAGCATCTGTGCTATTATTTTATGGCCACTCAGTTTTACAGTACCAAATATTTTAAGAGCAGCAGGAGATGCCAAATACACGATGAAAGTCAGCGTGTTTTCCATGTGGATATTCAGGGTAGCAAGCAGCTATCTGATTGCAGGATATTTGGGAGTTGGAATATTGGGTGTCTGGATTGGAATGTATATTGACTGGTTTTTCCGCTCCATTTTCTTTGTACATCGTTATGCAAAAGGAAAATGGCTGGAACGTCGAGTGGTGTGAGTGTAGATAATTTTTTGATAATATACTAATTATTAACAAAAAAATGTGGAAAAAGTTGATAACTTATCAAAAAAATGCAAATTGTCAGAAAAATTATGAAAACAAAAGTGTGAGGAAACAAAAGTGAAAACAAAATTTGAAAGAATGCAAATCCTGTATGAATATTTAATTCTTACGGGAGCAACACTAATTTTGGTAATAGGAATTTATTTATTCAAATTCCCGAATAACTTCTCGTTTGGGGGAGTTACGGGTGTGGCAGTCGTCCTTGGAAAAATGCTTCCGGTGACACCAGGAACAATTACCTTTGTAATTAATATGGCGTTGCTGGTACTGGGATTTCTCTTTTTGGGAAAATCCTTTGGCGTCAAGACGGTCTATGTCAGTGTATTGATGTCAGCAGGGTTGAAGATAGCAGAAATTCTTTTCCCAATGACAGAGCCGTTGACACAGCAGCCTGTGCTGGAATTAATTTATGCGATTGTACTTCCGGCTTTTAGTGCCGCAGTCTTTTTCAATATAGGGGCATCTAGTGGTGGAACGGATATTTTTGCCATGATTCTAAAAAAATATACGAAACTCAATATCGGGACAGCACTTTTCTTATCAGATTTATTAATTGTAGTTGCATCCTGTTTCGTTTTTGATGCACAGACCGGATTGTTTTCTCTGTGTGGACTTCTGGCAAAATCATTAGTTGTGGATAATGTAATTGAAAGTATCAATCTTTGTAAATACTTTACGATTATCTGCGAAAATCCGGAGCCTATCTGCGACTTTATTACAAATGAGCTGAAGCGAAGTGCGACAGTTTACAGAGCGGAAGGTGCTTACCAGCATAGGGAAAAAACGATTATCATTACGATTTTGAAACGAGGTCAGGCAGTGGAACTTCGTAATTTTATTAAGGTACATGAACCGACCGCATTTATTGCAATTACCAATAGTAGTGAGATTATCGGAAAAGGATTCCGTGGAGTAAATTAAAAGTTTAGGTTCTTTCACAAAAAATTAAGATTGTTTTTACGCAGAGTTCACTTCTTCTTGATATAATATAGATAGTAAGATTGAAGGAGCGGTTTTTACATGAAAAAAGATAAAACAAAAAAGAAAGCGCAAGAAGCCGTACAGACTGAGGTAAATCAGGTGATTGTACAGGAAGTGGTGGAAGTTAATCAGATTATGCCAATTACGGTTCATGTCAATGACAGCATGGAAAAGATTGCAGATATGACGGAACAGTTTTCGCAGACGATAGACCCCATTTTGAGTATGTATAATGCGGCAATGAGTGCAACAACAGCAAGACTTGAAATTATTAAAGATGAGTTCAAGTATCGGAAGCTGCGTTGTCCGATTCATCATATAGACACCCGTTTAAAATCTGCTCAAAGTATTCTTGGCAAGCTTGAGAAAAAAGACTTAGATTTGAATTTAAGTGCGGCATGTAACAATATTTATGATATTGCAGGAATTCGTGTGGTGTGCTCTTACATAAAAGATGTCTATCTGATCCGTGACCGTATATTGGCACAGGATGATATCATGATAATGGATATCAAAGATTATATCGAGGAGCCGAAACCAAACGGCTATCGTAGTCTTCATATGATTATCCGGGTTCCGGTATATTTTATGAACAAGAAGCAAATGGTACCGGTGGAATTACAGATTCGGACGCTTGCCATGGACTTATGGGCAAGTTTAGAGCATGACATCAAATATAAAAGTATAAAAAATCGTGTTTGTAATGAAGATTTTTCAGATGAATTGTTAGAGTGCAGTAAGCTGATATATGCTGCAGAAGAAAAAATGGAAATGATGAACCGAGCGTTAGAATTATAGAAAAAGAGCTGTTGTGTGCAACAGCTCTTTTTGTTACGGAGTTGAAGGGATTCGAACCCTCGTGCCCCCTATCGGAGGCCAACGCATTTCGAGTGCGCCCCGTTATGACCACTTCGATACAACTCCTGATGAATGGAACGTGTATTTTTGTATAAAAAATACTTGTTTAGTATACCATATTTAGCATAAAATTCAAGAAGTGTGGCAAACAAACCGGATAAGTTAGAGGTTGTCCGTTCACAGAAAATATATTATAATAAGTCTACGTGTAAAAATTGATACAAGAAGAATAGTTTGCGAGTCGTATCTTTATCGTAACTGGAAAGGACAGGTAGTGATATGAAAAGAATTGGAATGTTGACAAGTGGTGGTGACTGCCAGGCATTGAACGCAGCCATGAGAGGTGTTGTAAAGACATTGAGTGAAAACGTAGATGAATTAGAGGTCTATGGATTTTTTAATGGATATAAAGGGCTGATTTACGGTGATTATCGTCTTTTGACTTCCAAAGACTTTTCTGGAATCCTGACAAAAGGTGGAACAATCTTAGGTTCTTCCCGTCAGCCGTTCAAATTAATGCGTGTGCCGGATGAAAATGGTTTAGATAAAGTAGAAGCGATGAAACAGACTTACCATAAGTTAAAACTGGACTGTCTGGTGATTTTAGGCGGAAATGGAACGCAGAAGACAGCCAATTTGTTAAGGGAAGAGGGATTGAATGTCATTCATCTTCCAAAGACCATTGATAATGATATTTATGGAACAGATGTGACTTTTGGCTTCCAGAGTGCGATTAACATTGCAACAGAAGCTATAGATTGTATTCATACTACGGCGGCTTCCCATAACCGTGTATTTATCGTGGAGGTGATGGGACACAAAGTAGGATGGCTGACATTATATGCAGGGGTTGCCGGAGGAGCGGATATTATTCTTCTCCCAGAGATTCCATATGATGTGGAAAAAGTCATCGGAGCTATCAACAAGAGAACAAAGGCAGGAAAAGGATTTACGATTCTTGCAGTAGCAGAAGGGGCTATCTCCAAAGAAGATGCAGCGCTTTCTAAGAAGGCATATAAAGAAAAAGTAGCAAAATCCAAATATCCATCTGTATCCTATGAGATTGCAGATAAAATCTTTAAAGAGACAGGGGTAGAAGTACGAGTTACAGTACCGGGACATACACAGCGTGGCGGAAGTCCATGCCCATATGACCGTGTGCTTTGTACCAGACTTGGTTCTGCGGCAGCAAAAGCAATTATGGATGAAGATTATGGCTATATGATTGGTATGGTCAATGGAAAAACAAAACGAATTCCGTTAGCAGATGTGGCGGGCAAATTAAAAACCGTTGATCCGGATTGCCAGATGATTAAAGAAGCGAAGCGAATGGGAATCAGTTTTGGAGATTAGAATATTTTGCCTGCATGGCAGGCGTTAGAAAGGCATGGTAATTTAGATGTCGTATACGGCGTTATACCGAAAATTCCGACCACAGGAATTTGAGGATGTAAAAGGGCAGGATCATATTGTGACTACCCTGAAGAACCAGATCAAGCATGACAGAATAGGACATGCTTATCTGTTTTGTGGTACAAGAGGAACCGGAAAAACCACGATTGCCAAGATTTTTGCAAAGGCAGTCAACTGTGAACATCCGGTGGATGGAAGTCCATGTGGGGAGTGTCCGACCTGCAAAGCAATTGCAGCGGGCACTTCTATGAATGTAATAGAGATAGATGCGGCTTCGAACAATGGTGTTGACAATATCCGTGAAATCAGAGAAGAAGTGGCATATCGCCCGACGGAAGGAAAATATAAAGTCTATATCATCGACGAAGTTCATATGTTATCCATAGGAGCGTTTAATGCCTTGCTGAAAACATTGGAAGAGCCGCCGGCTTACGTTATCTTTATTTTGGCAACGACAGAAGCACATAAGATTCCGATTACAATCTTATCCCGTTGTCAGCGCTATGACTTCAAACGTATCTCGATTGATACCATAGCGGCAAGATTGCAGGAACTCATGGAAGAAGAAAAAATCAACGTAGAAGAAAAAGCAATCCGTTATATCGCAAAAGCGGGGGACGGCTCCATGCGAGATGCTTTAAGTCTTTTGGATCAGTGCATCGCATTTTATCTGGGACAGGATCTTACGTATGATAAAGTCTTAGAGACATTAGGTGCAGTTGATACTGAAATTTTTAGCCGCTTGCTGCGTCAGATATTGGAAAAAAATGTAACCGGGGCGATTGGTACTTTAGAAGAACTTGTGATTGAGGGTAGAGAATTAGGACAGTTTGTGGTAGACTTTACCTGGTATCTGCGTAACCTTCTTTTGGTACAGAGTTCTGACGACATGGAAGATGTCTTGGACATTTCCTCTGAAAATCTTGTGTTGTTAAAAGAAGAGGCGGACATGGTGGAAGCATCTACACTGATTCGCTACATAAGGATTTTCTCGGAACTGAGTAATCAGATTCGTTATGCAAGCCAGAAACGAATCATGATTGAGATTGCGATAATTAAATTATGTAAACCGGAAATGGAACAGGATTACAGCTCCTTAATCGATCGAATTGATTCTTTGGAGAAAAAAATGGAGTCCGGAGCTTTTACGGTAGCACCACAGGGTGCAGGAATGGCGCAGACTCCCATGACGGGCACCGTAGAGCCGGTGAAGGCAGCAGAGCTTCCGAAGGCGATTCCGGAAGATATCAAACAGATTATGGCAAACTGGAATTCCATGTTATCGGAGATGACAGGAATTTCCCGGAATTATTTGAAAAAGGCAATTCCAACATTAGGACCGAACGATACGCTGATGCTCGCTTACGACGATCAGAATGCGTATGAGTACATCAATCAGAATATGTCAGGCTGCTTAGATGCATTCAAGACAATCATTGCAAATCGAATGGAAAAACAGGTCGAGATTATCGTCAAACTCAATGAGAGCGGCAGATCGGGAGCAGAAGTCTTCCCAGACTTAAAGCAGTTGATTCATTTTGATATAGAAGAAGAGAATTTTTAGATTTTCAAAGGAAAAAGTAAGAAAGGAAATGGTAATTTAAAATGGCAAAAAGAGGTGGATTTCCAGGAGGAATGCCTGGTAACATGAACAACTTAATGAAACAGGCACAGAGAATGCAGAAACAGATGGAAGAGGCACAGAAAGAATTAGAAGAAAAAGAAATCACAGCAACAGCTGGCGGCGGTGCTGTAGAAGTCACAGTTTCTGGAAAAAGAGAAATCTTAAAAGTAAAATTATCCGAAGAAGTTGTTGATCCGGATGATATCGAAATGTTAGAAGATTTGATTATGGCAGCAACTAACGAAGCACTTCGTAAATTAGAAGAAGAGTCTTCCCAGTCCATGTCAAAGATTACTGGTGGATTAGGAAGTCTTCCGTTCTAAATTACATTCGTGAAAAAGGAACTGACTATAACTTCATTTTAAAAATCTGATCAGCCGGATAACCGCCTGCACATTTTTGCATGGCGCGCTGGATGCTGTCGGCAGAATTGCCCCAGTCTTTGTCCTTGTTCCGGTGGTCATTTTTTTCGACAAACCAGGAGACTTCTTCCTGCAGCCGTTTCAGATTTTCCTGCATCAGGGAAAAGGCAGCAGGATAGAAGTCTTTCTTTTGCTCATCATTTAATTTATTTTCCGCGGATTCGATTAAGTCGCGGAAATGTGGGATACAGAAACCTTTGCTGTTTAAGAAAAGTTCCCGGAATTCTTCGTTTTTGCGGTATAAATCAAAAAAAGTATCCAGATAACGATTGTAAATTTTATGGAAGTGGTCGCACACATAGCAGGACTCTTCTTTCTCTAAAAGCCAGGAACCAAGCTCTGTTTTCGGATGCTTCGGGTCGGCATCTGTTTTTTTCATGCGGTTTAGAAGATTGGATTTTCCGGGAGTAAAATCTTTTAATTCCTTCGCTAATTCGGAATTTAATTTCTTTAAGTGTGTACTTAAGATTAGGGCACTTCCAAGACGATTTCCGTAATCATACATCATTTTATAATGGTGACGGCAGAAACCGAGTTCATCGGTCTGCATTCGAATATCATCCTCCATATAGGCAGAGCCCAAAATAAAAGATACGGCGTGTTGCTCTGCCGCACGTTCTAAATTACAGAATGGGCATTCATCGTTTGCCTTGAAAGCATCGATTAATGGAATGGTAGCAATGTTTTCTTTCATAGTTTCTTCTCCTTGTATCGTTTGAAATTATTATAGCATTCAATTTTGTCAAAATCTCTAAAAAATTCGGGAAAATGAATCGTGATATGCTGTTTTTGGGGAAAAAGCAAATACTGTCTTGTAAAACGAAAATTTTTCAAGTAAGATAGAAGCGTATGAAATTTAGCATTCAAATCAAATTTCATGAGAAAAAGAAAGGCAGGTCAGTGGCGTGGACTATTACAGCAGCCAAATCAATAAATTAATAGAAGAGTTGTCCGGGTTGCCGGGGATTGGTGCGAAATCTGCGCAACGATTAGCATTTCATATTTTAAATATGCCAATGGAACAGGTGGAGAGTCTGTCAAATGCGATTGTAGATGCAAAGCGTAACGTCCGCTATTGTAAGGAATGTTTTACGCTGACAGATGAAGAACTCTGTCCAATCTGTAGGGATCATTCCAGAAACCATAAGACGATTATGGTGGTAGAGAATACCAGAGATCTTGCGGCTTATGAAAAAACCGGAAAATATGACGGTGTTTATCATGTATTGCATGGAGCAATTTCTCCAATGCTTGGAATAGGACCAAATGACATTAAGTTAAAAGAACTCATCAAGCGTCTGGAACAGGATGTAGATGAGGTAATTATTGCCACGAACTCGAGCTTGGAGGGGGAAACCACTGCAATGTATATCAGCAAGCTTATAAAACCGACCGGAATCAAAGTGACAAGAATCGCAAGTGGCGTTCCGGTTGGAGGCGATTTGGAATATATCGACGAGGTAACTTTGCTTCGCGCCTTAGAGGGAAGAACAGAACTGTAATTACAAAGAGGAGCGAGTAAAAATAAAAACCGGTTCTAGGGAACCAAAAGAAAGGAATTACGATGACAAACCAAGAATTACAAATCACAGCAAATGAAATTCGTAAGGGTATCGTCACAGCAGTACACAGTGCGAAATCAGGACATCCAGGTGGATCACTTTCTGCAGCTGACATCTTTACGTATCTTTATTTTGAGGAGATGAATATCGACCCGAAAAATCCGAAGATGGAAGATCGTGATCGTTTTGTATTATCAAAAGGACACGTGGCACCGGGACTTTACGCAACACTTGCAGAAAAAGGATTTTTCCCAAAAGAAGATTTGACAACATTGCGTCATACAGGCTCCTATTTACAGGGACATCCTGATATGAAGCATATTCCGGGAGTTGATATGTCAAGTGGTTCCTTAGGACAGGGCCTTTCTGTTGCAGCAGGTATGGCGGCAGCAGGAAAATATGACAAGAAAGATTATCGTGTCTATGCACTTTGCGGAGATGGAGAAATCGAAGAAGGACAGATCTGGGAAGCTGCAATGTGGGCTGGATTCCGTAATTTAGACAATCTCTGCGTAATCGTGGATAATAATAATCTGCAGATTGATGGAGCAATCGATGAAGTATGTTCTCCATATCCGATTGATAAAAAATTCGAAGCATTTAATTTCCATGTAATCAACATCAATGGAAATGATTTTGATGAAATCCGTGCTGCGTTTGAAGAAGCGCGTAACACCAAGGGACAGCCAACCGCAATTATTGCAAAGACAGTAAAAGGAAAAGGTGTTTCCTTTATGGAAAATGAAGTAGACTGGCACGGAAAAGCTCCAAATGATGAGCAGTATGCAGTCGCAATGGCAGATTTAGAGAAAGCAGGTGAAGCATTATGTCAGAAGTAAAAACAAATGAAGTTGTAAAAGTGGCAACAAGAGATAGTTATGGTAATGCTTTGGTTGAACTTGGAAAAGAACATGAAGATTTAATCGTTTTGGATGCAGACTTAGCAGGAGCAACTAAGACCGGTATTTTCAAAAAAGCGTTTCCGGAGCGTCATTGGGATGTAGGAATCGCAGAAGCAAATATGGCAGGAATTGCAGCAGGTCTTGCAACATGTGGTAAAGTGCCATTCATCAGTTCTTTCGCAATGTTTGCAGCAGGGCGTGCTTATGAGCAGGTTCGTAACGCAATCGGTTATCCTCATTTGAATGTAAAAATTGGTGCAACACATGCTGGAATCTCCGTTGGAGAAGACGGTGCAACACACCAGTGTTTAGAAGACATTGCATTAATGCGTGCCATTCCGGGAATGGTAGTCATCAACCCATCGGATGATACCGAAGCAAGAGCAGCTGTAAAAGCAGCTTACGAGCATGTAGGACCGGTTTATCTTCGTTTTGGACGTCTTGCGATTCCGGTTATCAATGATCCGGAAACTTACAAATTCGAAATCGGAAAAGGTGTTGTATTAAAAGAGGGAACGGATGTAACTATTTTTGCAACAGGCTTGGAAGTGAACGAAGCAGTAGAGGCAGGAAAATTATTAGAGGCAGATGGTATCAGCGCAGAGATTATCAACATTCATACCATTAAACCATTAGATAATGAATTGGTTGTAAAATCCGCAACAAAGACAGGAAAAGTTGTAACAGTAGAAGAACATTCTGTTATCGGCGGATTGGGAAGTGCTGTTTGTGATGTATTAAGCGAACAGGCTCCAACTAAAGTATTAAAAATCGGTGTAAACGATGTATTTGGTGAATCAGGCCCTGCTTTAGAATTAATCAAGAAATATGGATTAGATGCACAGAGTATTTACGAGAAAGTAAAGGCATTTGTAAAAGCTTAAGTTGTTACGAAGCTGACAAACACGTGGGCATCTCTGTTGGGTGTACAAAAAAGCGTGTGGCAAAAGTTTTGAAAAAACAACAGAAACAGAGAGAAAAATACACGAATAAAAAGGGAAAAGAATCAGACCGCGGAAAGGTTTGGTTCTTTTCCTTTTTTTCTGTCGAAAAGTTTTTGGAAAGTATGCAGTAAATCGCCAAAAAAAGAAATAGAAATATGCTACATTTTTTCTTGAAAAAGCAAGACCGGATGATAAGAGTCCGGCTGTGAGAGAAAGGAAAGATTTGGGCATGATTGAAATTATCCGGGATGAAAAAGAAACGGGTACCAAAGAAAACGGATTGCCAAAAGAGATAAGACAGATAGGAAATGCAGATGTGGGCGACCGTATCTATCTGGAAGAAAAAGTGTATCAGTATCTGCACCAGCAGACAGGGTGGGACGAACCGGTTTTTGGAGAAGAGCGAAAAGTATTTGTTCTCCTTGGAAAAATAGAAAATTATGCCGGGCAGAAATGCGTATTTGTAGAATATGCAATTGAAATAGAAGAGATTACATATTTAGACGGGGTCCCGGTCTGGAACGATAAGACCTGGGGATATGTTTTCCAGAAAATGAAAAAGCTTTCGGAGGAAATGATTGTCATAGGATGGGCAATGGACATTAAAGATAGTGCACCGAGCCTGACGGACCGTCTGATAGGAGTACACATCACACATTTTGGTGGAAAACATCAGTTGCTCTTTTTGCTGGACTCCATGGAAAAAGAAGAAAATTTTTATTGCAACAGACAAGGCAGGTTGCGCAGAAGGGAAGGATTTTACCTCTATCATGATAGAAGGGCATTGGCAATGATAAAAGAAGAGATGCCGAAAGCAGAGGTGACCATAGAGCATGCAACGGTAGAAAACGATTTGGAACGTATTTTCTGGGAAAAAGAAAATCCAAAACGAGTAGAACACGCAATAAAGGAGAATGATGCAGATGAGCGGGAAGAACAGAAAACAGGAAAATTCCGCGCACAAATGCAGCAAGCGGAAGAAAAAGAAAGCCATTTCCGCTTCTCTCCGACCTATTTATTGGCAGCAATAGCACTTGTACTGATTGTGGTTGCTTATCAGAATAATTCCCAGATGAAAAAAATGAGCGAAACAATTTCGCAAATGAATGTTGCGCAGACAATGTTTGGTGATACAGAGGAAACAGAAGAAAAGATACAAAGTAGTGAAGTTGAGGTAGAGCAATTAAATAGTAATATAGAAAAGAATACACAGGAACAGACAGAAGCGCAGTCAACAGATGCAATCTGGCAATCTACAGGAACGGAAACGCAGCAGGCAGATTCTGCGCAACAAACTGCAAGCGCAACAGCGCAGATGACAGAACCTGCGCAACAAACTACAAGCACAGAAGCGCAACCGGCAGAGTCTGAACAGCCGGCAACACAGACAATGACAGAAGCACAGACTTATTTAAACCAGGGGTATTATATTGTACAAAAAGGAGATAACCTGGAGGGAATCTGTTTAAAAATTTATCAGACAACTGCGATGATGGATAAAATCTGTGAGGCAAATGGAATTGAAGATTCGGATGCCATTTATGAGGGGCAGTATCTGACACTTCCAAAATAATTAAGATGAATTAGACATCCAAATGTGCTATACTAATATTCAAAAAAAGGAAAAACATTTCAGATAAAGGAGTGCCAATGGCAAACACAGGAAAAAATGGATTTCGTACGGTGGAAATGAACATGGAGGAATACGAACAAAAACTTCACGAACACCGGAAAAAAATAGTAAAAAGGACAATTACAATTATTGCAGCAGCGTTATTGGTTTTTGCTGGCACAGGATTTTATTTTTCGTTGAAAAGTTATGAGGATTATGAGGTCCGTTCGAGTGTCGAACGATCCGATACACAGGCAACGATTTTTCAGGAATTTCAAGGCAATATTTTAAAATATAGCAATGACGGAGCTTTTTATACGGACTTGGAAAATGAATTTATCTGGAGTCAGGCGTTTGAAATGGCACAGCCGGCACTAGATATCTGTGAAAACTATCTCGTGCTTTATGATGAAGGTGGGAACCAGATATACATTTTGACAGCGGAGGGGCTGCAAGGTAGCATCGAAACGACTATGCCAATCCAGCAGGTGTGTGTTGCAAGCCAGGGAACAGTAGCGGTTCTGATGCAAGAAGATGCGACAGCTTATCTGCGCCTTTATGATAAGAAAGGAAATGATCTTGCTTCGGGTGAGATTCATGGAGAAAAAGGCGGATATCCTATTGCACTGGCATTGTCGTCAGATGCGCAAAAGTTAGCAGTTTCTATGGTGGATATCAATGATGGGGATATCAAAACAACAATTGCATTTTATAATTTTGGTTCAGTAGGACAAAATGAAATTGATAACTGTGTAGGCTCATATTCATATTCCAATGCAGTTTTTCCGGAAATAGAATTTGTATCAAGTGACCGAATGCTGGCATTTGGAAGTAATGAAATTGTGGTATTTGAAGGAACACAAAAACCTCAGGTTGCGGAAGAGATTTTTCCGGAAGAAGAGATAAAGAGTATTTTTTATAATAAGAAATATTTTGGATTGGTAACTAGCAATAATGATGAGGAAGTAACTTATCATTTGAATGTTTACAATATGAAAGGGACTTCCGTTATGGAAAGAGATTTTTCCATGGAATATGAGACGGTCGAATTTTTGTCCAATGATGAAATTTGTATTCGGAATGCAAATTCCTGTGAACTTTATACGATTCGTGGGATTTATAAATTTCATTATGATTTTGAACAGGAACTATATCAAATAATACCGGGGGGGACGGATCGGAATTACACGTTCGTTTTGAGCGAAGTGACGGAAAAGGTAAAACTAAAATAGGAGATAAAAGAAAGGGTACGAATGAACTGGTTATTAATTGTTGTTTTAGTCATCATAATATTGAGTACATATCATGGATACCGGAAAGGTTTCTTGCGTATGTTATATTCATTGGTGGCATGGATTCTGATTTTTGTGTTTGTTTCGTGGACAACACCTTATATTGCAGATTATCTTACAAAGCAGACAAGTATAGCGGAACGAATTAAAGCAGAATGTGTGGAACGATTAAAAAGCACAGCAGAAGAAAAGATAGAAGAAGAAGGAAAAGAGACTGGAAGTGTAGGGACAGACGAACTTGGAATTCATATTCCTGATTCTTTGCTGGAAAAATTACAGGAGCAGATGACAGGAACGGCTGGAGAGATTTTGGAGCAGAGTGGAATTTATGATGGAATCGCTGAAACTCTGACACAATTTATTATAAAAGGAATTGCTTTTTTTGTAGCGCTTATCATAGCAGCAATTCTTTCCTGGGTGATTCGGTGCCTTCTCGGGTTTGTTTCTGAAATCCCTGTGATACATGGAGTAAACCAGGGAGTTGGAACTGTGGTAGGAGCCTTGTATGGTTTGATTTTTATATGGATTGGAATGTATTTGATTGCACTGTGTTGCACGAGTGAAGTGGGACGACTTCTTTATTCCTATATACAGGAAAGCCGACTGTTGGTTTCTTTATATGAAAATAATCCAATCTTTCTTCTTTTTTAAAGTAGTTAATATAAAGTAGTTAATAGATATTGGGGTGTTCAGAAGTGAACCCCCAATATCTTCTTTTATGTAGCATAAATAAAATGAAATAGTAAAATTTATCAAAAAAACTTGTTAAATTTATGTTGACAGGTGAAGGGAATGATGATAATATTATCAAGCTGACTCGCAAGAGCGGTATATGGAGTAGAAAACTGGTAATACTAAGAACTGGAAAATGATTCTTAAAAAGTTTTTGAAACAATAAAAAAGTTGTTGACAAGAAAGTTCACTTCTGATATAATAGCAAAGCTTCTTACAACACAGAAGACAACGACAGAAATCGA
>JBJELY010000190.1:0-17590 GCA_051879395.1 Roseburia sp. | reverse complement strand
CTTGCCATTCAACAGTTCGGCAGCATCGAAAAATACACCGAAGCCATGAAACACAATTTGGAACATTTCTCAGAATTCATGGACAACTGGTATTCACAACTTCCAGATGATATGAGAACAGAAGATAAGTTTCTTAAATTAGCTTCTCATAAGGAAGAAGATTTCACTTCAGACAGCATACAAAACCTGGTGAAAGAGATTATTGCCTATGCACACGGGAACGCCCCATCTGATTTAACCGGAGATTATGACAATTATTGCCAGATGATTATAGATACCTACTCCAATGATTACTTAAAAAAAGTTTTTGACACAAAATACGGTACCGGTTGCTGCGATTATATTGTAGAGGCCTTTCGTTATTACTCTGAAAACAGCCGCTCTAAAAACAATTAGATCCAAGCCACATAAAGCAACCCCGGAAATGTCCATTCTTTTGGCATTTCCGGGGGTGTGTAAGTTATTTATCTATATTAATCATAACACACATTCCAATTGGCAATCACAAGGCTCTTTTTCTGCAAGTTCTTTATTATATTCAACAGCTTCCACGCACCCCATTGCCCGATAAAAGGCTTGACTTTCTACTGCTGAATGAGCTGATATATATAATTTTTCAGCATGATGCTCTTTTGCCCACTTTTTTGCTAAACGAAATAATTCTTTTCCAATCCCTTGTCCACGCATCTCCTGCGATACATGAATGTTGGATAAGTCCATGTATTTAGCGTGATTGCCAAATATAGCAGGTTCTACAGACGCAAATCCTTTTAGTTGCCCATTGAAGAAAGCACCAACAACATACCCGTTGGAGTTAATCAGATTTTTCAAATACTGAACTCCTTCTCGGTACTCTTCCTCAGACCAGTTATCAATAAATGGCACGTCTTTAATAACCCATTCACCATTTATTTTTCTCCAACACTTTGTTACCTTTTGTGTCCTGTCAAAAGATGCGAACAACGAGAGGTCCACATCGTTGACAGACAATACTTTGTATGTAATCATTTTAAATTCTCCTCTTATGCTTTCTTGATTGGATGCCTAATAACTGTTTTCCATTTTTCAGGAGCAACTCTTCTTGCATCCGACATATAAATCTCATGGTGTAAACGCTGTTCATTTATATCAGTCACATAGCCCTGCTCCTTCAGATACTCCTCCATCAAAGCTACTGTTGCAGGTTCTGAATCAAAGGAACCTAGATGCATAATCTGAACGCAAAGTCCCTCATCAACCGTTAAAAACTCTGCTAATGAACAATCTATCTTTTTCTTCTCGGTTGCTGTTTGTACCGCCTAGGCAAAATCTTTTTCAATTATAAAGTCAGGCAAACGTATAACAGCAATCCCTCAATTTTGTAATCTGTCTTATAACTCATCTTTAATGTATAAGCAACTGCATATAAAATGCTTATTGCCTGCTGGTAATCACCGCCCTCTACGTTAGGATTTCCCTTTCCGCGAACTGCGACATAATTCATAGGAGGAATTTTTACAATTTCCGGTTTGTTCTTCGGCATATAAAACTCCTTGTATTCTTTTTTATAATCAAATGCCATCTGGTTTTATTGAATTCCAATGGGTTTTATTCATATAATATCCTGAAATGATATCCTCACACTGTTGACGTAAAAATCACCTTCCGCCGGTTCAAGTTTCAGTGTAATATAATATGGCTCATTGTTCTCATCCATACAGACTGCTGCAAACATTTTCCCACCTATTTGATAACGAATCCAATTCCAATCTTTCTGAATATCCTTTGTCACGCCTACTTTGTTCCGTAAATATTCATCAATCCATGTGTATCTCATAAATCCGTTCTCCTTTTTTGTTATGTTATACCTTAAACATTACTTTCATATTTAACAGCACTTATAATATCATGTAAAACACGTCAACTGTATGTCATGTTTTAATTATACTTATAAAAAATCTGCACTTCAATCATTTTGTCTTTCTTATATTTTTCAATTGTCTACATAGAAAAGGAGCTACGCATTATGATATGCTGGTCGTTCCTTAACTTCTCCAAAATCTCCCGATTCATCAATAAAAACGCTTAATTCTTTCATTGGCATTCCCCCAAAGATTAAAATTGACGGGAAATTCTCTTTTCTATCTCAATAGCTAAACAGCCCTCATTTTTCCTTGCCTCAAACTTGGATTTTGTTTCTCGATAAATTGCATCTGTTGTCCAAACTTTCCCCACCACATTAGGAAGATTCAAATCATCAAATATCCTTTTCACGGTATTTCTACTCTTCAGAAAAGTCTTTAACTCATACTGATTTCCTTCTTCCTCCGGCTTCATAAATTCAGGATTGTTAAACAACCTTGTAAACTCTATCTGAGTAAACCGTATCCAATTATTACACATAATATGTATCCTATAGTTCATCCTTCTCCTGTAATTTTGTTTTATCTCATCGCGGGTACAAGCGTTATTTTTGATATGCACTTTTCAAACAGCCTAATGAAATAGCTCTTTAATAATCTGAAAAGCGCAAGTGGAAATTATCCTATTTCTGTTTCTTTTTTACAACTATCCATGCAGTTATAACTACAACTGCTACAATTATTGCAACTATAATTTTTCTCATTTTAGTTTCTCCTTTCCATTTCAATGACTATATAATACTCTTCGAATATTTACTTCTACTGTGTTTTAAAAATATTAATTGTCGATTTTTGTTGACCCCCCCAAAATTTATTTTCTAATTATTATTCCCATAGAAAAGAACACCTCCTGCAGAAAATATTTTTACAAGAGGTGTTCATTTGTTTATAACTTACTGCATAACATTAAGCATCAATTTTTCTTTCTTACTCCAAATATAGTAATCCCCACCATAAGAAATGTACTAACTGACATACAAAAAATTCGGAGGCAGATACCCCTGCCTCCGTAAATTCTCTTTTGCTTATTTTGTAATATCGCAAATTCCGTCTATCCATACAAACAATTCTTCCGTATCGTAATCTCCACTATGTGGAAGTCCCCATGGAAGTTCAAAGTCTACATCATAGTCCTTATTCCTCAAAACCGTAGCTAAAATAACCGGAATCGCCAATGATGTATCTCTATCAAACACTCCGTGACGAATACGCCAATGCCTTGTCGTATCCACTTTACCTATAAACTCTAATGGATTTAGTAGCTTGATAATATCTGCATCTGCCAGCTCACCAGATGATGTACTGTGTTCATACGCATACTTTGTAAAATGCTTTGCAAATACTTCTTCTGTTCCAAACTCTTCACACTCAGGACTTTTCAGATCCACTGCATCAAAAGCTGGCGCACATTTCATCCTGGTAATCTTCTTTACAAAAGCGTTCCAGTCAAGGTCTATCACCTTACCATTTTCAACTTTTAGATACTGCTGTTCCTCTATCTTGCTTTCCGGTACCATGAAAAAGCTTCTGTTGTTCGCGGTATCGTGCGTATCAAGTTCTTTTTGTGCCGCACTTATTACGAAAGATTTCACATACTCTTTAAAGCTTCCTTCACCATCCGCATCAAGTCCGAGTACGTTTCCTGCTTTATCCCTGAGTCCAAGACTATTAACATATTCCGGGAACATAGCCTTAAGTTCATCTGATATTTTGATCTGCTGTTCACTCATGACGCCTTCTTCTGTAATTTTCTGTGGCACTCCATCCACTATCTTAGAACGGCTTCGATAAAATTTATTTTCTCCATTAAAAAGCCATTCGTATGCGGTATCTGCATTTTCAAGATTGTGAATCGGGCAGTAGCAGCTTGCCCCAAGAATATCATCTCTTTCCTTTGCCGCGCCTATCTCATCAAGATACTTTTCATATTCAGGTGCATTTCCTGTCGCACCTGCAAGTGAAGAAAGGGCTCCACCTGCACTTGTACCATTTGTAAAAATCTTCTCACAGTCTCCCGGAAAATTCTCTCTATTGTGACGAATGTATCTGATTACTGCTTTCAGATCAACAATCAATGCCGGTGCTCTTCCCACCATTCTCCCATCGTCACAAAGTTTTTCTTTTACCTTAGCGCCCTCGAAAAACTCTTTACTCTTTCTTCCTGTGTTTCTACCTCTTACCCCAGGTGCAACAACTACATATCCATGTTGCAATCCCTCAAAAATAGTATTGATACGTCCCTTATGGTTATAACCCGGTTCGTCAAGTGGTCCTTCCATATATCCTCCTACAGTAAGGGGAATAAAAATCGGGGCATTCTCCAATGTATATCCATTGACAGATTCTCCCTCAAAAAAAACTTCCGGTACAAATACATTCATCTTCTGAATGTCATCTACAGGTCTACTACAATACTCTAATTCTTCATAAGCTCTATATCGGACGGTTCGTCCTTCCAGCTCACAACTCTTTACTTCGTATTTTGTTTTATCAAAAAATAAGACATCACCCATATTTCTACGCTCCTTGTCTCTCAATTATCATCTGAATTAGACCCTTATAACAATCCATACAATTTCTACTCAATAGTTCTATTTCGTCATTGGTCGCATTATCAACATGTATCCCAACCGTTACACAAACAACATTATGAAATCTGTGGGCACAATCCTCTGCTATCTTTTTAGAAAGGAAATGATCCTTATGACCTTTCATGACAACCGTATCTAAAATAACCTTCTGCTCTTCCTTACTGTAATGGCATATTGAAACAGCACCTATATGGTGCAATTGACCACCTGCAAAAATGAAAGTCATATCTGTTCCGCTTAAAACTGCCTGACCCTTTATTTTGTATTTTCCATCTCCACAACAATAAACTATTTCCTTGTCCATGGGCGAAATTCTCCAAACTCTATATCAAACTGCATTAAAACCTTTCCAACGATATGATTCAACTGATCTTGCATTGTCATTTGTCCTGAATAAAAACTCATCATCGGTGGTACAATTGTACAACCATATTCTGCTGCGTCCGACAAGTTTCTAAGATGTATTCTGCCAAGAGGCATCTCTCTTGGACACAAAACCACTTTTCTACCTTCCTTCAGGCAGACATCCGCCGCACGCAGTAGTAAATTGTCTGTGTAACCACTGACAATTCCTGCCAATGTTTTCATGCTGCAAGGTGCCACAATCATTCCATCCGTTCGAAAAGAACCACTGGCTATCAATGCCGCCATGTCCTTTACTTCATAGCATTCATCTGACAACTCAATAAGCTTTTCTATGGGTATTTCTTTGCATTCACATTCCCACGTGAGCCTAGCTGCATCTGTAATCACCATATGAAGTTCCACATTCTCGCGTTTCAAAGCTTTCGCAATCTCAAACCCCAATATGACTCCTGAGGCTCCTGAAATACCTAAAATTATTTTTTTACTCATTATAGTGTTCCCGGCACCCATTTATTAGGATCAACTTCCATAAATGGCGCTCTTCTAAACCTTTCTCTTTGTTCAAACGGTACGGTGCAATCAAAAATCGTCTTTGTTGAAATACCTATATCTCTGATGGATTCCGTATAATCCGGATTACTTGACGGATCAAGCGGATGGCATCTGACTCCCGGAATCGTAATGATATCTCTGTCCCCTTGGAATCTTGTATTCATAGCCCATAATACATCATTTGTGTCAAATATATCTACATCTTCGTCCACGAGAATCACATGTTTTAACTCTGGAAATGCCGAAAATGCCAATAGGGCGGCCTGCCTCTGTTTTCCTTCATCCGTGTGTACTGTTTTTTTACATTGAAGTATGGCCATGTATTTTCCTCCACCAGACCGATGAGCATAACAGTTCACAACTTTTCCTGGAAGTGCTTTTTCTATCATTCCAAGAATTGATGCCTCTGTTGGAATACCTGCCATATTAACATGCTCCTCAGATGGCCCTATACAGGTCTGCATAATCGGGTTATTTCTATGCGTTACTGCCTTCACTTTTATCAGCCAGCACTCCTTAGAAGCATGTCCGTTATACCCAGGGAACTCCGGCATTGCATATCCAGTGTGGCTATTCTGATCCTCAACCACTTTAACACCAGGAATAATCTCCCCCTCGATTACATATTCTGCATTTGCGATAGCATTTTCCTTTATGGAAACACATCTTGCAAGTTCTACCGGTTTCTGACGCAATGCACCTGCTATGGAAAGTTCATTAAATCCGAGAGGTGTGGTCGGCGGCTCAAAGCAAGACAATACTTCTATTGCAGGGTCAACGCCGATTGAAATTGAAATCGGAAGAGGTTTACCCAATTCTGTTGCTCGCTCTGCCATTGCTCCGATATGTCTTGACCCTGGTTGTAAAAATATAGAAAGTTCATCCTTACTCTGAATACACATTCGATGTATGGTCACATCCGAAAGTCCTGTATCCGGATGTGTCGCATAACACATGCCAAGTGTAATGTACGGACCTGCATCCACAGGCGTGTTTGTAGGTGCTGGTATCAACTTATTTAAGTCAAATCCCGGATCTGTTGCCAGATGTACGACTTCCTGACACGGTGCAGCTTCTTTTATCACCTGTGGCATAATAGGATTCGTAGCACACGAGTGCACCAGCCATCCAAGCTCCTCTTTCTTACAGCCAAAAAGAGTTGCAACCCGCTCTCTGCTTGCCAATACTCCGATTGCAACCCTTGCACCCGGATGCCCTTTTACATTGTTAAATATCATTGCCGGTCCATCCACCTTCGTTGGACGTTTTACTGTTCCGCCAGCTCCCACATATCTATACACACCAGATAATTCTGCTGCAGGATCTACCTCCACATCCGTCTCAACAAGTTGTCCCGGTGTTTCCTTTAATACTTCTATGGCCTCTCTAAGAGATAAAATTTCAGTTCTGTAATTCATATAAAAATACCTCACTAATCAAGTTCTCTGATTATCTTCCTCACAGGCAGAATCATCCCTGGAGACATTGATAATTCATCAAATCCAATTTCCATAAAATACTCTGTAAAAGTTGTATCTGCACCAAGCTCACCACATATTCCTGCCCATATTCCATTCTTATGAGCATTTTCTACAATTATCTGTAATAATCTAAGTACTGCAGGATGATGTGGATCATAAAACCTGCCAAGATTCTCATTTTGACGATCGATTGCCAATGTATACTGCGTCAAATCGTTTGTTCCCACACTAAAAAAGTCCACATGTTTCGCCAGCTCATCTGAAATAATAGCTGCCGCTGGCGTTTCAATCATGATTCCTTCCTCTACTTCTCCGATTTTAATTCCATCTGAGATTAACTCTTCCCTGACGTTCTTGGAAATACTTTTTATTTCTTCCACTTCCTTCACCGAAGTAATCATGGGATACATAATAGCCAGCTTTCCATATGCGCTTGCTCTATACAAAGCTCTAAGCTGTGTTTTAAAAATTTCAGGTCTCTCCAGGCAAATTCGAATTGCTCTTAATCCTAACGCGGGATTATCCTCTTTCTCCATATGAAAATAATCCACCTGTTTATCAGCACCTATATCAAGGGTCCTGATTATCACTTTTTTGCCACCCATAGTCTCTAGAACTTTTTTATATGCCTGAAACTGTTCTTCCTCAGAAGGATAATCCGTTGCTGAGAGATATAAAAATTCTGAGCGAAATAATCCGATTCCATTTGCGTCATTTTCCAATACATGTCCTAAATCGGCAGGACTTCCAATATTGGCATACAGTGCAATCTTCTTCCCAGATTTTGTAACATTCTCCTTACCTTTTAATTCTTTCAGCAGTGCCTTTTTCTGATCCTCATCCTCTTTTTTCTTAAAATATTCCTGAAGTATCTGCATCTGCGGATCCACAATCAGTTTTCCCTCATTGCCATCCACAATTCCAATTTTTCCATTCCACTCTTCCGAAATATCGATTCCGACCATCGCTGGAACACTCATCGTTCTTGCTAGTATCGCAGTATGAGAATTTGATGAGCCCTCTCTCGTCACAAACGCCAAAAGCTTACTCTTATCCATCTGAACTGTTTCAGAGGGGGTAAGATTCTCCGCAAGGAGAATCACCGGTTCATCTCCTATATCACTTTCATCCGTTACTTTCATTAGGCATCTAAGCACTCTCTCCGAAATATCCTTTACATCAACAGACCTTGCCTTAAAATAATCATCCTCCATATTTGCAAACATTTCAGAAAAATTATCACCTGTCTGCATTACTGCAAATTCCGCATTTACCCCCTGTCCTGTAATCATATTGTGCACGGATTCGTTATAATCATCATCCTCCAACATCATTGCATGGACATTAAAAAGTTCTGCTCCATCTTCGCCCACTTGTACCAACGCTTTTTCATATAGCACGTGAAGTTGTTCAACCGCCTGATCTTTTGCCGCTTCATATCTCTCCAGCTCTGCTTCCGTGTCTTCTATAGAATGCCTGGTAACCGTATAATCAATCTTTTTATATACTTTTAATTTTCCAATGGCAATACCGCCACTTACTTTATTTCCAGAAAATACTAACATCGCACTTCCCTCTGAATTATTATCTTTTCACTATAAATTCGTCTTAAAGAAATTCTCAAGTTCAGCAACCGCTTTCTCCTCGTCAGCTCCTTCTACCGAGACAGTAACTGTCTCTCCTTTTTTAATTCCAAGTCCCATAAGCGCTATAAGTTTTGTAGCTCCTGCTGTTTTTCCATCCTTTGTTATTGTTATTTCAGCTTCATATTTTTTTGCTTCATTTACCAACAAACCTGCTGGTCTTGCGTGCAATCCAACTTCATCCGTAATTGTATATTCAAAGCTTTTCATTTTTAATCGCTCCTTTATTCAAATTTACATTCCAAAATAATTGTATCCTTATCAGCAGTATCAATTGATTTTATATTGAATTCTGCCGCTTCATTACTATTTGTAACCACCACTGGCGTTGTTATCATATATCCTTTTGATTTAATTAAATCAATATCAAACTCTATAAGAAGCTGTCCCTTCTTAACTTTATCACCAGTCTTTGTCTTTATTTTAAAACCTTCACCGTTTAGCGACACCGTGTCCATTCCTACATGAATTAAAATATCAGCACCATTTTTTGCCGTAATTCCTATCGCATGTCCTGTTGGAAAAAGTGCTGAAACCTCACCATTACATGGAGCATATACCTTTCCTTCCGATGGTTCAATTGCAATTCCTTCTCCCATTGCTCCAGATGAAAACACTTCATCCTGTACATCTGCAAGTTTCATCACCTTACCAGTAACAGGTGCATAAATCAGACTATCATCAATCTGTTCCTTCTTCTTAAATAAATCCGAAATTGCCATACTAATCTCCATTTCTTTAGACAGGAGACCGGCAAGACGGTCTCCTTAAAACAATATTTTACATTTCGTTACGCTTACTATTTATTTTGACCCATTCCACTATCAGTGCCTGCTCCCTCCGTCAGGGCCTGCTCCCCCATCAGGGCCTGCTTCCCCGTCAGGGCCTGCTCCCCCATCAGGGCCTGCTCCTCCCATCGGACCTGTTTCCCCATCAGGAGTTCCGCTTGCAATTGCAGAGTATGCTTCATTTTGACTTCCCACTGCGTAACCATATGGATAATTTTCCGCTTCATACGGAAGGCCGGTTGGCTGTTTTGTAAGCGTGGTCCATCCTGATTGGTAACGCATAGACCATGCCCACTTGTCAGCTCCTGCGCTTGTCAGATTATATCCAGGTTCGATTGTTGCCCCTGCTGCAATCATCTCTGCTACAGTCTTATACGAGCCTAGATTTCTTGTAAATGTAATTGTTTCTCCATCTACAGTCTTTTTCTCAGTTGCTTCATCACCTACTCTTGTCTCTACAAAAATAGTGTTGTGTTTTACTGAAATATGATAAATATCTGTTGCATCATATTTCATCGCATTTTCTGGGGCACTATATGTAGTCCTTCCAAACATTTCTGTTGCAATACCTTCTACAAGACTGCCTACACCTGACTCATCTTCTGCGTAATAGTAAGTAACATCATCAACAGTAGTAGATAATGTATAATAATGGTCATAAGCATTATCTACTGTCATTCCACTTACTCCATAGAAACTATAACAGGTTGTTGTTCCGTCGACAGTGATACCGCCACCTCCGGTCTGAACCACATCCGCCAGCACAGATGCGATATCATATGTCTGTGTCGCATTTAATGTGCCATTGTCTACTGTGATTGTCATTTTAGTATATACCGGGTAAAATGCCCACTGCTGATACGTAACAAAAATTTCTGTCTCCTCTGCATTAGCTTTTACAGCATATTCTGTCTCTCCATACGGATTCGTGTTCTGAAGCGTGTATTCCTCTCCATACTCACTGCTAAGTGTAATTGTCACATCCTCCGCACGGATAGCAGATGCATCAGTTCCAGCTGGCCATGTTACAGAAAAATAATCTGTATAAGTATCATTCATATATGGCTTATCTGCCATTGCCTCTTCACTTTCTGTAAACCAGCTCCATTGTATCTCTTCCGTCTGCGACTTACCTGATGTATAACTTTCTGTGTAAGTATTTTCGACAAATTCCTTTGAAAGTCCAAGATCTGCTGAACTTCTTCCGTAAATATACACAGTTACCGGAAACGTTACAGCATCTATCTCTTGCCCATCATATTGAATTCCACTTACCTGAAAATTAAAATGATATACACCATTTCCATCGCCGCCCATCATACTCCATTCACGACCACTATTTGTTCCTGCTGCATCATAACCTGTATTATCCCATTCCAGGTCACCAGTGTTTAATGTGTAGGTATATTCACCATTTACCCACTCTCCCTTTAATTCAGATGCTGCACTACTTAAAATCAACTCATCCGCATAATAGCGACTTCCATCGACAAGTTTTACCATTGCATTACTACTGTCAATCTTAGAATCATCCGTCACACCCGAAAGGCTAATAACAGCTGCCCCTGTATATGACACCGGATCCGGTGTATAAGTAGCAGTCTCCTGGTCCTCATATATTTTGCGTTTTCCTTCCTCATCATAATAGTAGAGATTCGTGTCGCCAGGACCATTTTCTTTTACAAGTTCTAATTTTAACGTAGTCTTATTACCAGTATCGGCCATTCCCAAAATATCACTTTGGACAGATGCGGTAATGGTCTTTTCTGCTGATTTTTGCGGATTTTCAGCTGTTTTCTCTGTTGTTTCTTGTGTCGTTCCTGTTGTTCCACAGGCTACAAATGAAGTCGTTGTGACAAACGCTGTTGACACAGCAACCACCAATATAGCAATCTTTTTTACATTATTTCGTTTATACATTTTTTTGTTCCCACATAGTTTTTCAATCTTATTAACAGAACACGGGTTTTTAACGAATTTTATCCACAGTATAACGGATGTTACCATCTTTTCCGTCAAGCCGCTTTCGAGTTTTTGGATCAACCGCCATTGCAAGAATACATGGCTTTCCCTCAAATTCATCCTCTACCGCGTCTGCAGTTCCGTTTAATATTTTTTCACATACCTCAATATTATCGTCTAATACTGACTTAGGAGATTCACAACTTCCATGCTGTCTTAGGACTCTGTCATATCTATTCTCATGCTTCTTTAGTTTCAATAAACTATCCCTGTATTCAGAAACAGTACTTGTTTCATCTGCAAGCAAAAGAACTCCTACTCCACATCCATCCCCAAATAGAATCACTCTTTCCTCTATATCTAGAATCATTGTCATTCCCTGTGTATGCCCCGGCACATGAATAGCCTCTAAGGTTACCCCTCCTAAATCAAATCTCTGCCCATCATTTAATGTTTTGTACTCTCTTTGCCTTACTTGAACAAACTCGTCGTCCTCAAACTCTTGCATAGTACCTGGAAACATCTCTCTCCAGTGAGCAAAGGAATTTTTCCTGTGTTCAATACTACAGTGAGTAAGTGAAAGCTGATAGTCCAACGGATTAAGATATACATTATCTCCAAACTGGTCAGCCCCTGACGCATGGTCAACATGGCCATGCGTCAGTATTACATCATATGGCTTTCCATTTAGAAGGGTATCTACGTAACCTTTCAAATCTCCAACACCATTTCCTGTATCAATAAGGGCTGCTTTATGTTCCCCCTCTACAAGATACATACACACATCGGGTGTAGAACGAATTCGACGAATATGAGGTGTAATTTCTTCATATCTGAACTCTATCATTCTTTTTCTATGCCACCTTTTTCTTTTTACTATCCTTGTTGTCAATATCTTCGTCAAATCCTAAGAGAATTGTCGCAACACATCCAACGATAACTGCTACTGCACATGAAATTGCAGCACAGACTATATTTCTTATATTTCCGCCTGCAAAACATAAGAAGTTAAGGAAGTTCATAACCGGTACTAACTGGTAGCACGCAATTCCACAAATACCGCCAACAAGACCGCCTGCAAAACCTGCAATAATCTGTGCAAGCATTGGTCTCTTGTATTTCAGCATAAATCCGTAAAGTGCTGGTTCTCCTACACCTCCAAGTAAATTTGCAAGGAAGAATGTTCCAACCTGCGCTTTTGTTTCTTTTTTCTTTGCTTTAATAAATCCGCCGAGAAGAACTCCATATGTAGCAAAACCTGTAATTGCACTTGCTGCAAGAACAAAGTTATCATAGCCGCTCTCTGCAAGCCGTACAAATGATGGCACTAGAAGAACAAGATGCATACCTGTCATAAGGAGCAAGCTCCAAAGCGCTGATACAAGCGCAAAACCAACTGGTCCAGCAATGTTATGAATTCCATCAAGTACTGCACCTACGCCATTTCCTAACCAATATCCTACTGGTCCAAAGAAGCAGAATGTAAGTGGAATCATAATGAGCATCGTACAGAATGGTGATACAACACTACTAAGGAAATCTGGTACATGTTTTTTAAAGAATCTTTCAATATATCCCATAACCCATGTTGCTAAAATCATTGGAACAACAGTGCTACTGTAATTTTCCAGCGTACAAGGAATTCCATATACGGTAAATGAAACAGGTTCCATGGATGTAGCCATTGCAATAAAGGTAGGATGTATCAACATTGCACCAAGCAACATTCCAAGGATTGGTGTAGCACCAAATTTTTTTGCACCTGTGTATCCAATGAATACTGGTAGGAAATAAAATCCTGTATCACCAAGGAATGTAAATAATGTATATAAATCACTATCCTGTGCCATTACACCAATCATATTTGGTCCAAATAAAACAGGAATCATTTTGAGAAGACCTGCCACAAGAAGTAACGGAATAAGTGGAGTCATACATCCCGCAATTCCGTTAAGAATTCCATTTCCCACACTCTTAAATGTGATTTTTTCTTTTTTCTTCGGTTCATCAAGGTTCTCATCAATAGCATCCTTCTTTTCAAATCCAGCAATATCACAAAGCTCATCATAAACTTTTGATACGTTCTGTCCGATTACAACCTGAAATTGTCCTCCAGAAATTACTACACTTAATACCCCATCAATTTTTTTAACATCATCTGCACTTACGCCGGACTCATCCTTTAAATTAAATCTCAATCGTGTCATGCAGTGTGTAACAGTCTCAATATTATTCTTACCACCTACTGCTTCAAGCACATTCTCAGCTATTTGCCTATTCGTACTCATTTTCATATCTCCTTTTCTTTTTATTACAGATGGCCTTCTGTTTTAAGATATTTATATTGTAATTTAATTTATTTTAATAGTAAATAATTTTGACGTTTTTAGGTTCCCCGTTGCACATTTTTTGCATTATTCCATGGATTTTTGAAACAGAATTTCATTACAATTACTATTTTATACAATTTTCCCTTTTCTTTTTTGTGCAATTTGTTGTATAATTATATTAGTATATTTAGGAGGACTTATATGAATCTAATCAATCAGCTAAATCAATTGGAAAATCTTACAACTTCAGAAAAATCTATCATCAAAGTGATTCTGGATAATCCAAAAAAGATTACCTCTGCAACAACCGCTGCACAGATTGCAATAGAAGCCTATTCATCAGCCTCAACAGTTGTTCGCTTATGCCGTAAGCTTGGTTATTCAAGTTTTGCCGAATTTAAAACAAGTTTTATTTCCCAATATCAATCCCGAGAAGATGCTTTTGTTTTTGTTGATGCTACAATTCCTTTTAAAGAAAATGATTCTTCAGAAAATGTACTTAAACAACTGACAGATCTTGAAGCAAGCACTCTAAAAGAAACACTTTCGCTAATAGATTTCTCTACCTATGAACGTGTTGTAGATATTCTATTAAACTCTGATTGTATAGACGTATATGGAGCAGGTGCTAATGTGGCACTACTCCACGACTTTGCTTATAAGATGGGAAGTATACACCGTCATGTACGAATCAGTCCCGACCACCAACAGCAAATGCTTTGCGCTGTTTCAAATTTAAAAAATCATTGTGCCATACTTGTTTCTTATTCAGGGGAGACAACTCTCACATGTACCTACGCTTCCTTATTAAAGGAAAGTAATGTACCCACGATTTCCATCACAAGCAACAGTCATAATCGACTTACAGCATTGACGGACGAGCATTTATATCTTGCTACAATGGAAAATACCACCTACAAAGATACGAAAATTGGTTCCTTTGCAACTGGCATTTCAATCCTTACTCTTATGAATTATCTTTATGCCGGTGTATTCAAACGTGAATATAATACAAACTATAATTTACTTTTAAATGACCGGATTGTTTTTAATAATAATCAGTAGTTTTTGCCAAGCATCTGCGAGTACAATCGAGTAGGAGGGAAATTTAAATAAATTTCCCGCCCCCTCACACCACCGTGCGTACGGTTCCGTACACGGCGGTTCAATCAACTTAACAAATAACACACCTCTCGGTGTAGTAATCCAACATTGAGACTAATCCAAATGAGGTTAGTCTCTTTGTACTTATAACTTTTTGTATCCATCCGTTGTGGGCGATGCAAGCATATTGGTCGCCACAGTAAGCAAGTTTATATGACGCCCATCTTGGTACATCAAGTTTCATCAGATTCTTTGCTCTATTCTGTGGAGTTTTCCATATACACATGCGAAGTCTGTATCGAATGTTTAAGGACAGCTGTTTGCAGAGTGTTTTCATACTTCCAATCTTGAAGTAGTTAATCCCCCCTCTGATTAGTTGGTTATGTTTCTCCACCTTGTAACTGTTGCTGACACCCAAACTACGGCAGGTGTATTCTTTCATCCTTCTCTTAAACTTAGCAACTGACTTTCCCGAATATTCTGTCGTCAGAAACATGGGTGGTGTCGGTGATGTTCTTGCGCCAAAATTAATAGCAGAAATCGGTGATGTAAGAAGATTTCATAATGGTAAGGCACTCATTGCTTTTGCAGGAATTGATCCTCCACCATATGAATCTGGTCAATTCATAGCATCAAACAGAAGAATCACCAAGCGCGGTTCTTCCCATCTTCGAAAAGTTGGTTACGAAGTAATGAGAAGTATAAAAGCTCACCCTAATCCAGACGATACTGTTTATCAATACATAGTCAAAAAAGAATCCGAAGGCAAAGCTAAAAAAGCTGCAAACATAGCTGGATTAAATAAATTTTTTGAAAAGTTTTTTGGGAAATTTTTTAGACTGCCATTTACTGGCTTGTTTTTCTTGATTCTTTTTTAGATGTGTACCATTCCCCCCCTGCCCCCGCCCATCTCCCCAGAGGTAGGAAAAGCAGAAAAAATGGCAGAAAAAAGGAGCTCCAATCTGGAGCTCCTCAGAATATAGACATAATATATATGAAATGAGTTGATGCATATTAAAAAACATACATCCGCTTTTATTACCATTAACGATAAAAAATTCATATCTTATGATGTTGACAAACTGAAGTTTGTACCAGCTTACCAAATCCCTTTTCCATCTCCAAGCAAGATATTCTTTATATTCTCATTTATCTCACTCTCAGATAATCCTTGTTGGATTAAAGGTTGGATTACTTCTCGACTTTCTCTCGTATGCGGAAGTTCCGAAGCCAGCCTATAAGCTTTATCTTCATATCCAGCTTTCAGATATAAGAAGCATAGCGTAGCACGCATGGTTGATTTCTGTTTTTCGTCAATTGAAATAGGCAATCCTCTTTCCATCAGCCCAATCGCTTCACTAGTATTTCCCTTTAACGCAAGTGTACTTGCGAGCCCTAAAATCATTCCTGGTTTATTAGGATAAATTAACAATGCATCACGATATGTTTTTTCTGCCGAATCATAATCTCCTCTTCTTTGATACTCAACAGCTTTCTTATGAATATTGTATCTCGTCTCCTCTGCTCGAATTGTAGCCATCCCCACTAACAAATCAATACTAGTTTCAAAAATGTTTGCCAGTGCAGGCAATAGCGTTATATCTGGATATGACTCTCCTCGTTCCCACTTAGAAACACTTTGCGGAGTAATTCGCAAATATTCAGCTACATCCTCTTGAGTAAGATTCTTCAAAATACGATATTTTTTTAAATTTTCTGGTAAATATAACATAGTATCCTCCTAATGATTTATTCTAATTAAATCATATCATGAGCACTCACAAATTCAATGACGCAGTAGTTGTCCGCGACTCAACCATATGATTATGCCTTTGATTCAATCGTTTCATTACAAGTAATGCAACCAGGAAGATCCAGATAAGAAACCAGACTAATGAGAATATATAGACAACAGGCAGGTAATCCGGATAATTACCTGCCATACATAATAATCAGTGTTAACTTGAAAGTTATTCGAACTCCCTAACTAAATCCTTGTCTTAAACATTTTTGTCAGGGTTCGCTGTTACGATTTGATTCCATCTAGTTTCTACCGTCCCTATCCTATAGGCTGTATCAGCTAATATTATCAAATTGTTATCAGCATGGTGTTATCACGCCGTGAATCTAATATATACGAAGAATGTTCTCATTGCAAATGAAAGCTCAAATCGTTGTTGCATGATAGCCCGTGAAAATATCAATTTTATGATATACTATTACGCCACTGTCAACTTAGGCAACATATTTGAAAGTTTATTTAGCTATTTAATCTCATAAACCGGTTTGATTTTTGCATTTTGAGAGTTCTTAAAGAAACTCGCAAACACTCTATCTATAATCATTTGCAGATTCTGTGAATGCGCTTCTGTCAAAACAATCAAATACTGACTTTGAGACACTCTTGTCATAACATCCACTGTTCTAAGTGACTGAATAATACTGTATTCCATAGCTTTCATTGCCATATCAACATCAGACATTGCCACATCTTCTTCCCAAACCAATGAAATCAACACAGTATGAGCTTCAATTCCGAATCTAATATGAAGTCCATTAATATACTGATACAATTTTCCCATATCTTCCTGATTAATTTTAATTGCTCCTGGTTCACAGTTCTGTGCAATTAATTCACGGACTGCCGATGATACATCAAGCAAATCCGTCTTTACCTCATTCTCTTTTTGATAAGTACTCAAAGCCCCCTCATCCAAAAGTTCAAGAAATACATCTGTCATATGTGGATCAAATTGTATGCCCCGTCCCCTATTTAGTTCTCCGCGAATTGTATCCCTTGATAACGCTTTTCTATATGCTCTATCAGATGACATTGCATCATATGCATCAACAATCCCTACAAGTCTTGCCT
>JBJELY010000189.1:0-4273 GCA_051879395.1 Roseburia sp. | reverse complement strand
TCTTGTCAACAACTTTTTTATTTTTTTGCTGCCACATGTCTTATCAAGTCATATCATCGGGTCTCTCGCGACAGCTCTGATAGAATACCACAATACATTTTAAATTGTCAATATTATTTTTGTTTTTTCTTCAATTTAGACAATTCATACAATTTCATTCCTGATTTTACTTATTCTTCTTCCCAATTTAACAATATACTATTCACAAAAAATCAGGCAAAGTGCTTCTTACATTCTCACCTTGCCCTATCATTTATATGTACTTTCTTTAATATTTCACCTAAACCTTACCATATAATATTTCGGTTCTCTGCTCCTGGAGAGTTTTATAAAGAACCTCCGCTTCTCTCGGAACGCCTTCAGAAATGACCATTTCATAGGACGTCCCATCTTTCAGCTCCAGCACCAGCTTCTGTATATCAAAATTCACATTTCCACAGCACATTTTTGTATCAACGGCCTCTACCCTGCGATAAATTCGACGAATTTCATCTAAAGGAACATATTTCCATGACAACTTCTTTTTCCAAAAAAGATTATCAGAGCCAAGCCTTACTTTACCATACAGATCCGCCTGTTCAAAATCTTTTGTAATCTCTGGAGATTTATTTTTCTGATATGAATATATTGACATCATTTTGCCCTCCACTCTTTTTCTCTGATTATTTTCAGTATACCATATGCTGTCACATAAACAATGTATTTACCGTTAATTCATCTATTTCCAATGTCTTTCATACAATAACATTGATACTGTTTTTTTATCATTCCCATCCACGTGTAAAACATAGAATGATTCTGTTTACAAAGCAAACGAACGGCGGAGAATTTCCTCCGCCGCCAGATTTATGAATCTGCATATTCCTGATTATTCAGTCACTCCGCCCTCTACAACCAGTTCTTCTTTATATTCTTCTCCATAAGTATCTACCAGTGTAGCATCATAATCTGCATGGAAGAACTGTTCTTCTGCCAGAGATTCTATCTCTTCATTGATCCAGTTTAAGAGTGTTTCATTTCCCTTGGAAACTGCCGGTGCAATCGTATCTTTACTTCCAAGTTCCGGAATACCTACCGTATATCCATCATTTTGTAATGCAAATGCAATGACTTCTGTGTTATCATTAGCCCATGCAACACCATTTCCATTTTCAAGTGCATTCTTCGCCGTTGCATAAGAATCGTATTTCTGCAGCGGAATATCTGGATAATTCTCGGTCAGATAAGTTTCTGCTGTTGTACCAGAAATTACGATCATCTGATCATCACTATTCCAATTATCAAGACTCTCAATCACATTGTCATCCGGTGACACCACACCAAGCGCTACATTCATATACGGAAGCGCGAAATCCACTTCTTCGGCGCGTTCATCAGTTACTGTAAAGTTTGCAAGAATAATATCTACCTTTCCCGTCTGCAGATACTCAATTCGGTTTGCCGCTTCTGTAGAAACAAAATTCACTTCTACCCCCAGATCTTCTCCGATACGATTTGCAAAATATACATCATATCCCTGGTATTCTCCATTTTCATCTACATATCCAAATGGATTCTTATCAGAGAATACACCGATGTTAATCGTTCCGTCTTCCTTGATCTCATCTAATGTCCGATAAACAGCATCGGAACTCTCTTCGGATGCGGCTGTATCAGCAGTATCTGTCGTTTCCTCTGAGGAATCATCTCCGGAACCTCCACATGCAGTCAATGCAAATACGGTGGCTGTGGCTGCAATCAATGCTACTAATTTCTTAAATTTCAAATTTTTCATAATCATAATCTCCTTTTATAAAATTATTTTTTAACTGCAGATTTTACTGCATGAAATGTAAATGTATTCAAAAATTGTTTTGCTCTCTCCGTCTTCGGATTCTCAAAAAATATCTCCGGTGGCTCATCCTCTATGATCTTACCACTATCAAGGAAAAGAATACGATCTGCAACAGCACGGGCAAATTGCATCTCATGCGTCACAATAATCATAGTCCGTCCCTGAGCCGCCAGATTCAATATCACATCCAGCACCTCCCGGACCATCTCCGGATCCAGTGCAGCTGTCACTTCATCAAAGAGCATGATTTCCGGATGCATACACAGAGCACGGACAATTGCCACCCTCTGCTTTTGTCCACCCGATAACTCCCTGGGGAAACTGCTCGCCTTTTCTTTCAATCCAACTCTTTGCAAAAGCTGCATTGCTTCTGTTGTGACATCTTCTTTTTTTCGTTTCTGCACTTTCATTGGCGCCAGCAGAATATTGTCTAACACGGTCAAATGCGGAAACAACTCATAACTTTGAAATACCATCCCTATCTTTTGTCTAAGACTGGTAAGTGATTTACTCTTTGGATCAATCAGCTGATCACCCAGTTTAATCGTCCCACCCTGAATTGGTTCCAGTGCATTCATACATCGAAGCAGTGTACTCTTCCCACATCCACTTGATCCTACGATCACGATAACTTCGCCTTTTTTTACGCTCAAATTAATATCGTTCAGGATAACATTATCTCCAAATTGTTTGACCAGGTGTTCTATTGTAAGTAATGGTTCTGCCACAAATTCTCACCTCCATCTTCTTTCCAGGTATTTTGCAAACATGCTGATTGGCCAACAAGCAATGAAATATAGCAAAAAGACAACCAGATAAATTCCAAATGCCGCATTCGGACTAGACATCCGGTTTGCTTCAATAATCTGCTGCGCTACTTTTAAAACTTCTACCACTCCAATCATCAATATCAGGCTGGTTGTCTTGATCATTCTGGTGATAAGGTTAATTGACAATGGAATTAATCTTCGCAGAGTCTGTGGGATGATAATATACAAATACGTTTGTGCCTTGCTCATCCCCAAAGCCTCACTGCTCTCATATTGATGTATTGGGATACTGATCAATGCCCCTCTAACCAGATCACTCATCTCAGCCGTCCCCCAAAAAGAAAACACAATAATGGATGCATTTTCTCCGGACAGATCCCATCCAAACGCTCTTGTTGTACCAAAAAACACAAGAAACAGCAAAACCATCTGTGGCATAATTCGGACAATTTCCAGGTAAATTCTGAGTACCGCCTTTATGACAGGATTTTTCCAGGTCATCAATACTCCAAGTATGATTCCTAACGGAATACTGATCAATACAGCAATCAGACTGATGCGTAAAGCTGCCCCCAGTCCCGCAAGCAGCCTGATAAAATTCTGTCCCTTCAGCAGGACCTCAAGCCCCAAATCCGGCATAGCGCAGCCTCCTTTCCAAGAGACTTCCCAATACTGATATTGGAAGTAGAATAATCAGATAAAACACTACCAGCAAAAACAAACTTTCTGTTGTTTTATAATATAGTCCAATTAAATCTTTTGCCGTAAACATCAAATCCATTAAACTTATGGCACTGAATACACTCGTTTCTTTCAGCAAAAATATTACATTTGCCATAAATGCAGGAACACTGATAGATATCGCTTGTGGAAGAACCACGTACCGCATGACTTGAAAATGATTCATTCCCAGGCTTAACGCACTCTCCGTTTGAATATCCGCAACAGCCTCCAGTCCACTTCGAAACGCTTCTGCCATATAACTTCCTCCTAAAAATGTCAGTCCTACAATTCCACATGTCTCTGCATCCGTCTGAATTCCAATCTTTGGAAGTCCATAATAGATAAAGAACAACTGCACAAGAAGCGGTGTATTCCTGCTAAGTTCTATATATACAGCTATCACATGTCTAAAAAAAGGAATTTTATAATACTGTATAACCGCACAAACCAACCCGAGTATTATTGCACATATAACTCCAGCGAATCCAATCCGCACAGTAAGCCGTGCGGCTCTTTCATATAAGGGCAGGTATTTCACTATAAATTCCCAGTTCATTGTGCTTTCTCCATATCTTCTGCAGCTTTTTTATCTTTAAATTGAACGTGTAATAGATTAGACATACTCATTCCTCCTATAAAACATAAAACCGGGAACCATTATGTTCCCGGATATACAGACATTCTTACAGATAAGATATTTCAGCACAACAAAGCCTGCTGCTACATCTTATCACACAGTATATCCGGTAAATCAACATTCGACAACAACATAAGTTTTTACAACAGTTTTTTGCCATGATTTTTCTCCTTTCCTTTTTCTTTTATGCATATTACCACCATTAACCTACTATGTCAATAGGTTTTATAGGATTAAATCAAAAAAATTTTTTTCTGACTAGTGAATATAATTAAAATAATTTTAAAGCTTTCCACAAAATAAAAATAG
>JBJELY010000188.1:0-17798 GCA_051879395.1 Roseburia sp. | reverse complement strand
ATCTACCGCTACAATCAGCCGTGTTAACCGTTCTTTAAATTATGGAAATGATGGTTATGACATGGTATTTAGCAGAATCACAAACGACAGCGAAGAATAGCGAGATAAGAAAAAGAGATTCTTACTTTCTTTTAAGGAAATAAGAATCTCTTTTTATATTTAAAGGAAAATACTGTCATATAAGTTCGTTAGTCATTTTCCTTCTTTTCTTTCTTTTCTTTTTTTTCAGACTTGGTTTCAGAAGTCTCTTTTTTCTGATGCTTCTGGCGAGAAGCCTCGAATTCATCGATGGATTTTTCAATTAACATCTTTTTAACATAGACATCATAGCTTAACATACAGATAAAACTGAATGTCTGCAACAATTCCCGGTCTTCTTCCGGTACATCCATAAAAGTGGTATGTGCCGTGTGGAATTTCTTTGCCAGATCTTTCATTAAGTTCTGGGTTTCCTGATGTTCTAAACCGAATACTTCATTGTAGATATCCTGTAGACTTAAATCATTTTCATTTCCAAAGTACTTGTCCGTAATGGGATTTAGAATACTTTGAATGTCATTAATGCTTAAAATATTTTTAAAATAATAGATAAAAATTAAGGTCAGGACATGCTCTCTGGTATATTTCTTTTTTTCTGGTGGTGGCAGAAGATTATTCTTTGCATAATTATTAATCATGGTCTTGGTCAGAATCTTGTCCTCATCGTGACGTTTTGAAGAAGCAAGCTGGGAATCCATGAATGTTGTTACCTGATCCATATATAATGGAATGTTTGGAATATCTTCTGGTTTTACATAATCTATAGCACTAAGGCTTTGTAAAATACTGCTTAAAAAATTCTTGGTATCAATTGTCATTCTATTCGTCACCTCTGTATCACATTATATAGTATCCAAAACTAGATGACAATAGACAAAGTCACGAAAATGTATTTTTCTTTTAAAAAAGAGTATTGGTAAATAGATGGTTGTATGATATAATGCTGACAGAAGAAAAATAGAACATATATTCTGATTTTGGAAAAATATGTTATTGTGTAATCCGTAGAAAGCGGGGACATTGTGAAAGAGAAGAAAGGGATTTAGTCAGATATGAGTATTTATGATACATTAAATGAACAGCAGCAAAAGGGGGTTTTTACGACAGAGGGACCGGTACTTTTACTTGCAGGAGCTGGTTCTGGGAAGACTCGTGTGCTTACACACAGAACCGCTTATTTGATAGAAGAAGTCGGAGTGAATCCTTATAATATCATGGCGATTACGTTTACGAATAAAGCAGCCGGTGAGATGAGAGAACGTATCGATAGGTTGATTGGCTATGGATCTGAGAGCATCTGGGTGGCAACGTTTCATTCGACTTGTGTGCGCATTTTGCGCCGTCATATTGACAGACTTGGATATGATACAAATTTTACAATTTATGATGCAGATGATCAGAAGACCTTAATGAAAGATGTCTGTAAACGTCTTGAGATAGATACGAAAAAGTATAAGGAAAAGAATTTGTTAGGTGTCATTTCACATGCAAAAGATGAGTTGATTTCGCCGGAAGAATTTATGCTTCGTGCTGCAGGAGATTATGCGAAGCAGAAGCAGGCGCAGGTCTACCGTGAGTATCAGGAGAGTTTGAAGAAGAACAATGCGCTTGACTTTGATGACCTCATTGTGAAGACCGTGGAGCTTTTGAAAAATGACGCAGAGGTGTTAGATTACTATCAGGAGCGATTCCGTTATATTATGGTGGATGAGTATCAGGATACCAATACAGCACAGTTTCAGCTGATTCATTTGTTAGCTGGAAAGTACAAGAATCTTTGTGTTGTAGGTGATGATGATCAGTCTATTTATAAATTCCGGGGGGCCAATATTTATAATATTTTAAATTTTGAAAAATATTACCCGGAGGCAACGGTTATTAAATTAGAGCAGAATTACCGTTCCACACAGAATATTTTGGATGCAGCAAATGGTGTGATTGGGAATAATATTGGAAGAAAAGCAAAGCGTCTTTGGACAGCAAATGAGGAAGGCGAGAAAATTACATTTGAACAGTTTAATACTGCTTATGAAGAAGCAGACTATATTACACGCTCGATTGTAAGAGATGTGAACAAGGGCAATTACGACTACAAAGATATTGCAATTCTTTACCGTACGAATGCGCAGTCCCGTTTGTTCGAGGAACGTTTTGTGGTGTCGAATATTCCATATAGGATTGTAGGTGGCGTGAACTTCTATGCCAGAAAAGAAGTAAAGGATTTACTTGCTTATTTAAAAACCATTGATAATGCAAGAGATGATTTGGCGGTACGTCGTATCATTAATGTACCAAAGAGAGGAATTGGCGCTACGACATTAAATCGTGTTGGTGATTATGCAGAAATTAATGAGGTTAGTTTTTATCAGGCACTTCGCATGGCAGATGACATACCGACACTGGGAAAAGCTGCCACGAAAATCAAACCGTTCGTGAATTTCATTCAGATGATGCGCAGTAAAGCAACGGTTTTAAGTGTATCAGAACTTTTAAAAGAAGTCATTGAAGAGACCGGTTATGTAAGAGAACTTGAGTTAGAGGGTACAGACGAGGCTCAGGCAAGAATTGAAAATATCGATGAATTATTAAGTAAAGTAGTTGCTTACGAAGAGGGAGAAGAGAATCCAACATTAAGCGGATTTTTAGAGGAAGTAGCCCTAGTAGCAGATATTGATAATCTGGAAGAGGATAGTAATTATGTGGTATTGATGACCTTACATAGTGCCAAGGGACTTGAATTTCCAAAGGTATTTTTAGCAGGTATGGAGGATGGACTTTTCCCAAGCTATATGTCGATTACCAGTGATGATTCAAAGGAAGAGTTAGAAGAAGAACGACGACTTGCTTATGTTGGAATTACAAGAGCAATGAATGAACTGACGATTACCTGTGCAAGACAGCGTATGATTCGGGGAGAGACACAGTATAATAAAGTATCCCGTTTTGTCCGGGAAATACCGGCAGATTTATTAGAAGGGGAGATGCCGTCCCGTATGGAAGCTGCTAATCGTGCAGGAGAAAGCAGATTTCCGGCAAGAACGCAGACAAGTTCCTATCGAAGAAATCCGGTGTCAGGTCAGGGCATGCAGGCAAGGGCTTTTTCAAGTACGAATACACAGAAACAGGCACTTGACTATGGAACCGGTGACAGAGTACGCCATATGAAGTTTGGAGAAGGAACTGTAACTGGGATTATTGAAGGCGGAAGAGACTTTGAAGTAACCGTTAACTTTGATACAGCCGGTACGAAAAAAATGTTTGCATCTTTCGCAAAACTTAAGAAAATATAAATTCTTTACAAAACATAAATTTTTTATAGGCGATTGGGGTAATCTATGTTATAATAAAACATATAATTGTAGCAGTTTTCGAGTAAAATCGAATTTAAATATGAGAAGGAGTGGTAACATGAACAAGATGGAAGAATTATTAAACATGGCTAAGGTGAACGAGTTACTGAATAAGAAGGAAGAAGAGAAGAAGCCTTCGAAAGTTGTTTGGGTTTTTGCAATTGTAGGAATTGTTGCAGCAATTGCAGCAGCAATTTACGGAATTTATCGTTTCTTCACACCGGATTATTTAGAAGATTTCGAAGATGATTTTGATGATGACTTCGAAGATGATTTCTTTGAGGATGAAGAAGAAGAGGAAGAACCAGTAAAGAAAGAAGAAAAGTAGAATAAGAAGTATGGGGCTGCGAACAGCAGCCCTTTTTTTCTCGATAAAGAAGGAGTTAATATGAAAAAAGGACAAGTATTAGAAGGTGTAATTGAAAGAGTAGATTTTCCAAATAAGGGAAGAGTTATGACAGAAGAGGGAAAGCCAGTGATTGTAAAAAATGGAATTCCGGGGCAGAAAGTATCTTTTTCTATCAATAAGATGCGCAAGGGAAAATGTGAAGGACGGCTTTTAGAGGTATTAGAAAAATCGCCATTGGAAATGGAAGAGGCTGCTTGTCCTCATTTTGGAATATGTGGAGGATGCACCTATCAGAGTCTTCCATATGAAGAACAGCTAAAAATGAAAGAAAACCAAGTAAAAGAACTGATGGATGCTGTAATCCCAGCGGATAAACCATATGAATTTTTAGGAATTAAGGCGAGTCCATTGCAGCAGGCTTATCGGAACAAGATGGAATTTTCTTTTGGGGATGAATATAAAGATGGTCCGCTTGCACTTGGAATGCATAAGCGTGGTAGTTTTTATGATATTACAAACGTAGGCGATTGCCAGATTGTAGATGAGGATTTCCGAAAGGTTTTAACGATTACATTGGAGTATTTTAAAGAAAAAGAAATCTCCTTTTATCATAAATTGCGTCATACCGGTTATTTGCGCCATCTTTTAGTGAGAAAAGCAGTAAAGACCGGACAGATTTTAGTTGACCTTGTAACAACGACCCAGCCGGTAAGAGAAGAAAGTACAGCGACAGCGGAAGAGGAATTATTGGAAGGCTGGAAAAATGCTTTGCTAGATGCAGAGTACCGTGGAACCATGACCGGTATTTTACATACGAAAAATGACAGTGTGGCAGATACAGTAACAAATGAAGGAACAGAAACTCTTTTCGGTCAGGATTATTTTTACGAAGAATTGTTAGGACTTCGTTTTAAGATTACACCATTTTCCTTTTTCCAGACCAATTCCTTAGGAGCAGAAGTTCTTTATGAGACAGCCCGTGAATTTATAGGGGATGCTTTATCAGTGGAAGGTGCAGAGCAGATGGCCCAGGATGCTGATGCAACAGCGCAGAATGGAAACCCGCAGGGAAAAGTTGTGTTTGACTTATATTCCGGAACAGGTACGATTGCGCAGATGCTCTCCCCGGTAGCAAAGAAAGTCATTGGCGTAGAAATTATCGAGGAAGCAGTAGAAGCTGCAAAAGAAAACGCTGCCTTAAATGGTTTGCATAACTGTGAATTTATTGCGGGCGATGTGCTAAAAGTAATCGATAACATCGAAGAAAAACCGGATTATATCGTGCTAGATCCGCCACGTGACGGAATCCATCCGAAGGCTTTAGAAAAAATCATACATTATGGTGTTCCACAGATGGTCTACATCTCCTGCAAGCCGACAAGTCTGGCGAGAGATTTAGAAGTTTTACAGGCAAGAGGGTATGAAGTGAAAAAGATTTGTTGTGTAGATATGTTTCCATCGACTGTGCATGTGGAGACGGTTTGTTTATTGTCCAAACTTAATACCAAGTAGAATATTGATGAAAATTCAACGGAAAAGCTAAAGTGAGATTGCTTGTAATACTTAGTCCAACTGAAAAATTGGGGAAAAAACAAAGTATACAAGGCTTAGAAAGTTTTTGCATAAAGACGGTGTCGGGAGAGCCAGATTATCAGAAAAAAAGTTGGTGTGAATGCACATATTATGCTATAATATGAATATAAATTGTAATATTTAGGGATGTAACAAAGATTTAATATAGTGGTTGAACGACCCACTCAAAATGGTGTATCGTTCAACGCAGAACTTCCGAATACGAAGAGCTATTTGATGTGCATATCCTGTTCCGGTTAGGGAAGGATAGACCTTTACCGGCTGGTAAACAAAACCGGATGGGATAAAAATAGATAAGTAGGGAGTGGAGGAAAACATATGAAAACAAAAACCAAAAGAAGAATTGCAAAGCTGCTAAGCTTTCTGATGATGTTATCCCTGATTATGGGAGCATTTCAGGGGGAGGTAAATGCAAACGGAGCGGGAACAAAATTTACATTCAATATTACGGATAATACTGGAAAAAATAATTTGGTACAGTATCATTTTGAAGAGGAAGAGACATGGACAGATGTACCGGATTCAGGTATTGATATAGCCGACCAGAGCGTTATTTATGTAAAAGTTACAAAAGCCGATGGCATAATTGCGCAGGTTACAAGTGAGAGCTGGCCTGACTGCATGGGAACGACTGAGACCGACGGACAAAGGTTTGATTTGGCGCAAGACACATCCTATGTTATGAATATAAGCTTTACAGAAAATACCGACGGCGAACCTCAGGAACCGGCACAGCAGGTAGTGATTAAATTTATGGGAGATAGTACTTTTGGAGCGACTCGCTATAAGATAAATGAGGGTGAGTGGAAAAGCATTCAGGCAGATGAAAAAATAAGCGGCTTAGTAGAAGGTGACCAGGTATATGTTCAGGCAGTTCCAAATTCTGGAAAAAAAATTGATGAAACAGGAACAAAATTTATAGTGAATAGTGAGCAAGGCACGATAGACTTCAATGCATTGAAGTCAGATACGGGGTGGAATTTTACTTATAAGACTGAGGGAAATTATGAAGTTACAATTGAATATACAAATGATGACACTAATGATGTGACTTCCATTAGTGTAACAACACAACCTACAAAGACCTCATATATCTATGGGGAAAGCTTTGATAAGACAGGATTGAAAGTAATTGCAACCTTTGCGGATGGAAGTACCAAAGACGTGACGGATGATGTGACCTTTGAGGGAGACATCGTTCCAAGTAATACTACCATCAAGGCAGTATACACCAAGGACGGAGTGACTGTGAAAGCGGATATCACAATTTCTGTTTCACATGCTACGATTGACATCTCCGCACTCAAATGGACCGGAACGACTTTCGAGTATAACGGAACCGCCCAAGGCCCTGCATTCAGCAGCACATTGCCAACTGGCGTTGCATTAGAATCAAAAACAGGAGCATCAAACACCTCAGTGGGTAACTACTCAGCTGTTGCAAACTTGAAACTTGCAGATGGTTATTCCCAGGATTATTACAAGCTGGTAAATACTTCCGGTACGGAGGGAATTAACGTGGCGGCAGATGGCTCTACAGCAACGGTATCACAAGCATGGAGTATTACAAAGGCAGCACCAACCATTACATTATCGAACTTAAGCGAGACAACCAAGGCACCTACCGGTGTGAAAGCAACAATAAGGCCGGAAGATGCAACAGCAACTGTAGTAATTGAATATCAGGTAGAATTATCCACAAATGGTCAGACAACAAAACAGTGGGTGACAACACGTCCAACTGTTGCAGGTACATACCCGGTGCGTGCATACCTTCCGGAAGGAACAAAAAACTTGGAAGCAGTGGCGGAAGCGAATGCAGTAACAGGAACATATATTTTAACCCAGTATACAGCTCCAACAGATAATGAGGGAAAAGACGTTAATACGACAGACCCCGCATCAAATGCTTTAAAAGCCAACCTGGCAGAAGATGCAAAACTGGCAGATAAGGTGCTTACACCTGAAGAGCAGGCATCAGGCGGAACAGTCAGCTTAACGGTACAGGATATTACAAAGACTGTTAGTGATGCAGATAAAACTTTAGTAGAATCAAAGCTTGGTGGGGCAACCCTAGGAATGTATCTGGACTTTGACTTAACCAAAGTAGTATCAGGACGGGCAACACCGGTTACGGAAACAATTGATGCGGTAAAGATCTGCCTGACCCTTCCGACAAGTTTGATTAATACCGATACATCTAAGGTAAGAACCTATCAGATGATTCGTGTACATGACTTTGGCGCAGGTCCGGTAGCGGAAACTCTTCCTTGTACTTTTGATGCAGCAACCGGCACAGTAAGCTTTGAAACGAAGTATTTCTCTACGTATGCTTTGGTATATTCAGATGCAGCCATACCGGCTTTACCATCCGATACCCCTTCAGAAGATACGAATGTAAATACAGCAGTAAAGGATGCAGCACCAAATACCGGTGATGCAGGCAGTACTGTTTTATGGTATGTGGTAGTAGTAATCAGTGGATTGGGTGCAGTTTATTTTGGAAAAGAAAAAAGAAATCCACAAAATAGAAGATACCGTAATTGATTATCCATGGACATGGAAGCAGTGCAGCATTACGCTGCACTGCCTCCATGTCCATGCTTTTTGCAGGAAAGGTCATATTCCATTAATTTTTGTCGTTCTTCTGAAGACAAGTTCTTTGGAACTGCTATCTGGATAATGACATATTCATCACCTTTGTGAGAAGGATTTTTCATAGAAGAAATGCCTTTATTTTTTAGCCGTATTTTACTACCGGATTGTGTTCCGGCTGGAATTTTGCAGGATACTTTTCCTGTCAATGTAGGGACAATGGCTTCTCCACCGAGAACTGCTGTTGCATAGGGAATATTCGCTGTCACATAGATATCACTGCCTTTTCTTTCATATCCTGGTTTTGGAGCAATATGAATTTTCAACATCAGATCGCCGGCTTCTCCGTTGCCTATGCCGGAAGAGCCTTTTCCTTTTAGTCGAATACTTTGGCCTTCATCAATTCCGGCAGGGATGTGTACTTTTAGGGAACTAGAGGTTCCGTTTGCATTTTGAATCTGTAATACCTTGTCACAACCAAAGACAGCTTCGTCAAAACTGATATGAATATCAGCGTGGGCATTGGCTCCCTTTTCGTTAAAATGATTGCCGGTAAAACCACTTTTAGCTCTGGAATGAAATCCATCGCCACCTTGACCGTGGAAAAAACCACCGAAGAAATCATTAAAAATATCTCCCATATCATCTCCGGAAAAGTGGAATTCCTGATAGGAGCCACCGTTTCCAAATCCGCCAGAAGAATTATTCCAGCCATCAAAACCATTGCCGCTGCTACTGAAACCGTCTTCAAAGGCAGCGAAACCATATTGGTCGTAAAGTTTTTTCTTTTCAGGGTCGCTTAGAATATTATAAGCTTCCGTAACTTCCTTGAATTTCTGTTCTGCCTGTTTATCTCCGGGATTTGTGTCCGGATGATATTTCTTGGCAAGTTTTCGATAGGCCCGTTTGATTTCTTTTTCATCAGCACCACGGTTGATACCAAGAACTTCATAATAATCTTTTTTTGCCATGCATTATCACCTCCCGAAAAAAAGGGATACACAGCAGTATCACTGGTATCCCTTGTCTATTATCAGCCTTCAATGGTAATAAATTTATTTTCCTCAACCTTAGGCCTAGCATCCTTTTTCGGAACACCGATTTTTAAGATGCCATTTTCAAATTTTGCTTTGATATCTTCCTGCTGGATATCATCGCCTACATAGAAGCTTCTGCTGCAGGTGCCGTAATATCTTTCTCTGCGGATATATTTACCATTACCATCTTTCTGGTCATCATTGGAACTGGTAGAAGCAGTGATGGTCAGGTAACCGTCTTTCAACTGCGCCTGTACATCTTCTTTCTTATAACCAGGAAGATCGATATCCAGCTCGTAACTATTTTCACATTCTCTTATATCTGTCCGCATAACTGAGGCAGCCGGAGTACTGTATTTGACAGTATTCTTAACCGGACGTGAAAAATCATCAAAAAATTCATCAAATAAACTTTCTCCCAAAATACTAGGTATTAACATAAGTCATTCCTCCTTATTCTATGCGGTGTTTGTCACCACGAAACTTGTTTTCTGTTGTTGACTTAGTTATAACACTATTATTAGCACTCGTCAAGAGAGAGTGCTAATAATTTCGATAAATGTTTTGTGAATTTTATAAAGAAAAAATAAAACGATATGTTTATCTCTAAAAATTTCTCGCTATGAAAGAGTAGATAATTATTTAGAAAATAAAATATTAAGAAAATGTTAAAAAAGAGAAAAATATATGACACGAAATTAACAATTACGAAATAAATGTAAAAAATATGTAATAATTATATGGACATCTTCTAAAACTTATGTTAGCATTATTTTTGGTACCAATAATTTCCATATATGGAATAAAAGCAGCAGCTTTTATGTTGCTATCAAACGAAGAAAGGACGGAATAGATCATGACAGAAAAGAAAAGTATTCATTGGAAGTCAATTGTAGCGTTTGTAATGGCAGCTTTTGTCTGCATTACTTCAGTTATTTATTTTCCACAAACTTGTTGCGCGGAGGATTACAGTACTGCAATTACGTTAGCAAATGACAAAAGTAGCGACATTTATGTTGAAGTAACAAGACATAGTGGAGGTTATCATGACTGGCAGGAATATGGTTATTCTATTAAGAATAACAGCAGTCAGACAGTAGATGGGGTGACCATTACTGTACCGACAAATGGCTCTGTAACCAGTTTTAAGTGTTGGGGAATTTCTGCAAAGTACAGTGATGGAAAGGTTATTATATCCTATCAGGGAACATTGAATCCAGGAGAGAGCTTTACTTGTAGCGATGACCAGAAATTTGGTTTTAGTGGAGGAGGACTTCTTTCAACTCCAAGTGCAACAGTTGGTGAAGATACAGAGTCGGTGACAGGATTAAAGTATAGTGTAACAGGTTCTGTTAAAGATTTAGACTATAGTGAAACTCCGGTAGGAGAACATGGAACTTTATCAGTAAAGAAAGTCGATGCATACGAAGCTCCGACTATTGTAGATGAGAATGGAGAAGCAATACAACTTAGAGCGGCGAGCACACATGGTGTACAGTGGTTTCCTGAATATGTAAATAAAGATGCATTTCAAAGTTTACGTGATGAATGGGGACTAAATGCGGTTCGCCTTGCCATTTATCCTAGAGAAGGCGGATATTTGCAGGGGTGTCAGACCTTGTTAGATAATAAGATTGACGAAGGTGTAGAAGCTGCAAAAGAGCTTGGTATGTATGTAATCATTGACTGGCATGTGCTTGCTTATAATCCAAATGAAGATATTGAAGCAGCCAAGACCTTTTTTGAGAAATATGCAACAAAATACAAAGATTACAATAATGTAATCTTCGAAATTTGTAATGAACCAACGGGTACTCCTTGGTATAATGGAAGTGGAAATGACCTTTATACATATTGTAAGGAAGTTTCTAAGGTAATCCGTGATTGTGGAAATGACAGTATTATCGTTTGTGGAACAAATGATTGGTCACAGAGAGTAGATGAAGTAGCTGCAAAACCATTAAAGGATGACGGATTTGAGAACATTATGTATAGTGTGCATTTTTATGCCGCTACACATTATGATAACATTAAAAATTATGTAAAAAGCGCAATTTCTGATGGCACACCGGTATTTGCTACAGAATTTGGCTGTTGTGATTCATCTGGAAATGGTGGATATGATTTTTCTAATGCAGATGACTGGATGAGCCTCTTTACACAGAATAATATCAGTTATGCCTGCTGGAGTTTATGCAATAAAGCAGAAGCAGCTTCTTGCCTAAATTCTTCCTGTACGAAGACAAGTGGTTGGACTGCTTCCGACTTAACGGAAACAGGTATATGGTTAATCAATACAAGCCGTGCATTAGCTGAGGGGGAAGAAAATAATTCTGGAACTGTGGAAGAACCAACAGAGCCGGAAGAGCCAACAGAGCCGGAAGAATCGACAGAACCAGAAGAACCGACAGTGCCAGAAGAACCGACAGTGCCAGAAGAACCAACAGAACCGGAAAATCCAGCAGCGGATAGTTGCTCGGCAACAATTACGCTTGCAAGTGAATGGGGCAATGGTTTTACTGCAAGTGGCATCGTTCAGAATAACAGCAACAATGGAATATCTGGATGGACAATAGAGTTTGACTTAGAAGGTGAAATCTCGAATATCTGGTGTGCGAAAGTGGTTAGTCATACTGGAAATCATTATGTAATTGAAGCGGAAGATTATAATAAAGAAATAACTGGCGGAGGACAGGTTACCTTTGGATTTTGTGCAACCAAGGCTACGGAACAGAAAGCTGCAATTACAAATGTAATAGTGAAATAAAATCCCCGAATTCTAAAGGGGATTAACAAAATAAAAACTTGACAAAGTGACCAGTTGCTCACTATACTATTGGTGAGCACCTGGTCACTTTTGCGATGAAATTATTTCGACACATGTTTAACAGAGGGGTGAATAAAGGGGGGAATGAGTAGTGCCTAGAACAAAAGGAAATACGAAAGAGAAGATAATCGAAAAATCCTTGAAACTGTTTTCCGAGCACGGATATGAAGCGGTATCCATCCGCACAATTGCGGATGAGGTTGGAATCGGAAACAGTGCACTGTATAAGCATTTTAGGAGTAAACAGGAAATATTTGATTCTATAGTAGAAAAATCGAAAGAAAAGTATCTTGAAAAATGTTTTGAAACAACAGATAAGATTGATGGGTATGAAAAATTGAAACAAAATTGCATTGATATGTTTTTATACCAGACAACAGATGAATGGATTGTTCGTTTTAGACAGATATTACTTTTGGAAAAGTTTCATAATAAAAAGATGGCAGAAATCTATAAAGAATTTTTTGTAGATATGCCGTTAAATTCGCAGATGAAGCTATTTGATACTTTACAGAAGCAGGGAATTATGATTTCCGGAGACACAAAAGTATACGCAATGGAATTGTTTGCACCGTTTTATCTCTACCATTTTGTGGAGTATGAGAAAGAGGAACTGATTCCATTATATGAAAAACATGTTACTTCTTTTTTTAAAGAGCATTTTATGGAGTCTAAGGGAGGATTTTAGAGAGAATGTTTGAAAAGAAATATATATGGATGGCTTCAGTTGCTTTCTTTATATTGGCGTTCTATTTTGTTGAAGTGGGACCGTGGAGCAGTAGGGCTGTGGCAAAGTTTAACGAGGGGTATGGAACATTTGATATGAAACATTATACACCTGAGATAGTGCAGACAATATTAAGTAAAATGAAACCGGAGGGATTTGATCTTTCCTATCGCTATTATTTATGTGATACTATCTTTATTTTCGCATTTGGATGGCTTCAGTTTAACATATCATCTCTTATTTATGGAAAAGCAATTAATAGCAGAATATATCATGTCCTATTTATTGCTACGGTAGCAATATTGATTCTGCGAGGAATGAGTGATATGATAGAAAACAGCTTGTTGGTGTTTACATTAAAAAGTTATCCTAAGGTAAATGGGGGGATTGTTACAATCGCTTCGAGTGTAACACAATGCAAATTATGGTGTATTAAAATTTGGATGATATTGTGTGGGATAGGAATTACATGGAATATCATTTACCCAAAATTAGAATAGGAAATAAATAAGTAAGTTTATGGTGATACATTATAATAGAAAAAAGAAAGAATGGAGATTGGCAAATGAAGAAGAATGTAAAAAGAAAGTTTGGAATAACAGGAGTGCTGTTTGTTCTGTTTATATTATTTACAATTGTAGTAGCTAATGTGGATGTGCAGGCGATTGGGCCGGAAGGTTCTGAAGTTGGTTTAGCAACTGTAAATCAGGCAGTTTTTCAGTCGATAGGTGTTCATCCCGTTTGGGAGACAATCACAGATTGGTTTGGTTATTTGGCCATTATAATAGCAGGCTTTTTTGCAATACTTGGACTGGCTCAGTTTGTGAAGGAGAAAAGTCTTTTCCGCGTGGATCAGGATATTTTGCTATTAGGGCTTTTTTATGTGCTCGTAGTAGTGGCATATGTATTTTTTGAAGTTGTGGTTGTTAATTGCAGACCTGTTATTTTAGATGTAAAAGAAGGACTGGAAGCATCTTATCCGTCTTCACACACGATGCTTGTTGTATGCATTATGAGTACTGCTATGATGCAGTTTGGCTCTAGAATAAAACCAAAAACATGGAGAACATTTCTGGAGATTTTGTCTGGAATTATTATCGTTGTAACTGTAGTGGGACGGTTGGTTTCAGGGGTTCACTGGTTTACAGATATTGTGGGTGGATTATTGTTAAGTGCAACACTTATTATGTTATATGATTCAGCAATTGCATTTGTAAAATCTAAAGCATGTGAGAGAAAGAAAGGAATCCAATCCTAGAGTACGATTTTTGTATAAAGGAGGAAATAGAACATGTATAAGTTTTTTATTTGTTTTATTGCGGGAATAGGAGCAGGACTTGGAACTGGATTTGCTGGTATGAGTGCGGCAGCTGTCATTAGTCCGATGCTGATAACTTTTTTGGGACTTCCAGCATATGAAGCAGTTGGAATTGCATTGGCGAGTGATGTTTTGGCAAGTGCTGTAAGTGCATATACTTATGGGAAAAATAAAAATCTGGATATTCGTAACGGTCTTGTTATGATGATTACGGTTTTAATATTTACATTCGTAGGTAGCTTTGTGGCAAGCATGGTTCCAAATACCACGATGGGAAATGTTTCTGTATTTATGACATTATTGCTAGGAATTAAGTTTATTGTAAAACCTGTTATGACAACGAAGGAATCTATGAGTGAGGTCAGCAGTAAAAAGAGAATCATTCAGTCGATAATCAGTGGTACTGTTGTTGGTTTTATCTGTGGTTTTGTTGGTGCAGGTGGAGGAATGATGATGTTGCTACTTTTGACAAGTGTCTTAGGATATGAATTAAAAACAGCAGTTGGAACAAGTGTATTCATTATGGCATTTACTGCCTTGACAGGAGCATCCAGTCATTTTATGATAGGTGGAGTACCGGATATAGGGTGCTTGATATTTTGTGTCTTGTCAACTTTGTTGTGGGCGAGAATTGCTGCAAAATTTGCCAATAAAGCCAGTGCAGAGACTTTGAATCGTGCAACCGGAGTTGTGCTTACGGTTTTAGGAACGGCAATTTTGGTTGTTAATTATTTGAAAAAGTAAGATGCAAAATTAAAACATGGTGAAATCGTTCAATAATTGACAGATTCGGATAATTATGTATAATAAGTACTAAGATTAGAAGAACGATATATGGGAAAAGAGATATAGGAGATAGGAAATGGACGATTTTGAAAAAGCAGTAGGATATGATAAACCTGAGACTTGTGGACTTTGTCATGGAAAAATGGAATATTTAGGTGGTGGAAAGTATAAATGCGAGTTTTGTGGTCATGAAGAGTTTGATGATTTCGGAAAAGTAAAGGATTATTTAGAATCACATGGACCAACGCCATCTTATCAGATTTCGATTGTAACAGGAGTGCGAAAAGAGGTAATAGATCTTTTTTTGAAAAGAGGAATGGTAGAACTTCCGGAGGAATCTGATTATTATTTAAAATGTGAAAAATGTGGTTGTAATATCCGGTATGGAAGATATTGCCCAGAATGTATAAAAAAATTAGCAGGTGGAATACAGGCATTATTTAGCGAGGATGTGGGAGAAAAGCCAAAACCTGTGTCAAAAGATAAAGCAGAGAAGATGCGTTATCTTAAAAACGAGTGGTAAAAGAAAAACTGAAAAGCTATAAGAAGAAAGATTCGAAAATGAAAAAAATTTCGAATCTTTTTTTTACATATTTCCTTGACATTTGCGTATAGTAGAAGTATCATAACCCTAACACATGGTTTTGAAAACTACATGTAAAAGAAAAAGAAACTACATAAATGGAAGAGATATAAATAAGAAAAGCGGAAAGGGTGAAAAGTATGGATGCAGTTAGAGGACAGTCAACGGTAATGAAGAAAAAAATGATGCAGATTACAATTCGGGAACCGGGAAGTGCGATTACGCATTTTATTGGTATGATGATGGCGGTACTAGCTGCGATGCCACTTCTTGCAAAAGCAGGAATGTCTGGGGATATCCGGAAAGTGGAAGGAATGATGATTTTCATGGGAAGCATGATTCTTTTGTACGGCGCAAGTACGCTATATCATTCCGTTACTGTGGATGCTAAGAAGCTGCGGATTTTTCAGAAAATGGACCATATGATGATTTTTGTGTTGATAGCAGGTACGTATACCCCAGTTTGTATGAATGTAATAGGGGGAAACTACGGGATGACATTTCTGGCCCTTGTCTGGGGAGTTGCTGCAGCAGGAATCTTATTAAAGGCATTTTGGATTACCTGCCCGAAGTGGTTTTCTTCTGTTCTTTATATTGGAATGGGATGGATTTGTGTTTTTGTATTTGGAAGATTGCTGCCGCTTTTGACACCACAGGCATTTTTCTGGCTATTTATTGGTGGAGTTATTTATACAGCAGGTGGAATTATTTATGCATTAAAACTGCCACTTTTTAATACAAAACACCGGAACTTTGGTTCTCATGAAGTTTTCCATTTGTTTGTTATGGCAGGAAGTATTTGTCATTATATTTTTATGTATTTTTATGTCGTGTAAAATTTCGCAAAAAGTGAACCTTTTTTTGGAAACTCAAGTTGATTTGCTCGATTTCTTAGGTAATATGTGCTATATTTTGAATAGAGTATTTCAGAAAGGAGAAATTTCATGGAAGAGAAAAAGTACTTATACGCAGATGCAGGTGAACAGTTAAAAAAGGCGAATCGATTTTTGACATTAGGATATATTTTATTCTATTTTTTTGTATCTGGAATTGTTATTACTGCATGCGTCAGACACGTGCGTTCGGTCGGATATACGGTTGCGTTAGAATTAATGATTATTGTAACAATACTGGTTACGGTGATTTTGTATAATAGAAATAAGTCAGATACAAGAATTAAATATATTGCAAGTATAGGGCTTTTTATTGTAACATTTCTGGTAGCTTATGCATTTGACAATTATTATTTACGTTTTATGGCAGCAATACCGTTTGTTGGGACAATTTTGTACTACGATATGAAATTTACCAAAATGATGTGTATCATAGAAAGTATCTTAACTATTAGTACAACCGGATTAAAGGTGGCAACCGGGGTATATGTAGGAGAAGATGCGCTGGATCAAGGGTGTGCAACGCTCACGATTTGTGTTATGATGTTCCTTATTTATATGACGGTAAAAAATGGTAAAAAGTTTAATGATGATACCTTAGGAAGCTTAAGGGAAGAAAAAGAACTGCAGGAAAAAATGTTACAGGACGTTATTGAAGTTGCAGAAACTGTTCGTAAGGGAACGGAAAATGCAATGAATATGGTGAATGAATTAAATGATTCTACTGGCGTTGTAAATGGAGCAATGGGAGATATTTCAGATAGTACGTTAAGTACTGCAGAAAATATTCAGACACAGACGGTGATGACACAAAATATTCAGGAGTCTATAGGCAAGACATTGGAACGTTCCGAAAATATGGTAACGGTTGCAAAGGAATCCGATGCATTGAACCAGAAGAGCATGGAATTAATGAATGAGTTAAAACATCAGTCATCCGTGATTGCTGAGACCAATTCCAATGTAGCAGAATCTATGAAAAATTTACAGGAAAGAACCGGAGCAGTAAGAAGTATCGCAGATACAATTTTTTCTATTTCAAGCCAGACAAATCTGCTTGCATTGAATGCTTCCATTGAAAGTGCAAGAGCAGGGGAAGCGGGAAAAGGATTTGCAGTTGTTGCAGATGAGATTCGAGATTTAGCAGAAAAGACACGTCAAGAAACTGAGAATATTGCAGCAATTTTAGGAGAACTGACAGATGATGCCGAAAAAGCTGCAGAGGCTGTAACACATTCGGTATCTGCCACAGCAACACAGGATGAACTAATTGGAAAGGTTTCTGAAAGCTTTGTGGATATGAATGAGAATGTAAAGAAATTAACGGATGATATCGCAGAAATTGATGTGATGCTAAATAATCTTTCCGATGCGAACAGTCAGATTGTAGATAATATTATGCATTTATCTGCAACTACGGAAGAAGTAACAGCTTCTTCACAACAGGCAGCAGAATTAAGTACTAAGAATTTAGATAATGCAGAAAGCACAAAAGCAATTTTAGGAGACGTGCTGAATGCTTCTTATGAATTAGATAAATATGTGAATTAGATTTTACATAGCAGGAAGAGAGTTCCGCCGGAAAGCGGGGCTCTTTTTGCGTTTACTTTAAGTTTTTGCAAAACTGTGTAGCAATCATGTTAAGGTGTATATTAGTCAATGATGTGATACCTAAATCTAAAAAATAAAAAGATTAATGTG
>JBJELY010000187.1:33874-65219 GCA_051879395.1 Roseburia sp. | reverse complement strand
GCTAAGAAGCACACAAATACTCTGAAAGGAATTTTCTTGCTTCGAACAAACCTGGAGAATATGTTCGAAGCTTGGACGAATAGCAGCAATCATAAAAAATGTAAAAAGCAATTTCGAAAATCTACATTTTTGTCTCGGAAAAATCAACTGTGGAAAGAAGCAAAAGAAATTGGATACTGTTGTGAAAAGAGAAAAAGAGTTTTGCAATCATCCATCATAATATAGGTAAGTAAGGAGGCAAAAAATGAATTATATCGATATGCATTGCGACACCTTAGCGGAAGCATTGGTAAGAAAAAAAGAGACAATTTATGAGTTAGACGGAACAATGGTAGATTTAAAAAGGTTGCGAGAGGCGGGAGTGGCTGCACAGTTCTTTGCCATGTTTGTTCCGCAGAGAAACAATCCGGATTGGTTCGGGCTAGAGGAGATGCCGGAATTGGAAGATTTAATGATGATGATGTATCGCATTTATCAAAATACAATGGAACAATATTCAGATCTTGTAGGGCCGGCAAGAAATTATGAGCAGTATAAGAAAAATCAGGAGGAAGGAAAACTTTCTGCCTTTTTAACAATCGAGAATGGCTACGTGGTCAATGGAAAAATGGAAAACCTGAAAAAATATCGCGATATGGGAGTGGGATTAATTACGCTGACTTGGAATGATGCCAATTGTTTCGGCGTACCACATTCTTCCGACCGTAGACAGATGGAACAGGGATTGACGGAATTTGGTAAGGAAGCCATTTCCTATATGAATGAACTGGGAATTATTATTGATGTGTCACATTTATCCGATGGTGGATTTTATGATGTGGCAGAGCTGTCGAAAAAGCCTTTCGTCGCATCGCATTCAAACTGTCGGTCTTTATCGCCTGCAACCAGAGATTTGACGGATGATATGATTCGGTTACTGGCGGAGAAAGGTGGCGTAGCAGGAATTAACCTAGAACCTACATTTGTAAATAAAAATACAGAAGACATTTACTGTAGGGTAGCGACATTATGTGATCACATAGAACATTTCAGACAAGTGGGAGGAGAAGACTGCATTGGAATCGGAAGTGATTTCGATGGAATTAGGGGAACTTTTGAAATCAAAGACTGCACCTATCTGCATCTTCTTTTTGACGAGCTGCATCGGAGAAAATATAGTGACCACTTTATTGAAAAGGTAGCAAAGAAAAATGTGGAATGTGTAATCAAAGAGTCGATGAAGTCATGAATATTTTCTAATAATACGGAGATACTAAGCCCAAAAGGAAAGCAAAGCAGTTTTCCTGAAAAAAATAGATGAGAAGGCTTGGTAGGACATGAAACAGGAAAAAGATTTTAAACCATATATTTCTGCAGATAAAAAAATGCCGGAATTGACAGGAACGTCTATTATAACAGGAATCCTTTTAGCGCTTATTTTTGGAGGTGCTAATGCTTATTTAGGACTCCGGGTTGGGATGACGGTTTCTGCTTCGATTCCGGCAGCTGTTATTTCCATGGGAGTCATTCGGGTATTGTTGCGCAGAGAATCTATCTTGGAAAATAATATGGTGCAGACCATAGGTTCCGCAGGAGAATCTGTGGCGGCAGGTGCTATTTTTACTTTGCCGGCTCTTTTCATGTGGGCGGCAGAGGAAGGAGAAGCATCCCCTTCTTTGCTGGAAATTACTTTAATTACATTGATAGGTGGAATCATTGGAGTCCTTTTTATGATACCACTGCGCAATGCGTTGATTGTAAAAGAGCACAATGCGATCCCTTATCCCGAGGGAAAGGCATGTGCGGAAGTGCTGATGGCAGGGGAAAAAGGTGGAAAAAAAGCCGGTATTGTATTTGCTGGGCTTGGGGTATCCGCGGGTTATAAGTTTTTAGCAGATGGAATCAAGATTTTTCCAAGTGAGGTAGATTATCGAATCAAAGGATATAAGGGAGCAGGATTTGGAGCAGATGTGCTTCCGGCTTTGCTTGGAGTAGGATATATCTGTGGTGCAAAAGTATCTTCTTATTTACTGGCGGGCGGCATGACAGCGTGGTTTGTCATTATGCCACTCATCGTATTATTTGGTGGAAATGCTGTTTTATACCCGGCAGATGTTTCGGTAGCAGAGGTTTTTGCAGAAAGTGGAACTTGGGGAATCTGGCGCACCTATGTCCGCTATATCGGAGCCGGAGCTGTGGCAGCGGGGGGAATTATCAGCTTAATCAAATCCCTGCCTTTGATTCTTCATACATTCCGTCAGGCAATTAGCGGATTCGGGGAGAAAAAGGTGGGGGAAGAAAACAGGCTCAACCAGGATATTTCCATGAAAATTGTCTGGATTGGAATTTTGATTATGGCACTGGTGATGTGGTTGATTCCTGTTGTACCGGTAAATTTTTGGGGAGCACTTATTATCATTATATTTGGTTTTTTCTTTTCCACGGTGTCTTCTCGGATGGTGGGACTTGTGGGAAGTTCGAACAATCCGGTTTCCGGTATGACCATTGCAACTCTATTAATTGCAACCTCTATTTTAAAAGCAATCGGAAATACCGGTATGGGGGGAATGGTGGCAGCGATTACGATAGGTTCTGTCATTTGTATTATTTCTGCGCTGGCGGGAGATACCTCTCAGGATTTGAAAACAGGATATCTGATTGGAGCAACCCCAAAGAAACAGCAAATCGGAGAATTAATTGGAGTTGTAACAGCATCACTTGCAATTGGTGGGGTGCTCTATCTTTTAAACGTTGCATGGGGATATGGTTCTGCAGAATTGCCGGCACCACAGGCGACTTTAATGAAAATGGTGGTAGAGGGTGTTATGGGAGGAAATCTTCCATGGAATCTGGTATTCATCGGAGTCTTTTTAGCAGTTATCGTAGAAATATTGCAGATACCATCCCTTCCGTTTGCAGTAGGATTATATCTTCCGATTCACTTAAGTGTACCGATGATGGCGGGAGGACTGGTACGCCTTGCCGTTGACCGGAAAAAAGGAAACACCGAGCGTGGAATCCTCTATGCTTCCGGTTTAATTGCGGGAGAAGGAATTATTGGAATTCTCTTGGCTGTTTTTACAATTATAACTATAAATGGAAAAAGTATCAGTGACTGGCTGAATTTCTCGGAGCGTATGAATCTGGGGAATGCAGGAGGACTGGTTGCATTTGCGTTACTAATTGTAACGTTGTGCATGGCGGTTCAAAGTGGAAAAGAAGAGAATTAGGATTCATTAGAAAACGGATTGTGAAAATTTTAACAGAAATTTCCAACTTTAAATTGCAATCGCAGAAAAAAAGTGATATATTGGACTACGGATAGTATTCGAAGAGAAACTATACCGTAGTTTTTTTGATGAAAAACACCATATGCATTAAGTGAATGGGCTTGTATCTTGGCCGAAAAAGCGGCAGAACGAGACTTTATTATCCCGAAATAGTTGTTCCGACAGAACATAAGCGGAAACGATTGGAGGGATGCGTATGAGAATTGGATTCATAGGTGCGGGAAAAGTTGGTTTTTCCCTTGGAAAATATTTTGCGGTGAATGGAATCGAAGTCACCGGATATTTCAGCCGAAATCTGAAGTCCGCAGAAGCGGCAGCAGAATTTACCGATACAAGGTATTTTGAAAAATTAGAAGACCTGGTACGGGATAGTGAAGTTTTATTTTTGACGGTACCGGATGGTGCGATTGCGCAGGTCTGGGAACAGTTAAAAGAAATTCCGATAACAGAGAAAGTTATCTGCCATTGTAGTGGCGTTTTATCATCAGAAATCTTTTCGGATATATCAAAAGCAGGTGCTTTTGGTTACTCTATCCATCCGTTCCTTGCAGTAAACGACAAACTGCATTCTTATGAGGAACTTTCCAAAGCATTATTTACAATTGAAGGGGATTTCAGAAAAAAAGAAGAGATGCGGGCATTATTTGTCAGCCTTGGAAATCAGGTTCTTTTTTTGGAAGCAAAGGAAAAAATACGTTATCATGCAGCAGCAGTTATGGCGAGCAATCTCGTTTTAGGACTCGCAGAAACTGCAATGGAAGAACTTGCGCAGTGTGATTTTTCCAAAGAACAGGCAGCAGCAGCACTTGCACCGTTAATGCTAGGAAATGTAACACATTTGTTAGAAGATGGCGTGGAGCATGCACTGACAGGGCCGGTAGAACGTTGCGATACCGGAACGGTAGAGCGTCATATGGAAGTGTTGCAGGGAAAAAATTTAGAACTATACCGTTTGCTTTCTGAAAAAGCGCTTACGATTGCAAAAAGAAAGAATCCGGAGCGGAATTATGAGAAGATGGAGGATATATTAAAACATGAGTAAAAACACAGTAGCAACATTACAGAAACAAAAAGAGCAGGGCGATAAAATTACAATGCTGACCTGTTATGATTATTCTATGGCGAAGTTAATGGATGAAGCTGGAATTAATACACTTTTGATTGGAGACTCTTTGGGCAATGTTATTTTAGGATATGAAGATACGTTATCTGTTACGATGGAAGATATGATTCATCATTCCGCAGCTGTGGCTCGTGGTGCAAAAAATGCCTTGATTATCTGCGATATGCCATTTATGTCTTATCAGGTATCTGTAGAAGAGGCAGTGCGCAATGCAGGACGTCTTATCAAGGAAGGTCGTGCCAACATGGTAAAATTAGAAGGTGGAGCCAGTGTCTGCCCACAGATTGAAGCAATTGTAAAAGCATCCATCCCAGTTTGTGCACATATTGGACTTACACCGCAGTCAATCAATGCATTTGGTGGATTTAAAGTACAGGGAAAAAGCGAAGAAGCAGCACGCCAGCTGATTGAAGATGCGAAAAAAGTAGAAGCAGCAGGTGCATCTCTTTTGGTTATGGAAGGAATTCCGGCAAAATTAGCTGAAATTATTACAAAAACTGTAACGATTCCAACCATTGGAATTGGAGCAGGAGCAGGCTGTGACGGTCAGGTTTTGGTTTATCAGGATATGCTTGGTATGTTCAAAGACTATGTGCCAAAGTTTGTAAAAGTATTTGCAGATACCGGAACTATTATGAAGCAGGCATTTGCTGATTACATCAAAGAAGTAAAAGAAGGAACGTTCCCTGCGGAAGAGCATACATACAAGATTGATGATACCATTATTGAGAAGCTGTATTAAAGAGAAGGAAGGAAAAAATATGAAAGTAGTTACAACAGTAGCAGAAGTAAGAGAACAGGTAAAAGCCTGGAAAAAAGAAGGAAAGAGCGTTGGATTTGTACCAACAATGGGATATTTACACGAAGGACACGGAAGTTTGATTTCAGCAGCCAAAAAAGGAAATGATAAAGTAGTTGTCAGCATTTTTGTCAATCCAATGCAGTTTGGACCGACCGAAGATTTAGAGAGCTATCCAAGAGATTTAGAAAAAGACAGTGCTTTTTGCGAAAGCCTTGGTGCAGATTTGATTTTCCATCCGGAACCATCTGAGATGTATCATGAGGGATTTAGTTCTTATGTGGATATGTCAGTGCTGACCGAAGAACTTTGTGGACTCAGTCGCCCGGTACATTTTAGAGGTGTATGTACGGTTGTAAATAAATTATTCAACATTGTACAGCCGGACCGTGCTTATTTTGGACAGAAAGATGCACAGCAGTTAGCGATTATCCGCCACATGGTAGATGATTTGAACATGGACATTGAAATTGTGGGATGCCCAATCATCCGTGAAGAAGATGGTCTTGCAAAAAGTTCCCGTAATACATATCTTTCTGCAGAAGAACGTCAGGCAGCATTGGTGTTAAGCAAGAGCATTGCTTTAGGACGCCAGATGGTGGAAGCAGGAGAGACCAGCACAAAAGCAGTGGTTGATGCAATGACAAGCTTTATTGAAAAAGAGCCGCTTGCAAAAATCGATTATGTAAAAGCAGTGGACGGACTTACGATGCAGCAGATTGATACTGTAAAGAAACCAATGTTAGTTGCAATTGCAGTTTACATCGGAAAGACCAGATTAATTGACAACTTTATATATGATTAAGAAGTGTAGGAAAGGAATAGAAGAATGCAGTTAGAAATGTTAAAAGGAAAGATTCACCGTGCCACTGTGGTACAGGCGGAGCTTGATTATGTAGGAAGTATTACCGTTGATGAAGCATTATTGGAAGAATCCGGTATTTTGGAGTATGAGAAAGTTCAGATTGTGGATGTGAATAATGGAAGCCGTTTTGAGACATATACAATCGCAGGAGAACGCGGTTCTGGAATGATTTGTTTGAACGGAGCAGCAGCACGTTGTGTATCAGTAGGTGATAAAATTATTATCATGGCATATGCACAGTATGAAGAACAGGAAGCAAAAGAGCATAAACCTCGCGTGGTTTTTGTAGATGATAAGAATCAGGTAGTACGTGTTACCAACTATGAAAAGCATGGAAGATTAGAAGATATGTAGTTTCATCAGGGACGTACTGTAAAGTACGTCCCGTTAAAATTATCGATTCATCTCTAACTGGAATTCAGAAGTATCTTTGTGCTGTGCGATAATATTATCAATCTCTTCTAAATCCGTAAATATGGTATCGCCAATGACACTGTGTTTAATCGCAGCCATAGCATTTCCATATTCTAAGGCTTTCTGGCAATCTCCATATTTTAAATATCCAAAAAGAGCACCGGATACATAAGCATCCCCACTACCAATGCGATCTACGACATCAATGGAGTTATAGGGCTGTTCGCGGTAATAGGTGTCTTCTTTGGCAGAATAAATAATAGAAGTAAAATCATGTTTCTTTGGTGTGATAACAGTACGTTCGGTAGAAGCAACTACAGAAATCGGATAATCTTTACAGAAAGATTTCTGGATTTCTTCAATCGTTCCTGTTTTTCCGAAGGTAAGTCTTGCAGTATCTTCCGAACAGAAAAAGATATCTACATAAGGAAGAATTTTTTCAATACATGCACGGGCTTCTGCCCCACTCCAAAGATTACTGCGGAAGTTGACATCAAAGGAAATCAAAGAACCCTGTTCTTTGAACTTTTTGATACATTCAATCGCGAACTTCTGGGCTTTTCCCCCTAATCCTAACGTAATGCCACTTGTGTGGAAAAGCTTTGCGTTATAAAACATGGTTTCAGGTACATCTGAAATATCAATATTGTTAATGGAAGAGTGTTTTCTATCATAAACAACACGTGGTTTTCTTGGATAAGAACCATATTCGTAGTAGTAGATGCCAAGACGGCTGTCGTCTGCATGATCTTCAATCAGATAATTTTCACCGACACGGGAAAAATTCAACTGATTTCGAACAAAGGTAGCTAAAAGATTCGCAGGAATTTTTGAGATGACTGCGGTCTTTAATCCCAGCTGACCAATTTCAGATGCAACGTTAAATTCGGCACCACCTAAATGCTTCATAAAAGTGTCGCCTTGCGCAAGTCGTCCGTTAATTGGAGTAGAAAGTCTCAGTAGGATCTCCCCTAATGTAATTACATCATATTTACATTCCATAAAAAAACCTCCTCTGAATCACCTTTTGGTGTTATAGTTTGTTGAATGTAATAAGTTGCTAATTAGTTCCAATGAAAAGTTTCGTATAATGAAACATAGTTTTATATCATGAACCAAGTGCAATTTTATTATATAACAGAAAAGTGAAATAGAAAAGTATATTTTAGAAAAAAGTAAAAATTCATTTGACATTCTGAAGTATGATGTTATAATGTTAAAGTAAATTATGAAACAATGTTTCATTATGTGGAACATATAAATCATAAGATATCTTTAGTTCCCAAACTAACATAGATATTTGGCACATAAGTAAACCCCAAATTACGGTTGCCATACAATTTCATGAGTGAAAAAACGGGGATGTACCTTTTGAATAGAAAGGTATATCCTCGTTTTTTATTTGATAGGATTTTAAAAATTTCTTGAATAAAAAGGGATATCCCCATTATAATAATTGTGGAAATCAATTAGAAAGAAATAGAGAAAATGTTACAAGATTTTGAATTAAAACAATTGGTAGAACCGTTGTTAGAATGGTTTTCAAAAAATGCAAGAGAACTTCCATGGAGGGAAGAACCTACTCCTTATCGTGTCTGGGTATCAGAAATCATGTTACAGCAGACGCGGGTGGAAGCTGTTAAGCCGTATTTTGAACGTTTTATGAAACGACTTCCCGATGTAAAACAATTGGCAGAATGTCCGGAAGATGAATTGTTAAAGCTTTGGGAAGGGCTTGGTTACTATAATCGTGTTCGTAATATGCAAAAAGCAGCTCAGCAAATTATGGAAGATTACGACGGTGTGATTCCTTCTGAATATGAGGAATTGTTGAAGTTAAAAGGAATTGGAAATTACACAGCAGGAGCAATCTCTTCGATTGCCTATGGAAAGGCAGCAGCTGCAGTAGATGGAAATGTATTTCGGATTTTAACAAGAGTGTCTTTGGATACAACTGATATAATGAAGCCTGCATTTCGGAAAGTGGTTGAGCAGGAAGTGATGAAAATAATTCCAACCGGGCAGGAAGAAGAAAAAAATGAAAATCTTCCCGGAAAATTTAATCAGGCATTGATGGAATTAGGAGCTACCGTCTGCCTTCCAAATGGAATGCCATTATGTGGAGAATGCCCGTGGAAGCAGATGTGTCGGGCACATATAGAAGGAAAAATCAGTGAACTTCCGGTTAAAAGTAAGGCAAAACCACGTAAGATAGAAAAAAGAACAGTGCTAATCATCCGGGATGGTGAAAAAATTGCAATCCGAAAACGGCCGGCGAAAGGACTTTTGGCAGGACTTTATGAATTGCCGAATCTTTTAGGAGAATTAAGCCAGGAGGAAGCTTTGCAGAAAGTAAAAGAGATGGATTTATCTCCGATTCGTATTCAGAAATTAGAAGAGGCAAAGCACATTTTTTCCCATATTGAATGGCAGATGACAGGATATATGATTCGGGTAGAAGAACTTGAAGAGGAAAAAGAAGGACTTATTTTTGTGGAGGCTGAGAATTCACAGGAAAAATATGCGATTCCTTCTGCATTTGCAGCTTATGTGAAATATATGAATATCAAACTTGGAAATGAACGTTTTGAAGAATGAGAAAGAGGAAGCCGGTGCAAAGCACCGGCTAAATATGAAAAAGATTAAGTGTATGGAAAGTGAAAAAATTCACTAATTAACGGGAGGACCTTGCCTTTCGGCAAGGCAAAAAAGTTATATGAAAAAGTTTTCTTCTTTTGATTTAAACATAGTATAAAAGATAAATATGACGCGGGTGTGTGGAGTTTATTAGTTTTCTATGAATAATTTATGAACAAATTGGGATTGGATTATTATTGGAAACTGTGTATAATAGAAAGAGCATGAGTCAGAAAGGAGACCCGCTATGTATGACGTAATTGTAGTTGGTGCCGGAATTGCCGGTGCTGTTGCTGCCCGGAAACTGGCAGAAGAAAAAGGAAAGAAAGTTCTGATATTAGAAAGAAGAAATCACATCGGGGGAAACTGTTACGATTTGTTGGATAAAACTGGAATTTTGATTCATGAATATGGTCCACATATTTTTCATACCAGCTTAGAAGAGGTTTATGAATATTTATCCAGATTTACGGAATGGTATGCTTTTGGACATGAAGTTGTGGCAAAAGTAGGGGAGCAGTTGATTCCGGTTCCGTTTAATCTGAATACATTACATATGGTTTATGAGAAAGAAAAGGCAGATTGTCTGGAAAAGAAATTGATAGAAACATATGGCGAGGGAAGTCGCGTTCCAATCATGAAATTAAGAGAGAACGAAGATGCAGATATTCGTGAAATAGCGCAATTTGTCTATGAAAATATTTTCCTTCACTATACGATGAAACAGTGGGGACAAAAACCGGAAGAAATCAGTCAGGAAGTGACAGGCAGAGTGCCGGTTCTTATTTCTTATGATAACCGTTATTTTCAGGATAAATATCAGGGAGTACCGTTGCATGGATTTACACCGATGTTTGAAAAAATGTTAGACCATGAAAATATTGAAGTACGTTTGGGTACGGATTGTAAAGAGAAACTTCGTTTTGAGGGAAACACAATTTTCTTTGAAAATACTCCATTCGAGGGAGAAGTGATTTATACCGGAGCGTTGGATGAACTTTTTGATTGCCGCTACGGAAGACTTCCATATCGGTCTCTTGACTTTCATTTTGAACATTATGACGAAGAGTCTTATCAGGGACATAGTGTTGTTAATTATACAGTGAGTGAAGATTTCACGAGAATCACGGAGTTTAAATTTCTGACAGGTCAAAAGCAGACAAATGGAACCACTATTGTAAAAGAATATCCGTTTGCTTATACAGGAGCAGAAGGTGAAATTCCTTATTATGCGATTTTGAATCAAGAAAATGAAGCTTTGTATGAAAAATACAAGAAACTGACAGCCGGTATGAAGAATTTCCACTTGCTTGGCAGACTTGCAGAGTATAAATATTACAATATTGATGCTATGACAAAAAAAGCCTTTGAACTGGTTGAAACATTATAAAATATTTGCTATCCGAAGGGATACAAAAGAAGAGGAGAAATGTAGATGAAGTTATTAACGTTTGCAATTCCGTCCTACAATTCGCAGGATTATATGGAACATTGTATCGAAACATTACTTCCGGGTGGAGAAGATGTAGAGATTTTAATTGTGGATGATGGATCAAAAGATAGAACAGGAGAGATTGCGGATGCATATGAAGCAAAATATCCTGGAATCGTGCGAGCCATTCATCAGGAAAACGGAGGTCATGGAGAAGCAGTAAATGCAGGAATCCGTAATGCGACAGGACTTTTCTTTAAAGTAGTAGATAGTGATGACTGGGTGGATGGAGAGGCCTACGCAAAAATATTAGAGAAGCTTCGTGAACTTGCAGGTGGAAAAGAAACACTTGATATGTTTATTGCGAATTATGTTTACGAAAAAGAAGGCGCAAAGCATAAAAAAGTAATGCGTTGCTCTGCACTTCCAAAAGATCGGATGTTTACCTGGAGTGAAGTATCTCACTTTAGAAAAGGTCAGTATATTTTAATGCATTCTGTTATTTATCGTACACAATTATTACGGGAATGTGGATTAGAACTGCCAAAACATACTTTTTATGTGGATAACATCTATGTTTATAAGCCACTTCCAAGTGTAAAAAATATTTATTACATGGATGTTGATTTTTATCGCTATTATATTGGAAGAGAAGATCAGTCGGTTAATGAAAATGTGATGATTGGAAGGATTGACCAACAGATTCGTGTGAATAAGATTATGGTAGACGAATTTGATTTGTGGAAAATTCCAAACCGTAAACTGCGTCACTATATGTTCAATTACCTCGAAATTATTACTGTGATTTCAACGATTATGCTGATTCGTTCCGGTACGGAAGAAAATTTGCAAAAGAAACGGGAATTGTGGCGTTATATTAAGGAAAAAGATATTCGTCTGTTCCATCATTTGAGAATGGGAATTATGGGAAATACCATGAACTTGCCAGGAAAAGGTGGAAGAAAAATTTCCATTGCAGCTTACAAGATATCTCAGAAAGTGGTAGGATTTAATTAAAAGAAAAATAGATTGCCGACGATGTCAGCAATCTATTTTTTTATATGTGTTTACTGGCGTTACAGGAGTTGTCCTGATGCATTTGATGAAAAAGTTCTGTTTTTATATCATATAATTTCTGGGAAAGGTCCACATAAATTTCTTGTGGATTGACGAAACGTTTCGTCTCATCCCAAATGGTTTCTTTTTCTTTGTTACAGATGGCTTGAATTTCCATAACGCTTGGAGAAGTATAAACGGTTTTCCCGGCTTGAATGACAGGAACTAGCATTTCCCGCATCGTATAACTTCCGCCTGGGAGGAGCGTTTTTTTCCAAGGAGCATTCGGATCAAATAACTTCAAATCATCAGCTGCGTCAAAAACTTCATCTACCAGACAAATCAAATCAGCCTTGATTTTTCCGGTTTCTTTGTCATAAATGCGGTAGAACGTTTTGTTTCCCGGATTTGTTACTTTTTCTACATTTTCGGAAAGCTTAATTTTTGGAGTGAAACTTCCATCTGGTGCCTGGATGGCTGCGAGTTTGTAGACGCCACCAAAAGCAGGATGGTCTTTGGAAGTAATCAGGCTTGTGCCGACGCCCCATGAAGTAATAGTAGCCCCCTGTGATTTTAAACTTTCAATTAAATATTCATCTAAATCGTTAGAAGCAGCAATGACAGCATCTGGAAATCCTGCATCATCAAACATTTTTCTGGCTTTTTTAGAAAGGTAAGCAAGATCACCGCTGTCCATACGGATTCCGTAATAAGTCAAAGGAATGCCGGCTTCCCTCATTTCCGTAAAGACACGGATTGCATTTGGAATACCGGATTTTAAGGTATCATAGGTATCGGCAAGTAAGATGCATGCATTTGGATAAAGTTTGGCATATTTTTTAAATGCGGTATATTCATCAGGAAAACTCATAATCCAACTGTGAGCATGTGTACCCAAAACAGGTATATTAAAAAGTTGTCCGGCAAGGACATTAGAAGTTCCTTTGCAGCCACCAATGACAGCAGCTCTCGCACCATAAGTTCCGGAATCCGGTCCCTGTGCACGACGCAATCCGAATTCCATAACGCCGTCTCCCTGAGCTGCGTAACAGACGCGGGAAGCTTTTGTAGCAATCAAACTTTGGTGATTGATAATATTTAAAATAGCAGTCTCGATTAACTGTGCTTCCATAATAGGAGCTACCACTTTGATAAGAGGTTCCCGTGGAAAAATAAGACTGCCTTCCGGAACAGCATAGATATCTCCTGAAAATTTAAAATTTCTTAAATATTCCAGAAAATCTTCCTCAAAAATAGAAAGGCTTTTCAAGTAGGAGATATCCTCCTCGTCAAAGTGTAGATTTTCAATATAATCAATGACCTGGGCAAGACCGGCACAGACGGCATATCCGCCATGGCATGGATTTGACCGGTAAAAAGCATCAAAGACAACAATATCATGATTATTGTTTTTAAAATATCCCTGCATCATGGTCATTTCATAAAGATCGGTTAATAATGTCAGGTTTTGTGTACTCATATTCTTTATAGGAACAAGGTAATTTGCTCCGCTCCTTATCTTAAAATAATAGGTTCATTATAACATTCTGCCCTTTTTTTTCAAGTTCTTGCAGCAGAAAAAGAAGTTCTTGTGGAAATGAAAAAAAAGAGATAGTATAATATTTGACAACTAATTATAGAAGAAACACGTTTCGATTAGAGAGGAAAGGGAATGGAAACATTAAGTAGAAAAGAAATTGCAATGAAGCATTTTGAAGAAGGATATAACTGTTCGCAGTCGGTAGCGTTGTCTTTTGCTGATTTACTGGAAATGGAAGAAAAGCAGATACTCCGTGTGATGTCAGGTTTTGGTGGCGGAATGGGAAGGCTGCGCGAAGTATGTGGCAGTGTCAGCGGTATGTTTTTTGTGTTGGGAGCACTCTACGGTTATTCCGATCCAAAAGCAAAAGAAGAAAAAGCAGAATTGTATGCACAGGTACAGGAATTAGCAAAGCATTTTGAAGAAGAAAATGGTTCTATTGTATGTAGGGAATTGTTAGGACTATCTGAAAAAAGGGAAAAACCAGTGCCGGAAGCACGTACGACTGAATATTATAAAAAAAGACCTTGCAAAGAATTAGTAGGAATGGCAGCAGAAATTATGGAACAATTTATAAAGGAGCATCCGATTCCTTAAAAATCAATAATTTTGCTTGTCAAAGTATTTTACTACTGATAGAATATAGAGGAATATGTAGAAATATGAAAGAAGAGAGGGTTTTACATGAGTGAGGAACAAACACAGTTTGGAAATACAGAAGAACTAAAGATACCTACGCAGATACAGGGAACACAGGAAAATCAGAGTGCACCTCAATTTCAGGAAAGACCTGTACCACCAGTCAATCAGGTACCACCGGTTAATCAGGTGCCGCCGCAGATGAACCAGGTACCACCGGTTAATCAGGTACCACCACGGTATACTGCGCCGGTCAATCAGGTACCACCACAGATGAATCAGGTACCACCACGGTATACGGCTCCAATCAATCAAGTACCACCACAGATGAACCAGGTACCACCAGTTAATCAGGTGCCACCACAGATGAATCAGGTACCACCACAGATGAATCAGGTTCCACCACAGTATAGTGCTCCGGGTTATATGCAGATGAATCAGCCACAGCATCAAAAATCAGCTGCTAGTGGATTTGCAATTGCATCTATGATTTTGGGAATTGTAAGTGTGATTACGATTTGCTGGAGTTGGATTATAGGTTTAATTTGTGGTATTATAGGGCTTGTTTTTGCAGCAGTAGATAAGGGGAAAGGTGGAAATCATCCAATGATGATAGCTGGTTTGGTTTGTAGTATCATTGGGATATGTCTCGCTTTTATTTGCCTTTTTTTTGATATTTTAAGTTATATGTAAAAGAAAAAATGGGAGAGAATGAAAATGTACGAAGAGGAACAAAATAATTGGACGCAGAATTCTTATCAGCAAAGTAATACACAGAATGTGTATCAGCCAGGAAATGTGCAGAATCCATATCAACAGGAAAATGGACAGAATGGATATCAGTCAGGAAGTATGATGAATTCATATCAGCAGGAATATACACAAAATGTATATCAACAGGGAAGTGCACAGAATGTGTATCAACAGGCATATCCACAATATGGAAGTCAGCCGGAAAAGCAAAAGGGAGAATCTGTTGGATTTGGTATTGCATCTATGATACTTGGAATTGTCGCATTACTTCTTTTTTGTACAGGATGTAATGTTTTATTGGCGATTCTTGCAATTGTCTTTGGTATTGTCCAGTTAGTGAAAAATAAGCAGAAAGCGTTTGCTATTACTGGAATTATTACAGCAGGAGTATCAATGCTCTTATTTATTTTATTGTACGTTATGATGCTGGTTTCTGCTGGAACAAGTAACTATTATGATTATTATTATGATTATTATAATGACTATTATGACGATTATTATGATGGTTATGGTTACTATGGAGATGAGCTATAATAGAAATTTTAGTGGAAAGAGCTACAATAATATGAAATATACACATAGAAAAGAATTATTATTTCCGGATTTCGAAAGTAAATTTCTAGTTACACTTGGTGTTGTAATGTGGATGGTAGGAATTATTCTTACATTAAGTGGAATTTTGGTGGGATTACCAATTGGTGCCTTATTCTGAATTGTTGCATTTGTTTCTTATAGCAAAGAATATTTGATTGGTTATAAAATTGCACATAACAGTAGAAGAAAATATATGGAAAACGGAAAGAAATGTGTAGGCACAATAGTAGAGGCAGGAAAAAAGGTAGAGGATAAATATCCAACAGAATATTAAAGAAGTGGATGTTTATTGTTTTGAAAAAGGTGCTTGTTATGATACTACAAAAATATAAGAAGAAAGAGTCGTTAAGCAGGAAAACTTAGAAGGTTTCCTGCTTTTTTGAGATGTATGGCTATAGGGAGTATTTACAATATTTGGAAGGAATGATATATTTGACTATGTTTGTTGTTTTTTGAAAAAGAGAAGGTCGAAGGGAAGAAAAGAAGGAGTTTAGGAAATGGAAAAAAAGAAAAAAAAGCAGTGGAGTACGACCGAAAAATTGGCAGTATGGCTGATAGGAACAGCGGTAATAACAGCATTGTTTTTTGTATTTCGTGATGGAATTAATGGAAATGATTTTTGGTGGCATGTGAAAGTTGGAGAGTGGATATGCACGAATAAAACAGTTCCAAAGACAGATATTTTTTCTTGGATTGGAATGGAAAAAGGAATTGACTGGACAGCACATGAGTGGTTGTCGGAGGTTATTTTCTATTTAATTTATACATATACAGGAAGCATAGGGATGTTTGTGTTCGCTTTGGGAATGTCAATATGTATGATGGCGCTTCTTTGGAAAGAGGTAAGAGAATATGCAGTAAATAATTTAATTATCAGTGGAGTATACTTTGCCATCTATGCAGTGATATGTGCTATGTTTTTTTATGGAAGACCACATTTGTTTGGATTTTTTTTGTTATACTTTGAGTTAAAATGTTTGTATGAATTCATGGAAAATGAAGATACAAAAGTAATTTATTTTATTCCGTTTATCACAATTGCATGGAGTAATTTGCATGGTGGCTCTGCGAATCTGGCATATTTGCTATGTATTCTTACCTTGGTCATTTCTTGTCTGAATTTTAGAATGGGACGTGTATACACAGAAAGAAAAAAGATGCGCAATATTGTACGTTTGGGTATTGTGACAGTTTTGTCTGTTCTTGGAATTCTTGTAAACCCAATCGGAATCAGAGTATTGCTGTATCCATATGTAAATTTATCGGATAACCTTTCTATGACGGTAATCAGTGAATGGCATGCACCGGATGCGAAGTCAATAGGTGATCTGGTTATATTCCTTTTCCGAAGCTCACGCTTTATTGTGTTGTGGTATATTGCAGCAGCCTTTTATGCATTTCAATATATGCCCGTATGTAAAATTAAGGAAATGAAAAGCAGGGCAGAACGACAGGCAGGAGAGAGTAAATATCCGCTTCATAAGATGATAGAATTTGCATTTGATGGAATTACCTCTTTTACGGTAAAGCCATTAAGAATGATTTCTTTTATGGGAATTTTGTGCTCAATCTGCAGTATTGCAGGATTATTGTATGCATTAATTTCTTATTTCTGGGGGGATACGGTGCCAGGCTGGACGGCAATTGTCTGTTCTATCTGGTTGTTGGGCGGAATACAACTATTAGCTATTGGTGTTCTTGGTGAATATGTAGGAAAAATATTTGGAGAGGTAAAAAAAAGACCTCGTTATTATATTGAAGAGGAAATACGTTAATAAAGTGTAGTCCTAAAATGAAAATTTAAAAAGTAGTACATAAGTCATAAAAGCAGTTTAACTATGAAATGAATTTTCTGACAACTTGCGTAAGATTATAAGTTGAAGGGGGAAAAGTGAAACAATTTGAAAAAAAAGTGAAAAAAGTCTAACGACAGGGATGTTTACAAATTGGAAAAGAAAGGATATACTTTAATGTGAATTATTAAATAAAAATAAAAAAATATGCTTTTTGTAAAAAAAAGAAGCGAAATCAGAAAATATAATCGAAAAAAGACGGATTCAGTAGAATTCGGAAACGGATACAAGAGGGGTAGCCGTTAGGAATGGTAAGTGAGGAAAGGGAGATTTTCATGAAAATTAAAGTTGTAATTGTAGAAAGTGATAAGACATATACAGCAAAATTGATTAATAATTTGATGGGAAACTATACAGAACAGTTGGAGTTGTATTCTTTTTCGGAATTGGAATTGGTAGAACAGTTCTTGAAAGAAGAGAATCCAGATGTTGTCCTTGCATCCGAAGAATTTAAAGAAGTGCAAAAGGCAGTTGGAAGAAAAACAGTTTTGGCTTATCTGACGAATTACAAGGTAGAGGAGATAGATGGTGTTACTGCAGTTTGCAAGTATCAGAAAGTGGAAAATATTTATAAGCAGATTTTAAGCTTATATTCTGAACTTGGAAAAAATTTTGTGAGCCATGCAGGCAAAACAGGTGGAACACAGGTTGTGTCTTTCTTCGGAATCAGCGGTGGTGCGGGAGCATCTACAATGGCTGCAGCTTATGCAATGCATCAGGCGATGATTGGGAAAAAGGTATTATATTTAAATTTGGAGAAGTTAGCTTCCACAAATGCATTTTTTTCACAACAGGGAACAGCGGCATTTGATGAAGTCCTCTTTGCATTGAAGAGCAAGAAAATGAATCTTGGATTAAAGATAGAGAGTACAGTGCTTTGCGATTCGACGGGAGTTTATTTCTTTGCTCCATGCGAAAATTGTATGGATATTTTAGAACTGACAGAAGAAGATATCCAGAATCTCATTGAGGGAGTTTGTGGAATGGGACAGTATGATTATCTGGTGATTGACAGCGATTTTACAATGGATGATAAGATGAACCTGATTTGTGATTATTCTAATCATATTGTAATGATTAGTACAGGAAATGCAGTCAATAACTTGAAAATGGAAAGATACATAAAGTCATTACATACGATAGAAGAACGCAACAAAGTAAGTATTCAACCAAAGCTTTGCGTTTTATATAATAAATTTCGAAATGCAGTTTGCAATGTCATGGAAATAGCAGATATTAAGAATATTGGCGGGGTTCCAATGGTAGAGAGCGGTACGGCAGTAGAAAATGCAAAATATGTTGCTGGCTTAGGATTTTGGGAAACGATAGAGCAGTAAGAGAAATAACGAGGGAAGAAATGGAAAAAGAAGCGTACGATAACCTGATTGCGGATTTGAAGAGACAGGCACAGGAAAATTTACCATTAAGTAAATTAAGCGATGAAGAATTAGAAGAAAGCATTGAAAAAATGGTAAATGCCAATGCAATGAACCTGGGTCTGACTGTAAATGAACGAATAGATATTGTGGAAAAAATTTACAGTTCTATTCGAGGATTTGGCCTTTTAGATTCTATTATCAGTGATGATACGATTACGGAGGTTATGATTAATGGACCGGATGATATCTTTATTGAAAAAAGTGGCCGCTTAACGAAATTGGATGAACATTTTGAAAGTGAACGTAAGTTAGAAGATATTATTCAACGAATTGTTGGACTTGCAGGACGTGAAGTCAACCAGGCCAATCCGATTGTAGATACACGTCTGCCGGATGGGTCCCGTGTGAACGTAGTATTGCCGCCAATTTCTTTGAAGGGTGCGATTGTTACTATTCGAAAGTTCTCAAAGACCCCTATGACGATGGAACAATTGATTCGGTATGGCTCTATTACACCGGAAATATCTGAAGTATTAAAGATACTTGTGAAAGCAAAATATAATATCTTTATTTGTGGTGGTACTGGCTCAGGAAAGACCACATTCCTAAATGCGTTATCCAATTATATTCCTCATGATGAACGTGTTATCACGATTGAGGACTCTGCAGAGTTGCAGATTGCAGGAGTTGACAACTTGGTAAGTCTTGAGACACGTAATGCAAATGCGTCCGGAGCAGGACAGATTACGATTCGTGATTTGATAAAGTCTTCTCTTCGAATGAGACCAGAACGAATTGTAGTCGGTGAGGTTCGAGGCGGTGAGGCGCTTGATATGCTTCAGGCGATGAATACAGGACATGATGGTAGCTTGTCAACAGGACATGCAAACTCTACAAAAGATATGTTGAGCCGATTAGAAACAATGGTACTTCAGGGAGCGGACGGACTTCCTTTGGAAGCAATTCGTCAGCAGATAGCATCAGCGGTAGATATTATGATTCATTTGTCTAGACTGCGCGATCATTCCAGAAAGACAATGGAGATTACGGAAGTAGTTGGATATGAGAATGGACAGATTATTTTAAATCCGCTTTATGTATTTGAAGAGGATGAAAATAGTACGCTTGAAAAAGTATCCGGTCAGTTAAAGAGGACGAAGAATCCGATTAAAAATGACTTTAAGTTGAAACTTGCCGGATTTGATACAGATATTTAGGAAAAAATGGAGTTGTAGGATGAAAAAGAGTAAAAAAGAAAAAGAGCCGGAATTTTATGTATCCGCTTTAAATAATCAATTGAGAAATTACAATGTGTATTATATGAAACCGCTAGAAAAGATGCTATATATGTTGATTGCTTTTGTGGCAGGTGGTGTTACAGGACTAGTTTTTTATGCAAATCTTTTTATGGTAGATGGTGAAGCGACATTTGCAACACATATTAGCAATGTAGTGGTTTTTTGTGGAATAGGAATAGTTGCTATTAAGTTATTTATACCGATAAGAGAAGAATCACTGAAAAAGAAAAGACAAGAAGAGTTACGCCGTCAATTTAGAGAGATGCTTGCATCGTTGAGTGCATCATTTACAGCAGGAGCTAATATTATAGCTGCATTTGAAAATGCATATACAGATATGGTATCACAGTACGGTGAGAAGGCGTTTATTGTACAAGAAGCCTTTGAAATAACAACTGGAATGAAGAATAATCTTGCAATCAGTGATATGTTAGAGGACTTTGGAAAAAGAAGCGGTGTAGACGATATACAAGATTTTGCTACTGTATTTTGCGTGTGCTATCAAAAGGGTGGGGACATGAAAGAAGTCGTGCGAAATACACATGATTTGATTGGAGAAAAGATTGCAATTAATGAAGAAATACAGACAAAACTTACGTCAAATAAGATGCAACAAAACGTAATGAGTATTGTTCCAATTTTCATGATTGGGTTTCTAAGAATATCTAGTACGTCTTTTGCAGAAAATTTTGCTACTTTTAAAGGAGTATGTGTTATGACACTTGCAATTGGAATTTTTGTTGGATCTTATATGTATGGAAGGAAAATTGTGGATATAAAGGGGTAAGAGATGATAAATATTGTTTGCTTAATAATTGGAACGATTGTTACATTACTTTTTTGGATAATGGGAGCAAAAGGAAAGAAGTATGAAGAACTGTTAGAGAATGTAGATGATAAAGAATTTCCGCTAAAAGAATTGTTTGGAATAGGTCTTGCATGGGAATATGCATTACCTGTGTTGGGATATGAGGGAAAATTTGCTAGAAAAATTCGCACAGATGTTACACTTTTTTATGGTGAGAAATATGCAGAATATTACTGTAGAATTATTTTGGCACAAGTTTATACATATGTACATTTGGTTGTTTGCTTTTTCGCGGTATTGTCTGGATTTGTGGAGGATTCCAGTTGTATATTGATTTTATTGGTAGGTGTGATTTTGGGATTAGCAATAGGTGATAATTATCTGAAGCAGATTTCTGAAAAGATAAGTAAAAGAGCAGAAGAGTGTGTCGTTGAATTCCCTAATATGGTTACGAAGTTAACATTGATGATAAATTCGGGCATGATTTTGAGGGAAGCATGGTTTTCGGTTGCGGAAACCATTGAAGGTCAATTACAAGATCTGATGAAACAGACATGTGAATTAATGGAAAATGGAAGCTCAGATGTGGATGCAATCTATACATTTGGGGTATTATCCGGATCAAAAGAAATAAAGAAATTTTCGAGCCTATTAATGCAGGGAGTAGAAAAAGGTAACTCAGAGCTTGTTGGAATGTTGATTCAACAGTCAGATGAGTTGTGGGAAACAAAAAGACAACATTTGTTGCAAAAAGGTGAAGCTGCGGCAACAAAATTGGTTATGCCAACAACAATGATGTTTGTTGGTTTGATTATTGTAGTAATTTCGTCTGCGGTATCTGGAATGGGTATATAGTCAGTTTTACTGAGTATATATAGATATTTAAAAGAGAAAGGAGGAACTTGGTTATGAAAAGAAAGTTAGAAAGTTTATACATCAAATCTGTTCTTAAGATGAATGCTTTGAAAGATAAAGTATTATATGATGAGAATGGTGACACAAACTTTATTTCGATTATCATTGTAATTGGAATTGTGCTTGCATTAGCTGTAGTACTTAAGGGATACATCGGTTCAATTACAGGCAAGGTAGAAACAGATGTTAATAGCTTTACAAGTGGTATCTAAAAGTCTGTTTTAGAAGTCAAAGGGTTTACTCTAGAGAGAGTGAACCCTTATCCATAAAAGTCAGAGGGAAATATTATGAAAATATTTATTATATTTATATGGGGATTATTAGAAGCATTGAGTTTATTTTTTTTAAATTGCTATTTTGAGAAAAGAACAACAATATCGTATTACGATGAAAAGAAAGAGAAGAATACCAAAGATTTTGATATAGATTTGTTAGAAAAAAAGAATATTATTATTATTATATTATTTTCTGCAGTGGCAGGAATCTGTGGATATTTTACATATAATAATGTGGTGTCCTATTGGGACATAATAAAATTATTGATTGCATATATAGGAATTTCAGTTGCAACAATTATTGACTATAAAGTTCAATTGATTCCTAATTATTTGGTGCTCATTATGTGTGTGGCACGTTTTATGTTGATGATTTGTGAATTATGCTTTAGAAGAGAGGAAGCGAAGTATTTAATTTTAGGAAGCTTCATAAGTGCAATACTCGTTTTTGTCATATTATTTATTTTGTCAATTATTAGCAAAAATGGAATAGGAATGGGTGATGTAAAGATACTAACAGCGATGTCTTTTTTGTGTGGAATTTATTGTGTTTTAAATACAATGATAGGAGCTTTGCTAATATGTGTATTAGTTTCAATGGGATTGATTCTGAGTAAGAAAAAATCAATAAAAGATAAAATTCCATTTGGACCATTTATATATTTAGGATATGTTATAGTGATATTTTTGGGGGCATATTAATTTGGAAAAAATTCAAAGTGAAATAAGAAGTTAATATAGTAGTAAGAAATGAAGTTAAGATTAGTGTGAAAAACGAATTTTCACACGTAACTTTGTGTCGGTGTAAAGAACTAAAAATACTTGAAGGTTTGCAGACAGTGGAAAGGTATGGTTATTAAATATGAAGAATAGAATACTAATTAGCATATTATTAGGAGTTTTGCTAATAGGAGGATGGTATACAAGAGTTAGTGATATGCTCAAGGTAGATAGAGAGTATAAATTATATGTAGCTTATGGAGATGATAGATTTGAAAAAAAGTTGTATCAGCAAGCGTATGCTGCATATGAGAGGGCATTGGACATTAAAACGACTAAGAAAGTTGAAGATAAGTTGATTTCTTCGTATGAGGGGTATTATCAGGAGGAACAAAGCTACTCAGTTAGAAATTTATTGATAAAGGCATTAGATAAAGCTTGTGATGTATTTCCAAGCGAGGAGGAATATTGGAAAAGAGAAATAGAACTTTATGTAGAGAATAATAATTATGAACAAGCATTATCATTATGTAATGAAGCATATTCTATTGGAATAGATGATGATGAGTTTATTGAATTGTTTAGAGATGTGAAATATGCATACGATGAACAACCAAGTTATTTAGCTGATTATAAAAATTGCGTAAATGATTATATTTCAGTTGTGTCTGGAAATGAGTGGGAGATTTTGGATGAGACGGGAGAAGAGGCAATAAAAACATCATTTTTAGATGTTGGCTATGTTAGTAATGAAGGAATCTTTCTATGTAAAGATTTAAATGGAAATACATATTTTAGAGATTTGAGTGGCGTAAAGTGCGGAATTGTTGAATTTGAAATTTCGGAAATGGGAATGTATAGTCAAGGATATTGTACAGTCAAAATAGGAGAAGAGTATGCATTAATAAATTTAGATGGAGAAATTTTAGAAAAAGATTTAAAAGAATGTGGTTCATTTCAGAATGGATATGTGCCTATTAAAAAGGAAAATGATAAGTGGTATATGTTAGATTTAGAGGGAAAAGAAGAAGAGAAAGAATTTGATAGCATAGTATATGATGACGCAGGAAAATACGAGTTTTCTGATACGGTAATTGTTTTGATAGACGGAAAATATCAGTTTTATAACTCAGATTTAACAGAAAATATAAACGAGTTTAAATGTGAAGATATTGATGTGTTAACAGATGACGGATTGGTTGCATATCAAGGAGACAATGGTTTGTGGGGATATGTGGATCTTGAGGGAAATATTGTTATTGAACCACAATATCAGCAAGCTAAAAGTTTTTCGAATGGTCTGGCAGCGGTGTGTATGAATAATAAATGGGGATATATTAATAAAAATAATTATTTGGTGATCGATTATCAGTACCTCAGCTGTGGATATTGTTCAGGCGGAGGAATTTGTATTGTAGAATTGGAAGAAGATTGCTATGGAAAAATTTCCTTTATGTTTCCAGGATTAATAAAATAGGAGGAAGATCTATGAGAAAATTTATGGCAAAAAGTGAAAAGGGGGAAATAATGATTGAATCAATGCTAACACTAATTCCCACTTTGTTTGTGCTCATTTTTTTGATTGGGTTAGGATTTTTATTATATCAACATTGGAATATTCAATACACAGCTGATGATATAGCAAATAAAGTTGCAACATCGTTTTCTTATTATACATCGGAATTATCAACCAACGAGATAACAAAAACAGATATTAAAGAGAGAGAATTGTATCGCTATTTATTTCAAATTGATAAATATAATACAGAGGCAAAGAATCGAGGAGAAAATTATGGAGATGAAATGTTAGATTTCACAACATTTGCTAATCCAATTGGAGATGAAAATATAGAAATATCTGAAGCGGAGAGTGATAGCTTAGCTAGAAGACATATAACTGTCAAAGTTACTGGTAAATATAAAATACCATTTTGTGAAGGCCTGGAAATATTCGGCATATCAGGTGAGCAGACTTATGTTGCAACTAGTGTAGCAGAGTGTGTGGATTTAGTTGATTATGTAGGAACGGTTAATTATGTAAAAAATTGTAATTCAATGCTTCAAATAACTAACTTAGGAGTCATAAAGGCAGTAAATTCATGGATGAAAGTGCTTAATCATATTATAGATCATGACTAAAAAGGAGACAGTGATGAAAAAAATATTACGGTGGATGAGACAGGGAAAACGTCATAAATATATTAATGGAGGAAAGGGAGTTATATCCATTTTTCTTGCAATATTGATGTTGCCTTTTTTAACAATGGCAGATATGTTAGTTGAATCAGCAAGGTATCATGATGCGGTAGCAGTTCTAGATGAATGTATGGATAGTGCTGGGTTGTCTACATTATCATATAATGACAGTTATTTGTTGAGTAGATTTGGGTTATTAGCAACTTCGCAAGATGATATTTCCACAACATATAGTAAGTATTTGGAAGATAATATTGGTGCATATGGTTCATGGGATATTACGTCATCATCAGCAACAGGAATTAATTCATTAGATGATACAGAAATATTATATCAGCAAGTTTTGGAGATGTCTAAATTTAGTTCACCAACATCTTTAGCAGGGGATTTTGTTATTTCAGAATTGATTGATATTTTGAAGCAATTTAAGACCGTAAAAGTAATAGAAAAGTGGTCAACAGCAGTTTCGTCAACTGGTGATACAGCAGATGCTATATTGACTCTTTATGATGCAATAAAAGACTTTGATCAAAAATGTGATGATTTGGATGTGGCAATGGGAACATACGAGTCTACATTTGGAATATTGAAAGAAAAGATAGAAGCTTTAAAAACAGCATTAGCAACAGTGAATGAGAAGCAGGAGACAGTAAATACACTACAAAGTGAAATAGATGCACTTGATGATGATGATGATGGACTTGATGAGCTTAAGGAAAAATTGAAGACAGCAGAAGAAGAGTTAGAGTCAGCAAAAGGAGCTGTCGAGACGGCAAAGACAGAATTGGAAACAGCAAAAAAAGATTATTCAAGTGCAATCTCGGAGTTGTCAAAAAGCCTTACGTCATATCAAACAGCGGGAGATAAAGTTTATACTAGCTTAAAAAAATTACAAACTAGTTTAGAGAAGACGAAACAGGCAGTTGATGCAGTTAAGACGAAGGTAAGTGAAACAGAAGCACAGTTAAATACAGATATTCAGAATAAAGAGAATGAGATTAATGAAGCAAAAGAACGGGGAGAAGATACAACACAGCTTGAAAATGAAAAGGCAGCATTAGAGACAGAGAGAGAAAATTATAAAAATTCTCAAAGCAATATTGATAAAATTAATACTGCAACAGATACAGGAGTAACAACACTTACTAATGCAGTAGATGCAGGTATGAAGTCTTATAATTCAGATAGTATTTCGGCTGCAAATGCGACATTATCAACATTGAAAACAAATGTAGACAATATAGATGTAGATTCTATTACAGAGAACTATACATATCAAGAGAGTGACTTTTATCTTACAATAACTGGATTAATGTCAAAAGCAGAGATTCAGGCAATTATCAAAGGGCTTGAGGATCAAATAAAGGGTGAAGCTGATGATGAATTTAGTCTTTGGTCAATGTTTAAAACAGCAAGTTCTGTTTATAGATCTCTATTCACAACAAATGGATGCTATGATAGTCGTTTAGATGCGTATTTGTCAACAGAGGCAGCAAGTTATTCGACTAGTGACATAGATAATATTTTAGCTGATATTTCAGATATGCTGAACTGTTATGATGGGGTGAGTGGGACTACTTTAGAAAAAATTGTTAAATGCTTAAAAAATTTTTTTACAGCATTTGCAAATCTACTTTGTGATTTAATAGAATATATGAAAGGCGTTGTGTCAAGAATAGGTGAAGCTATATCAGAATTAACGGATAGTTGGGAAAGTGCTGGAGAGAAAATTATGTTTGATCAATATCTTGTAAAGACATTTCCAAATAGAACATCTATAAAAAATGATTCTACCATTATAGGAAGCGATGTCATGACAGGATATAGTTTCTCTAGTATCAAATTAAAACCACCAGCATCTCTTGATATATATGGAACAGAAATAGATACAATAATTACACTTTTAGGAGATATAAAGTCTGGTGGCGTAGATAATATGTTTTGCGCAGCTGAATTAGAGTATATTATTACGGGAAGTAGGTCTGAAATCGTGAATCAGACGGTAACATTTTTTAATTTATATATTTTAAGATTTCTGGTAAATATACCATCTATTATTGCTAATTCAGAAATACGAACATTGGCAGAGGGAACAGCGCCGTTTACGGCAGGAATGTCTTTTGTTGCGGTGTATTCATTATATCTTTTTGTTGAACCGTTAATTGATACAGTATTTTTGGTAAATGGAAAAGAGGTGCCATTGATTAAGACAAAAGCATATCTTACTCCAGCTGGAATAACAGCTTTTGTAACTAATTTGTCAACATTAAATGTATATAATAAGGAAGAACTTTCACAGCTATCAAAAGATACATTTGCCAAGGAAACAACAGATACGTCAACAAATATGGGATTCCTGAATTGGAAATATGACAAATATATGTTGATAGAAATGATTATTTTTGGAGAAAATGATACTTATTTAGAGAGGCTACAAACATTAATAACATTGGAAGAAATTGCAAAAAATGGAGAAGGTAGTTTTGATATTTCAAAATCGTATACATTTGTAAAAGGAGAGGCAAGTGGTAAGTATAATCCAATTTTACCACTTGGAGGAATGGCAAATGGTAGTATATTTACGATATCAAGAGAGAGGGTAAGAGGATATTAAGATGGAAGAGATAAAAATGAAAAACCAAGGTTCCATTACAATTGAAGCATGTATTGCGGTAACATTATTTATGTTTTTTGTTTTGTATATATATAGTTTTTTTATTGTGTTCGAGGCGCAAGGAAAAATATCTTCTACATTAATAAGAACAACGGAGAGTTTGTCTCTTGATTCATATGCGATAGAACAATTAGCTTTAGATGATGGATTGGAAACAAATGTACACAACTGGATTGTAGAACTTGGAATTAATGCAACAAATGATAATCCTGAGTTTGTCTCAACTCAAAAGTGGTACAAGAGTAATGAAGATGGAAGCAAGAATGATAATCTTGATAACGTTATAAAGGAAAGGTTTTGTGCATATTTGACACAAGAGGGGACAGAAGAAGCAGCAAATAATCTCTTGGAAACGTTATGCGTAGACGGTGGATTAAGTGGAATGGATTTTAGTGAATCACAAGTAGATGCGAGTGGAAACATTGTGGTTGTGGTGAACTACGAATTAAATTATATTTTTGATTATCCGCTATTTAATATAGAACCATTGAGCCTTAAGCAATCTTTTAAGTCACATATGTGGGGGGTGAAATAATTATGAAATACACACATAGAAAAGAATTATTATTTCCGGATTTCGAAAGTAAATTTGTAGTTACACTTGGTGTTGTAATGTGGATGGTAGGAATTATTCTTACATTCAATGGATTTTTGGTGGGATTACCAATTGGTGCCTTACTTGGAATTATTGCATTTGTTTCTTATAGAAAAGAATATTTGACTGGTTATAAAATTGCGCATAATAGTAGAAGAAAATATATGGAAAATGGAAGGAAATGTGTAGGTACCATAGTAGAGGCAGGAAAAAAGGTAGAGGATAAATATCCAACAGAATATTATAGAACAGAAGAGGTTAACCACAAATTTACATTAAATAATTATTGGATTCGAGTTAAATTTGTTGACCCATATACAGGGAAAGAGGTTATAGGAACTGCCGAGCATATGAGTAAAAGTGGTAAACATAAAATTGGAAAAGAAGTAGATGTTTATTGTCTTGAAAAAGGTGCTTATTATGATACTACAAAAATATAAAGGAGAAAAAAATGAAAAAGAAAATTGTTGAATTATTAGTTATTGCTATGCTTGTAGTAAGTTGCGCTGCATGTGGAAATGAAAATGGAAATACGAATGAGAGCACTAAAGAGAATGGTGAAAATGGGGTGGAACAAAAGAATGATAATAATGAAGAGAAATCGGACGAAAATGTTGTAAGTACGGATTATAAAATAACAATATTAGGCGAGGAATATACATTTCCAATGAGCTATGATGAGTTTATTGCACATGGATGGGAATATTATAATCCAGAGAATGCAGATCCAAGTCAGTGGGGAAATGGCACGGCAGGCTTGGCAAGTAAGATGAGTGGTGGAGATTTATTTTATAATAATGGAGACATGACATTTATAAATATATTCTTTTACAATCCAACGGATGAGTTTGCAACATATGATAAGTGCCAAGTTGTCGGCTTTTATGTAGATTATAGTTATGATTATAGCGAATATGGTGGAAAATTAAATGTTCCAGAAGATAGTATTAGTATAAATGGATTGGTAATAGATAAGGCAACAAAAGAGGAGGTTTATACAACATTAGGAGATGATTGGTTACTTACCAAAAATCCAGAAATGAAAGAGGATTTGTCTCAAGTTGAATATCTTGCATATTATTTTAACAATGAGAATGAAGTAGATGTAAATAATCACATGTTTATTGAATTTGATGAGAATGGTATTTTTCATGAGATACAGTATATAAATGTTCCGGAAGAATAGGTGGAACTGAAGTTATGGTGATAGGTAGAGGAAGTAAAAAAGTAATTCTTATTGGAATTATAGTGGTAATATTGTTTTGGATTTTTGCGGGATACAATGTTATAAAAGAAAAAAGAGAGTTTGATAATGTTACGTGGTATCAGGTTACAGGGACATATGAATATACAAGAACAGAAGGTAACGAGGGTGATGATACATTAAAATATTGTGAATATTATAGTTATTTCGCAAATGACGGTAACAAGTATTACTATTTGGAGAAAAAAGGCTCAAATTATGAGTCACATCCAGATATTACAATTTATGTAGATGAAGAAAATCCATCACACTGTACAACCATAGCAAAGAAAGAAAAAATTAGTGGCAGGTATGTTGTATTGGCAGTAGCAATAACAATATGTATATTAATGGTTATTATTTCATCTTTGAAAGGGGACTATAGGGATAAGTGGATTAAGGAAAGCATAAAAGGAAAGCGGTATTAAGTATAAAAAAGTGAAAAAGAGATTAGTTTTAATTATGAGAACACTATTGTTAGGAATTGCACTACGTAGAAATATCACAGGAAGTAAAAGTGAAGAACTACAAATTTACTAGAAGGGACTACAACACCTTACCTTGTGGATGAGGAAAATCCAGCACATGCAGTTCCGAAGGATGGGAATAGACTTGCAGTTGTTGTAGTTTTGATTATTGCTGGAGGAATGACATTTTGTATTTTATTTACACTTCATATGGTATTACAGAAGCCGCCTAAAGGTTTTGGAAAAAATAAAAAGAAATAAATAGAGAGATTACAAATTTATGAGACTAAAGAGATGCATTTTAGGAATAATACTCCTATTTGCGATTATAATCGCAGTTACTTTTTTTATAAAAAAGTATTCGACTGAGTTGAAAGTGCAGATAGATGAAGTAATGTGGGGTAGTATAGAAGAACAGTTTTAAGTATATTAGAAAATAGAGGAGGAATGCCGTTCGTTAGCATCCACATTCCTCCTCTAAATTTGCAAATAAAGGAATGCTAATAGAACAAGAACAAAAGACTTTGAGTAACAAAGGGAAAAATAGAAAATTAAAGTGGAAAAAAGATTTTTATTATGATTTCAAAAGAAAACATAATCATAAATTTCAAAATAGATAGATACGATAAACGTTAGTTATAAAACATATTGAAGATAAGAAAATAAGTAAGAAAAAAGAAAGAGGAAGTAACAATGGAATTTACCTATGAAAATCAGGGCATTAATACCTTTTTGGTATGGAAAATGGAAAAAGATGATGTATTAGATGAGTTAATAAAAGGAATGGTAGAGAACAATGATATTAATGGATTATTGTCTTTGACTTTCTCACAGAATAATTTGGATCGCTACATTAAGTATAATATTTCATCTAAGGTAACATTAAAGCAGTATTTATCTGGAATGGTAAGTAAACAGAATTTTGTCAATGCAATGCTTAGCCTTGTCAATGCAATTTTAGAATTAGATGACTATATGATTGAAAAGGAAAAGCTTTTGCTTGATATGGAACATATCTATATTAACGTTGGAACAGCGCAGGTTGGATTAGTAGTTCTTCCAATAGAAAAAGTAACAAATCCAACAGATTTAGCAACATTTTTAAGAAGTGTAATGTTCCATGTTCAGTTTGATCCAAATGAGAATGGAAATTATATCGCGGTAATATTGAACTTTTTAAATAGTGGAAATCCATTTTCGGTTACAGAATTTAAAAAGTTGTTGGAAGAGCAGGGAGGAGTATCGTCTGCTGTAATGCCAAAGGGACAGTCAGGAGAACTGAAAACATCCGTTCCTATGACGGGACAGAATGCGACACCATTACATCAGCCTCTTTCACAGAGTGGAATGGGAGCAAACAATTTTGGAGCACCGCAGAATAGTACAGGAGCAACAAATTTTGGAACACCACAGAGCAATACAGGAGCAACAAACTTCGGAGCATCACAAAATAGTACAGGAGCAACAAGCTTTGGAGCACCACAAAACGGAATGGGAGCAGCTTCTGCAATGGGACAGCCACAAAGTTTTGGAATGCCACAACAACCGGTTCCTAAGAAAAAAGAAAAATTTAGTTTATTTGGGAAAAAGAGTAGTAAGAAACCTGCGCAGCCGGTACCGGCAGCACAGCCACCTAAGAACAATAAGAAAGATAAGAAAAAGGGAAAGAATCAGGCACCTGCACAGCCGGCATTCCAGGGAGGTTTTGCAATTCCTGGACAGCAGTCACAAAATTTTGCAACACCACAGAATAATGGTGGGGCAACAAGTTTTGCAACACCACAGAATAATGGTGGGGTAA
>JBJELY010000187.1:0-33774 GCA_051879395.1 Roseburia sp. | reverse complement strand
CAAGTTTTGCAACACCACAGAATAATGGTGGAACAACAAGTTTTGCAACACCACAGAATAATGGTGGAACAACAAGTTTTGCAACACCACAAGGTAATACGGGCATGACAAATTTTGGAACACCGCAGATGACAGCACCACAACAACCGGCTATGCAGGAAGTTAAGATGGATTTTGGAGAGACAACGGTACTTTCTCAGGGAGCAGCAGCAGAGACAACGGTATTAACTGCAAATTCAGCGGGAGCAGAATTGAAGCCATACATATTAAGAAAGAAAAATAATCAAAAAGCTTTTATTGAAAAGAACGAGTTCCGAATCGGAAAAGAAGCTAACTACGTTGATTTTTGTATTTCAGATAATTCTGCAGTCAGCAGAAGTCATGCAGATATTATTACGAAAAACGGAGCATATTTTATTCGTGATAATAATTCGTTAAATCATACGTTCCTGGATGGAAGACAGCTTCAGGGCGGTGTAGAGGTGCAATTGGAAAATGGTGTAAAATTCAAACTTGCGGATGAAGATTTTGAGTTTTGGCTTTATTAGAAAAATGGAGATTAGTTATGAATCAATATAGAACGGTGTATCATACGGATATCGGAACAACAAAAAAGACAAATCAGGATGCTATGCTGATAAAAAAAGCAAATACATTATATGGGGAAGTTCTCCTTACCATCATTTGTGATGGTATGGGAGGATTAGAAAAAGGTGAGGTTGCCAGTGCAGAGGTGATTCTCACCTTTTCCCAGTGGTTTGAACAGCGTTTGCCGGGACTTCTTGCTGGAGGGCTGACAGATGAAGTGATGAATAGAGAATGGAGTCAGCTTGTTGTTTCTGAAAATGAAAAGATAAAACAGTATGGAAGAAGATGTAATGTTTCTCTTGGAACTACAATTACAGCAATGCTTTTTGCAAACGGCAGATATTATATTATCCATGTTGGTGACAGCCGTGCGTATTGGATTGGCAATTCTATAGTTCAGATAACGGAAGACCAGACTGTGGTTGCAAGAGAGATTGCAAGAGGAATGTTGACACCGGAACAGGCAAAAGTAGATCCGAGACGTAATGTGTTATTACAATGTATAGGAGCGTCTGAAAGTGTTGTCCCTACATTTTTAGCAGGAAATATTGAACAGGGAGCAAACTATTTGTTATGTTGTGATGGTTTCCGTCATGAGATTACCCCGGAAGAGATTTATGGAATTTTGAATCCATCGGCTGCACCGGAGGAAAACAGCATGAAGGCAGGTTTGGTACGACTGGTAGAAGAAAATAAAGCACGTCAGGAAAGAGATAATATTTCTGCTATTTTAATCCATGCAGAGTAAGGGTACAGTGGAGGAATACAATGTCTAAAGTAGGAATGGTTTTAGATGGAAAATATGAAATCTTAAAAGAGATTGGACAAGGCGGTATGAGTATTGTATATGTTGCAATTGATAACCGTCTGAATAAGCAGTGGGCTGTAAAGGAATTAAAAAACGATGGAACCCAAAGCGTAGAGTCCCTTTTAAAGGGAATTGAGCGGGAAGCGAACATTTTGAAAAAGGTGGATCATCCCGTTTTGCCTCGTATTGTTGACATTATAGATAAAGATGGAACTGTATATGTAGTAATGGATTATATACAGGGACTGGCGCTTGATAAAATTTTAAAAGAGGAAGGAGCACAGCCACAGGAAAAAGTAATTGAGTGGGCGAAGCAGTTAGCAAGTGCGTTGGATTATCTGCATTCCATGAATCCACCAATTATCTATCGTGATATGAAGCCTTCTAATATAATGCTTCAGCCGGATGGAAGAGTGAAGTTAATCGACTTTGGTACTGCAAAAGAGTACAAAGTTGAAAATATTGCAGATACAACTGCTCTTGGTACAAGGGGGTATGCTGCACCGGAACAGTTTGGAGATGCACAGGGACATGGACTCTATAAAACAGATGCCAGAACAGATATTTACTGTCTGGGTGCGACGATTTACCATGTTGTTACAGGAATGAACCCTTGTGAGCCACCATATGAAATGCGTCCGATTCGTGAGTGGAATCCGGCACTTTCAAGTGGTTTGGAAAATATTCTATTAAAATGTACACAGCCGAACCCAAATGATCGTTATCAATCCTGTTCAGAGTTGATTTATGCATTAGAGCATTATGAAGAGCTGGATAATGGATATCGGAAAAAGCAGCGCTCGCATTTGGCATTATGGGGTGGTAGTGTTGCGGCAATGTTACTTTGCGTTGGAATCAGTATAGCAGGGTATCGTGGAATTCAAAATAATATTCAGCAGGATTACCGTACCTTAATTGAACAGGCAAATAATTATAAAATTAACGGTGACTATAAAGCTGCGTCAGAAACTTATGTAAAAGCAATTACAGAGGTAGACGGAAAAGAGTCAGAGGCATATCTTGATTTACTTAGTCTTTATGTAAACTATATGGATGCAGAGGACGGATTGAGTCGCCTTTCTGGATACATCGATTCACAGTATGAGGATGTCCAAAAAAATAGTGAAGTTGTATTAGAAGTTGCGTTAACGTATTTTGATGAATTACATGATTACAAAAATAGTTTAAAATATTTTCAGTTATTAGATGAGTCTGATATTCCGGAAGCATATTATTATAAGACAATTGCTTCTACATTAAGTGAGTTAAACAGTGTGAGCTCAAATGTAGATTTTGATAAGTTTTTAGGAGATTTAGAGGCGTTTGAAGAATATAATGATACACTTTCTACATCAGAATCAAAACTATTGAACTATAAAATTTTGGCGGATATTTATATTACATATGAAAATGACATTCCGGATGCTGCTACAAAAGCGATTGCAGTAATAGAAAAGGGAATATTGGAAGTAGAAAATATAAAAGATGATGCTCTCTTGACAGATTATAGTATTGCATATGACAAGCAACTTGCCAGTGCTTATCAGATTCGAGCAGAAGAAGAAGGGAATAAGGATTCTCAGAGCGACTATGAGATGGCAATTTCATATTGTAATGAAGTACTTGCAATTGTTTCAAAAGATGAAGACGCAGATACCCGATGCAATATGATGTGCAATGTTGCAAAGATGTATGAAGAGATGGGAAAAATCTCACAGGCCGAAGCGGAATATGAAGTAGCAATCGCTGAGTTCGGAACGGATTATAAAAAGATATATATTGGCTACTTACAGCTTTTATGTAATCAGGCACAGGCGAAAGACAGTAATGTAGAAAATTGGGATGCGGCAAAGATATTTGAGGTTTATGATAAAGGAGCTCAGGTTTCTGGAATTGACAGTGATATTACTTGGAAAAAGTTGAAACAGAAATTGTCACCGCTATTTTCTGCACATGGTAGATCGTAGTCTAGTGGATGCAAAACAAGGAGAGTCAAGATGAATGAAATAATGTTTTATGGTGGAATTGCGGGTGCAATTATTTTTGGATTAGTGGCAGTAATTCTTTTTATACATTTTCATATCTATACTGTAATTGGAGATATTACAGGTTTAAATGCAAAGCGAAGTATTGCAAAGCTGCAACAGGAAGGGTACGCAGGGGGAGTTTCGAAAGAGGAAGCAATTAATGCTGAGACAGCAGAAATTCATGCAAGAAGAGGAAAAACTACTGCAAAATTACCGCAATCTAAGAGTGGAGCACTTAAGAAAACGCACAAGTTGCAGAAAACAGGGGATGAAACTACATTATTAAATAATCCTATATCAGAAGTTACAACAATACTTCAAGGAAGTGAAGCTACGACAGTATTGCAGGGAATGACAGGAAGTGAAGCTACAACAGTTCTTAGCGGAACAGGAAATATAGCTCCAGTAGCAAATGAAACCACAGTATTAATGGGAAATCAGACAGGGTTTATATTTGATATTGTCCAGAGTGAACAGATAATTCATACAGCAGAACACATATAGAGAGGAGTGGTAAAGAAAATGAATGATAAAAGAGATATTGTTTGAAAAGAAATTAATTGGGAGAAAGTAAAAGAAAGGAAAAAAAGAAATTATGAAAGAAAGTTTAAGAAAGGTATTTACTGAGAAGAAAAGAATTCCAGCTTTTCTAATGGCATTGATAATGTTTGCTACCTGTTTTTGGCAAATAGATACACAGATGTTTGAGGCAAAAGCAGAGGGACAGGAAAAAATCGAATTTACAGTTACAGCAGAAAAGAGTCCAGAAGAAAAATATGAAAATGATCAAGTTTTTGGAAACATTCTGTGGTTGACGAATGAAGAAGAGGAGTACACCTTTTCTTTTAATTCTGAAATTTCCAATATAGAGTATCAGTATCAATTATCAATAGATGAAGAATGCGACGAGGAAAAATGGGAAAAAATCGAAACAGTAGTAAAGAGTGATACAGTTGATACAGTTGATACAGTTGTGAATGATAAGTTAGTAATAAATAAAGATAGTTTATTAACAAGTGAAGAGGAATATCAGTATCTTTGGGTAAGGGCAATTTCATCTGATGGAACTATAGATGATTCTGAAGAGAAAAGTATTCACATTATTTATGATAATACTGCTCCGACAATTACTTTAGGTCAGGCAATGAGTAATGGAACATCATACAATTATGGTGAATGGACTCAATATGATGTTACGGTTTCAGTAGGAGTATCTAATTTAAGTGCTTTTAAAGAAGGTAATAGTGTGAAATTATCTTATCGAATTGGAGATTCCGGCAATTGGGAAAATGTAGGAAATACAGGAGATGTAGTTGTAAGTGAAGCAGAAAGTGGGAAAAAAATCTATTTTAAAGCAGAGAGTGCTTCTGGAGTGACTACAACAGCAGAGTCAGGAGTAATAAATATTGATTCGTGTGTTCCTGAAATCGCAAAGACGGAAGACTTTGCGATACGAACTAAAGGAGATGGATATTATGAAAATCCGACTTCATGTACATTAACATTAAGTAATTGTAATGATAGTAAGTCAGGTTGCCCTATTACTTATTATGTATATGTAAGTGAAGAGACTATTGATAATATTTCATTAGATAGAGAGGGCTGGGAAAAGATAGTAGACAATAATGGTATAGAGACAAATAGTTATACTGTCAGAGATAATAAATATTATTACTTTAAAGCAGTGTCCGCATCAGGCGTGGCTTGTAAGGAAGATGCGATAATTACATTTTCAAAAGATACTATTGACTCAGTTGAACCAATACCAAAAATTTCTGTTTATAAATCAGCAAGTAAAGAAGAAATCACAAGTGAGACAGAAGAGTTTTTGAGCGGAGAATGGTATAATAGTTTTGATTTGCAGTTTAAAATAGTAAATCAGGCTGAGAATTCCTCAAATGTTTCTTTTGAATATGAAACAAAATCAGAAAAAGAATGGAATGATATAGCAGGAACAATCGAAGGTAAGACGAGTGAAGGTGAGGTATGGACAGATTTGAGAACTCTGTTAGGAGATGATAGTCTGACGTATTTTAGTGATACCATTACCTTTAAGGCAGAATCACAGGCTAGACCGACGGAAAAGGAAAATTATGTATCGTATAGTGTAAACATAGATAAAACAGCACCAAAAGATAATGGGAAAATAAAAATTTTTAGTGCCGATGGTTCTAATGTAGAATTAGAAGAGAATAAGAATGGATGGTATAACCAGGCAGTTAAGTTGGTTTTTGAAAATGAACAGGATGGTGAAGCACCGATTGATGTTTATTACTATATCTGTAAATCTGGTGAAACAATGCCAGACAAGAGAAAATTCAATAAGTGGGATCCAGAAAAAGAAGTGAAGATAGAGGGATCTGGAAAATATGTAGTATATTATTATCGACAGGATGCAGCTGGAAATTGTTTAAAAGAAGTAGAAAATTATGAATTGAACATTGATACTATGACACCACAAGTTACTCTTAATGTAACGGAGAAAGATGCATTTGGAAATGTAAAAGCGTGGTATGGGACAGATGCTTGTTTTAAAGCAAATGTATGGGAAAACCAGATTTCAGATATTCAAGATTTCTATTATGAATATTGTGTCTTGGAGTCAGGAACAGAAAAATGGGTAAGAGCGAAAGAGCTTAATAAAAATGATGATGAATTTACTGTAACAAGTGAAATAATTGAAAAACTTGGAAATCCACAGACTGTCTATAATATAAGAGCAGTAGCTATATCAGGAGCAGGAGTTATAGGATATTCAGATATAATTACGATTCATCAGGACTCCATGGATCCTGAAGTCCCAATATTGAATATAGAAGGAACAAAAGTAAATGGATGGTATAATGGGAATGACGCCAATGAAAACAAGAATCCGGTAGCATCCATTGAACTTACACAGGATGACGGTTCACCAATCATATATACCGCCACATTAGATGGAAAAGAAGTAGAAGATGTAACATCATTTGAAATTCCATATGGAACACATACTATTACATACACAGCAACCGATGTAGCAGGCCACAGCACAAGTGATATAAAAATTGTAAAAGTAGATAATCGGAATCCGGAAATAGAGGTATATAAAGAAACGGAACCAAATGTAGCAGGTTGGTATAAGGATGACGTGACTTATTGCGTGATTGATAAAGGAAATCAGCTTTCAGAATTGGAATATAGTTATCAATACAGTATTGACAATGGAGAAACATGGTCAGAATGGAAAGAATTTCCGGAAAATAATAACAGTATTACAATAAGTGAGACACTTCTTTCGGGAGTGGGAAAAAATGTCACTCATTATTTAGTAAATTTCAGAGCGGTATCAGGAGCAGGAAGAGAGTCCATAGTTGATTCATTTTCAATTAAAGAGGATAAAGTAATTCCAAAGAATGTGGAGATTGCTGTAACCGGAACTGAAGGAGATAACGACTGGTATCAGTCCGGAATTGTTATAAAAGCAAAGGATATTGCAGCAATTCAGGATAATGGAAGTGATGTAACAGCATATTATCTTTTAAGTAAAGATGGAAGTGAAGCAGTTGAGACTGAATGGGATGGAAGTAGCATAAAGCTGGAAGAAGAAGGATATTATTCTTTCACATACTACACAAGAGACGAAGCAGGAAATCAATGCGATTCTATATCAGTGGATTATTACATAGACTATACTGCACCACAGGCGCCGAGTATCACATTGGAAACAGTCAATGGCTCTGCATTTGCAAAGGTAATGCACTTCCTCACTTTCAAACAATTCTTCAAAGAAGAAGTGAAAGTAACCATTACAACAGACAATGACAACTTGGCGGGATTAGAAAGCCTAACTTACTGGACGACAGAAAACGGCACAGATAGTGAAGCAGTATCTGTAAACAGTACAGAGGCAGTCTTTACACTTCCACTTGGATTCAAAGGAACAGTAAGTGCCTATGCAACAGATAAAGCAGGCAATCGTACAGAAACCATGACATCAGATGGTGTTGTATATGAAAATGTTAGTGCAGATATTACCATTAATCCATCCATAGATAATGGAACATGGCAGAGCAGAGATGTTTCTTTCCATGTAATTACACAGGATACCGAATCAGGATTAAGAAAAGTAACCTATACATTAAACGGAGCAGTTGTATACGAAAAAGACTTCACAACAGTTGAAAATGTAGACGTGACCTATATGGATCAGTCAGATGTGACAGCGACAGCAGAAGCAGCAGATGCAAATGGATATAATTTAACAGTTACTGTAGTTGATAATGCAGGAAATGAAAGCAGTAAGACAGAGAATATCTATATCGATAAGACAGCACCGGTCATTACATTAAGCGGTGTGACAGCGGGAAGTTATGCAAACAAGAATCAGAACCTGACCGTAGCAGTTGATGAGACAATCTTCAATTATGATACTGTAACGGTAACAGCAACCAGAACATTGGACGGAAATACAGAAAACTATCCGGTAGCAGGGTTTAATTCTACAGGAGTACATAGTGAACAGACCTACAGCTTCAGCGACGATGGAACGTATGTGGTAACTGTCAGTGCTGTAGATGCAGCCGGAAATTTGGCAGAAACGAAACAGATTACATTTAGTGTAGATAAGACAGCGCCGGAGATTACTTTAAATGGAGTAGAAGAAGGAAGTCACAATCCATCTGGAGTAACGGCACATCTTTCTGTAGTAGAATCTTTCTATGATACTGACAGCGTTACTGTTTCCGTTACAAAGACGTTAGATGGAAATAGAACAAACTATAATGCAGGAACCTGGCAGAACACAGGAAAGATTAGTGAAATGAGTATGGACTTTGGAGAAGATGGAACTTACCTCATCGAAGTTAATGCACAAGATGCGGCTGGAAATAATGCAGTATCTCAGCAGTTAAGTTTTACGGTAGATATGACAGCACCGGAAGTAAGTATAGGAGGGGCTGACGACTACTACATTAGTGGAAATACTATTTCTTTGACTTATGCCGTAACAGAATCATATTATGAAACAAATAATGTAACAATTGATGTAACAAGGGAAGATGCGGCTGGAAACATCACGGATGTTCCGGTAGGAAGTTTTAACAGTACAGCAAAAGAATCCAGTCTGACCTACAGCTTTAAAGAAGATGGAATCTATACTTCGACATTGACAGCCGTAGATAAAGCGGGAAATGAATCAACCGTGAAAAAGACTGTAACAGTTGACACAACGAACCCAGTTATCCGTTATGTGGATGAAATAGACGGAAAATATTATCAGGTATTTAGCTTAGAACACAGCATTGAAGAGATGGTAGAAGATGTTACAGTACCGACTTATGAGATGACCTTAAATGGAGAAGAATATGATGGAGTGACTGAGGTGACGGATGAAGGAAAATACGTTTTTGCTATGGACGTATCAGATGAAGTAGGACATACCGCATATGCCTCCGCAGAATTCATTGTCGACAATACAGCACCGACTGTTATTGTGACAGGAGCAGAAGATGGAATGGTAAGTTATGACAATGTTGATTTAGCTGTATCGTTATCCGATAGTGACGACATTATGGAGGAAGTAAAAGTAGGCGGAAAAGAACAGAAATTTGATGAGGAGTCGAATACTTATACAACCCGCCTGACAGAAGTAGGAACTTATGACATTGAAGTAGCAGCTACAGATAAAGCAGGAAACTCTACAGTACAAGGAATTGAAATCACAATAGCGAATCGTTCTTTCATTGGAAAATGGTTCGATAACAAGCCATTTTTCGTAGGTTCTATCGTATGTGTAGGAGGAGCAGCAGGAGTTGGCGGATATGCAGCCGTACTTGCAAGAAGGAGAAGACTTAAATAATCAATTAGAGTAAGGAAAGGAGATTTCGGATTGAAAAAGAAAACAATTCAAAGTAAGCGTTTACGTCGTATAAAAATATTTGATGGATTGATTTGGCTGATTCCGTTAGCTTTTTTCCTATATTTTATCTGGGAAGCACGATATTATTTACCAGATGTTTTGGAACACGGTAATTCCGTGATGGTCTGGGTTACATTTTTTATATTGATATTGTTCGGTACTGGTGTCATGTCTTTTTTACCATTTCTTATTTGTAAGATTATTTTGCGTGGTATAAAGACAAAGATGATAAAGAGCAGTACGTTTGATCCGGTGTATGGATTGGATTACTATCGGGAGAAGTTGAAAGGACTTTCTCCCGGTATCATCAGTATGATTGCTGATTTGAAGATTGAACAAAAAAAAGATGTTTCGGCCTGTATTTTAAAATATCAGGAAATGGGTATTTTATGGCAGGAGAACGGAAGGTATGTTGCTGGAGATTATATAAATGATAATCGACTGCAGGTCAGTGACCGTTATCTGATAGCAGGATTGCTTCACAATACATTTAATCTGGAATATGATTCAGAATGGCAGAAATTAGTGGAACAGGAAGGTATAGCGTCTGGATATCTGACAAAATCTATTTCACAAGTGCAGGCAAAAGAAAACGGTAGTAAACTCTTAGGAGGTTGTCTTTTTACTGTGTTGACCCCAATCATACTAATTGTGTTAATTGTAGTGTTGGCACTACATGCAAATACACTTATGGAAAGTTTAGGTACAGTGGTAGATAATATTCCGGAAACAATTTCAGGTTTCGTAGAGTATGCACAGCAGTATCCGGAACTGTATCCCTTTATGACAGAAGGTATTCTTGTAATCATATTAGGTATGGCACTATTTTTGTTTCCAATTATTGCAGTTGCAGTATGGGTGGGCTTGGCATTGTCAGTAAAAAGATTACGTCGAACCACTTTGGGGAATGAAATGGCAGAGTACGTATATGGAATGAAGAATTTTATTCACGATTATTCCAATCTGAGCGAAGCAGAACGTCAGCAGGTTGTAATGTGGGAAGATTATTTGATTTATGCAGTGGTATTAGAAGAAAATCAGCAGATTGTGAGTGATATCATGAGAAGGAGGAAGAGCAGATGAAATTGGGAATGATTATTTTGGTAGTAGTTTTAATTCTGGTTGTAATTCTTACGATAGCTATCGTAGCAGGTTATAATGGACTTGTTGTACTGAGAAACAGAGTAGAAAATCAGGGAGCACAAGTAGATGTACAATTAAAAAGAAGAGCTGACTTGATTCCAAATTTAATTGAAACAACAAAAGGGTATGCTAATTTTGAAAAAAGTACATTAACACAGGTGACAGAGCTTCGTAGCAAGGTTATGGGAACAAAAAATATTGCAGAATCCAATGAAGCAAGTAATGCATTAAGCAGAGAAGTTTCCAAAATCTTAGCATTAGGCGAAAGTTATCCGGAATTAAAGGCGAATACAAATTTTCTTGCTTTACAGAAAGAATTAGCAGAAACAGAAAATAAAATTGTGATGTCTCGCCAGTTTTATAATGATACGGTCACAAAATATAATACAGCCATTATGATGTTTCCAAAATCTATTCTTGCAGGAATGTTTGGATTTCGTAAGTTTGATTTATTAGAAGCAACAACGGAAGAAAGAGCCGGTGTTAAAATTACTTCTGATACCTTTCAGTTTTAACAATAAGGCGTAGTATTGAGAAATACTACGTCAGATTGTGAACAAAGTTCACGATATAGGCGTGAATTTTGTCTGCAGTCTGACTGCAATACGGTAATGAAAAAAGTTTCAACTTTAACGTTTACGTAGTACTTTGGTGCCATTGGAAATTAATATCGGTTGGGTTATAATATTTTAGAATATTTTCGTAATTAATGGGGTTTATATAGCTGATATATTGTGAAATGTAGCTTTGAGCGATATGCAGAAAGGGAAAATAAATTGTGTTGGAAGGGTAAAAAGAAAGGGAAAAAGGGAGCATGGAAACGAATGCTCCAAAAAACAGGTGTCATGCTGTTAATAGCCAATATGTTGTGGCAACCGGTGGTGACGTGTTTTGCAAATGAAGTAGATTCTGGTATTGGAGAAGAAAATACAACAGAAGTAGCAGTAGCGTCCCTTGCATCGGATGCGGTGGCAACAGCTGATATCAATGAAAGACTTGTGGTAAACCTCGAGGCGGAATTAGGCGAAGGAAGCACAAGTGAAACACCTGGGAACGCATTATCAGGGGAAAGCCAGATGGTAAAGGTGGTTTCCAGTTATTCCCATGCAAATAATCCGGAAGAGAATGCGGAAGTTTATTTAAAAATCGGAAAGTTGCCGGAAGGGGTAACGATTGCGGGATTTACAACAGAAGGAGAAAAGTTAGTTGTATGGAAAGATGCCAGCAGTCAAGAGCATTATATTACACTGCGTTTAGTGGAAGAAGATGAAGGGTATTATGTTGCTTTTGAACAGCCCGCAGGTGCAACGATAGAATTTTACATACAGTTCAACTCTGAAAACGGTATTATGGAGGAGAATGAGACTGTCTGTGTAGAAGTGGATCAAGATAAGATAACAGGGGTAGAAGGCACTGGAAATGATGTGTTTGGCGATCCGGTTACCCTGACATGGACAGCAAATAACGAGTGGAATCCGGTAAAAAAACTGGTAAATAAAGCAGAAAGTAATCAGATTCTGGTGACTGATGACAATCAATTATCAGGAGAACTGACTTATACGATTGAAGCGGAAAGCCAGAATAGAGAAAAGTATGGCGAGATATGGACAGATTATCTTAAAGTTACAGATGTCTTAACATTGCCAGATGGAATTTCATTTCCAGAAGGAACAAAAGTGAGTGATAGTGGTGACTCAATTGTAGATAAAGAAGGAAATAAGATATTCTATTTTTCAGAAACACAACCAGTGACAATTACAAAGTTTGTTTTACAAGATGAACATACGGTTGTTTATGAGTTGGAAGTACCGAATACATATAAAGACGAAAATGGAGTGCCTACACAAGAACAGGATAATCTTTCCTTAGAAATGAAATTAAATGCAAGCGCTTTATTATTAGAGAGTGGCTATAAAGATAGAACAGTACAGGAAAAAATTATTAACAAGGTTCAAATGATACCGATTCCTTATAAAGGTAATGAGGGAACGGAAACAGAAGATTCTGTTACAACGACTCCTACTCCAACACCAGAAGAATTTATTGTGGAGAAAGAAGCCAATAAGGATCATGTAAAGGCAGGCGAAGAAATAACTTATACCTTGTCGATTACCAATACTGGTGATACTAACATCAAAGTAAAAGATGAGGACGGAAATTATTATACGGTAACAGATACTTTACCGAAATATTTATCTCTGACGGATGCACAGATAGAAAAACTTCCGACAGGTGTAACTTATGATCAGAGTACGAATACGATATCCTGGATACCGGATACGAAAGATTTAGAATCGGGAAAAACATATGAAATATCCTTCACTGTAACGGTAAAGAGCGCAACAGATGAAGCAATGCAGAATTTGAAAAACGGTTCTACTATTAGAAATGTGGCGCAGTACAAGGATAGCTATTCGAATGAGGCAAAAGTTACTTATGACAAAGCGGAGATTAAGGTAACAAAAGAAGGCAAGGATGAGAGTGGTGACGGAGAAGCATCAAATGGAGAAGAGATTCAGTATACAGTAACCGTAAAAAATGATACTGATTTTGATGCAGTTATTGAAGAGACGGTAACAGATACTTTACCGACTGGACTTGAATTCGATGCAGCAATTGATAAAGATAATAATCGAATAACAGAAAGTGGAACTTATGTTGTCTACTCTAGTAAATATGCAGATGGACGCGAGGTAGTATTTTCAAAGAAAGGTCAGAAACTTAGCTGGAATATAGGAACGTTAAAAGCACATGAAGAAATAAAACTTATTTACGTTTGTACTTTAAATACTGATAAATTGGCCTCAGGAACTGTGATTCGAAATACAGTAACAACATCAGATTCTAGTGATGAAGAGAAGACGCCGGTAGATTATCCGATTGAATTGGAAAAAACGGTAGCACAGGATACAAATGAAGTATATCCGGATGGAACAATATTCGATTATACGATATTTGTGAAAAATGATGAAGAAAATCCAAGCCAGAAAGATGATTTAAAGATTAGAGACGAAATGCCGGCTGGCATGCTTCCTTATGGATATGATTTAATACAGTATAATGAGAAGGACAGTAGCGAAGAAGAAGTCTCTTGGGAAGATTTCAGTGATGGAAAACTTGATGTATGGAACTATAAATACAAAACTGAAATTGACGGACGTTGGGCAGAGGTAAGTCGAAAATGGGATGGAAGCATTGTCCTGACGTGGAAGATTGGCTCATTAGAAGCGGGCGAAGAGATAGAAATTCATTACAAGGCACAGATTTCAGTGTCGGAAGATGAAATCGGGAAAATAGAATTTACCAATACCGTATATGTAGGTGCAATTAGTAAGTCGGTAACAGTATATGGTGGAGAACCGGTAGGAGACATCTATATTGAGAAAAGCTTTGACGGTAATACACTGTGGTATGGATGTGAACTGACGGAAGAACAGAAGAACATTACTTTTACATTAACAGGAGAAGATAAAGATGGTAATGCAATTAGCCAGACTGTTAAATTAAGTGAGTTTAATAATGCAAAAGGTAATGGAAGATGGCACCATGTATTTCAAAACCTTTCGCCGGGTACTTACACGATTACAGAGGAGAATGCAAGTATTCCGGGAAAAGTCTTAACAACCAGTTATAAGGTGGATGGAAATTCAGTTGCGAACTGTATCACAGATTCCACCGAGAAATCTGGCGTAGAAGTAACGGTAAAAGATGGAAAAACAACAGAAGTACAGATTAATAATGAGTATGGAACCGGAAGCAGTGTTGACTTACAGAAGAGTGTTTGGGCAATTAAACAGGCAACAACGAAAGGAAATATTTATTATAGTTACGAAGAATGGTCAAATTGGTTTGATAAAGAAGGTTTCCCAATCGAGGATGCGGATGTAACCAATTATGTTATTTATAATATGACCGTAATAAATACCGGAAGTAATGATATTCATCTAGAGGTTTTGGAGGATGAACTGCCGGAACAGCTTGAGTATGTTGGTATAAGTGCAAGTTGCTATTATTTTGATAAAAATAATTTTACAGAACAGACTAACTCGGATGCATGGAGTGGTATTAATTATTACGGTGGACAGAATCTTGTACATGGTGTAACGATTACATCAGAATCGGAGGAAAATAAAGTAACATTCTCTTTTGAAAAAGATGCTGGCGGCTATGACCTTGCAGGAGGAAAAGCAATTACATTTTTAATGCTATGTAAAATTGATAAAAATGTAAAAGAAGGTGATCTTATCACCAATACAGCAAAACTCCTTGTCGATGAGTCAGTTGAGTATAGGGATTACGAAGAAGTTTGTACGAAAGGGACGCCATATGATTTGATTCAGAATAATGGAAGTTCAAAAGATGAGGGCGTACAGGATGGAATACGAACGATTTCATCTTCCGTTACAATTATACCGGAGAATTTGCCAGTACCGGGAATTGAAAAAGAAGCTGTTTCTTACATTGTACCGGGAAAAACAGAGGAAATTCCATTAGAAGAAAATTCTAACATTCAACCGGATTCCATGGTGCATTGGGAAATTACTTTGTATAATGACGGAACTATGGATTTCAAGAATTATTATGTAGAGGATTCCGTTACAAAAGGATTTCATCTGATTACAGAGGAAGAGGCCAAAGAAAAAGGAATTGAAGCACCATATGAACTAGAGATATTTGACTACAGTGGAAACTTGTTAAAGACGATTGATGTGTCAGAGGAAGTATGGAAAACAATAGATAATGGTTCTGAAGAGAACGCCTATTCATTTGATTTCCGCGATGACAAGTATGCGATTCCACCTGGTGGATATGCAAAATTACAACTTTATACAAATAACACTGTCATAAATTATCAGGTGTATAAGAATACAGCAACTGTTCTTCCGAATGAAGCGTTCAATGCGAATAGAACAAAGCATGGAGAATTGAAGAAGAATGAGAGTGGAGAATATATTGGCTTATTTGATTCAGCGGAAGTAAATGCATTGGGCGATTATGCTTCTATTTCATGGAAGACTGTTACAGAAAAAGGAAATGAAGAAAACACAACACGTGGAACAGCGAAAAAGAATTATATTTCTGTGGGCTTAGATGACGATGGAAACAATAACATGGTTACCTATACCGATAATATCAAAAATATAAGCGGCAAGACATTTAAGCAGTTTGTTGTCATTGATTTGATGCCGACAAGAAACGATACTGGTGTTATTAATCAGGAAGATAGGCGTGGAAGTGAATTCTCAATTTCTTATGCAGGAGGACTTAAAGTCTATGTGCTCGATGGTGATGGCCTACAAAGTGTAGTGAGCGATGAAGAATATGAAATTGAGTTTTCTAGTAAGATGTCTTATACACAGGAAGATTTCCGAGGAGATTCTACAGATTGGCATAAAGTATGGCAACAAGGGGATTGTTCCTTTAGAATCAAAATGTCGGAAGACTTTGAACTCGCACCGGATGAGACTTTAATCTTGCAGTACGATGGAAAGATTGAGTCGGGTGCAAGTCCGGGAGATATTGCATGGAACAGTTTTGGATATCAATATCAATCCAGTGGGTGTACGACTCTGCTGAAAGCAGAACCACCAAAAGTAGGAGTTATGATTCCGAAAGTTCCGGTTGTGAAAAAAGAGGTAGTAGATTCAAATGGAAATGTTTTAGATTATGATGAAAGTAAGATATTTACATTTGAACTGTATCAGAAGGGAGAAACTTCTGATACAAAGCTGTGTGAATTTACTATATGTCAGGGCGGTTATACGGAGTTATCGAATTTAAAAGATAAAGACGGAAACCGAATTACACTAGAAGATGGTGTAGAATATACCATAAAAGAACAGGTACCGGAGGGATACAATCTCTTAGGTATTGGTCAAGAAGGTGCAAGTTTAAGCACATATGGTGAAACTTATACGTTTACCTATTATGCAGAAAAAGATATCTCAATTCTTGCACGAAATGAGAGCATCTTCCGGGCAGAAATTCCAAAAACCGGAGGAATTGGTACAATTGTTTATACTGTAGTTGGTGCGTTGCTGATGGTAGCGGCATCTCTGCTGTATGGATACCGATGGAAACGAAAAAAAATAGGGGAAAGGAGATAAAATCCTTTCCCGGATAAAAAGTTTTCGTAGAAAAAGGTGTCATAATATATATATAAGAAGGAGAGAAGAAAATGAAGAAAGTAAAAAGGGTTTTAGCGATGTTAGCAACATTTGTCATGGTATTGGCAATGGGAATGACTGCATCTGCAGCTGAAATTACAATTAGTGGTGGGGCAGAAGGCTCAGAGTATGCAGCATATAAGCTGCTGAATGCTACCGATGGTGGCGAAGGTAAATTTGCATATACCTTAAATGAAAAATATGCAGGTGCACTTGAAAAAGTAACAGGAAAGACAGATGAGAGAGAAATCGTTGATTATATCAGCGCTCTCAACGCAGAAGAAACACGTACATTTGCAGATGCTGTATATGCAGAAGTAAGAGATTTAGATGCAGATTATACAACTACAAATGATAAATTTGAAGGTGTTGAACAGGGATATTACCTCATTGCAGAAACAAAGACAGGTAATGATGAAGATACTTATTCTTTGGTTATGTTAGATACTGCAGGTAATGATGCAATCAATGTAACAACAAAGGAAGACAAACCAGTATTTGAGAAAAAAGTAAAAGAGAAAAATGATTCTACAGGTGTTGAATCAGGTTGGCAGGATGGAGCAGACTATGATATCGGGGATGCAGTTCCATTCCAGTTAACAGGTACTGTAGAAGCAAAATATGATAACTATACAACTTATTACTATGCATTCCATGATACATTATCAGCAGGACTTACTTTTAATAATGATGTAAAAGTTTATGTAGATGGAACAGAAATTACAACCGGATACACAGTAGTAACAGAAGGATTAGAAAACGGAGAATCTTTCAACGTTGTATTTGATGATTTAAAAGCAACTCCAGCACAGGCAGGAAGTAAAATCGTAGTAGAATATACTGCTACTTTAAATGAGGATGCCGTAATCGGACAGCCGGGAAATCCAAATATGGCAAAATTAGTATACAGCAACAACCCATACGGTGATGAAAAAGGTGAAACACCGGAAGACAAAGTAACAGTATTTACATACAAAGTAGTTGCAAACAAAGTAGACAAAGATGGAAATGCACTTGCAGGCGCAGGATTTACTTTATACAAATATGATGCAAATGCAGCTGATTATGTAGCAGTTGGAGCAGAAATTACAGGTGTAACAGAATTTACCTTTACTGGTTTAGATGCAGGTCAGTATAAATTAGTGGAAACAACAGTACCAGCCGGATACAATCAGGCAGATGACCTTGAATTCACAGTGAAAGCAGAATATGATACAAATTCAGATGATCCAAAACTTACAAAATTAGTTGTTGTAGATAAGGACGGAAATGAAATTACAGAGTTTACATTTGACTTGGCAAACGGTACAGTAAGTACAAACATCGTAAACTTAAGTGGTACAGAACTTCCATCTACTGGTGGTATCGGTACTAAGATTTTCTATACCGTTGGTGCAATTCTTATGATTGGTGCAGCAGTTGTTCTGATTACAAGAAAACGTACATCTCAGGCAAAATAATTAAGAATAGAAATACCATGATATTGTTATGGTAGGATTTTAGCAGACATTCTGCTTAGAAGGATGATTCCATCTAAGCAGAATTGTCTGAGTTTATGAAAACAGCATTAGGGAGAGGTTTATGAAGAAGGATAAATGGACTATCATTTTAATTATAATTTTTATAGTAGGTCTCTCCGTGATGCTGTATCCAACAGTTGCAGATCAATGGAATAAATTTCATCAGAGTAGGGCAATAGCCGATTATGATAATGTTGTCAGCGACATGGCGGAGGAAGATTTTGAAAGTCAGTGGCAGTTGGCAGAAAGCTACAATGAGGAAATTGTAACAAACACATTTTCAGGTGATGTTTTTGCCCAGCAAGAAAAAAATATGCGGGGAACAGAATACTGGTCCGTATTAAATGTAGGTGATAACGGAATCATGGGATATGTATCGATTCCTAAAATTGAACAGAAGATTCCGATTTATCATGGAACGTCAGATGCTGTATTACAGGTTGGAGCAGGTCATATTATGGGAACCAAACTTCCGATTGGTGGGGAAGGAAATCATAGTGTATTAGCGGCACATCGTGGACTCCCAAGCGCAAAATTATTTACAGATATTGATCAGTTGGAGGCTGGGGATAAATTTTATATTCATGTTTTGGATGAAGTGTTAGCGTATGAAGTCGATCAGATTCTTCCTATGGTAGCGAAGGATGATATAGAGACGTTGCAGGAAGCTTTGAAAAATGAGGAAGGAAAAGATTATGTAACGTTATTCACCTGTACTCCATATGGGGTAAACACACATAGATTATTAGTGCGTGGACATCGAGTGGAATATCATGGAGAGGATGATGAAAATCTGACTTCAGAAGAGGCTATGCTACAATCCGTGAGAGATTATTATATGCTATACGCATTAATGGCGGTGGCAATATCCATATTAGTTGCAGTAATTGTCAGAGTAGTTAGAAACAGGAAATCCGGAAAATAACCCGGGGAGGAGAAGAAATGAGAGAAGTAAAGTCAAAAAAAAGATATTTGGCCGGGGTTTTAGTAGTGATAATGGCATTGGGATTGGCAGGTTTCCAATTTTCAGATTTATATGCAGCAAATCAAATTGATATTTCGAAGGCTTGTTCTTTGATATTACAAGTGCCGGACAATAGCGAATATGGAAAAGAACTTTCTGAAGTATCACTGAAAGCCAATCTTTATCGTATTGCATCTGTTGACAAAGATGGAACTTATACATCTACGACAGAGTTTCAGTCTTTAGAAATAGAAAAATCTGAATTAAATCAGGAAAAATGGGAAGAGATTGCAGAAGAAGCAGCAGGGTTAGCAGAGGGAGAGACAGCTGATACCCAGATAACAATTGAGAATGGAACCGGAAAAGCAGAAAATTTACAGACAGGTATGTATCTTGTTATGGTAGAAAATGTAATTACAGATTTGCATGAGTATAGTTTTAATCCATGTTTAATTGCTTTGCCGGATAATTTATATTATCAGACGGGAAAAGTAGAAAATGATGTATGGCAGTATGATGCAGTGTGTCATTTGAAACCGGAACAGAATCCTCGTTATGGAAGCTTAAAAATCTGTAAGACCTTGACTTCTTACAATACTTCACTTGGAGATGTTACTTTCGTATTCCAGGTGGAAGGAGTCGATGAAGAAGGAAATACCGTTTATAGTAATGTGGTTTCTACAACACATGGCGAAGCAGGTACAAAAGAAGTTGTGATAGAGCATATTCCGGCGGGTACGACAGTAACAGTAACAGAGGTATACAGTGGTGCAAGTTATCGGTTAGAAACAGAGCCGGAAAAAACAGCAGTTATTGCAGCTGATGAATTTGTAACGGTAGACTTTAGTAATACCTATGATGATGAATTAACACCGGGTTATGGTGTGACAAATCATTTTGAGTATAGTGAAGATGAGGGATGGCAGTGGTCAACATTGCGTGATAATAGTGTGAGCAACGAGTAAAGGAGGCTGGAAACAATGAAAAAATTAGGAAAAAAGAAAAAGTTTTGGTTTGCAGCAGCCGCATTCGTATTGATAGGAACAGCAAGTGTTCCGAGTGCCATGGCATATTTTACGACCTATGTAACAGCGAAAGGAGGGCATCCGATTACATTAGGAACACAGACTACGGTAGAAGAGGAAGTGGAAGACATGACAAAACACATTGTCATTTCGAATACCGGAGAGTGTGAGTGTTATGTGAGGGTCAAGGTGTTTAGCGGAAGCCAGTATACAGTTGAATTTTCAGGAGCTGTTGATGAAGACAATACACCGTATTGGAGTCAAAATGCGGAAGATGGGTATTGGTATTATAAAGATATTCTTCCAGTGGGAGAAGAAACAGAAGAATTATTGGCGAAGATAGAAGTTCCGGAAGATTTAAAGGAAAGTTTTGATATAGTAGTAATTCAAGAATGTACCCCTGTTTTATACGATGAAGCTGGTAATCCATATGCAGATTGGAACAGAAAGATTGATACCAAAACTGATATCGGTACAGCAAATGGAGAGGGGGATAATTAGGGATGAAAGGGATAAAAGATGTTTTTGAGAGAAATAAGGGAACCTTAATCTTAGCTCTCATAGCAGTCGTTTTACTTGGATTTAGTGCAGTCGGAAGCACACGGGCAGCACTGACCTATTATAGTGAGAATTATACGGCTCAGATGCAAACCTATGATATCGGTGTGACTTTAGTAGAAAAGTCTGCGCAAGGAACCAAAAACATCAGCAGTAGAGATTATTCGGAAAGTGATGATGCTTGGAAACAGACACAGGGAGTGCTTTTGGAAGATATGTTAGAAGAAACAAATGGAACATTAGTGCTCGGTAGAAATTATACGGAAGAACTTTCTGTAAAAAATAGTGGAAATATTGATGAGTACGTGAGAGTACGTATTTATAAGAATTGGACAAAAGAGGATGGTACAAAGGAAACAACGTTGGCGCCGAGTTTAATTATATTGAATCTGACGCAGAATGGCTGGCTGGTGGATGAAAGTGCATCTACAGAGGAAAGAACGGTTCTTTATTGGCCAAATATTTTGAAAGAGGGAGAGACAACAGCTCCGCTTTCGGATACGCTTAAGATTGATGAATCCATCGCCTCAAAAGTTACGAAAACAACAACAACCGAAGGTGGGTTAACGACAATTACCACAACATTTAATTATGACGGAGTTCAATTTAATGTAGAGGCAGAAGTAGATGCCGTACAGACACATAATGCAGAGGATGCAATTAAGAGTGCATGGGGCGTAGATGTAAAAATTGCAGAGGATGGAACATTAAGTCTTGTACAGTAGGAAGGAGAGAGACATGAAAAAAAGATTGATAAGTTTTGTGGCAGCAATGGCTTTGTTGATGTCTGCTCCGTTTACGGTACATGCGGAGGAATTTTCAGGTGGTGACGGGTGGAGCGTTACATTTGATGGAAAAAAGATGAATAGTACGTTTAAAAGTACGGATATTGATGATGCGATTTATCAGCTTCAGCCGGGAGACAGTATTAAGATTCATTTGGCACTTGAAAATGCACATGATGAAGCAACAAACTGGTATATGTCAAATGAAGTTTTACAGAGTTTGGAGGATTCTAAGAGTACGGCAGAAGGTGGAGCGTATTCTTATATATTGACTTATATTAATCCTCAGGGAAACCAGGAGACTTTATATAGCAGTGAGGCAGTTGGTGGCGAAACAGTAAATAAGAGTGGGGAAGGACTTCATCAGGCAACCGATTCCTTGAAAGACTTTTTCTATTTAGATCAGTTGGAAGCTGGTGCAAAAGGTGAGGTTATGCTTACTGTAAAATTAGAAGGAGAGACGCAGGGAAATTCTTATCAGGATACACTTGCAAAGTTGCAGATGAATTTTGCAGTAGAGCTGACAGGTAGCAGTTCATCTGGTTTGCCGACGCTTCAGAAGTTTGTAAAAACAGGTGATGATACGAATATATTAATCTTTTCTCTGATTGCCTTGATTGGTGGAATGATATGCGTAGTTGCAGTGGTATTAAGAATTCGTGGAGAACGGTCAAATCCGCAAAGGGTGGAAAAGAAGAAGGAAGATAGGAGGGCTCAGTAAGATGAAACATTGGAAAATTTTACAGAAATGTCTCCTAATAGGCAGTGTTTTTCTTCTTATGACAGGACAGACTGCATTTGCACAGGTTGGTGGCAATGAGGAATGTTATACCTATACCGTAACTTTATACGCAGGAAATCAGGGACAGTTTTCTGGAGCAGATGGAGTACAGGTAGATAATCATACAACAGGTTCTTCTTATCAGATTATAGAAGGACAAAAGAATGGAGAGAAAATCAGTATTACCGGACTTCAGTATGGGGATATGGTAATGGTAAATGCTCCGACAACAGTTGAAATGGAGGAAACTTCCCGGTATTATGTCAAAGGAATCAGGGAAAGTGGTCGTGATAATAATACGGCAGGAGCTTCAGCATTTAAAGTAGAGGCTGACAGAGAATACGTTGTTGCATATGGAATTAAAGGTGATATGGTATCCTATGTGGTAAATTATCAGGATACAGAGGGAAATGCATTAGCGGAAAGCCAGACCTTTTACGGAACAGTAGGTGATCAGCCGGTTGTAGCCTTTCGGTACATTGAGAATTATCAACCGCAGGCCTATAATCTGACAAAAACATTAAGTGATAATGAAGCAGAAAATGTGTTTACATTTGTCTATCAAAGTACTGGAACTATCACAGGCGGAGCAAACGCTGGAGATAATGGTGGAGTCGGAGCGAATGGAGCAAACGCCGGAAACGCGGGCGGAGCAAATGCTGGAGATAATGGTGGAGCCGGAAATGCAGGCGGAGCTGACGCAGGAAATGCAGATGGAGCAAATGCCGGAAATGCAGACGGTGATAATGCTGGAAATGCAGATGGCGATAATGCAGAAAATAATGAAAATCAGGAGACGCCACAGGAAATTGTTAATTTAGATGATGAAGAGACACCATTGGCTGCTGGAGAAGAGGAAAGCGCCCAGAAAAGGCCGATGAAAAATATGCTTTTATTCCTTGGAATTGGTGTGGCAGCATTAGCAGCACTTGGTATACTAGCTGCAGTAATCATACGGAAAAAGAAAAAAATCAGCAAGGTGGAAAACAAGAGTGAAGCAGAAGAGAAAGAAAAAGACAAGGGCAGTGATTTGTAATGTCGTTGGTGGAATAATTCTTGTGACAGTCATTTTGCTGTGTATCCCATTGGTTCTTCCTAAAGTATTCGGGTATCAGGTCTATTCTGTTATCAGTGGAAGTATGGAGCCTGCAATTCCGATTGGAAGTTTGGTTTATATTAGAGAGGTAGAACCGGAAGAAGTGCAGGAAGGCGATGTGATTGCTTTTTACAGTGCTTCGGATAATGGAGCTATTATTATTCATAGAGTGGAAATGAATCAAGTGGTATCTGGACAGTTTATTACGAAAGGAGATGCCAATGAGGAAAAAGATCCTTTACCAATCTCGTATGAACGGTTTATCGGAGAAGTCATAACAAGTATTCCGGTGCTTGGTAAGATTCTTTCCATGATGGTTACAGTGCAGGGAAAATTGTTTACAGGAGGAATGGTAGTAGTGGCTACAATTCTTCAAGTAATTGCAGGAAAAATCCAAAATTCAGATTCGGCTTAGAATGAGGCGCAGGTTTTTGTTCTGTCCGTAGGAAACGGGTCATATAATGAAGAGATAGAAAAAAGGAAATTCATTATGATTCGAATACATATCTTTCAAAAAGAAAAATGGAGAAAGAAATCGCTGTTATTCATTCTGACGACTTTGTTGACGGGCATAGCTATATTTGGAATTTCAGGTGCAGTTCGTCAGGCAATTGCAGAGTCGGAGGTTCTTGCAGGGCAGACTGCGGAAGCAGCTGGAAAAGAAATGATGAAAAAGATTGCTATCACATTTGATGATGGACCGAATCCGAATTATACAGAAGAATTATTAGATGGACTAAAGGAACGTGGCGTAAATGCCACGTTTTTTCTGTTAGGAAAAGAGGTGGAAACTTATCCTGAAATTGTAAAAAGAATTTATGAGGAAGGGCATCTGATTGGGACACATTCTTATGAACATGTGAATTTAAGTAATCTTTGTGATTCGGCAGCGATTGAACAGGTGGATAAAACCAACACTGCTATTTATCACATTACAGGAGAATATCCGCAATATATCCGTCCGCCATTTGGGTGCTGGAAATGCAATCTGGATTATGAAACTACTATGGTAGAGGTATTATGGGATATTGATCCGTTGGATTGGAAGACGGATAATTCGGATGTTGTTACAGAGCGCGTTGTAAGTAAAGTACAGGAAGGAGACATTATTCTGCTTCACGATGCGTCAGAGTCGTCGGTGAAGGCAGCATTTCAGATTATTGATGAACTGGAACAGCAGGGATATCAGTTTGTCACGGTCGAAGAATTAATCTTTGAGTAAAGCTTTTTTGTCAAAATGATTGAATTCTAAGGCACAATTCGTTATACTTTAGCTAATGTGGCGAATTTGGTAAATACCCCTTGCAAAAACCTATCATTTCATGTATGTTAAATAGTGAAATGAATTTTTGTAAACTAAATCCGTCAAAAAAACATAAATAAAATAAGAAAAAATCTCATTTTAGAAAATAAAATGAATTTTTTTTGGATAAAAAATTCAAAACAGACAATTGTCCGCCATACAAGGACATTTCGAATAAAGAAAAAAATGTCAAAGTAACGTGGTGTCAGTTCTGTACGAAAGAGAGAAAAGGCGGTTGGTTTTATGGATTTATTTGAATATATGAGGGAGCAGAATCAGGAGAAAGAATCTCCGTTAGCTTCCAGACTTCGTCCAACAACATTAGAAGAAGTAGTAGGACAACAGCATATTATCGGAAAGGATAAGCTGTTATACCGGGCAATTAAAGCAGATAAGTTAAGTTCCATTATTTTATATGGACCTCCGGGAACCGGAAAGACAACATTAGCAAAAGTCATTGCCAATACGACCAGTGCAGAGTTCTTACAGATTAATGCGACTTCTGCTGGGAAAAAGGACATGGAAGAAGTCATAGAAAAGGCAAAAAATAATCAGGGAATGTATGGAAAGAAGACAATTCTTTTCATAGATGAGATTCATCGTTTTAATAAGAGTCAGCAGGATTATCTGCTTCCATTCGTGGAGGATGGAACGGTCATTTTAATCGGTGCGACAACAGAGAATCCATATTTTGAAGTAAACGGAGCGTTACTTTCCCGTTCGATTATTTTTGAATTAAAAAATCTTTCGAAAGAAGATATCAAGACATTATTACTTCGTGCTGTTAAGGATGAAGAAAAAGGAATGGGTGCTTATCATGCACAGATTGAGGAAGATGCTCTTGAATTTCTGGCAGATGTGTCAAATGGAGATGCCAGAGCGGCTTTAACTGCAATTGAGTTAGGAATTCTGACAACAGAGCGCAGTGAGGATGGAATCATTCACATTACATTAGACGTAGCCAGTGAGTGTATTCAGAAAAGAGTAGTCCGCTATGATAAAACAGGAGATAACCATTATGATACGGTTTCTGCTTTTATCAAAAGTATGCGAGGTTCTGACCCGGATGCAGCGGTCTATTATTTGGCACGAATGCTTTATGCAGGAGAAGATATCCGGTTTATTGCAAGGCGTATTATGATATGCGCAGCAGAAGATGTCAGCAATGCAGATCCAATGGCACTTGTGGTTGCAACTTCAGCAGCACAGGCAGTAGAGCGGCTGGGTATGCCAGAAGCAAGGATTGTTTTAGCACAGGCAGTCACTTATGTAGCATCTGCTCCAAAAAGTAATTCTGCCATTTGTGCAATTGATAAAGCAATGGAAGTGGTAAAGGATACCAAAACAGCGCCGATACCAACGCATTTACAGGATGCACATTATAAGTCAGCTGGAAAATTGGGACATGGTGTAGGTTATCAATATGCCCATGCGTATCCAAATCATTATGTCAGACAACAGTATTTACCGGATGGTCTTACGGATCAGATTTTCTATGAACCAAGTGAAAATGGTTATGAAAAGCAGATTCGGGAATACTTTAAGAAAATAAAAACAGAAGCGTCAGAGGATAGTAAGCCGGACGCTTCCATGGATGGAATGTTATAAGAAAGAGGAGGAACAAAAATGCAGGCGTACAAAGAGATGTCAAAGGAAGAATTATTAGCAGAGAAGAAAAGCTTAGAGGCTGAATATAAAAAATATCAGCAGCGTGGTTTAAAACTGGATATGTCCAGAGGAAAGCCATCTCAGGAGCAGCTTGATTTGTCTATGGGAATGATGGATGTGTTATCATCAAGCGTGGATTTAGCATGTGAAGATGGAACAGATTGCCGTAATTATGGTGTTTTAGATGGAATTCAGGAAGCAAAAGTATTGCTTGGCGACATGATTGAGTGCAATCCAGATAATATTATTATTTATGGAAATTCCAGCTTAAATATTATGTATGATACCATTTCACGTTCTATGACACATGGTGTTATGGGAAATACACCATGGTGTAAGTTAGACAAGGTAAAATTTTTATGTCCGGTTCCTGGATATGACAGACACTTTGCAATTACAGAGCACTTTGGAATAGAAATGATCAATGTACCAATGCTTCCAACAGGTCCAGATATGGATATGGTAGAAGAGCTTGTAAGCAGTGATGAGGCAATCAAAGGAATTTGGTGTGTGCCAAAATATTCTAATCCACAGGGTATCACTTATTCCGATGAAACAGTACGTCGTTTTGCAAGATTAAAACCGGCTGCAAAAGATTTCCGTATTTACTGGGATAATGCATATTGTGTCCACCATTTGTACGATATCAATCAGGATCATCTGATCGAAATCTTAGCAGAATGTAAAAGAGCCGGTAATCCGGATATGGTATATAAATTCTGTTCCACAAGTAAAATCAGCTTCCCAGGTTCCGGTGTAGCAGCAATTGCTACTTCTGCGAACAACTTAGAAGATATCAAGAAGCAGTTAAAAGTGCAGACCATCGGCTATGATAAAGTAAACCAGCTTCGTCATGTACGCTATTTTAAAGATATTCATGGAATTACCGAGCACATGAGAAAACATGCAGATTCTTTAAGACCAAAGTTTGAAATGATTTTAGATACCTTTGAAAAAGAATTGAATGGTCTTGAGATTGGTACATGGATTACACCAAAGGGAGGATACTTTATCTGTTTTGAAGCATTAGAAGGCTGTGCAAAAGATATTGTTGCTCGTGCGAAAAAAGCAGGTGTTGTGATGACTCCAGCAGGAGCACCTTTCCCTTATGGAAAAGATCCAAAAGATTCTGTCATCCGTATTGCACCATCTTATCCATCCATGGAAGATTTGGAAATGGCAACAAAAGTATTCGTGCTTTGTGTAAAATTAGCAAGTATCGATAAATTATTAAAATAATTCTCTGGGGACGTATTATTCTGTTCATCGGGGACACATTTTCATAGAAAAAGCGGTCAGGGATTACATCAAAATGATGTAATCCCTGACCGCTTTTTCTGTAAGTAATATTATTCGTTTATTTCCTCTGTACCATTTTTCCATTTTTCAAATTTCTCAACAACAGCATCATAGGTCTTCTGAGAAATTTCTGGAAGCTTTTTGCCCCAAGTGCCGGTTGCTTGTTCAAAGCCTTTTTTGAATGCTGCTAAAAGTTCATCTGCATAATCGGTATTACCACCGGATAAAGCTTTTGCAAAATCAAGAATACGGTCAGAAGTCTGTTCTACGCCCCAGTATCCGTCTTCTGCAATATCTGCCTGTGCCTGTGCTTTTATTTCAGGTGTAACAGTAAAATCTCCGCTTGCAAGGAAACGCCACATATCATCAGCTTTTGCAAGCGTATTTCCCTGTTTTCCAAGCATCTGCTGGACGATATTGGTAAGCTGCTGTGTTCTTGCTTCTAAATCAGCTTTTAACATTTCCACAATAGCGGTATTATCTTTTTTGGTTACTGTTGTGTCAGAACCTTTTTCATAGATAACGCCATTAGAAGAAGTGTTATTTGTTTTGGTGGTACTTTCTTCTTTATTTGAAGTAGAAGAAACGGTTGTTTTTGTGTTTGTAGTTGCTGCGGTATAAGCTGCAGCATTGTTGATTCCATTTAAACTCATATGATAACCTCCCTGTTCACACGAAATATTTCATCCTTTATTGTGTGTATTACTTTTGGGCATCCATGCCCGTCCTTTGTTATAATGATTATCGGTCACTTCCTTATTGAAAATTAGAGGAATTGACTTTTTTCATGAAAATGTATAAAATCTACAATGTATACAAAATACAGGAGAAAAACATATGGACGAAATATCATTAAAGGCACTTGCCAAAATTAACCTTGGTCTGGACGTGGTCAGACGCAGGGAAGATGGATATCACGAAGTACGGATGGTGATGCAGACCATTCATTTATATGATAGATTAGAGATTAGTAAAAAGAAAGAACCGGAGATTACAATGGAGACAAATCTTTCTTTTTTGCCAACAAATGAGAATAATCTTGTTTATAAGGCTGCAAAATTATTAAAAGATGAATTTCAGATGTCGCAGGGAGTGCATATTAAACTTCAGAAACACATCCCAGTTGCAGCAGGAATGGCAGGCGGCAGCACGGATGCGGCGGCAGTGCTATATGGTATGAACCGTATTTTTAAACTGGGATTATCCAGAAAACAGTTGATGGAGCGCGGTGTAAAAATTGGTGCAGATGTTCCTTATTGCATTATGAGAGGTACGGCTCTGGCAGAAGGAATCGGAGAAGAATTATCAGCGCTTCTGCCAATGGTAAAATGTCCTGTGTTAATTGCAAAGCCACCAATTAGTGTATCAACAAAATTTGTTTATGAGAATTTGAAATTAGATGAGACAACGAATCATCCTGACATCGATAGACTAATTGAGGATATCAGAAATCAGGATTTAAAAAAGATAGCTACTGATATGGGAAATGTTTTAGAAACAGTTACGATTCCGAATTATCCGGTGATTGAACAGATTAAGGAAAACATGCTAGAACATGGAGCGCTGAATGCGATGATGAGTGGTTCAGGACCTACGGTATTTGGTTTATTTGAGAAGGAAGAAATTGCGCAGAAAGCGTTTGAGGCAGTGAAAAAGTCAGGACTGGCAAAACAGGTGTATTTAACAAGTATTTATAATAATGCAAGAATTTGAGAAAGATGGGATGGAGGATAAGAATGACAGACAATTTAAAATTGGGTATGGATGCCTGCCTGCCACTTCGAGATGTTGTATTTCATACATTGCGTGAAGCAATTTTAAAAGGGGAATTAAAACCGGGAGAAAGATTAATGGAGTTACAGCTTGCAGCAAAATTAGGAGTCAGCAGAACGCCAATCCGGGAAGCAATTCGTATGTTAGAGCAGGAAGGCCTTGCAGTCACAGTTCCGAGAAAAGGAGCTGAGGTTGCAAAAATGACAGAAAAAGACATGGAAGACGTGCTTCAGATTCGGGAAGCACTTGATGAATTAGCTGTCAATGTAGCATGTGACCAGATTACAGAAGAGCAGTTAGAAAAACTTCATAATGCAATGATAGAATTTCAACAGGCATCAAAAACAGAAGATGTCAAAAGAGTTGCAGAGGCAGATGTCTTGTTTCATGATATTATTTATCAGGCAACCGGAAATCCAAAGCTGGTTTCTATGCTAAATAATCTGAGGGAACAGATTTATCGTTATCGGGTGGAATATTTGAAAGATGAAAAAATATATCCGGTGCTGATGCAGGAGCATGAACAAATACTAGAAGGGTTACGGGAACGGAATAAAGAAAAAGTAACAAAAGCAATGCAGGTGCATGTAGCGAACCAGGCTGCTGCTGTAAAAGAGATTATAAGAGAACAGGATTCTTAAGAATAATTTTTTGGAAAAAGAATACACTACTAAAAAAGGAATAAGCATAGACTTATTCCTTTTTTGTATGCACGCAGAAAGGCATTGTTATTATGGAACAGAAAACAAAGATTGTAGAAAACCTGAAGGAAAATATAGCACAGTTAGAATGTTACCTTCATGATTGTGCAGATATTAAGAAAAAGGAGATGCAGATAGGGAAAAACCATGATGTCATGGCATATCTTCTTTTTATAGAAGTAAATGTGGGAAGTGATTTTTCAGAATTAGGAAGAACTCTGAAAAATCTTATGAATAAAGAGAGAGAAGATGTAATCCGGCTTTTTGAGGAAAACGCACTTGGGGTAGCGGATGCTACCTTTTTTGAGACAATTGAAGAAGCAGTAGATGGACTTTTTACGGGAGACCCGATTCTTTTTATCGATGGATGTACAAAAGCGGTGAAAATCGCAGATAAAGGATATCCGGGAATGGGGGTTGGAGAAGCAGATTCTGAAAAAGTAATTCGAGGGTCAAATGAGGGATTTTCTGATGCGGTAAAACAAAATGCAGCATTAATTCGAAAAAGAATTCGTTCTCCTTATGTAAAAGTAAAAGAATGCAGTTCGGGAGTGCGTTCCAAAACAAAAGTATATCTGATGTATATGGAGGGAGTCGTCTATGAAAATCTGGTCGAAGAAGTGGAAAAGCGTTTAGAGAATTTTGAAATCGATGGTGTCCTTGATAGTGGTGTGATTGAACAGTTAACAGAGGAGAAGTGGTATTCTCCATTTCCACAGTTTCAGTCAACAGAGCGGCCGGATCGTGCAGCAATGGCAATTTTAGAGGGGCGTGTCGTAGTTATGTCGGATAATTCACCGGTAGCACTTATTTTACCAACCGATTATAACGCTTTTATCAAGACAAGTGATGATTATTATAATCGATGGGGAATTGCTTCTTTCGGGAGAATGTTGAGATATCTGGCATCTTTCTTTGCAATGACATTGCCGGGGTTCTACCTTGCTGTTGTTAACTTCCATACCCAGATATTGCCGACTACTCTGCTTTTGTCTTTTGCAGAAGCGAGAGTAGGAGTTCCGTTTCCGGCAGTGGTAGAGGTACTGATTATGGAACTTTCTTTTGAACTGTTGAGGGAAGCCGGTGTACGTCTTCCGGGAGCTATGGGGAATACAATTGGAATTGTAGGTGGATTGATTATTGGACAGGCAGCCGTTGAGGCAAATTTAGTCAGTCCGATTGTGGTTATTGTTGTTTCCTTTACAGCATTGTGCTCTTTTGCAATTCCGAACGAAGAGTTTGCGACCGCATTTCGCATTCTAAAGTTTGGTTTTATTTTGCTTTGTGCATGGCTTGGATACTTTGGACTTTTACTGGGACTTCTTGGTGTGTTGATTCATCTGGCTCATTTAAAAAGTTTTGGAATTCCATATCTGATGCCGTTTGTAGGGGCAGATTTAAATCATTATGAAGATGAGAGAGATTTTTTATGGAGATACCCATTGCGGAGAATTCGAAAGCGTCCTATCTATGCAAAGCCAAAAGAACGGACAAAACTGGTTGTGAAAGAAGGAGAATCAAATGTTTTCAGAAAATAATAAGATATCAGGAAGGCAGATATTCCGTTTACTAAGTTATGATCTCATTGGATTAAGCACGTTGTTATTGCCACCGCTGTTATCTAAAATAGCAGGGGTGGATGGAATTTTCTGTTTAGTTGCAGGGACAATTGGAGGGTTACTGTATCTGGGCTTACTTTCTGTGGCGGTAAAAAAAATGAAGGTGGATTTTTCTGTCTTTATCCAGATGCGATGTGGTGTAGTCGTGGAAAAAATCATACTTCTTTTTTATTTTATGTATTTTCTGCTTTTTGCAGGAATGACAGCATTTCTTTTTTCGGAACTGGTGGTAGAAAATCTTTTAAAGGAAGAATCTTTTTATCTGATTTTAGTATTACTCTTGCTTCTTGCGGGATACGGGGTTCGCTCCGGCATAGAGGGAAGAGCACGGATTTATGAACTTTTATTCTGGTTTTTGATGATTCCTTTGATGCTAATGCTGATTTTTGCTTGCAAGGAGGTAGATGTGGATTTATGGACACCGGTATTTTCCTCATCCTGGAAGTCTTTTTGGAAAGGAACGTATTTTGTATTTCTGTGGGAGAGTCTGATTTTTTTAATTCTATTTTTCTATCCTTATGCGGTTGAAAAACGTTCCTTGATTTCAAACGGAAGGAGAGCACTTATTTTTACGGGAGCGTTGAATTTGATTCTCTATATGATTTTGACCGGAGTGTTTGGAAGTGCTGCATTGTCTGCTATGGATTATCCGGCAGTTACGTTAATGAGTATCGTGCAGATGCCGGGAGGATTTTTAAAACGAACAGATGCATTTATGTTTGGAATTTGGTTCTTTACCCTGTATGCATTGTTGAATGGGCTTATTTTTTATAGTGCAAAAACAGGGAAAGATGTGATACGAAAAGGAAAGGAGGGAGCGTATTTGCTGGGAGTCTTGTGTTTGGTGTTTTTATTGGCGTTTCTCTGCTATCGCAAGGTGGCGTGGAAAGAAACGATAAGCTGGCTGGTTTGGACAGTCGGAACACCAATAGCACTCTTGCTTCCGTTGTTTCTTATGTTTTTACCAGAAAGAAAAAAAGGTGGGAAAGCGACAAAAGTTTTGTCGGTACTTTTCTTTTTGGGAGCAGGAAATCTTTTGACAGGATGTCATACGTTAGAAGTAGAGGATCGGGAGTTCCCTTTGGCAGTTGCAGTAGAAAAAAGAGAAGACATTGAAACTTTATGGCTGAATCAGGAAGAGGCAGGCAATAAGGAAATGGACTACAATCACTTGAAGGTTATGATTTTAAGTGAAGAACTGATGCAGGACGGGGAAGCAATGGAAGAACTTTTAGGAGTACTGAAAGCAAACCCTGAAGTTCCAAGAAATACGTATGTAGTTGTGGCAGAAAGACCACAGGAGATTATGGAATTAAAAGAAGAATTTGCGGAAGAAGAATCTGTTGGAACTTATTTGGAAGAGTTGTTAGAAGGAAATGCTTCTATGAAAGAATCAGCATATCCGACACTCGGAAAGCTGTATCAGGAAGAAGAGAATCATTTGGAAACGCTTTTTCTACCATATATTGCAACGCAGGAGAAGACGCCCTATATTGAAAAATATTTTGTGTGGAAAAGAGGAACGGCTGCCGGAACAGTTGACACAGGGACTGCTATGCTTTCTGCTATGATACAGGGAAATCTGGAGAAAGAGACAATTATATTTGAAGATGGAAACAGTCTTCGTGTTTCTTCCTTCCAGGTAGAGGAGGAGTTTGGAGAAGAAGAGGAAGAACGGTATCTTTTGGTGAAGATTTCCTGTGAGGGAGAAACCCTTTATGAAAAAGAAAAATTAGGAGAAAATAGGGAAGAACAGTATGAGCTGGCGCTGGAACAATATTATCAGAGTATGGCTGAAAAAATGCACACGGAGCATGTGGATATCTCAAACAGTTATAAAAAAATAGGTGGATATAAGAGAGAATGGTATTCCTATTATCAGGAAAATCCGGATGCCTTTGAAGAAGAAGTTGCGATTCAAATTGAAATTGATCTGAGTCTGGTGCGTTAAATTTTGTTGTATATTTTTGGAAAAAATGGGAAGAGTCTTAGTAACAGAAAGATAGTGTCAAATGACCTATGAAAAAACTGGGCAAAGAAAAAAGGCTCAGAT